>NZ_JAJJZH010000020.1:0-16313 GCF_021029015.1 Halobacterium sp. KA-6
AGCCCCTCACACTCCATATCCTGACGGAGTTGTTCGGACATCGAATCTGGCATTAGTATCACTCAATCGTAGGGGCTGTGCAGTTATAAGATTTTTGTATGGATTGCACAATTGTGCGCTATAGCGGCCCGAGAAACAGGGACAGACGCTCCCCGTGACCACGGGTTACGTCGCCGATAGGCGACACCAGAAGCCAGCGTTGTCGTCGCGGAGCTGGCACACCGCAGCCAACAGGATTGCGCCACTTACGACGACCGTCGCGCCGAAGATGAGTGCGATACTCACAGTGTTGAGTACGCCGATGTCATAGGCGGCGCCAACGCGCTTGGCGGCGACGGCGACGCTGCCCGCGAGCAGCATCGTCGCGAAGTACCCCTTGATGTCGTCCTCGTCGACGAGATTCGAGACGCCCGCTCCGACGCGCGCGCCGAGTGCGCTCCCGGCGAGCAACGTCGCAACGACTGGAATCGCAACGAACCCGTCGCGGACGTAGGCGAAGGCGCCGAACGCTCCCGAGATCGTAATCTGGAGGATATCCGTGCCGACGGCGATAGCGGCGGGGACGCCCAGTCCGTACATCATCGCGGGCATCAATAGGAAGCCGCCGCCGACGCCAAGGAGCCCGGAGAGGACGCCGACGACCAGGCCAATGCCGAAGATGATGCTCGCGGACACCCGGACATCCCCGCGGAGTGTCACCATCGGTGGGATTTCAAGTGCCTGCACGCGCTCGGAGAGGTCGACACTCGTTGTGGTGCCGCTAGCGCGGGCGTCACGGAGCGTGAACAACCCGACGGTCGCCAGCAGGCCGACGTACGCGACGCTGATGACGAGGTCGGCGTTCCCTGACGCGTGGAGGGCGTCGACAACACGCTTGCCGGCTTCGATGCCGATGGTCATCGCGACGGTCATGATGACTGCGAGTTTGTAGTCGACGTGGCCGTGGTCGCGGTGGCGGAGCGCGCCGATGACGCTTGTGCCGAACACGAACGCGAGTCCGCTGCCGACGGCGACTCGCGAGGGGTAACCCATCACGAGGAGCGCGGGCGTGACGAGGAACGATCCGCCCATCCCGAAGAAGCCGAACAGGATGCCGATGAGCAGCCCAAACCCGACGAAGAAGCTGACGAGCAGTAGACTCATCCCGAGCAGTTCCACAGCTTACTCACCTCCGAGCGCTTGTTTTACGTTCGGGCCAAGCGCCTTCGTAACGACACCGTAGCCGACGTGGAGGACTATCGCTTCGAGCAATACGGTGCCAATCAGTCCGGCCGCTTGTACGGTTGGTGGAAGTGACAGTGCGTCGATCATCGCCGCGTTCCACCCACACGATCCGAATTTGTGCGAATCATACTTTTCTGCATACGCCACCGTAACCGGCAGCGTGTATTAACGCTTTTGGGACGACCATACAATACTATTTGCGACAGCATTCCGTAACTTATCGATGACTAACCCTGCCCGCCCCGCATCACGCAGTAGGTCCATGATGTCGGCTTAGCCTGGTGCTACCTACAGGAAGACGAGACCCATCGCATACGCAAGGGCGAACGAGAGGGCGAACGATCCGATCCACGCACCAATCGTCACACCGATTTTCCGGGCGTCTACCGCCTCCCGACCGCCGACAGCGGCACCACTTCCGATGATGGCGCTGACGACGATTTCGTTGAACGAAACCGGGACTCCCAGCAACACAGCCAGCTGTGCGATCAGGAACGAGGGCACGAGCGCCGAGATAGAGCGTCGCGGCCCAAGCGATGAATAGTCCTGCGCCAGCGACTTGATCATCCGCGGCGCACCCGTCCACGAGCCAACGAGCATCCCCAAACCGCCGCCGACGAGCACGACGAACGTCGACACCCTCCCGACTTCGTCGAGCAGCGGGAGAAGCGGGCCAACGGCGAGCCCGACCTGGCTCCCGCCCGCGGAGAACGCCACGAGCGACCCGAGCGCGAGCAGCACACGCCGCAGGCCGCCACGTTCGTCGCGACTGACGTCCCACCAGACGACCGTCGCGACGGCCAGCGCCGCGACGCCAGTAATCCCGGCCGCCGACGTGAGTCCGTTAACTGCCAGCACGCGCTGTCCGACACCGCGGACGGTTCCTGCCGTACTCCCCACACCCAGAAAACTGAACTGAACGTTTACGAGGACGGCCCCGACGAGGCCTGCGAGAACGGGGATACTGTACTGCTCAGGGACGTCGGGGCGTGGGAGCAGGCTTGCGATGGTGAACGCGATGCCGCCGCCGATGAACGGCGTCAACACCCAGACGGCGGCAATCTGCTGGTACTTCGGCCAGACCGGCGAGCCGCCAAGCGAGAGGCCGACGCCAATTACAGCGCCGGTCACGGTGAACGCCGTCGCGATGGGATAGCCGGTCGTGATGCCGATTGCCATCAGCCCCGCACCCAACACGAGTACGAGGATGACACCGGCGACCGGGAGACTGATTCCACCGACAAGGCCGCTCCCGATAGCTTCCGAGACGTTCCCGCCTTGCGTGACGGCACCGACGAAACCGAAAATACCGACGAGGAGGGCGGCACGCATCGTCGAGATAGCGTTCGCCCCGACGGCAGGGGCATACGGCGTCGCCCCACTCGAGCCGGCGCCGATAACCCACGCCATGAACAGGCTAGCCAGCGCTGCACCGACGAAGAGGGCGATAAGAGCGGGGTCCATAAACAGTGAGTTAGTCTGCGCCTGTCACGGCAGCGTCACGCGCCTGGCTGCGACTCCGCCAGAAGCCCTGGGCGTACGCGCCGAGGAACATCCCGGCAAGCGCCCAGAGAATGGTGATGTTCCCGATGCCGAGGCTCGCGTAGGCGGCGCCCGGGCAGATGCCGGAGAGCCCCCAGCCGACGCCGAAGATTGCGCCGCCGACGAGGACGTTCCGGTCGAAGGACTTCAGGCGGCGCTCGAAGCTATCGCCGGTCAGTGGAGCGCGGCCCAACAGCCGCGGCGCGAGGAAGAACGTCACGCCCGTCACGGCGGCGCCGCCGAACATCACGAACACCAGCCCGAAGTCCTCGAACTGGAGGAAGTTCAGGACGACCTCGGGCCGGGCCATCTGGCTGTACGCGAGCCCGAACCCGAAGATGAGGCCGCCGACGAGAATCAATGGCATGAACGCTGGATGCCGGTCACTCATTACGGGCTCACCCCTAATGCGGAGACTACTTGTGCGGTCACGATGGCGACGGTGAGGAACGTGAGGACGCCCACGATGGATGTCTTCGACGCTGATCCAACGCCACAGACGCCGTGGCCCGACGTACACCCCTTGCCGACACGGGTGCCGATGCCGACGAAGATACCGCCAACGAGTAGTCGCCACGGCTGGACGTCAGTCGTCCATGCACCGCCCTGGTAGACGACGGCGTAGACGGCTGCGCCGAGAACGATGCCGAGCGTGAACACGAGCCGCCAGTCCCGGGAGGTGACGTACTGCTGAAAGCGGGATTGGTCGGAGACGTACGACAACGTCGACTCCAGGAACGTGCTCGCGCCGGCGCTGATGCCGGTGCCGAGGTAGATGACAGTGGCGCCGAGCCCGACCAGCAGCCCGCCGATAGCGTAGCGGCTGATACCGTTCGGGAACAGCTCGGCGGCGACCTGTAGTGGAAGTGGATCAATTACCATCGGCGTCGTTAGTCACCCGCGAGGGAGTCCTGGCTGGCCGCGCAGTTGTTCGGCCCGAGTTCCAGCGTAAACGCTTCCTCGTCGTCGACGGCGTGCTGGCCGAGGTTCGTCGCGATGATCTCCTCGTAGTTGGCCGGCCGCGGCGGCATGTCCGAGAGGACCAGGTCGACGAACTCCTGTTCGTCCATCGTGAGCGCGTCCATCTCCTCGACGAGTTCGCCGATGGGCGCGGTGTAGGTGCCGTCGGCGGCTGGCTCGGCGGCGTCGCTGAAGTGCGCGCCACCGACGAGCGTGTCGTCGGGCAGCGTCAGCACGCGCTCCTGCAGCGACTCGTAGAGCATGCGCGCTGCGTCGGGCGCGCCGTCGTCGCCCTCTTCGAGGTCGGGACGGGCGACACTTTCGACGAACAGCCCGTCGCCGGTCGCGAGCAGGCTGTCGTCGACGAGGTACGAGGTCATCCCAGTCGTGTGGCCGGGCGTGTAGACAGCTTCGATGGTGGCGTCGCCGACCGCGAAGGTGTCGCCGTCTGCGGCGGTCGTCATGTTGTCGGCGTACGTGACACCGCGGTCGACAGCGGCCTCGGGGATGACGCCCTCGACGCCCTCCTCAGCGAGATTGCGAACACCGGAGATGTGGTCGGCGTGGACGTGGGTATCTAGGGCGTACTGCAGGTCGACGCCGAGGTCGTCGGCGTCCTCGAGGTAGCGGTCGGTGAACGCACGCAACGGATCGATGATTGCGGCTTCGCCATCGTCGTAGAGGAGGTAGCCGAGACAGCCCGAGGAGGGGCGCTGGTACTGCAGCAGCGTCCCGGCGCCGTCGTAGCCTTCGACTTCGACGGCCTCGTAGATGCGCGCCCAGCCGTTCATCCCGTCTTCGAGGTGGTCGACGTCATAGTTACGCTCCGCAAGCGTGCCCGCGACGAACTCGCTGGCGCCGCCCTTTGCGCATAGGACGGTCACTTCGCGGTCGTCGGGAATCTGGTCGAGGACGTCCTCGTCGATGTCGTCCTCGAGGAGTTCGAAGTACGGGACGTTGATCGACGTGACGTTTTCACCGTCGATGTGCCACTCTTCGTAGTCGCTGGTCATTCGCGCGTCGAGGAGCGTGACGTCCTCGCCGGCGTCGATGCGATCTTTGAGCGATTCCGGGTCGACGGATTCCACGTCGGCGTCCGGAGTCGGGAAGTCGTCGGCGTTCATATTGTGCAGTCGCTTCTACTGGGTGGTCGCACAAAAGAATTTGGATAGTAGTTCCATCTTCGGACAATATTATTCTAGACCACCCTCCGCTTCAACCGGACTAGAACATCCATGTAGGGAATATTTCCGATTCAGCGCCTCAATTCGGCTTAGAGTAGTTGGTAGTATGCACAAGAATCGACAATCTTTTAGTTACGTAGTAGGTATTGTGCGATAGCTCCAAGACAGACTACCGGAGCAGACAAACCATGAGTGCAGATTACGACATCACGGAGACGCTCGACGTGAAAGGCGCATCGTGCCCCATGCCAGTAGTGAAGACGAAGTCCGCCATCGATGACCTCGCGGAAGGTGAGGTCCTCGAAGTGCTGGCGACTGACTCGGGGAGCATGAGCGACATCGACGGCTGGGCGTCCGGCACCGCCGGCGTCGAGCTCGTCGACCAAGAGGAAGGCGACGACGTGTACAAACACTACGTCCGCAAGACGGAGTAACGATGAGCACGGACACACCCGACGCGTCTGCCGACGACACGCCCTCGCGTGCGGAACTCGCCGCGCGCGTCGACGAACTCGAGGACGCACTTGCCGAAGCCACGAGCGAGGACGACGGCAAGAAGATGAGCATCATCGCGACGAAGGGGACGCTGGACATGGCGTACCCGCCGCTCATCCTCGCCAGCACCGCTGCCGCGTTCGGCTACGAGGTGACCGTCTTCCACACGTTCTGGGGACTGGAAATCCTCCACGAGGAACGCTCGAAGAACCTCAAACTCAGCTCCGTCGGCAACCCCAACATGCCCGTCCCGAACGCCGTCGCCGCGCTCCCGGGCATGGACCATGTGACGACGAAGATGATGGAGAAGAAAATCGACGACAACGACACCGCCACCATCGAGGAGCTCATCGAGACGAGCCTCGACATGGGCGTGGAGTTCCAGGCCTGTCAGATGACCATCGACCTGATGGACTACGACGAGGACGACTTCTACGACGGCGTCACCACCGGCGTCGGCGCGGCGACCGCCCTCCAAGACATGGCCGAGGCCGACATCCAGCTCCTCGTCTGAACTCCGATGCACAAACCCGGGAGCCCGATTCCCAGCTTTCCAGTGCCTTAGGCGGGCAGAAACCACCGAAGCGGTCGACCTGCTCGTGTTGTCCAGCCAAGTTCGGTCTGGGAGGATGTCACCCGCCGTAACCCTCGCCCTCGATTGGACCGCTGAACACGCCGTAAAGGAATTTGAAGTACCACAAGACCAGCAGCAGGACCGGGAATCCGAGGACGGTCACGAGGTTCAACGCTAGCGGCGACACGACGGCTTCTCTCACCAGCAGTCCGGTCGGCGGATAGACCGTCGGATACAGCAACACCGCGACCAAGAGCGTCAGCAGCGTGGGGAGCGCCAGCGCGCTCGCGAGCCAGGCTCGGTACCGGCCGCGTCTGGCTAGCACGCTCCCGCCCACCCCGGCGACGATAGAGAGCGCGACGACTGCAGCGACGGGCAGCGAGAGCACCGCGCTGGCGGCCCCACCCGCATCGGTCGCGACGACGGTCCCCAACAGGACGACCACGCCGCCGAGGTACGCGACCGTCGCGCCGACGCCGTACGAACGCAACTCCGACGCCAACCCAGAGTCGGTCTTCGCCGCGAGGAACGCCGCCCCCGTGACTATCGAGACCGCGACCAGACCGACGCCGGTCAGCACCACCGGTAGGGTCGCCCCAGCGAAGAGCCACCGGCCGGCGAGCATCCCCAACAGCAGCGGCGCGAACACGCTCCCGCCGACGAAGGCGTAGTCGGTGTAGCGCTTCCAGCGCTCGTCCTCGCGCTGCTCGCGGAGCTCCGGGCCGAGCCCGCGGAACACCAACGCGACGACGAACCCGAGTGCGAGCAGATAGTTGTCCGCCAGGAGCCGCGAGTACACGCGCGGGAACGCCGCCAGCAACATCGTCCCGAACGCTACGATCCACACCTCGTTGGCGTCCCACACCGGGCCGAACGCCGCCAGGAACGTCTCCCGCTCGTGTTCGTCCGTCCGGGTCGCGTACAGCATCCCGATACCGAAGTCGAAGCCATCGAGGACGATGTACATCCCCAACGCGAACACCACGGCGCCGAACCAGACCTCCGGCAGGGAGTCGACGAGGTACGTGTCGACGGGGATCAGTGGATCAGTCATCGCTGGTCACCCACGGGAGAGGGCCACGCCAGCGGCCCGCACTCGACTCCTGGACGCCGAGCGACCGGAGCTCTCCACGAATCAGCCACTTCAGGACGTACAGCGCCGTCAGTATCAACGCGATGTAGAGGACAACGAACCCGACGAGAGTCAGGGTCGCCTCGGTCCCAGTGAGCGTCGAGGAGACCGCCTCGCTCGTCTTGAGTTCGCCCTGGATAACCCACGGTTGGCGGCCGATCTCGGTGACGTACCAGCCGGTGAGTAACGCCGCATAGCCGAATGGCGATGCCGCGATCATCGACTTCAGGTAGCGCGTACTCTCGGTCAATCGTCCGCGGTACGTGAGGTACCCGCCCCAGAGCGCGAGCGCGATGAACAGGAACCCGAGCCCGACCATGAATCGGAACGACCAGAACACGAGCGCAACGGGTGGGTTCTCCTCGTACTCGTTCAGGCCGATGACCTCGGCGTCGAAGTCGCCGCCACTGGCGAGGAACGACCCGACTCTGGGGAGACTCACCGTGAAGAGGTTCTCGGCGCGCGGGTCGGTGAGCGCGTCGAGGGACTTCGGGAACGCGAGCAGGTGGAGGTCGGCCGACCCCGTCTCGTAGTGGGCTTCCATCGCGGCGAACTTCTGGGGCTGCGTATCCTCAACGTGCCGGCCGTAGGCGTCACCGTGGACCGCTTGGAACGGCGCCGAGACGAGTAGCAGGACGACGGCGAGTTTGAGCGCGGAGTTCCAGGCATCCGCGTCCGGCTTCTTCCAGACAAGGTATGCCGAGACGCCCGCGACGAGCAGCGCGACCGCTATCACCGACGCGTTCATCATGTGAACGTACATCCACGGCATTCGCGGGGTGAGGAACGCCGCGACCGGGTCAGTGAGCTTGGCGACCTCCATCCCGTTGCGGGTGACCATCTCGTAGCCCCGAGGCGTCTGCATCCACGCGTTGACGACCAGGATCCAGAACCCCGACAGCCAAGCACCGACGCCGACGAGGACCGAGGAGAGGACGTACGTTCGGTCCGCGACCCGCTCGCGGCCGTACAGCAACACGCCGAGGAAGACGGCTTCCAAGAAGAACGCCATCTTCGCCTCGAACGCGAGTGGCCCACCGATCAGTTCACCGGCGATTGTGGCGAACTGCGGGAAGTTCGTCCCGAACTGGAAGCTCATTGGGATACCGGTGACCGTTCCCATTACGAAGCCAACGGCGAACACCTTCACCCAAAACGAGCGTAACCGCGCATACCGCTGCTCGTTAGTCCGTACGTCTTTCCACGTGAAGTAGATAATAAACGGTGCGAGCCCGATCGAGAGAGACGCGAAAATGATGTGCACGGAGATCGTCCACCCGAACTGCATACGGCTCGCGATTTCTGGAGAGAGCAAGGCCATCCAACCCAGGTCGACGGTGGATAGAAGTGTCGCTGGGACCATGGGTAGACACTGCGGGGCGCAATATGATTAGTCATTAGGCGATTTCCCGAATTTTGGGATACCCCCACAAAATTTTATAGGTGAGGATATAAGTTCCCAAATACCCTAGAAAAGTTCGGGTTCTGATATACGCCGGGCTTGGAAACGAGAGGAACAGCATTGAACCTCTCGACGCGAGGACCACCGAGGCCGTGCGAGAAAACTGGTGCTATCAGAGGGAGAGGGTGGTCTTCGGTAGGAACCTAACCGCTCACGCTGCGCCGTCAGTGAGTGACGACAAAGAGCTATCATTCCAGAGACGAACCGCTATCTCAGCGATCAGACGTCGATCAGGACAGCGTTAGCCAATTTGGTGGTGCGCCCAACAGGGCGGAACAGGGTGCGGGACGGGGCAGGCGTCAACAAATAACCGCCTCCATTTCGGGGTGGCGCCAGCAGATGTGTGGTCTACTGATACAGGGGTCAGCCTGACGAAATGCGATAGCCGAAGTAAACTCTTCTGCGGTTGTCAGGTCCACTCCGATTCGAGGGCGTCCAGCAGCCGCTCAACCTCAGTGTGAGTGTTGACCGCGTGGACCGACGCGCGGACGGCGTCTGGCGTCGGTAAGGCACGAACGACGATTCCCTCTGACGCGAGTCTATCGACCGTCGCTTCAGGATCAGCCACGTCGATGGTCACGAGTCCCGACTCGGGGTCTGCAGGACTGAGAAGCCGGTCGTCGGGAACCCCATCGGCCAGCTGGCCAGCCAATTCCTGGACTCGGGCAGCGATACGGTCGACTCCAACTTCGTCGATCGCCTCGATGGCTTCCGCTAGGGCGACGTGTGGAGCCGGGTTCGCCGAGCCGACCTCGAACCGGCGGGCGCCGGCTGCGAACTCATAGGGATCTGCAGTCGGCGTCTCGACGCTTCGGTACCCAACTGTGGTCGGCAGCAGGGAGTCAGCAGCTGTCCGGTCGACGTAGAGGAAGCCGCCGCCCCACAGCCCCAGAAGCCACTTGTGACCGGCTGCCGCGACGGCGTCCGCACCCCACTCGCCGACGTCCATCGGGAGCTGTCCCGGCACCTGTACAGCGTCGACGAGCGCGAACGCACCCGCCTCGTGGGCGATGTCGACGAGGTCGGCGACGGGCAACTGGGTGCCGTGCGTCCACGTCACGGCGCTGAAACAGGCCAGCCGCGCATCGTCGACTGCCTCGGCGAAGGCGTCGAGGTCGACACGGCCATCCTCGGTATCGATGACGCGAACGTCGACGCCATGCTGTTCCAAGCGTTGCCACGGAAGCGTTCCGGCTGGGTGTTCGAGGTCGGTTCGAACGACTGTGTCGCCGGGCTCCCAGTCGATGGCGGTCGCGATAGCGTTGATGCCCGCGGTCGTGCTCTCCGTGAGCGCAATCTCGTCGTCCTCCGCACCGACGAAAGTTGCGACGCGCTCCCGCACGCGGTCGTAGGCGTCGAACGCCACCTCGTAGGGGTCGTTTCGCGTGCTCGTCTCGTACTCTTGTGACCGTATGAACTCGTCAGCAGCCTCGACAACGTACCGTGGACTCGGCCCGTGAGCGCCGAAATTCAGGTAGATGTCCTCGTGTAAGGCGGGCGTGTCGGCGCGAAGTTCTCTGGGGTTCATTTCGTTGTCGGTGAGTTAGTTCCGATACCGGGCGATCAGGTCGCGGAGTGTCTGTTCGTTCTGGCCGCCGCGAAGCTGTTTCACCGGTTGTCCGTCGACGAAGAGGACGAACGTTGGCGTGCTCTGGGCACCGAACTCGATCGCCGTTTCGAGATTCGACTCGATGTCGATCGTCAGGACCGTCGCCTCAGTGTCTTCGGCGAGTGCTTTGAGGACCGGCTTCATTCGTTTGCAGGTGCCACACCACTCCGTGTAGAACTCCACAAGCGCGACCCTACTGTCTTCGACGACCGTTTCAACGTCGTCGTCACCGAGCGAGACCACGCGGTCCATCTCCGCTGTCTGTGTTGCCATTACGAGACTCTACGCACCGGGTGTTTAATAGTCTTGTGTGGAATACACAATATAATCTGGTGCGGTCAATTTCCGGTCAAAAACGAGTAAGAGTTTGAAGCGACGACTAACGCCGTCAGATTCGTGTCGAGCAACTCTGGTCGGCATAGTTGCCGGAGTGGAGCCAGTAGAGGCCACCAATCACTCCGACCGTTAGCGCGGTCACTACGATTCTAATGAGGCCACCAGTGAGGACAGCCGCCGTACCCCCAGCAGCTGCGGCGCCAGCCGCTGTCGGCGCCGCGAAGAGACAGCATAGACTCAACGCGCCGCCAACGCCGAGTAATCGCCACGGCGGTGTCGAAGTGTCTTCGGCACTCGTATCCTCATTCGAACCAGTCATCGGTTAGTCTTGCATTTATTCGACCGGATCAAGTGTGTTTGGGTCAGCGAAACCGTCGATTGCACGGTCAGCACACTCTGCAACGCCGGCGCTGGTAGACCAAGAGCGCGGCGAAGAACACCAGGAGGTTGAGGCATCCCAAGTCGCGCTCGAAGTGCTCGCGCACCGAAGTGGCCAATATCCCGGAGAAGGAAATGAGCGAGATTTAATTATATCCCAGTATTACACAATACTACATAAGCCAAGACAGTACTTGGTCGGTTCTATTCCCCTATACTGTGCTCTACCAAGAGAGTATCCGAAGGAACTTTGTGCTAAAGGCCCAATATAATACACGAATGATGCTCCCAATCGATCCGGACCAGATCAACTCTGCAGACATCGGCGAAGAACGGGCGAGCCTTGAAATGAGTCACGAGGATGCCGTTGAGCACGTCCGCGAGGTGTTCAGGGATGCCGGCTTCGGCATTCCCGTCGAGTTCTCACCTTCCGAGATGCTCAACGAGAAGGTCGACGCGGACCGCGACCCTTACTACGTGCTAGGCGCGTGCAACCCCGAGGTTGCCGACCGAGCGCTCGATGCGACCGACAACCGGCTCGGCGCCCTGATGCCGTGCAACGTCGTTGTCTGGGAAGAAGAACCCGGTAAGCAGGTCGTCTATCACGTCTCCATCATGCGCATCGCCCGCCTCGTCGGGATGGCGCCCGACAACGAGGAGATGGCCGACATCGTCGCCAACACCGGCGAACTCGTCGACGAGGCGTTCGCGAACCTCTGAAATGGGACATCACACGTTCGACGCCGACCGCGCCGATAAGCTCGAAGATGCACAGCGACGGTACCGGTTCCTCTCCGCGGAGGAACTGCTCTGGGCGCTGTCACCAGACGGTGACGAGACGGTCGCAGACCTCGGTAGCGGGACCGGGTTCTACACTGACGACATCGCACCGGCCGTCGACCACGTGTACGCCGTCGACATCCAGGCGGCGATGCACGACTACTACCGGGAGAAAGGTGTTCCCGAGAACGTCGACCTCGTGACGAGTGGCATCGTCGGTCTCCCACTCGATACCGACAGTCTCGACGCTGCCGTCTCGACAATGACCTACCACGAGTTCGCGAGCGAGCAAGCGCTGAGCGAGCTCAGTCGGGTACTTGCGTCACAGGGGACGCTCGTCATCGCCGACTGGGCAGCTTCCGGAAATGGAAACCACGGCCCACCCGTCGATGAACGATTTTCGGCCGCGGAGGTTACAAATGTGCTCCACCAGCACGGATTCGATATAGAATTCCAGGCCGAGCGACCGGAAACGTTTCTGCTGACAGGACGTACTAAGTGATCGGTAGGACGGCCTGTCTGTCAGCCTCCGAAGTCGGGGACGCTGAACGAGTCGCTCCGACTCCCAGTCAGGAAGCCACCTGAGAAAGGCTTCTGTTAGAAAGCAGCAGGGTGGGGCTTTCGACTGTGGAGCGCGAAACTTGGAGTCCACCGGCAAGCCCACGAGTTTACTCGTGGGTAGCTAATAGAGGACAAATCATATTCTACAAGAAGTTCTTCTGAGACATATGGACTTGAATTGGGCCCTCCTCCTTGTTGTCGCCGTCCTCGTCATGGGGTATGGTCTTTACACTGTGTACAATCTCTCAAATTCCCTCGGAGACTACCTCCGTTCCTGTTGACATCCTCCTCCGCGTGAACGCGGAGGAATCCCACGGCACCGCGCCGCTGGATTGGGATCTTAAGGTTTGCAGTCGACCACTTGTGCCTGCGGTTGGAATCCGCACGACAAGTCATGAAGGTAGACTGCTGGCTGTGCCAACCAGCCGGTACTCCTATCTCCACCCAAAACAGGCCGAGACTCGGAGTTACTTTCCTCGTTGATGTCGAGACGGATGTTCTCCGCCCCATTCACGTCGGCGTTGAACGCCCCATCACACGTCTCGCAGACGTACAAGCCGCGCTCGACACGCTGACTCTCATCTTCCCGCCCGCAGACGCAACACGTCTTACTCGTGTTGCGTTCGGATACTTCTACGACCTCAATCCCCTCGACTTTCGCCTTGTATTTGAGGATGTTGGTGAAGCGGTCGAACGCCCACCCGTGTAGGTCGAGATTGCCGTGCTTGCCCCAGTTTTTCGACTCTCCGTTCTCGTCCTCACGCACGCCTTCTAAGTCCCCAACGTTGATGCGGCCAACCCCCTTTTCGACGCATCGCTGGACGATGTGTTTCGCCAAGGAGTGGAAGAAATGCCGGCGGCGCTCCGTCCATTTGTGCTGGAGTCGCGTTGCTTCGTCGCCGCCTGAATCAGCACAGTTGGCGATTTCTTTCGGGAAGTAGTAGCCGTCCTGTTTCAAGCGGTTCCCAGGGTACAGGTCGGCATCTTCGGTGCTGTACGCGACGGCAGCGAAATTCGAGATCCCGAGGTCGATTCCAGCTGTCTCGTTGCCGGGTTCAGGAGGAGTCTCGATTTCGTCTTTGCAGACGAGGTGCAGTTCCCAGTGGCCCTTCACGTTATCGTAGACGGCGCGAACCTGTTGGAGATTCTCAACGGTGACACCGGGGCGTGTCTCGTATTCGACAAGGATGTACTCCCACGCCTTTGGGTGTTCTTTGTGATTGGCGCCCTTGGAGAGGCGGACGCGATCGTTCTTGGTGTCGTGTTTGATGCCGTTTTGCTTCCACGTCACCGTACTGCGTGGGTGTTCTTCGTGGACGCGGTTGCCCTCGTCGTCGTAGTAGTTTGTTTTGCGGTAGCCGGGCGGATTGTCTCGCTCGTCGTCGGAGCCGTACCAGGAGTTGAAGGCTTCAGCGAGTTCCTCCAGAACGCGCTGACTGGACTGTGAGTGTAGCCCTTTGTATTTTGGATGAGTCTTCAACTCGTCTTTCAGCTCGCCGTGGTCGGGGATTTCGCCCGTTTCGTCCCAGACTTGCCGAGAATAGTAGTTCGCAGCGTTCCAGAGTTTGCTGGCACTCCAGCCGTGCCGGTCAAGCGACTCCGCGACCTGTGCGTGGTTGCGGATTGTCGCTCGATGGGTGCGGTGGACTTCCAGCATACTGTCGAACGGCTGTATAATCTCTTATACTCGTGTTTCTTGTAAACGGAACGGTTTGAGAACGTGGAATATCCGGCCCTGTCGGAGTCAATAGAATGTGTCACTGAGTGACGGCGCGTATGCACGGCCTAAACGCCGTGGGATTGCGCCTGTTCAGCGTATAATGTCGTCCAGCACAACGACAAAGACACTCCTCGCGTCGCGATCTCTTTCGAGGTCCGAGACGATGACGTTGAGGTTCGAATCCCTGACAACGGGCCTGGATTACCGGACAACAAGAAAGAGATTGTATTCGGGAAAGGTGAGCGGGGGCTGGGGAGTCCTGGAACAGGGTTTGGTCTATCTCGTCCAGACGCTCGTCGCGCAGTATGGCGGCGATATCTGGGTGGAGGACGACGAGCCCACGGGGACAGCCATTGTTGTTGAGCTGCCACGTGCTGACTGACTCGCTACGGGATGAGTAGAACGGGGTATGGATGGTTGCTTTAGTTACCAACCTGGAGTCTTGAGGGATATCACGAACTACAAAACAGGCGTTTATCGTTCAATAAGCCTACTACAACCGAATATAGATGATAGGCAGTACTGGCTGTATCCCACACGAAATATGCTTACCAACCAGTTAGTTTTTGTTCCAGGAAAACGGAGTGATAGATATGACGGAAGCTGTAAGTCGTCGTCGAACAGATTACTCGAACGCTGAGATGAGTGTCGTCGGGTATTTGATCGCTACGGCATTAGGAGTTCTACTCCTGCCAGTGCTTCCGATTCTCGTTCTTCTCTGGGTCGGAACCAAACTAACCTGATCTGGTCCGGTGTGCAGAGATCTGGGATCGCTCTGAGCAGCTGAATCGACACGGACTTCCTCCTACAGTAGCCAGATTTGTACACGGATGGATCGAGATTCGTGGGTTTCGAACGTGGGATTCGTACTTGCAGCCGTCGGCAGTGCAGCCGGGCTGGGGAACATCTGGCGGTTCCCATGGTTGACTGCCGAAAACGGCGGTAGCGCTTTCCTCGTGATGTACTTGCTGCTCGTAATTGGTGTTGGTGTCCCTGGGTTGCTCGCTGAACTTGTGCTCGGGCGACGTGGCCGCCAAACCCCAATCGGCGCGCTTCGCACGCTCATCGGCTCCCGGTGGGGCACACCACTGGGCGCATTCAACGTCATCACAACCGTCGTGATGCTGTCGTTTTACTCGGTCGTCGGCGGCTGGATCCTCAGATACACGCTGCTAGCACCGACTGGCGCGTACTTCGCGCAGCCACAGCAGTACTTCCGTCATGCAAGCCACGGCCTGCCGGCAGTTGGGTTCCACTTACTGTTTCTCACAATCGTCGCCATCATCGTCTATTTCGGCGTGAGCCGGGGGATCGAACGCGTCTCGAAGATCATGCTTCCCGCAGTCGTCGTGTTACTTGGTGGCCTCGCCATCTGGACAGCCACTCAGCCCAACACCGCTGCTGGCTATGCATTCTATCTGGACTTCGATGGCAACTATCTCGCCACACACTTCTTCGATGTCCTCGGCCCGGCAGCTGGACAGGCATTATTCACGCTCTCGCTGGGTGCCGGCGCGATGCTCACGTACGCCTCATACCTCGACGAGGATGTCTCTCTCCCGCGTGACACGCTCGTTATCGCGATTTCGAACACGGTCATCGGTGTCCTAGCCGGGCTCGTTGTTCTGCCGTTGTTGTTCTCCCAGGGAATCAGCCCCGGACAGGGCGGCCCTGGCGCGCTGTTCGTTGCACTCGCAACCGCGTTCGGTTCGCTGCCCGGCGGCGCCCTCGTTGCAACCGTCTTCTTCTTCACCGTCCTGCTCGCAGCTGTAACAAGCGGCATCAGTCTGCTCGAAACCCCCGTTGCGACGCTCGTCGACAACTATGGAATGTCCCGGCGACGGGCAACGCTGCTCATGACGCTGGTGATCGCGGTGACTGGCAGTGGGTTAGCACTCGCCGGACCGATGTTTCGGTTCGTGTCCGGCCCGGTCGTCGACGTGATGCTGACGATTGGCTTGTTCGCGTTCCTCGCAATCGTCGGTTGGATACTCCGTCAAGACGCTGTTGCGGAGTTCCAGCGTGGCGCTGGCCGCCTCCGTGGGTTCGCTACGCCATGGGTGCTGGCCGTCAGCTGGGTGCTACCGGTCGTCGTCATGTTCTTACTGACGACCACGCTGGCTTCACTCGCAAGCCTCTCACTGGCGACCGTTATGCGGGTCGCAATCGCCGTATTTGCGACGCTCATTTGCCGGACCGCAGTCACGCGAACAACACACGATGACGCCGGCTATAGTAACCGGTAGAACTTTTTACTCAGAGACAGTTGCAGTAGCTAGTGAATCATCTCGACGAGATCTCCGTCGAGGAATTGCAAGACGCTCTCGACAACGTGGACGGAAAGAAGCCGACACAA
>NZ_JAJJZH010000021.1:0-14680 GCF_021029015.1 Halobacterium sp. KA-6
GGGCTTCACGCGTGACGCGCGTCGCCGTCTCCTGATCCGCTTGCTTGGGCTGTGTGAACCCCGCTGCTATCGGGATCTTTGCGCCAGTTGAGACGAGTGTACAGCCGAAGCCGTAGTAATACTTCTGGGCTGTTGGATCGTAGTTCCACGAGGCGGCGTCGTTGTGTTGGATCGCTTCGGCGCGGGTCGAATTAATAGAGTACGTCAAGTCGAGCAGGCCGCCGTCCGCGGCCTGCTTGACGAGTTGGTTGAAGACATCGTCAATAACGTGTTCGAGGTCGGTGAGAAAGCGATCAACCGTGTCTCTGAATGGCGGTTTGTCGAGTCCGCAGTAGTACCAGACAAGGCCGTTTGAAGTTCTCGTGTAACCGGACGCGTGCCGTAGACATCCTCGTAGTAGCAGTGCAGAAAGCCGCGAAAGAGGTCTGGTGGCTTATGAACTCGTGTTCGCCCCCGGCGAGCGGGGGCGAACACGTCGTACTCCAGCAGAAAATCGAAGTCGAGATATTCAAACAGCGGAACTGTCTCGGTAGCCGCGACATTCAAGAAATCTTCTGCCGAAGCTACATCTTGCAGAGTTGCGGTTGTGCTGGACACACTTTCCGCACCTTGCTACTTCGTACGTGACGCTTTCTATGACAGGGTCTATAGTACTATTATTTGCCACAGCGTGTATTCCTTATAGAGGAACAATTGTACGGAACAGCTTGTAGAATCATTATTCTTCATCAGGTTTGGCAGTTGTACGGTAGTGTTCAGATAAGCTGATTCCATGCAAAAGCGAATGGTCCGAGCTACTCGTTAGAATTTTTCTTCTGCATTGCCTAAAAATTGATAATTTGTTGACACTATGTTCCACCTCACGAAAAACACGTTCAACGCTGTTTCGATTGCCATGTCGTTCGTATCTGAAATTGAGGTCGTGCTTGCGACAGGTTCGGTGAAGTAGAGCCGCGTCATCAACAAGAACGGTTGCGTCATCTACGTTGTATTTTTCGCGAAGCTCCGCAAAAACCGATCTTCGAGAGCGTGGGTTTAAGCTGTGTATGTAGCAAATCGGTTGAGTCATGATCGACAGCGGCGTACAGCCAATACTGTTCGCCGTCAGGCTGGATCATGGTTTCATCAACCGCAATGTGATTCGGACTCCGATCCGTTTCTGGCTGTAAAACAGCCTTGTGAACCCAGTTATGAACGGTGGATCGAACATGATTAACACTGAATAACCCAAGAAATAAAACAGTGCTTGAAAGCGATAGCCCGAATAAATGAAGCTGAATACTGAGTTCGCTCTTGTGAAGCACGTTGTTGATTTTCAGAGGGCAGCGTCGAGAGCATGTTTGAGCGCTTCGTCACCTGATTTTCTGTAGAGTTCGCGGCGGAGCTGAAACGCTCTGAGATACGGCGTGAGTTTGTCTTTCGAGACTCCTCGGTGAGGCGAGAGCCACCGTCGCGTCAGCGACGCGTGGCTCTCGCAGGTATTGACGTGGATGTCACCGTCAGCGTATTCTCCGTCGCCGTGGACGACGTATTCGCGGGTGAATGTGTTATCGTCTTCGAGCGGTTTGTAGGCCCGAAATCCGTCCGTATAGACGGTGAGCGACTCCTCGTCGTGGTCCGCAAGCAGGAGTCGAATGGTCGATTCGTCGGCGAATTTCGCTGGCACGACGTAGCGCTCGTCCGAGCCACGGTCGACCAGCGTGAACACCGGCGGTTTGTCGCCAGCGTACGATCCTCGCGCTCGCGGCCTTTCTTCCCGGCAGAGACGTACACTTCGTCGATTTCGACCGGTCCAGACAACGTGATCGAAGGCGCGTCGAGCGCCTTGGCGAAGCGCTCGACGCGCCGTCTCACCGTTCGGTACGAATAATCGAGTTCCGACTCAATCTGACGAATACTCGTGTTAAACCGTAAGAACACGTAAATAGTGAAGTACCACTCTTTGAGCTTCAGTTTCGAGTGAGCGAAGATGGTGTCTGTCTTGTCGTTGAACGTCCGACCGCAATTCTTACATAAATACCGCTGATACACCCGATAGCTGCCGTTCCTGACCGTCAGGTCAGAACGACAGCGGGGGCACTCAACGCCATCACGCCAGCGAACCTGTTGCAGCAGGTCCGCTGCAGCCGATTCCGACACAAACCGGCTTATTGGGAACATATCGGGCACCGCTGCCGCGGTGCCCTTGCCCTCTTCGACTTTCAGCCGCAGCTCTCGGCATCAACAATCTACTTCGTAAGAGCGTACTGAGTTTCATCAACAGCTGCAGTATTGCTTTTCTCTCCACAAACTCTAAGTTATTCTCGTCTAAACAATTTCTGAGTCGGTCGTCTTCGAGCATTAATTACTTTGAAAACGTACCACCTCACCTTTCAATCCTTATCTGACACCGTCACATGGGGCAGCGTAGCCTTTATCATATCTAACGGCATTAAGAAAATATGGTCCAGAACGAAGACAATACTTCCGAGGACTTGCATAGAAAGCTAGATGAGCTAATACAGGAGTATGAGAAGCAAGGAATCCCAAACTTTTCTGATTTATCTGTGAGTGGAGCCCGGACGTTACATGACGAACTATTAGCTATCAATAAATCCAAAAGAGAACCTATCAAACGCGTTCGCGACATTGAAATATCTGGACCAAATGGCCCGATTCCAGTTCGCGTCTATGAACCCGATACATCTGGTTCGAGGCCGATATTTGTCTACTTTCACGGGGGAGGATGGATGTTTGGTCCAACAGGTGGACACGACCATTTGTGTCGTGCAATAGCAAAAGAAGGTTCTTGCACAGTTGTCTCTGTTGATTATCGCCTCGCTCCGGAACACCCCTTCCCTATGCCGCTAAAAGACTGTTATGCAGCGACAAAATGGGTAGCTTCCCATCCGGATCTATTGGACGGTGATGTCACTCGACTTGCGCTTGGTGGGGGAAGTTCGGGAGGGAATCTTGCTGCTGCGACGTGCCTTCTCGCTCGTGATAACGGAACACCATCGGTCGCCCACCAATTTTTGATTTATCCAGTATTAGACCACAACTTCGAAACAAAATCATATAAAGAAAATGGCGAGGGGTATCTACTGACAAAAACAGACATGCAGTGGTTCTGGAACAATTATGTGGAAGATCCTGTGGATAAAAAGAATCCCTATGCATCCCCCCTACAAGTTCGAGATGCTTCTGATTTGCCACCAACATCCATCATCGCGGCGGGGTTTGACCCACTTCAAGAAGAAAACGCTCGATATGCGGATAGGCTCTCCAAAGCTGGAGTTCCTGTTGAGTACAGATTACATGAAGATATGGTTCATGGGTTTTTGCCGATGCTTGAGGAACCGGTGTTAGACGCATCTTGTGAAGAAGTAAAGAAAATAGGTTCAACCATTAAATCATTGTGATGAGTTTACTAACCAGCGCTATGGATCTCTTAATTTCATTAATATTATATACGGATTAAATAATTTATTGCATATATTGGAAACGCAATTAAAAATGAATTTAGAAAATTATGCTTTGTTGAATCCGATGACGGCGTGGGGATCACTGTTTGAGAGGCTGTTCGAGGTTGTAGACTACGGCGGTCAACACAAGTTCGCGGAACTCGCGGTACCACGCGCGAGGGTGGACAGTGGGGCCGAACCGACGCTTGATGGCCGAAAAGGCAGTCTCGGCCATCCAACGCTGATCGTACAACTCGCTGTCCAACCGAGCGTTGTGAGCGTGATCGTAGGCAGCGAACAGCCGATGGCGCAGCAACGGCCGGACGCCCTCTGAACGGAGGGCGTCCCGCAGCGATTGGTCGTCATAGCCTTTGTCGCCGGCGAGACTCTCTATTTTCTCGGTGTTACGAAGGGCGACTCGACGGCCAGTCTGGGTGTCGTGAGGCCAGTGTGCCGAGCAGTGGATATCGAGGATGGCACACGAGTCTGTATCGACGAGTGCCGTCGTTTTGAGCGTGCGTATGTGGCGATCCGAGCGGTGTTGGTGATGTCTCGATGCCGTTTCGCGGTCGAAGAACGTGGCATCGATGGCCCCATGCGAGCCCGGATCGCAGATGTTCGCGGACTCCCGAAGGAAGCCGCGCCACACCGACATGGGCACCCTCTCAAACGACCGGTACAGCGTTGGGGTGCGGGAAAAGTCGTTCGGGCGAGTTGTAACAGCCCACGAACGCGATCCATTTCACTCGCCCAATCGACGATCTCGCGGTACGTCGCGTCCATGTGAACCCGCAAAAAGTGGAGCGTGACATGCTTCCAGCCCGGAAATCCGTGGCCAGTCGGATCACTCACCGCCGTTGGACTGGCGGCACAGCACTTTTGAGCCAGCGACGCGGCTTGCTTACCGAAGCGGAAGAGGAGTTTAGGCACATTCGGCTCTTCCGCTTCGCTTCCACCTTCAGAGCGACGCCATCCCGTCGCCTTCTGCGGATTCAACAGAGCAGAAAACCAAACAAGATTGATCATCCAAACAGGTCCGCGAATAAGCCAACGACGACCGATCCCAGCGAGGCGATAATCATATAGACAGAGCGAACGAGCTCGAATCCGGTATTTTCCTCCTCATCAGGAAACTCACGTAGAAATCTATAGTAATCTCCAGAAATATCTACTCACATCTCTCACCAGATCTTCGAGAACCAACGAGACACACCGGTGTTCGACGAGTGCCACTACAAAGACTTCCAGATTCTACTATAGGTGTAAGCGCTGCACCAAAGCTCATAACCGCTCCAACAAGCGTCACACCGAGAAGAATGGAGAGAATACCCGGTATTGCTATGAGGACACTAACTCCAACCCAACCTGCAAGCATACAACCAGCTATTGTCTGATCACGCCCAAGTCGGTCAGAGATTGCTCCCGCAACGATTTGGGTAACGGCTCGGATAACAAAATACATCGAGAAAAACGAGCCAGCAAGTGTTGTAGATATTCGATGGGAAAGTCGGTAAAAAGGAGGCTATTCCTTGCCAAGTGAACTCACCAACGATAGCGATGATTAACGAGAACGAGGTCGCTGGCCGTAGAAGAAGTTTACGCGCTTCGGAGAACCAAAACCGGTCTCGGATCGGGACTTCGGACCGACGCGGCTCAACTGAACGAACCTTCACCGCAAAGATGAGAGCGTCTGGGGTTCCAACTACGACTACAACAGTGATAGCAGACCGTCAATCGAATCGTATTGCCAGCCACGCGACAACCAGGGGGTGAGCAAACCGACGGCAGTCGCACCAGAGTTATGAATACCAATCGCGGTACCGACTTTCTCGTGGGTTCGAACAAGCAAGATTGTAGCAACCCTGTAGTGAAAACCCGTAACCGCTCCAAGGAGAACAGTCGCGATAAAGAATAGTGGAAGGATAGAGGTAAGTGATAAGTCGAATCCAGCTATTGCTGAGCCTCCGATCGTGACGAGGATAATTCGCCGCTCACCATATCGGTTTGCGAGAACCTCACTAGGATATTGCGCAAGGCTGTATGTGAGCCACATACCAGTTAACGAGAGGCCGACATGTGTTTTTGAGACAGCAAATGTCGAAACAATCTGTGGGAGAACAGGGCTGATATCTATAGTAGCCGTTAGAAGTAATTGCTTACTTTAGGGGTTGAAAGTTGGCCGAGAGCGATGTCGATCGCTGTTGTCCGCTCGTCGAGGTGCTCCACTACCTACTGCAACAGTCTTATTATAAATAATTCTACCGACTACTATAGTCGTCCAACCATTATAACGAAGAAAGCTAGCGTGATAGGTTAAGTACGGTGTCCCGGTATTTCTACCGCATCGATAATTAGTGGAGAGTTTCAGTAGAGGGGCTTATACCATTTATTATGCAAATACAACTTGGTTGACGTGTGATTCAGTTGAGTTTGGCCTTGTTCAGACGCTGAGTTATAATCTAATCTTTCACTACGGCTGTGTTGAATCGCCATAAGGCGGTAGATTTCACTGTTTCACAGCACGTTTGATGTTGTAGACGACACACATCAGTGCGATTTCTCGGAACTCACGAAACCAGGATCGCGCTCGCACGGCGAAGCCGAGCGAGCGCTTGACAGCCGAATTGACGGTCTCAGTCACCGAGCGCTGATTGTAGCGCTGTTCGTCGATTCTGGCGTTGTGTGCGTGGTCGTAGGGAGCGAAGACGCGGTGCTTGATCAGGGGTCTGATGCCGAGTTCACGCAATGCTTCGCGGAGCGCTTGCTTGTCATAGCCTTTGTCGGCGGCGAGAGACCGCAGATCGCCCGCGTTCCGGCGGGCGATCTGCTCGGCGAGGTCTGCGTCGCTTCCTTCCCGAGTCGTCGAGCAGTGTACGTTAAGGACGGCTTGAGTGTCTGTATCGACGAGTTTCGTGACTTTCAGCTTCTGCACGCGGTAGCTGATTCGCTGGCAGTAGTGGCGGCTTGCAGCTGAGCGTTCGTAGAATGTGCGTCGATAGCAGCGTGGTTCGAAGGATCGTGTAGCTACGCCGACTGGCGCAGCAACACTCGACAAACACTCATCTCGATCCGGTCGAACGCCTTACACAACGTGGATGGTGAGGGGAGATCGGCCGCGTTGAGGCCGATCTCCCCGGTTATTTGTGGCATCTCTTTGAGCAAGTCAATCGTCATTCGGTAGGATGCATCAAGGTAAATCCGCAGACAGTGGAGGGAAACGAGGGCGTAGTCGGAGAATCCGCCGCCACCTTCCGGGGCGGCGGATTCGTCTCCATCGCCAGTAACTCTTTGAGCAATCGGCACAATCTCTCCAGTGAAGCGGGAGATTTGTGTCATGGACAACCAAATCGTCCCGCTTCAACTCCTTTGATTTAGCGACCCATCCAGACGCTGTCTAGTGATTCAACAGAGCCTTCACTACCGTGAATCTGAACCAACCGGTTAGACAAATTGTATATTGAGCGCCAAGACACTTATCAGAGATAAGGTGCGAGTCTTATATAACAGGGTCGTGCGGATATGTATGGTCCGGATAAATATAATGTCGTTTACCGATGTCCTTGTTAATGGCCCTATCCCTACAAATTTGACGTATCAACGGTTTATTCGATAGCTTCAGCCTCAGTAGGAATCTTGAAGTCAAGTTGTCCATTGAGGACATGTGTTCGGTCGGTTAGCCCCGGTTCGACGAGTTCGACGATGCTCTCAACGACGAGTCGATGGGCTGACTCCGGCTATCGGATGACTGGCAGATCGGCAAATACGGTCTCGTCGGCGATTGCGCCGAATCTGTGGACTTCGACGACTGCAGCCGCCTCCTCTCGAAAGAGTGATACGGCGTCTAAACAAGGCCGTGTGATGTATAAAAGTGAAGCTAGACAATCAAAGACTGAACTTCCGGGGTGGATTCACAGGCTGTATTTAGTTAAGCGAAAGCTGGCCGAGGAACCACTATCGGATGGGAAATCGAAAGGAGGTGACGCAAGCACGGCCGTAGGCCGTGCACAATGAGGCGCAGCCCGTGAGCGGGAGGGGCTTGCGAAAAAGACGTTGTCACCGTTCCCCGTCCCGTACTCCCCGTAACTAAACAGTATCGGTTCACCACGAAGAAGACCTCCGAAGAACAGTAGCCCAACTCCCACAAGCATCTGCCAGCCTTGGAGAGCTTCCGACGGGTAACCTTCTTCAAAGAGCTGAATCGTGACAGAGCCGACGTCGAGAAGAGTAGCCCCGACAAAGACGAATCCAACGCCGAGCACAGTTGATGAAAGGGACATTGTGTTTCTTGCGGAGGTCCTGCAGAAACTGTTCAGTCAACGTCGTTGTCATTGGAAATAGTCGTACACGCAGGAATTTATTCGAGCTGGAATTAACGACAGCATACAGCAAGTACTGCTGGCCGTCAATGCGGATTACGGTTTCGTCAACCGCAATCTGATTCGGGCTGGCGTCGCTGGCAGGGCTGTAAGTCAGCTTTCTTCCGGTCAGTTATTGATGGCTTTCCGTGAGCGCTGGATACCGAACTTCCCAAGTCCGTTAGCGGTATTCGAAAGTGAAAGACCAGCAAGATGCAGTCGAATACCGAGACTCATCAGCACGACCGGTGTCCGTTCCCGCTCCACAAAATCTAACTCGATCCAGTCGATACAACTGTTGAGTCATATAATATTTTATATAAGAAGAAATAAATCATCATAATTTACCTTTCAACCTAAATTAAACACGACCGATAACAATCCTCACGATAAAGACGGGAGTTGAATTGGATTCCCTATTTCAGAGGAAGCCTGTGGAGTAACAGGGGGCAATCACTCGTGACTTCAGTTTGCCCGCTATCAAACCCAACTCTTGTGAATTGCCAGCAAAATTATTCACCTAGGTAACGCCCTTTGATTCGTCTATACTCCAATTCTCACGACAGATCATTTTGATCACGTCATCACGCCTAAGCAGGGAACAGTAATCAATTGAGATCTTGGTTGCCATCTCATGCGGTGACGTTCGCTCCCCTTCCACTTTCTGGATCGTTCCGGTGGCATTTGAGTCAGATAGTAAGTGGTTGCACAGAACAAATCCTCCTGCCAGTTGGTGATTTCGATGGGTCAAGCGTTTCTCCTGGATTAATCACAATCCGATGCCAATCCGAGAGTGCTCAGTTTATGAGTTGACAGTGTAGCAGCTTCTCTCTTCCCCAGAGCCACTACTGATAAATGATTAATTTATAGACACACATAAATATATGCGAATGGACATCCAGCGCAATATTCAAGAATTGAGAATGCGCAATACTAGAAGTCAGAGTTACCCTCCATCTCAAGAACATTTCTCTGGACTCGGTGTTACTATCAAAAGGTTGGATTAAATTTCAGTTTAATTGAGCCTATTGCTGGACCGGGCTCCTTGCCGCGAGAATCCTGATCAGAGAGCCTCCAGATCGGATTTGATATAGATGAGAGTTCGAGTGGAGCGTGATCACCATTAACTTATACTTGTTGAGAATAGGAAGGGATTGAAATATTAGCTCGGGACGTTCAAGACTTGCCATTACATCGATATTATTGTGAGTGCAGGAGCGTAGATAGATTACAATAGTACGCTATCTAGATCCTCCGGCTGATCTCGTACAGTTATACAACGCTGAAAAGTCGGTGGACAAGTCAAGATCTGGATGGACGTCGTGTTGAATAGCGATCTAATCGACTCATACCATGGGTTAGAAGGACGAAGCCGAGGAAACTGATTCTGATCTATGGAAGTCGAACACCTCGACTTCGTTGAGCAGGGCGGTGCCTAGTCAAACAAGCGTTGGGGAAGCACGTCGTCTTTCACTGTTATCAGCTCGAAGAAGGCCACAGCCGCCGAGTCAGCTGAAAATGTGGGTGTGGTGGGGTGGCTGCGCGGACACGCGCAGCAACCCCCTACGAAGAGCGGGCTGCAGGTCGTGTATCGGAACACGGACGACCTGCTGCCCGCTGCAGACGACAAAGCGTTCCACAACTGGGCCACGAAGGACGAGCTCTACGCGCTGGGCGTTGAACCACTCATCTTACAGCGAGGGTCAAGACCGTTGCCACTAGGGTATGACGCAGCCACCGGGCAAAAGGAGTATTTTCAGCGCTGAATGTCCGAAACTTCAGACTCGACCATGAAGCGCTCTCTCGGCGATTCCGTGCGAGAACTAGGCTGGTATCGCCAGTTCCGTGAAATCGTCCTCATGTGTGGTATATCAAACAGAGAACCGCTTTGTGAGTTACTCTAACCGAGAATTAGCATCTATTCAACACGGTTGAATTAGAGAAGTTGGAATCGGAAGACGGGTCGTAGTTTTCGGAGTCCACCTGTGAAATCAGTCAATTTAAAGTCTAACTCGAAGGGGGTTCTATTGATCAGTTGCTAATTCTGAGCTGATAACTAAGCGGTTAGCCTCGATAGTCTCCTCAATTTCATCGACTGTATTGAGGAGTGTGTCGACCAGCTCATTCCTCAGCTGGTTTTCCGGAATTCGATAAATTGGTCCGCCTAGTGTGACCGCTCCAAGGATTCCCCCGTCGATTCCTTGCACGGTTGCTCCAATGCCATGATATCCATCGAAGCATTCTGCATTATTATAAGCATAGCCCTGCTCACCGATAGTCTCTAATTCAGCAAATAGTTCCTCTCGATCTGTGATAGTATTCTTCGTTTGCTGGGGAAGACCGTGCTTATCTAGAACTTTCTCGACATCTTCTGTGGATCTTTCTGCAAGAATAGATTTCCCGGCCGCCGTATTGTGCATGTGTAGGCGAACACGATTTTGTTCAATGTTTTCAGAGTGATAAATAACACTGACTTGCCCTGCTTCTTCGATAAGAAATTCTGTCTCTGCATCGATATCGCCTTCTAATTGTGCAAGTCCGCTCCTCACGATCTGGTAGCTCGGCTTACGTTTTTCAGCTGCAACACTGAACTCCTTGAACCGGATTCCAATCCAGTATTGTCCGTTTTCCCGGACGACAAACCCCTCCTCCATGAGTGTATTTAAGTGAGTGTATAATGTACTCCGTGGCATCTCGAACTCAGAAGCGAGATCAGAGATGGTCGCACCCTTTGTCCTCCTGAGGATATCTAGTACCCTAATCGCCTGCGTAGTTGTCTTGTGGGTGTTTTCCGAGCTTCTGTGAGGCATACTCTGTACATCTCGTTATACAACTTAAAACTGTTGGATACCCAAGCATTATTACACCAATGCGAAATTGTCTAGCTGAGTTAGTTTAAGAAGTAAATAGACCAATGCGGTTGCTGATTACAAATTTGCTCAGCAAAATCTATGAGCCAGATATAGAAGGAGATTGGGCAAAAGAACGGACGGCGACGCCGCTGTCCACCCACCAGATCGGTCGTTCGCCCGCAAGAAACCTAGTTTCTCCGGACCGGTTTGCGTCAATCAATTCGGCTATCGGACTCTCTCCCTGACTCCGGATGGGCATCAGATCAACCCACTGAGCGAAACCGGATCGAAACATGGTCCTATTCTTCAAAATTTATATTTTCTCCATTCATAATTTTTGAGTGGGTAATTAATCAATAGGTCATAGATAAATTGAGTAGTTCAGAAATTAACACAACTATCAGAATCTATATTATTCACTTGATGGAAAACGGCAGTTCGGGAAGTGCTCAACTGGACAGTGCTGATGATTTGGGTTTCAAAATTCAATCAGCCGGTGTGTTGGCTGTTGGCGCATTCGCGGTTCCGGTCCGAACCACCATCACTACAATGGTGATGATTAGGGCACCGGATATACCAACCGTAAGCCCCAGCGCCCGCTGGATGCCATACAGGTCCCCAGGGACACCGACAAGAGCAGGTGCAAGTGACATGCCGATATACATTGCTCCATTGGTCAGAGCATTAAGCGGGCCAGTATACTCTGGGGCCGCATCCACAGCGTAAGCCGTCGAGATCGGAAAACCACTTGAAATGCAAGCCCCCGCCACAAAGACAGCAGCAAATAAAACAAGACCGTTCGCGCCGGAGAAAACGATCACGAGCGCTGGAATTCCGGGTGCTACTGCCACAAGCAACAAAGCAAGATATGGAACGTAATCAATGGCCAGTGTGAAGATGAATCGTGCGGGGATGTATGCTAGGAGATACGTTGACAGGAGTAGATTTGCTGTTGTTGCAGGGACAAAACCAGTGGCGTAGTACGCAAGCCAGGTGAAGATCGTTCCTTCAAGAGACCCAACTAGGCACATGCCAACATACGCACCAGTAACGGAGGGACGCCGGAGCAACGAGCAAAGCGAAGATAACGAAATAGAGCGTTCAGCCGCTATTGAAGGGAGTTTGGCTAAACCCGCGACAGCAGCAACCGGAACGAAACAGAGTGAGAATAAGGAAGATAGTTCGCCAATCCACGATTATGAGGGTTACGCTCACAAGTTGCGGGCCAAGAACGGCACCAACAGCCCAGACGAGTGTATAGACGGTATAGATCCTCCCTCGATTCTCAGTATTGAGATGACTCAATACAACACGGTCAACGCCACGAAAGGCAACCGCAGCAGTTCCTTGAAGGGGTAATGCCAGCAGAAAGATTGTATAGGTAGGCGCGACCGCCATTACAATGAGAGCACAAGTAATGCCAACGACTCCGAGTGCCAGTACTTGGCGTACGTTAATTGACCAGCAAACAGCCCTGTTACAACAATAGCGACAGTGAATCCGGCAGTTCCGGTAGGTCAACTAATCAAAGTGACGCTTCCGAGACGTTGAAGGCTTCTTGGAGGTGAACGAGAATCGGGCCCCTGGATTGCATCGCAACCGCACAACTGAAGAGAAACAGGAAAATTGCCGCTGTCCAGATCTGCCCTCTATCCATAATCGGATACCTATCGCCCCGCGAAAAATGGTTATTATTCCGGCAATTAAGTACGTAGTTGAGGACCGTTCGGAAGCTGCTCTGTTCCGATCAATCCCGACAGTACGATGCGTTCCTTATTGTCAACGGGAATCGAAACAACTACCGACGGGCTAAAGAAGGCTCTAGGCTACGGCCAAAGCCCCCGCGTGGATTTCGCTTCCGCGATCCGCGAAAGAGCGACGACGTAGGCTGCGTCGCGCCATGTCAAGTCCTTCGCTTCGACTTCTTGCCGGACATCATCCCAAGCCTCAAGCATATGCTCCTCAAGTTCCTTGTTGACGCGCTCAAGGGGCCACTGTCGGCGGTTGATGTCCTGTAGCCATTCAAAGTAGCTCACCGTCACGCCGCCGGCATTAGCGAGGATGTCGGGAACCACGTGAATGCCGCGCTCAGCGAAAATTTCACTCGCCGCACTCGTCGTTGGACCGTTCGCTCCCTCGACAACGATGTCTGCGTCGACATCGTCAGCGTTCTCCTCGGTGAGGACGTTTCCAATAGCCGCGGGAATCACCACGTCGACGTCCAGCTCAAGTAACTCATTATTGGTCACCGTCTCCGGTGCCTCGTGGGCCATCACGGCCTCCGGTTCCTCGTGGTGAGAAGGGATCGCATACGTGTCTAGACCGTTCGGGTCGTAGATGCCACCGTTGACGTCGCTCACGGAGACAACTTTTGCCCCCCAATCGTCGAGGAGTTTTGCCGCGTTCGATCCGACGCTTCCGAATCCCTGGACAGCAACCGTCGTCTCCTCAATCTCCTTGTCGTAGTACTCGATGGCTTCTCGAGTGATGATCGCGACACTCCGTCCCGGTGCAGCGTCGCGGCCCTCGCTACCACCGACGATCGGCGGTTTCCCAGTGACAATACCCGTGATCGTCTCGCCCTGTTGCATCGAGTAGGCGTCCATGAACCAGGCCATCGTCTGAGCGTCCGTCCCCATATCCGGCGCCGGGACGTCCATCGTCGGACCAATAACGTGCCGTAATTCTTCTGCGAACCGGCGGGTGAGCCGCTCGGTTTCCTCTTCGCTCAGTGACTTGGGATCGACGGCGATACCGCCTTTGCCACCACCGAAGGGAAGGTCCATCACGGCACACTTCCAAGTCATCCACATCGAGAGGCCGATGCACTCTTCGGCGTTCACCTCGGGGTGGTATCGAAGGCCGCCCTTGTACGGGCCGCGAACGTCGTCGTGCTGGGCACGATAGCCGGTGAACACTTCGACGTCCCCATTATCCCTCTTGAGCGGAACTGACACCTGCTCAACTCGCGTCGGGTGTTTGAGCCGTTCGATGACCCCCTCGTCGACGTTGACGTGGGTGGTAGCGCGCTCGAGCTGGCGGCGGGCAGTGACAAGTGCCGAACCGAGATCCTCGTCAGATTTGTTCTCTTGCTGGGAAGATTGTGTACTCATCGAAACCTATGGCATCTTTGCGTACATCTGGCTTTACAAAATTTTTGGTTCAGTTGCTATACGTATTCCCGAAACCAACTACCAAGATCGCCGAAACCCGACGACATACTCCCACCTTAACTAAGCGCAATCGCTAAAGTCATTCAACAGTCCTGCAGAATCTATCATCACAGAAACCGTGGAAATGCCGACCATATGCACACAGCCCGACATCATGGTCGGCATAAGCACGGGTTTGAATGGTTACACGTACGTTGGTTCTTGCATTATTTAATGATCACCTCCATGACGATGCGCAAATTAACAACGGTCGCCCGAGTGTAGACGTTCCGGTGATTAGCACGACCTTAACGCCAGACATGGTGGACAAGTTGAATAACGTTAGCTGTCTGGTCGTCTATTTCCGGAACTGAATCCGGGCTATTCATTTCGCACACCGACATTACAGTCATAGGAACAACCCCAAATAAAACCTTGGCACGCAAACGATGTTTTTTATCGGAGACAACTGACTGAGTGAATGGGTTATAAGTATATTTATATAGGAAAAGCAGGTCAAGCCAGTCGAAAACGAACACGCTAGAATCGAACTTCACGGTGTCGATGCGGAAGAGTTCGTCCTATTTTCCCATGATCGCGACACCAAACTTCAGGACGTCACCGTCGACAGCAGCCACGTCTTCGGCTTGCTGAGCCAACTCATCTGTGTCCGCCCGCACTGTTCCCTTCGTTTTTCGCGTCGATTGCTTCGACGAGGAGTTCAGTGACGTCCGTGATTTCGATGTCGTCCTCGTAGCCACCCGTTTTGCGGCCGTCCTCGTACATCGTCATGCACATCGGGCACGCGACGACGAAACGGTCGACGTCCGGGCCGGCGTCCGTGTCCTCTAAGGCCTCGCGGATGCGCTCCTCGCTGG
>NZ_JAJJZH010000022.1:0-12882 GCF_021029015.1 Halobacterium sp. KA-6
TCCTCGACGGCGTAGTCGTCCCACTCGTTGAGGTCGTAGTCGAGATACCGGCTCTCGATTTCCGTGCCGGAAATCTCGAAGTCGTCCTCGACAGTAGCGACCTCCTTGACAGTGACAAGTACCTTCATGTGTTGCTCCAATTTAGGTATTATTACGAGGTGACTTGAATTATCCGGTGAACGGCCATGGGGTCAATCCCCGAGGCACGCGGTCTGTTCCCCTGTAGACACATGTAAAAATGATTCTTCAGGGTGTCGCCTCTGGGTTGGTGGTCTTGAATTGGTGCTGGAAATACCAGACTTGAGGAAGGGCGGAAGGGAAACCGCGATTGTGAGAGTAGTGAAGTCTTGCGTTGTGCAGCCGTCTCTTTGGTTTGAAGTCTTGCGTGTTGAACCACTGCCTGATAGTTTTCAACAGGAAACAATCCTGTGATAATGAAGTTGGTAATGAATACCGGATGCAAATGAATTATGAAGTAGTTGCCCTGCTATAGATATATGAAATCGGGCGTCAAAGCACGAATGGACCGGATCGCAACGGACGGACGAATGGTGAATATCCCCATGGATCATGGGATCACCATCGGCGCAACGAAGGGCTTGGAGGATATTGAATCGACAATTGATGCAGTAACACGGGGTGGCGCTGATAGCGTACTGACGCAGAAAGGCCTCGCCAGCCGTGTCCACCCGAATAAGAATGGGAAGGGGTACGTGGTTCACTTGAATGCGTCTACCACCATGGGCCCTGATTCGAATGATAAGAGGATGACTGGAAGCGTCTTGGAGGCTGTTCGTGCCGGTGCAGATGCCGTTTCCCTGCACCTCAATATTGGGAGTGATCATGAGCCACGTCAGTTAGAAGATTTAGCAAAGGTCACGAAGGAGGCCCAGGAGTATGGTATGCCAGTGCTGGCAATGACCTATGCACGGGGTCCTGGTGTCGATGAACACGACGAAAAGAATCTGGCGCACGCAGTTCGGATTGCTGAAGAGATGGGGGCAAATATCGCGAAAACTGCGTACTCAGGAGATGCAGAATCGTACCAAAGCGTTGCCGATGCAGTAGATATTCCAGTCATTATGGCCGGAGGAGATCCGCAATCAGATCGCCACATGCTCCAAAATGTTCGGGGTGCAATTGATGCTGGTGCAGCAGGTGTCTCAATGGGTCGCTCTGTCTTCCAGCACGATGACCCAGAAGCAATGACAGAGGCAGTCTCAAGCATCGTTCACAATGGCGACGGTGTACAGGCAGCCATGGACGTGGCTGGACTTTCCCAGTAGAGCGGAACCTCATCGATTTTCCGTCCTCAATATTGTGTGAGGAACGGCTTGATTGTGCTGGAATTAAATAAGTAGTGACAGCCGAGAGCCGACACGTCTTGAAAAGTCACTATAACATCTCGTTCGGATAAATTTCAAACGGAGGATTACTCCCGGTCAGTCCAGAAGTCGAAGCTACGGCCAGGTGCGAAAACATCGAGGCCAATCGCTAACTCATCGCCGGTGTTCTCAACCCTGTGTTCTTCCCACGCTTCAAGGTGAGCGGCATCATGCTCCGTGAGAGTTACCTCGTCGTCCTCCGTGTATATCGTCAACTCACCCTTGAGTACGACACAGACTTGCTCATTCTCATGGTCATGCATTGGAGATGAGTGCCCTGGTGGTTTTTCGAACCACTCAAACGAGAACTGGTCACTTTCTGCAAGTGATTTCCGCTGCCATCCCTCTTCAGGCTCGTACGTCACTGCCTCTTCGATAGTAGTCGCTTCCATGGACAACAATTGAGATGACACCCAGAAGGGTCATAATAGTTTGGATCAGATAGATACTCTATGATAAGGGAATGCAGCTATAGGCTAGTTGAGCATCAAGTAGTCCATTAAATCTTCGAGAACCAGTCTCGAACAAGTCTCCCGAACCTTGCCAAATATGGATTACTGGATCAAGTCTCCACCTGCAGACGAGGTGAACTTGAATAACGTGCCCGTAGAACTAGCCTGCACAAATACTTTTAGCCTAGTAGTTCCAGATGAGGAGTGTGCAAGTCGTAGTCATAGGCGGCGGTATAATCGGAATTGCATCGGCGTACTATCTTCGCCAAAAGGGGGCGAAAGTCATCCTTCTGGAGAAGGGGACTCTTGGAAGCGGGAGTACTGACCGGGCAAATGGGGGAATTCGAGCCCAGTTTTCATCTCCGGTCAGTGCAAAACTCTCTAAGGAAAGCATTGAGGTCTGGGAATCATTTGAAGACGAGTTCGAAACCGACATCGCCTATCGGAAACCAGGGTACATGTTCTTAGCCCGGAATGAAGAGACAGCTGCACAACTGGAAGAAAACGTCAAGAGACAGAATGAGGTTGGTGTGGACAGCGAGTTCTTAGAGGCCGAAGAAGCGGCCGAGTTGTGTCCGGGACTAAATTCGGATAATTATGTGGCTGCGTCATACTTAGGGACTGACGGGGTCGCTGACCCCCATCTTGCTTTACAGGGATTCTCAAAGGCTGCAGACGAAGCAGGCGTTGATATCCGAACAAAGACTGAGGCAATCGATATTCAGCAAGACTCTACTGGGCAGGTGTCTGGTGTCAAGACCGCTGACGAAATCATTGAAGCAGATTATGTCGTCGATGCAGCTGGTCCGTGGGCACCACGTGTGGCGGAGTTCGTGGGTGTAGACCTCCCAATTTCACCAAAGCTCCGACACTTAATGGTCGCTCAGCCAGACACAGCTGTTGACGAAACAGTACCATTTACGATCGACCAAGATCGTGGTGTCCATTTCCGGCCTGAACGAAATGGAGCCGTTGTTTGCGGAGGTCATTTCGATGATTCAGATCCTGACCAGAATCCAGATGCGTATTCTAAGCAGGTCACGTTAGATTGGTCTGCGAAAGTGATTGAAGAACTTTCGGATGTGGCGGGGTATTTCGGCCCAGAAACGGTTGTTAAAGAAGGATGGGGTGGACTCTATTCGGTAACTCCAGACCATCACCCGATTATCGAAGAGGTTACCCCCGGATTTGTTGTTGCTGCCGGATTTTCGGGACATGGATTCATGCAGTCGCCGGCCGCCGGCCAACTCGTATCGGAGGTCATTATGGATGGCTCACCATCTCTAATCGACATCTCAAAGCTCACGGCTGATCGGTTCGATCGCGGAGTCCACCTCGAAGAAGGCACTGTCATCGATTGAACTGCGACCGAATTAGCTCCATTATAGGCTGAATCGGCGCAATCCCACGGCGTTTAGGCCGTGGATACGCGCCGTCACTTAGTGGAGCATTCTATCGACAATTTGCGTAGTCGAGTTTCCAATCCATACGTTAAAGCGACCAGAATCGCTACATAGCGGTAAGGTCCGGTCGGAACGGAGCGGATTCCGAACGACCCTCGGAGGCGGCCTGTTCGCCCTCGTAACGAGGTCGTTCGAAAATCCCCGATTTTCGTGATCGCGAGAGACAGCGTCTCTCGGACGACAGTATCCAAAACGCCGACGTGGTGAACGCGAATCCTCGAAGGGTTCGTCGTTGTGTCCGTCGGCTTGAGCGAGCCCAACGATGCCTCCGAGTCCGTCGAAATCTGGGGGACTCTCCGTGGCAAAAACAACACGGAGAATCCAAACATGATGGAGGAGAGGAGTAACGTCGGTTTGGCACTGCCGGTCAGCCACCATCCACGATGGCTGGGTTAGATGCGGACTCCCGTGAAGTGGCGGCGTCCATGGTTGCGAACCTGAAACTCCCACCGCTCGGGATTCCTCCGCGTTTACGCGAAGGAGGATGTCAACTTGGAGAAGTGTGTTTGCGTTGAACTAGAGTCAGCGTTCAGACAATGCCGTAAGTGATCGGATTACTGATGTCCGGGAAGGAACAATCGAGAGTCGTGGGTGGCTAGATTTCGATATTCGTGTTTTCGCCAGTCAAGATTGCGTCGCAATTGAGGGGTCAACCACTTTATTCACGCATCTGTTGTGCGGAAAATGTGGGGTTTGATTGAGTTAGTTGCTCAGTCTGAACCGTGTCTTGGAGCCCACCCACATTTAGGACAACCCAAGAAACCTTGATCTCTATTCAGCTCGGTTCCACACTTTTTACAGTCGGATAATGGCTCTTCGCTAGCAGGTTCGGTCGCCGAATATCGGTCCAGGATCTTCATATCTAGTGGCACGCCCATGGGATACGAATAGTTTTCGGTGAGAATAAATTGAGGACTCGGGATTTAGGAAAGATACAAAATTCGATCCCCCATCGCGATACTGCGAAAGAGATTATGGTGCTTAGAGAGGTGTTACCGCGCGAGCGTATTTATTCGACGCGAGTGCGGCTCTGTTCGCGCATGAATTGCTGGACGTACCAGTATCCACCAGCGAACTTTCCAGTCGTACCAGAGAATTTCCAGCCACCAAAGGGCTGAGCCTGAACGAGCGCCCCAGTTGTTGCACTCTGGTTTCGGTTGACATAAGTCATTCCCGACTCGATCTCATTGAACCACTGGTCAATCTCTTCCTCGTCTTCGGAGAAGAGGCCAGCACAGAGCCCATACTCACTATCGTTCGATTTACTGATTCCCTCGTCGAAATCAGAAATCGGATGAATCGTGACGAACGGGAGGAAGTGTTCTTCCCGCGCAAGTTTGTGTTCATGGGGGATATCTGTAACAACTGTAGGCTCAACAAACCGACCCTGAGATAGTTCCCCATCGGATACAACGTTGCCTCCCGTTCGAATAGTCCCGTCGCTGCGGGCCTCCTCTGTGATTTCTTGGTAATACTCTAACGCGCTATCGTCGATGAGGGGTGAAACAAACGTGTCCCGTTCCGAAGCGCGCCCAATAGTGAGTTCCTCCGCTTCCGAAACCAGCTGGTCAGTGAATTCGTCTATAACATCCTCGTGTACGTACACACGCGAGGTAGCTGAACATTTCTGACCGCTGAAGGAGAAGGCACCCTTCTTAACGCCCTCGACTGCCTTATCAATATCAGCAGTATTGCTAACAATGACTGGGTTCTTGCCGCCCAGTTCAGCAATAACCGGGCCACGCTTTCCAAGCTCCATGAAGGTCTCCTGAATATTCAGGCCGACCTTCCGTGAGCCAGTAAACGCGATCCCACTCACATCTTCGTGTTCGACGAGCGGTTGACCAACATCACTGCCACCACCCATTACAAGGTTGAGCACACCTTCCGGGAGGCCAGCTTGGTGGAGAATATCTACGTACTTGTGCGCAACCAGCGGGGTTGTGCTCGCCGGTTTTACGACAACCGTGTTGCCAGCCACCAGCGCACCGCTAGTCATGCCGGCAACCAATGCCATCGGGAAATTGAATGGCGAAATCACTCCGAAAACACCGTACGGGCGGAGGAGGTTTTTCGTATGTTGGCCCGGAGTAGGTTCGCCAGTGTCGAATTCGTATCCATTCGAACGCTCGAATTCGCTGCTATAGAAATCAAGGAAGTCAATCGCTTCATCGACGTCAGCCATTGCTTCAGTTCGGTTCTTTCCATTTTCTAGGGAGACGGTGGCAGCGAGTTCATACTTCCGGTCGCGCATTATATCCGCAGCATCCTGGAAGATCTCAACGCGTGCACTGGTATCAAGAGCTTCCCAGTCTGGGAATTTCTCTTTGGCAGCTCGCACAGCAGCATCTACGTCTTGTTCAGTTCCAGCTGCGAATTCACCAATTTCAAGGTCCTGATTGCCGGGGCTGGTGACTGTAAAAGTGCTGTCAGTGTCGACAGCCTCTCCCTCAATCTGCAGCCCATGCGACTGTCCCAGTTCCTCTCGGACAGATTCCACAGCTTCATCGTACGCCTCGTGAAATGCCTCTTCTTCGCCGTTTTGTTTATGTGTGAGGTACGTCAGTTCGTTATCAAAGTCTCTCGGTTGCACAAACCGACCGTGTATACGAGGGATAATATAGATTGGGAGTTCGGTAAAATACCGTAACGAATGTGGCTGCTATTCCACCCTTAATTGAATCAGCCACTGCGTCCATTTCGAAGGAAGTCGCAGATCCGAATCTGGAATCTACAGCGTAGCGGATCAGCAACCACGGTCAATTGGAATGTATCCTCTCCCAAGCGAGACTAAATGCATAGGCACTTTTTCTTAATGGGTGTCTACTGTTGTGGAAATCAAGAAGAGACTTGTATCTCCGTTTAAGGATATCCAATATGGATACGATTGAGGAGGTCTACGACTGTACACGGGCGTTGATATTTGGAATTGGTGGCGGTGGTGACGTAGTGGGAACCATCCCAACTATGCGGTTCCTGGAGGAGCACGATGTTGATACAATCATTGGCGGATTAACATGGGAACGAAGCGTTGCTGACCCGCAACCAGGTCCACGTTCTCTTGACGAGCTCACAGAAATCAACCGAGTGAGTGAAGCGGTTGGATTGGGTTCAGGAGATACACAGACCAATGACGGTGTGCAATTCGCGGAATCCACCGTCGCATCCACGCTTCAACGTGACGTCGCGTTTCTCGATATTACTGGCGGGATGGAAGGGTTCCGTTCTGGACTGGAAACTGCATGCGAAAAGCTCGATATTGATTTGATAGTTGGAATCGACTCTGGTGGAGACGTTCTGGCAACGGGAACTGAACCGGGGATTGTGAGCCCACTAGCTGACGGAATCTGCTTGGCTGCCCTGTCAGAAATTCAGGTTCCAACATGTATCGGTATGTTCGGGTACGGGAGTGATGGCGAACTCACAGTGTCTGAGTTGGATCGGAACATTGGTGCGATTGCTGCTGACAGTGGACTGTTGGGGGCTTGGGGATTAACACCAGATGTTGGTGCTGAACTTGAACGAATTATCGAGAGGGTACCAACCGATGCGAGCCGGCTTCCATTGCGTGTTAGTCAAGGAGAGGTCGGTACGCACCCTATTAGAGGAGGGAAGCGAACAGTTGAGCTCACTCCTGCAAGCACGATCACCTTCTATTTGGATACTACGGCTGTCGCGAATCGGTCATCACTGGCTCGTATAGTTTCCGGAACCAATAGTGTCGAATCCGCCGATGAACAACTTCGTGCTGAGGGATACGACACGGAACTACAGTTTGAACGGTCTGAGATCGATACCAGCTGATTTGGAGGGGTATCCAATCGAATGATTTGAATAATTCAAAAGAGGATATCATAGAACTCTTGTCATACTTTGATAAGGTGCTTCCCGGATTGTCTCCGCGTTCGTAGTTAGTGATAGCGACAACGACAATTGCACTCGTGCGTGGACATGGCCTCGAGCATGGGGTACGTCCGAAGCCACAATCCTTCACTGAATCCTTACTTCGTTCAACTCCTGTAAGGCGATTATGCGTCTTGTCCAGTATAGATTTCTTTAGCTGTACGTCTGCGCTGTGTTGCTCGATGCAGTCTTCATCCCTGTACTCGATATCGAGCGAGTCGTCGGTGTTTTCGCACGTTGTACGGCGCGAGAGGCACGAGCCCTGCAGCCAGCAGGCGGTCGTACCAGTCGAGCGTGTCGTAGTCGCTGTCACCGACGATCCAGATCGGTTGTGAAACGGGAGGTCGTCACGCGTGACTCACACCGCCGTTCCTTTGGCGCTTGCTTAATCTCAGTCCATTCAGATACAATTATGGTCTTAGACCCGGTCGAGACGAGGGTACGGACGTAGTGGTAGTGCTCAGCTGTTGGGTCGTAACACTTCGATACTTGATCGATGCGCATCGGTTTCACATCGGTTAGACCGATGCAGCAAGTCCGGTCGACCAAACCGAAGCTGGTAGCCTGCTAGACGAGGTTGTAAGAGACGTCGTCAACGATTTGTTCAAGCACGGTGAGGAAGCAATCGACCGCGTCTCCCGACGGCGGTCGATTGATGCCACATCTGAGCCAGAAACTACGTTTCGAAGCGCTCACTCAACGAGGTTAATGTCGTAGAGGTTCCGGTAGTAGCAGTGAGGGAAGCCACGAATCAGCCCTGGCAGTGCGTACTCTTGTCATCCCTCATCTCCGATGGCAAGAACACGCCAAATTCGTCGAAATACTCGAAGGAGAGGCAATCGAAACACGCTATTACCTCTGTCTCCACGGCATTGAAGAACGGTTTTACCCAAATCATCTTGCAGAGTCGCTGAACTCATACACCTCAGAATTTACCCTCCATTCTTTCTTATACCACCGGATCCTGATCAAATCATGGATTTAGCTATTTTACCCTCTCACGCTGGGTGATTCAACTCCCCTTCTCAAAACATGCTACCTTCTAAGTTAGTCGGTCAAGAAGTCGCTCCAGCCCATGACACCCCCTCCCTTTATACCACGATACCAGTGATTCACGTTCCATGGAGATAACTCGCGTTGAAACCGTACCGTACGGCATCCCTGTCGACGGGTTCGCCGACTCCTACACCGAATTCACACGTTCTAACGCTGTCCTCGTTAAGCTACACACCGACTCTGGCCACGTGGGCGTCGGAGAAGCCTGCGCCTGGGAGCCGGAATTCTACGGCGAAACTATCGAGTCCGTTGACTCAACAATACGGAACTATGCCGCGCCAGCGATTCTCGGTGAGGACCCCACTAACATCGGCCGTGTCCTGAAGCTATAGTAGTCTCCAGAAGTGCCTACTCACATTTCTCACCAGATCCTCTAGAACCGACCAAGCTCGCCAATCTACGATGGATGTCACTACAAAGACTTCCAGATTCTACTATAGTTGACGAACGCCTCGGGCGCATAACCTGCGTGAAGGAAGGGATTGACCTGGCGTTACACGACTTGGTCGGGAAGATCCTTGACGTGCCGGCATACACGTTGCTCGGTGGCAAGTTCCGCGACAGGGTCAGAGTGGCTGCTGAGATCGGACTAGACACGCCAAAGGCGATGGCCAACGAGGCAACCGACATTTTGGAAGACGGGATCAAGGTTGTCAAGATCAAGGGTTCCGACAACCCAGACTTGGACATCCGTCGCATCCATGCGACACGTGACGCACTCGGCGATGACGTGCCGCTACGCCTTGATCCCAACGCGGCTTGGACCGCGACGGAAACGATCCGCATATTGCGAGCGGTGGAAGACTGCCACCTCCAGCACGTCGAACAGCCCGTACCCACAGACGACGTTACAGGACTCGCACATATCCGTAAGAACAGCTCCGTCCCGGTGATGGCCGACGAAAGCGTCTGGACCAGAGGTGACGTGGTGCAGCTGTACGACTACGACGCCGTCGACTCCGTCAATCTCAAAATTGCCAAAACCTGTGGGCTCCATCGCGGCAAGAAGATTGAGGCCGCAGCTGGAGCATTGGGAATTGCCAACATGGTTGGCACTGAACTCGAACCAGGAGTATCTGCAGTTGCCAAGATCCACTTCGCCGCGTCAATGCGCGAACATCCTCTTGCGAGCGAGTTCACGGAACTCGTTCAAGTGGACGGGTCGATCCTCAAAGAACCTCTCAAGGCCGACAGCGGTGTGATCGAGGTGCCCGAAGGGCCAGGGCTCGGCGTCGAAGTTGACGAAGACGCTCTGCAAAAGTATGCAATAGATGTCTCGGAGTAACCCGGGGAGCGATCTCCTGTAGTAATCCGTGAGGCAGGCTCGAAACCAGGATACTCGCTATTCAGATCACCGAGGGGTTGCTTCTGGGTCGGTTCACGACCCAAGCGTTACTACGGAGTCGTTCTTTCCGGTCCATTCCATCGCATTTAACGTATACCGCCCGACTGGCCTTGTTGAGGCGTCTTCCGCCTAGCGGTTCATTTCTACAATCCAGAGGGACACAGACGTAAACGACCACGGGTCGGGTAACCCATGGAACTCTCGCTGTATTCTTTAGAACGGCTGACGCGGGAGTTCCCTGCGATGGCGTTAATACTATGTGTCTCGGTGACAGCCTTGGAGACGCAATGGGATTCCAGCTATCTGGTAATGTAGCGTTAGTCACAGCTTCAAGTAGCGGACTCGGTAAAGCTTCGGCCGAGATCTTCGCTGAAGAAGATGCAAATGTCGTGGTCAACGGTCGGGATAGTGGACGGCTTGAGGAAGCTGTTGAGGAGTTAGATAAACTGGGAGAAGGCGAGGTCATCGGGGTTTCTGGTGATCTGACGAACGCCGAGGATATAGAGAATCTTGTCGATCAAACCTTGGAAGAGTTTGGCCAATTGGATCACTTGGTTACGAATGTAGGAGGTCCGCCAAGTGGCTCGTTCCTCGAGACGACGGAGAAAGACTGGTATGAGGCATACGATCTTCTCGTCATGAGTGTTGTTCGGCTTGTCAAGGAGTGTGTTGACCCGCTCAAAGAGAGTGAGTATGGAACCATCGTGAATATTACATCGCGGAGTGTAAAGGAGGCAATCGATTCGTTAGTTCTCTCTAATTCCGTCCGGATGAGTGTTATCGGACTTGAAAAGACCCTTTCAAAGGAACTTGCACCGGAGGTGCGAGCAAACGCGGTTCTTCCAGCACCCCACGAGACTGAACGAATCCGAAATCTCGTTGAACAGGGTGTCGAACGCGGCGAGTATGAATCCGTGCAGTCCGGACTAGAGGAACGAGGTTCGGATAATCCAATGGGTCGGATTGGTCAACCTCGAGAACTTGGAGAAGTTGTTGCCTTCTTGTCCTCTCCCCGTTCCAGCTATGTGAACGGCGTTTCAATCCCCGTCGATGGTGGCGACGGCAGTTCAAACCTCTAATCTGAACGCACCACTCTCAAATCTTATCTCTTCTCCTGTTTCGTGCGATCTACTCACTTCTCAAACTGACTTAATCAGACGGAGCCCCTATTTCCTATACACATAAACTAATATTTAGCGTTAATTATAAGACAGATGGATTAGAAAAAGCGCTTGTGGTTTGCAAGCATGACAAGCTTTGACAGCAACGTGGCCGCAGGACTAATCGGATATTTGATATTAGTCGCGATTCTAGGGTACTGGGGATCAAAGCACATAGAGTCAGAATCGGACTTTTTCCTCGGTGGCGAAAAGCTACCGGGATGGGCATTGGCCCTCTCCGAACGAAGTTCCGACATGTCGGGTTGGCTCCTTCTCGGACTACCTGGGCTTGCGTGGGCGACTGGACTATCATCGGTGTGGGTGATTGTTGGTGCAGCTGGTGGTGCTATCTTCCAGTGGATCGTGTTCTCGCGGCCCTTTATGGAGGGTCGGAAGGAAACTGGAGCTGTTACCCCTGTCGGCCTGATTGCGGAGAAGCTTCCCGGAGACCAGGACACTATCCGTAGCCTAACTGCGTTGGTAACGTTTATTTTCTTCATGGGATACGTTGGCTCGCAATTCCTGGCTGGTGGAACGATATTCCAAGACGTCTTCGGGGTTAGTCCAACAGTCGGACTAGTTGTCGTAGCAGTCCTCATTATCCTGTATTCAATCGCTGGGGGTTTCTTGGCGGTCGTTTGGACTGACGCCATGCAGGCGTTGTTGATGGTGTTTACCCTCATCGTTCTTCCTGGGATGCTGTTGGTACAGGTGATTACCGATCCCTCGCTCGCTATTATGAGATCTCTCGAGGCATCCGGCGGAGGAAGAGCATCTTGGTTCGGCGGCGCCACTGGTGGTGCTGCGCTTCTCCTGCTCGGGGCTAATCTCAGTTGGTTCTTCGGTACCCTAGGAGGGTTCCCTCATCTTGATGCAAGATTTATGGCACTTCGTAGCGAATCCGACCGCCGGGTGGGTATCCTCGTATCAACCGTTTGGGGAGTTCTTACCTCGATTGGGGCGATTCTGTTGGGCCTTCTGGCTCGAACGCTCCATGGCGCTCCCGCAGCCTTTGAGGGTAACAGAGAGATGGTCCTTCCGTTCATGATTACAGAACATACACCAGACATTGTCAGTGGGATTTTGCTTGCGGGTGCACTCGCTGCGATGATGTCGACTGCGGACTCACAGCTAATTGTTGCCAGTTCAGCGGCAGCACATGATATCTATACGAAAGTTATTAACAAAGGAGAAGACTTTAGCGAGAAAGTCCAGATTCGCATCTCTCGACTCGGGACTCTGGCTGTTGGGATGGTGGGTCTCGGTATTGCCTACTTCACCGAAAGCCTAGTTTATACGCTAGTCAGTTATTCGGCTACAGGGCTCTTTTCGGCATTCGGCCCAGCGTTCACACTCCTGTTCTTCTGGGGAGATAATCTCTCCAAGCAAGGAGTTCTCGCTGCTTTCATCGCAGGACCGGTTACCACTATCATCTGGGTCGCTTTTGGGTTCACAGATATCGTAACGGTTCGTCTGGTCGCGCCGCCAGTTGGCTTCGCTGCAGCGATTATCGGATCTTTCATCTGGCCCCGACCCCATGAAACGACCCAATCGGAACCGACCTCCGCAATGCAAGATTAGGTTTTTATCAGTCTAACAATAATTAGAGCAGGCGACTCTCGTAACATGGATTGATTCCACTTTTTACCGCTCGAACAGGATGTACCAACTAAGAATGCTTATAGGAGCCTGTCATAGAATCCATCTCATAGCTTCTCACAGCCCGGATCATTTCCTCGCTCATAGTTGGTGATTGCAACAACGAGTCGTAGGCAGAGCGCAACGAACACTTCTGTCCGTGCGTGGACGCGGCCTCGGGCGCGGATGTACCCGAGGCCGCAGTCTTTGACTGTGTCGTTGGTTCGTTCAACGCCTGTGTGACGGTTGTTGTACGTCTCGTCCAAGATAGATTGTTTCAGCTGCACGTCCTCGCTGTGTACGGTGATGCGGTCTTCAACCCTGTATTCGATGTCTAGTGGGTCGTCAGTGTTTCGCGGGTTGTACGGAGCGATTGGCACGACCCCTGTGGCTAGCAGGTGGTCGTGCCAGTCGAGGATATCGTAGGCGCTGTCTCCAAGCATCTAAATAGGTGTATCGACGGCGACCCGCCTCACACGT
>NZ_JAJJZH010000023.1:0-6651 GCF_021029015.1 Halobacterium sp. KA-6
TAGCTAGGTCACGACACTGCTCGATGAAGTCGAGGAGATCGATTTCCATAGGACAGAATCGAATTCCTCGGCTTCGCCCTTCTAAACCCGTGATATCAGCTGAATAGATCGCTATTCAACAGAGCAGCGACGTCAGCGACGGCGTCGTGCTCGAAGAGGAGTTCCTCGACTTCGCGAGGGTAGACGTTGTAGCCCGCCGTGTTGATCATGTGCTTCTTCCGGTCGACGACGTAGAAGTAGCCGTCCTCGTCGTGGTAGCCGAGGTCGCCCGTATGGAACCAGCGCTTGCCCTCTGCTTCGGTGAACGCTTCCTCGTTGGCGTCCGGGAGGCCCGAGTATCCTTTCATCACGTTCGGCCCGGCGACGACGAGTTCGCCCGTGATATCGTCCATCTCGACGTCATCTTCGCTTACAGGGCCTTCCTTGATGGGTGGGACGTTTTCGAAGTCACCGGTGATGACGCGCGCGTCGATGCCCTCGAGTGGTTTCCCGATGGAGCCGACGCGGCGCCCCCAGTTCGGGCTGTTGAAGTGGGTGACGGGGCTGGTCTCGGTGAGCCCGTAGCCCTCGTAGATTTTCACCGGGTAGAGTTCCTCGAAGCGCCGCAGCACCTCGACGGGGATGCCGGAGCCACCGACTGTACACTGGCGCAGTGAGGAGAGGTCGAACTCTTCAGCGTTGGGTTGGTTGATGACGTCGTTGTGAACCTGCTCCGGGGTCAAGCCCCGGGGCTTCCTGCTTCAACGACGCGCTTTGCATCCACGGCCTCTCGCTGAGGTGTGAACGTAGGGAGCGCAGTCTGCACAGGCGTTGATTCGGAGCGTCCCGCCCCTAACTGCCGCAAGCCGCGATTGAGAATATTCTTTGCTGCGTTGAGATCACGGTCTTCGGTATGTCCGCATGCCGGACACGAATGTTCCCGTACCCAGATCGGTTTGGCTGTCTCCACGCCGCAGCTCGCGCACTCTTTAGTCGTTCCCGCCGGCTCCACTTTCTTGACGTGGGTGCCATACAGGTTGCCCTTGTACTCCAAGAGGTCGAGAAACCGTGACCATGCTGCGTCTTGCTTGTTCTTGGCGTTCTGACTGGTTTCCAGCATCGGCTTCACGTCAAGGTCTTCGACAGCCACAACATCGTATTCTTTGACGAGCCATGTCGTCAATTTGTGCTGGTAGTCCAGCACCTTGCGCTTAATTTCACGTTTCGCCCGCGCTACCTGTTGTCGTTGTTTCTCCCAGTTGGCAGAGCCGTGGTTTTTCCGGGAGAGTTTACGCTGTTCGCGTGCATAGCGGTCGTACTCGTCGGATAAGTCAAGCGTCTCCACAGACAGATTTTCTGAGGTGCGAATATAGCTGGTGATACCAAGGTCGACGCCAATACAGTCATCAACGTCAATCTCAGCCAGTTGCGGCTTGCTTGGCGTCTCCTCTACAGTGGTGACGAGCGACACATACCACTCACCCGTGGTCTCTTTTTTGAGGATGACCTCATCGATGGTCGCTGCCGCTGGAACGTGACGTTCTGCCCGAATCTTGAACCAGCCAATCTTTTCGAGTCGGAGTTGGACAAATCGGTCGTCGCCCGTGTTGTGATCCACGTTGAAGCGACTGGATTGATTGTACGACACTGACCGGAACTCACCGGCACCTTGCCACTGCAACCGCCCAACCGCGTAGCCCTCATCTCGGCGCTCTTGGAGTGTCTCAAGATCGTCGTGAATCTGGCTGATGGCCTGTTGTGCGGCGTGAGCCGACGGAGCGGTGAACAACGGCCACTGGTCCTTCCATTTGGTGAACTTCTTGTGTTGGTCGTAGTCAGATGGCCGCTGGCCGGGAGCTGCTTGGTAGTAGTCTCGTACAGCGTGGTTTCGAATCTGCCGAAGGATATCGATGTGTTGCCACGCTTCGCTTGCGACGTCATCGGGTAGGTACGCACGGAAGCGAAGCGTGTGTTTCATCGGTGGTTGTCAGTCGAGTTTTTCGACAGTGAGTTTCAGCTGGTCGCCCTCTTCGAGATTAAGCCCCTCTCGAACTTCTTCAGGAATCGTAACAACGCCTCGTTGTCGTAGTTCCGGGTAACATTCCATCTGACTCATACTGTACGATACAGATTAAAACAGTATAATGCTGTCGGATTCATACTCGAGGTCAAGCCTCGATGCAGTCGCCTTGGACAGCCTTTACATCGCGGGCACGCCGTCGAACAGCGTCAGGTCGGCGTCCGCGACGAGGCTCATCGCCTCCTGGGCATCCCACGCTGGCAGCGGGTAGAACGACGCCCCCGCGAACAGCGCGGCGTTCATCCCGACGGTCATCCCATAGATGTGGAACAGCGGGAGCACGCCGATTTTACGGTCCGAGGGCTGGACGCCGTCGGGGACGATGTCGATGGACTGCCGGGCGTTCGACGCGAGGTTGTGATGGGTGAGCTGGACACCCTTCGGTTTCCCGGTGGTACCGGAGGTGTACGGCTGGACGGCAACGTCGTCGTCCGCGCGCTCGGCGACGCTGTCGTCGCCGCTGGTGAGGAACGCTCGGAACGGCGTTCCCGTGTCGGCGTCGCCACCGACGGTGACGACGCGCTCGACGCTCGTGTCGTCGCGTACCTGCTCGACGAACGGGACGACGTCGGCGAGTGCGACGACCGTTTCGGCCCCCGAATCTGAGAGCAGGTGTTGGATTTCGCGGCTCTTGTACTGGGGGTTCATCGGTACGACCGTGCATCCTGCGCGGAGTGCGCCGTGGAATGCGACGACGAACTGCGGGAGGTTCGGCAGGTAGATGCCGACTGCGTCGCCGGCTTCCACGCCCGCGTCGCGGAGCGCGGCGGCAAACTGCCCGGTTTGAGCCCAGAACTCCCCGTAGGATAGTTCGACGTCCTCGTAAACGACGGCGGGTCGCGCTGGCTGCTCGTCGACGACGGATTCGATGTGGCGGACTAGATTCGTCACGGCTACTCCGCCCAAGGGAGTCTATCATCAATAATACTGGTGTTCAGTGGGGTCGCGACGACCCGGTGGCCTTTTGCCGGGCGACCGCGCATCCGAACGCATGACAGCGTTCGACGCCGAGGACGTGCAGGCGTTCATCCAATCGTACGTCGACGACCACGGCTTCCTCTCCTTTCTGGACCTCCAAGTAGAGGACGTCGACGACGGCGAGATGACGCTCCGCATCCCCTACGACGAGAAACTCACCAACCACGGCGCCGGCGAGGGGAACGTCCACGGCGGCATTGCCGCGACCATCATCGACACCGCAGGCGGGCTCGCTATCCGCACGACCCTCGACGAACCCGTCACCGCTGGCGTCGCCACCATCGACCTGAACGTCTCCTACCTCCGGCCCGCACGCGGCGATCTCGTCGCCGAAGCTGAAGTCATCCGCGTCGGCTCCACGGTCGGCGTTGCTGAGGTTACGGTCACCTGCGAAGACGACGACGGGGAGCGCGTGGAGGTTGCGGTCGGCCGCGGGTCGTTCCGCGTGTTCGAGTAGCGGTACTTTTTCGCAGTCCCCGGTCCACGGGTCGGGCATGCAGCTGTTCTGGCACCGCCGCGACCTCCGCACGGCCGACAACCGCGGGCTCGCCGCGGCCGCCGACTCGGGCGAGGTCGTCCCCGTGTTCTGCTTCGACGACGTCGTCCTCGACCACGCGAGCCCGCCACGGGTTGCGTTCATGCTGGACGCGCTCGCCGATCTCCGAGCGCGCTACCGCGACCGCGGCAGTGACCTTCTCGTGCGTCGCGGCGACCCGTCCGCGGTGCTGCCCGAACTCTTAGCGGAGTACGACGTTGACCGCGTCGTCTGGAACCACGACTACTCGGGGCTCGCCCGCGAGCGCGACGAGGCCGTCCGCGCCGCCTTTGATGACACCGGTGTCGACCACGAGCAGGTCCACGACGCGGTCTTCCACGAGCCCGGCGCGATTCGCACGAATGCCGGCGACCCGTACTCCGTGTACACGTACTTCTGGAAGAAGTGGCAGGACCGCGAGAAACCCGAGCCAGTCCCCGAACCAGCCGAGGGGGACCTCGCGGACGTGTCGGGCGAGGAGTTGCCGACAGTGGCGGACCTTGGATTCGCGGAGTCCGACGCGGAACTGCCAGTCGCAGGGACGGACGCGGCTCGCGAGCGCCTCGCTGCCTTCTGCGAGGACGACATCTTCCGCTACGAGGAGGCCAGGGACTACCCAGCGGAAGCGGCGACGTCGCGGCTCTCACAGGACCTCAAGTTCGGGACGATTGGCGTCCGCGAAGTGTACGAACAAACGGAGGAAGCGATGGCTGAGGCGGACGGTGAGGCGGAGCGTGAGAGCGTCGAGGAGTACCAGGGGCAACTCGCGTGGCGGGAGTTCTACGCGCAAGTGCTGTACTTCAATCCGGAAGTCGTCTCGCAGAACTACAAGGAGTACGCGAACCCAATCGAATGGCGCGAGGACGACGCCGAACTCGCGGCGTGGAAGCGCGGGGAGACGGGGTACCCGATCGTGGACGCGGGGATGCGTCAACTCCGCGAGGAGGCGTACATGCACAATCGCGTGCGGATGATTGTCGCCTCGTTCCTGACGAAAGACCTCTTGCTAGATTGGCGCGAGGGGTACGACCACTTCCGCGAGCACCTCGTCGACCACGACACCGCCAACGACAACGGGGGCTGGCAGTGGGCGGCCTCTACTGGTACCGACGCGCAGCCGTACTTCCGCATCTTCAACCCGACGACGCAGGGCGAGCGCTACGACCCGGACGCCGAGTACATCACCGAGTACGTCCCCGAACTACGGGACGTGCCGGCCGAGAAGATTCACGCGTGGCCGGAGTTGGACGCCGACGAGCGCACGGAGCTCGCGCCCGACTACCCGGATCCGATTGTGGACCACGGCGAGCGCCGCGAGGAAGCAATATCGATGTTCGAGCGGGCACGCGGCGACGACTAACCGGAGTCGGAAATACGGGATCTCTTCAGTAGAAAACTGAACCGCACGGAGAGTACAGACAAGAGATTTACAGTTTCGAGGAGATTGTGTCCGTATGGCTAGGACCGTAACTGTCCGCCTTTCTGTCGTCGTAGGCGTCGTCTTACTCGTCGCTGGCGGCGGATTCTACGGCTATGGAGCCTACGATGCAGCCACGTACGACCGGGAAGCCGGCATCGACGTTGCTCCGACTTCCACAGCCAACGCAACCGCAACGAACTTCTCCGACCTCCCCCGGGAACAACAGGCGCTATTCTTGCTCGCCGTCGAGCCCGGACAGGACAGTTACTACATGACCACCGATGAAGGATTACAAGAGCTGGCCTCTGAAATTCCCTCCCGCGTCCGATACGACACCACTATCTACGACGTCTCAGGAACCCACACCGACGCCGTTGTAGGCATGTACACAATACCCTTCGGCATGCTTATCGCCGCAATTGGTAGCGTGACACTGCTCGGTGCAGGAGCAACATCCATCCTCCGGAAGGTACGAGACTGATAGCGGTATTCAGTCCCAACAGCCAGCCTCGATGTGGTGAGGCACTTCGGCAAGTACAGGAGTTCTCTAACCGTTATGTACCTACAGAAAACTTATTGGTGCAACGCCACTTCCAATTGGCGTGAATAACCGGGTTCGAGCAGCCCTCATTACTGTGCTTACAGTCGCTCTCCTGTACGTTCTCGCCACGATTGAGGGCCGTCCAGATGCGACCGGCCTCTCGAACCTCGGGTCCGCCCCAGCAATCGGAGTAACGGGAATCGGTTTTGGAGTGGCTAGTTACGTTACAATCACGGGAAATACGGCCCAGAATCGGTCCTAGAAGCCGCAAGTGTTGTCACGTTAATGTATGGTGGCGCTGCCCTTGGACTCACTGAGTTCAGCCTGAAGTTGCTGGACAAGGAGATTCTCTTCTTAATATTCGGCTTGGGAACGATACCCGCTGCAACCGGCGGAGCGCTCGCAGTAGGGTCATATAGAGATGAACTGCTGTTTGGTAGTGTATTCGTTTTGGTATCGCTAGGTTCGGCGTTCTATCTCCGCGGCGACCTGCTGAATCGAGTAGTCCTGCACACTTGGGCGATGGTTCCCGGGTTCCTCCTCGCCTTTGTGTACACGAGTGCGGCGAACGCCGGCGCATTTGAGTGAACCATCGTGCCCAACTGTCACGCCAAATCCAGTTAGGGAGAACCCGTCCCGATGTGGTACGGCATTTCGTTAAATGCCGACAAGACATTTACACGCCCGAAGAATTCTACCCATATGGCTACGACAGAGGCTAAATCACTCATCATTTTAGGTCTCTTCAGTAGTCTTCTCACCACTCTTGGTCTTTGGCCTGAGTATGGGCCGTTAAATGCGGGCCTGCCGGAATTGGCGACCGTTCTGCTCCTTCTGATTAATCTCGGATTTATGGCAACTGGCTGGTTCTGGTACCAAGAGCGTGCATCCGGTCAGATTCGCTACGAGCAGATACCAGCGCTCGTTATCAGTCTGGTCGGTATCACGGGTATCGTCGGGAGTCTTGTCGTGTTTCAGCCGTGGCAGTATACTCAGTACCTCACAAAGCATTGCCAGTTAGTGTGACCTGAGCCACCTGTTTTGTTGTGGTGAGTCGTCGATCACGGTTGAGCAACGCTGATCGAAGGCGGAGCTGTCGCTGTCGGCGGCGCTCAGCC
>NZ_JAJJZH010000024.1:0-6005 GCF_021029015.1 Halobacterium sp. KA-6
GTCGACCGGCTGCCCGGGGTCGGCTGCCGTCGCGTCGCTTTCCGCGTCCGCGAGCAGCGACGACTCGGTGACGGGTTCGGTCTGCCGGCGTCGACGGAACGCGTACCCGACCAGTCCGGCGGCGACGACGGCGGTCGCGAGCGTCGCGTTCAGGCCGCTCGCCGCGCCGACCAGCGACGCAGGTGCGAGCCCGACGACCACGCCGACGGCGACCGCGACGCCCACAACGCCGACCGCTGCCAGCACCGTCCTACGGAGTGCGGTCACTGTTCGCCCTCCTCGTGGTCGTCCTCACGCACCGAATCCAACGCCTCCTCCGCGCGGTCGAGCCGGGAGGACTCCGAGCGGCCGCCGTACGCGGCCTCCCGGAATGCGGCCGTCAGCGCGTACACGGGCTTCTTCGGGAAGCCACGCGCGATGGCCTCGCGCGCGACCTCCGCGGGCGTCTTCGTCTCCCAGCGGTCCACGCCGACGACCGCGACGAACCGCTGCCACACCGCTTGCAGACGGCTGTCGGCGGCGTCCGCACTCGACTCGACTCCCCGCTCGGTCGCCTCGGATTTGCGGCCGCTCCCTGCGCCGGCAGTCGCTGCGACGCCGGCGAGCCACCCGCGGACGTCCGGCAGGTGGACGCGGCCGGGGAGGGACGCAAACCACGCGAGGACGCCTCGCCAGCCGTCCGCAGCGGCCGTCCGCAGTTCCGCCGCGAGATCGTCCAGCGCGCCTGCGAGCCCGACGAGTGCACCGACCGCGTACGACACGGACTCGCGAGCGACGGCGACGAGCGCACCCACGACGGTTCGCGGCGTGATACCGCGCTGCTGCGCGCTCAGCACGACGCCGGCGAGCGCGCTGAGAGCCACGAGCACGGCGACTGCGGCGGACGGCAGCACCCAGCCGAGGTACGTGGTCGTGGTCTTCTCGCTGGCCGTCGCGACGACGGCCGGCGCGCGCGTCAACGGTATCTCAAAGGAGACGGTGCCGTCCGCGTCGGTCATGCCGACCGATTTGCCGACGACCGTGACCGACGCACCACTCACCGGTTCACCGCCCGACGTGACGTGCGCGGTGGCCGTCGTGCCGGGGAGCGGCGCGACGAGCGAGGGCGACACCGCGACGGAGAGCGCGTCGACGGGGTAGGTCGTCGTCTCGCTGAGGTCGTCGCGGGACGCCGTCACCTCGAGCACGCCGCTGGCGTCCTCGGGAATCTGGACCGTGATTCGTCCCTCGTCGTCGGTGCGGCCCTGTTCGACGCCGCCGACGCTGACTGTGGCGTCCGGGAACGGCCGTCCGGCGACGGTGACGGTGAGCGTGCGCTCCGTGCCTGGGTCGACGTCGCCGTCGAAGGCGAATCGGACGTCCGCGTTCACGTCGAACGTCTGCGCGGAGTCGTTGCCGTCGTCCTGCTGGGCGACTACCGGCGAGGTGATGCTGTACGCGCGGTCGCCGCCACCGACACTAGCGGGCGCGAGCGAACTGCTGGACGCCGTGACGTTGACTGTCGTCTCGACGTCGACGCGCAACTGTTCGGCGTACGGGACGGTGAACGCGACTGTGCCGTTCTCGTCGGTCTGGCCGACGCGGTCGCCGTTCACGACGAGCGCGACGTCGCGCGCGGGCAGCCCGGCGGTCTTCACCGTCGCGGTCACGCGCTCGCCGGGCACCGCGGTCCGGTTCAGCGAGACGTCGAAGTCGCGCTCGTCCTCGTGGAGTTCGTCGCGCGCGCTCTCGCGAGCGTCGCCGGGCGTCGGGTCGAAGCGCACCCAGCCGACGTCCTCGAAGTACACTTCAACCCACGCGTGGGCGTCCGCGCCACGGACGAGGTACCTGTTGTCGCCGACGTACTCGCCGCCCGCGTAGCCGACGACGTAGCGCGCGGGGACATCCTGCGAGCGCAGCATGGTGGTCATCGCGGTCGCAAAGTACTCGCAGTAGCCCGCGTCTTGCTCGAAGAGGAACTGGTCGGTAATCTGGTCGCCGGGCTCGGGGACATCGGTCAGCGAGTAGGTCTTCTCGGATTCGAGGTGCTGTTCGATGCGGCGCGCTACGTCGTAGCGATTGTCGGCATCACCGACCACCTCCGCAGTACGCTCGCGGACGCGGTCGGTCGTCTCCACGGTCGTGTACTCGGTGTCGACGACGCTGCCCGCGACGCGCACGTCGTCGAGCACGCTCGGGGCGTTCAGCGGTTCGACGCTCTGCACGCGGTAGGTCTGGCTCTCGGAGAATGCGGGGTTCGCCTCGATGCCGCCGGTCGTGCTCAGCGCTACCGTGGAGCCACAGCCGTCGTTCCCGCACGTGAGGTCGACCGGACGCCACGGCGTCGGTAGCGACGTCGCGGGCTGGCGGAGCGTAATCTCGTTCCACTCGGTCGGCCGCTCCTCGACGGGGCGCGGCGGCTGTACGCGGTTGACCTGTTGGCGCTCCCAGCCCGAGCCGGTGTAGGTGGTGTACGCTTCCGTCCGCCAGTACCGCGACTCGTCGGCTTCCGCGACGAAGTGCGCCTCCGTCGCGTTCGCGCGCTGGCCGGACGACATCGGCCCACCGACGTCCGCCGTCCGCCCGGGCGTGAGGGCGCCGAACGCGGACGTCCCGAAGTCGAAGTTGCCCCGCTGTCCGTCCACGTTGCCGAGGAGTGCGTCGGCTCCGGGGAGTTGGCGCAGGAGTTCCGGGATCTCGCCGGGTGCGGGCGGCGAGTCGAGGCCGCCGAGCGGGGCCTGTCCAGCGAGCGCTGGGGCGGCCGTGGAGGCGGCGACGAGGCCGATGGCGCAGACGACTGCGAGGAGGGCGCGTCGCGCGTCGGGACCGGGGGCGTCGCTCATTCGTCTCCCCGTTCGCCGCCACGCCACGTATATGATTCGGAGGGTACGGTGGCGTACTGTCAGTCCACGTCCAGAAGCCCGACTGTCGCCAGCACTGCTTGCGCGACGAGCACCACCGCGAGGCCCGCGGCTGCGAACAGGAGTGGCGCGGCGAGCAGGCGCGCGACGCGGTACGAGAGCACGAGCCGGCCGAATCCGAGGACGACGAAGCTCGCCGCGACGAGCGTGAACAGCAGCAACGAGCGCGAGATGAACGCGTTCCGGCGCACACTCGCTGACTCGTGCGCGAGCGCTTAGCGTTTAGGCTTCGGCGTCGTGGCGGTCGTAGCGCTCCTCGAAGCGCGCCTGACACGACGAACAGCAGAAGTGGTAGCGGTCGCCGTCGATGTGCGCAGTCTCACCCTCGCTGGTGACGGTGTTCCCACACTCCGCGCACGCCATCGCGAAGTCCTCGCCGACGCTGGGGTGCCACTGTGCTTCCGCGAGCAGCGTCACCTCGTAGTCGCGGAGGCGCTCGGTCCCGACGGTCTCGGTCACCCACGCACGGACGTCCTCGACGGGGAGCCGTACCGAGCACACGACGTCGCCGCTCGCGGTGACGAAGACGTGTTCGACAGCGTCCGCACTGCCGACGGCCTCGCGGACGGCTTCGACTTCGCCTGGCGGGACAGACAGTTCTACGAGGACGTTCGCGCCCTCGCGGAGCCGCGAGCGGTCGATATCCACAGTGAAGCGCTCGATGAGGCCGCTGTCTTGGAGGTTCGCGACGCGGTCCGAGACGGCGGGCGCGGAGAGCCCGACGTCGTCGGCGATGTCGCTGTACGGGCGGCGGGCGTCCGCCGCGAGCAGTTCGAGAATGCGGCGGTCGGTCTCGTCGAGGTCGGTCATGCCGACCCCTCAGCGATAACGACACAAAGTGATTTCGCCGAACAACGTTCGAATCCAAACTCCGATGGCGGTCCGAGGCGAACGTCATGAGGCGAAACTGCATTAGTGCGGCGAGACCAATAGACGAGTATGTCCCGAACCATCACCGTCGAAGGGATGAGCTGTGGCGGCTGCGAATCGACCGTCGAAGACGCCCTCGCCGACGTCGAAGGTGTCGAGTCGGCGAGCGCGGACCGCGAACACGACGCCGCGACTGTCGAGGGCGACGCGGACACCGACGCCCTTGTCGCTGCCGTCGAGGACGCCGGCTACGAGGCGTCCGCGTAAGTACCAGCAGGCGTCGCGAGAGACGCAATCCTCAACCACCCGACGCCCGAAACTAGGGCGTGACTGATTACCGTCCCGGTCAGTGTAACATCGGCAGCGAGCAGCGCCAGCGCCGCGCTCGCATCGCCGCGCTGGCCTTCCTCACGGCTGCCGTCGTGGTTGCCGCGTATCTCGCCGGCGACCTCCCGGAGCCGCTGTTGCTCGTCGTATTCGTCCCGCTAGCAGTTGGCTTCGAGTGGGCGTTCCAGGCCAACGAGTCGTTCTGTGTCCGGCTGGCGCTGGCTGGTCAGTACGCCTTCGGTGACGACCGCGAGGAGGTTCCGGACGCCGCAAACCGCCGCACCGACCAGTTGTACGCAGCGAAAATCACCGTCACGAGCGTGCTGCTGTCGGCGCTCGTCACGGCCGCGCTCGTGTTCGCGCTCTGATGCTGGTGCCGCGTCTGTTAACTGCTGGGCCCACGAACGAGTGGATATGACCGAGACTGCGACGTTCGGCGGCGGGTGTTTCTGGTGCGTGGAAGCGGCGTTCGAGCAGCTCGCCGGCGTCGAGGATGTCACCTCGGGGTACGCCGGCGGCCAGGTCGAGGACCCGACGTACCGTGAGGTCTGCAACGGCACGACCGGCCACGCGGAGGTCGTGCAGGTAGAGTACGACGCCGACGAACTCGCCTACGAGGACCTCTTAGAGGTGTTCTTCAAGGTCCACGACCCGACGACGCTGAACCGGCAGGGACCGGACGTGGGCGAGCAGTACCGTTCGATTATCCTCTATCACGACGACGAGCAGCGTGACCTCGCCGAAGCGTTCGTCGCGGACCTCGAAGCCGCGGACGCCTACGAGGACCCCATCGTCACCGAAATCGAACCGCTGGAGACGTTCTACCGCGCGGAGGACAAACATCAGAACTACTTCGAGAAACATCCGAATCAGGCGTACTGCTCGGTGAACGTCGCGCCGAAGGTTGCGAAAGTGCGCGAGCAGTTCGCGGACCGCGTGCAGTAGCGCTCGGGCCGTCTCTGCTTGCGTGTCGCGGAAAGATTCTTGCTACTGCCTGTCACACTCTCCACTAGAGACTCACATGACGGGAGCCACAACGGGGGCGGTGCGGCGTGTCGACTGAGGAGGAACTGACGAAGACCATCTGTCCGTACTGCGGCGTGGGCTGTGGCATCAGCGTCCGACAGGGCGACGAGCCCGGCAACGTCCGGTTCGCGCCGTGGGGGGACGCACCGGTCAACGAGGGCCGCGTCTGCATCAAGGGCGGAGCCGCGACGGAAGTCGTCGACCACGACGACCGGCTGACCGAGCCCATGATTCGGGAGGACGGTGAACTCCGCGAGGCGACGTGGGACGAAGCGCTCTCTCGCGTGGTCGCCGAAATGGAGGACATTCGGGACGAGTACGGGCCCGACGGCATGGGGTTCTACGCGTCCTCGAAGGTGATGAACGAGGAGAATTACCTCCTCCAGAAGCTCGCGCGGCGATATGGCACGAACAACGTCGACAACTGCACGCGGATGTGCCACGCCTCGACGGTGTACGCGCTCCGCGAGAGCCTCGGTGCAGGCGCGATGACCAACAGTATGGCCGACCTCCGCGACGAGGCGGACGTCTTCTGGATTCAGGGCGCCAACCCCGGCGAACAACACCCCATCGCGAACAGCCAGTACTTCCGACAGGCCGTGCTGGACGGCGCGACCGTCATTCAGGTCGACCCGCACGCGAACAAGACCACGGAATCGTTCGACATCCACGACTCCGACCGCCATATGCACCTCCAATTGGAGCCGGGGACGGACATCCCGCTGCTGAACGCCGTCCTCGAGACCGTTCTGGAGTGCTGTGTTGAATAGATGTTGAGTCACGGTTATAGCGGCTCACACAGCGGTTCGATGTTGATGATGGCGAACATCAAGACAATTTCACGGAACTGTCGATACCAGCCCAGCGCTCGCACGGCATCGC
>NZ_JAJJZH010000025.1:0-5162 GCF_021029015.1 Halobacterium sp. KA-6
AGCCCCTCACACTCCATATCCTGACGGAGTTGTTCGGACATCGAATCTGGCATTAGTATCACTCAATCGTAGGGGCTGTGCAGTTATAAGATTTTTGTATGGATTGCACAATTGTGCGCTATAGCGGGCTGAGTAACAGGGTTAGACGCTCCCCGTGACCACGGGTTACGTCGCCGACAGGCGACACCAGAAGCCAACGTTGTCGTCGCGGAGCTGGCACACCGCAGCCAACAGGATCGCACCACTTACGACGACGGTCGCGCCGAAGATGAGCGCGATACTCACGGTGTTGAGGACGCCGATGTCGTAGGCGGTGCCGACGCGTTTGGCGGCGACGGCGACGCTGCCGGCGAGTAGCATCGTCGCGAAGTACCCCTTGATGTCGTCCTCGTCGACGATGTTCGAGACGCCCGCGCCGATGCGCGCGCCGAGTGCGCTCCCGGCGAGCAGCGTCGCCACGACCGGAATCGCGACGAACCCGTCGCGGGCGTAGACGAAGGCGCCGAACGCTCCCGAGATCGTAATCTGGAGGATGTCCGTGCCGACGGCGATGGCAGCGGGGACGCCCAGCCCGTACATCATCGCGGGCATCAGCAGGAAGCCGCCGCCGACGCCGAGAAGCCCGGAGAGGACGCCAACAACCAGGCCGATGCCGAAAATGATACTCGCGGACACACGGACGTCCCCGCGGAGCGTCACCATCGGTGGGATTTCAAGTGCCTGCACGCGCTCGGAGAGGTCGACACTCGTTGTGGTGCCGCTAGCGCGAGCGTCACGGAGTGTGAATACCCCGACGGTCGCCAGCAGGCCGACGTACGCGACGCTGATGACGAGGTCGGCGTTCCCCGCCGCGTGCAGGGCGTCGACGACACGCTTGCCGGCTTCGATGCCGATCGTCATCGCGACGGTCATAATGACGGCGAGTTTGTAGTCGACGTGACCGTGGTCGCGGTGACGGAGTGCGCCGATGACACTCGTGCCGAACACGAACGCAAGCCCGCTGCCAACGGCGACCCGGGACGGATACCCCATCACGAGCAGGGCGGGCGTGACGAGGAACGACCCGCCCATGCCGAAGAAGCCGAAGAGGATGCCGATGAGCAGCCCGAACCCGACGAAGAACCCGACGAGCAGCAGGCTCATTCCGAGCAGTTCCACGGCTCATTCACCTCCGAGCGCGCGCTTCACGCTCGGGCCGAGAGCGCTCGTGACGGCGCCATAGCCGACGTGGAGGACCATCGCTTCGAGCAATACGACGCCGATCAGTCCAGCTGCTTGTACGGTTGGCGGGAGTGACAGCGTATCGATCATCGTCGCTGTCCACCCACCAAATCTGGGTTTGTGCGATTCATACTTTTCTGCACACGGCACCGTAACCGGTAGCGTGTATTAACGCTTTTGGGACGACTATACAATACTATTTCCAGCAGCGTTCTATAACTTATCGATTGAACACGAGTAGGTAAACACCAAAGTGAGGGCTCGGAGGAAATTATAGATACTATCGAAATAGGGAGGCTTCGATAGTTCAGTTATCAATCGGAGGGCGCAGGTGCAGGTGGTTCGTGAGTGCCGAATTCCGGATGAGTCTCCTCCATCCAAACGTACACTACTGCACCCGACGCAAACATCAGGCCCGCAGTCAGGTAGAACGCGGCTGCTGCATTCACGAACTCCATCGAGAGTCCGATCAGTACCGCGCCGACAGCGTAGCCGGAGTCACGCCACATCCGGTAGACGCCCATCCCCGCCGAGCGCCACGTCGGATGGGCCGCGTCGCTCGGAACCGTCATCAGGTTCGGGTACAGCAGTGCCATCCCGAGCCCGGAGACGCCAGCCAAGACGGCCCACGGGAGGTAGCCATCAACGAGCACCATCCCGAGGACGCCCGCGCCCGCGAGGAACATCCCGACGACGACGGGCGGGCGGCGACCGATGCGGTCTGCGAGCCCGCCGGTCGCAATCTGGAGGAAGTACATCGCGCTGTGGACACCGACGACTACCCCGACCGCCGCGATACCGAGGCCCTGACTCGTCAGGTACAGCGGGACGGCGATCCAGAATAGTGTATCGACGAAGTTCTCGATGTGGCCGGCCTGCGCAGCGGCGAACAGCGTCTTGTCGCCGTACGTTGCGCGCTTCAGCACCTCCTCGAACGGGAGGTTCGCGTCGTGGTGGTCGTCGTCACCCTCGGCTTGGGCGTACTGGACAGTCTCCTTGATCAGGAAGATCGAGATGAGGAACGCCAGCACGACGACGACGCCGAGGAAGTAGAACGGCTCGGGCCGCAGACTCCACTGGCCAGCGATGACGCCCGTGACCCAGGCGCCGACGGCGACGCCAGTGTAGCCGAACGCCTCGTCGATGCCGACCGCGAGTCCACGCTGGTCGGGGCCCGCGAGGTCGATCTTCGCGTTGATCGCCATACTCCACGTCAACGCCTGGTTGATACCCAGCAGGACGTTCCCGACCGTGATCCAGCCCCAGCTCGGGGCGAAGATGAGAATAATCGGCAGCGGGAGCGCCGTCGCCCACCCGGCGATGAGGACGGGTTTGCGACCGTACGCCTCGCTCCACTTGCCGGCGTAGAGATTGAGGATCGACTTCACGATGCCGAACGAAACGACGAACGAGCCGATCACGAGGAACGACTCGACGCCGAGGACGTCCTCCCCGAGTACGGGGACGACTGTCCGTTCGGAACCGATGGTCAGGCCGGTCGCGAAGACGAGCAGGACGTGCAGCGAGAACTGCCCGAGGTGTTCGCGGATCCCTTGGCGGAGTTCAGTTGTCGTACTCATGGATTACTCGGCCGCACAGTTGTTCGGGCCCAGTTCCAGTTCCGCTAGTTCATCCTCGGGGACCGACTCCTGCCCGACGTTCGTCCGCTTGACGCGTTCGAAGTTCGGCGGATGGTCCGGGATGTCCGACGCGAGCTCCTCGACGAACGCCTCCCGGTCGCGACCGAGGTCGTCGTTCCGTTCTCTGACCTCCGCAAGCGTGGCGGCCACCGGCGGTTCGGGCGAGCCCGGATCGTGCGCCGGCAGGACCAGCGCGTCATCAGGGCGGTCCAGCAACCGCTGGAGGCTCTCGTACAGCGTCGCGGCGTTCCCCTCGACGTCGGCGTCCTCGATGCCGGCCTCGACGCCGAGTTCGACGCGGCCGACGCTGTCGTGAAACAGCGTGTCGCCAGTCAGAAGCGCCGCCCCCTCGACGTCGAAGGAGACGCTGCCCTCGCTGTGGCCGGGCGTGTGGACGACCTCGATGTCGAGGCGCCCGACCGTCACAGTCTGCCCGTCCTCGAGCGGTGTCGCGTCGACGGCGAGCGCATCCTTCTGGTGGAGATAGTATGGAACGTCGTGGCGGGCAGCGAGGTCTGCCGCCCCTGAAACGTGGTCGGCGTGGGCGTGCGTGTCGAAGACGCCGACAAGCTCGGCATCATACTCGTCGAGGACAGTGTCGTACTCGTCGAGGTAGTGTGACGGGTCGAAGACGGCAGCCTCGCCGTCGGAGACGAGCACGTGAGAGAGACAGCCCTTCCCCGGACGGGCGACTTGCACGAGGGTCCCATCGACGTCTACGGGGAGTTCCGCGTGCCGGTGGACGCGGCTCCAGCCGTTCATCCCGTCCGTCAGCGTCACCGCGTCGTACCCCAGCTCTCGGAGGACGGCCGTCGCAGTCTGGGAGACGACGCCTGCGGCACAGACAGTAACGATTTGTTCGTCACTGGGCAGGTCGTCGAGTGGTTCGATGGCCTGTTCCGGGTCGTCAGTCAGTTCGTCGTAGACGTCGACGTTACGGCTGCCCGGAATGTGCCACTCCTGGAAGTCTTCTTCGTGGCGAATATCCAGCACGAGTGGGCCATCATCATCCTGTAACTGTTCGCCGAGTTCCGCTGGCGAGAGTTCCTGCATCGGTAGTCCGGATTAGCAGAGATATTAGCATATGGGTACTGCCGGCCATGACCGGCACCGCTAATTACGTCGAGTTCGAACCTACGCGTATGGGACTGTACGAGGCCTCCATTCGAGTGAAACACGAATGCCCGTACCGACGGATCTCGGAGCGATACCCGGATCTGACAATCCGTGAGTGGCCGTTGAGCGACTGCCAAGTGCTCGAAATCACGACGGAGACGACGCCAACCGACGAACTACTCGACGAGATCAACGAGATCGGCACCGTACTGTACGAATCGGCGGACGATAATGGGTATCATGTTGTCACCCAGTCCTGTCTTTGCTCGCTCGAAGACTCCGTCATCGACCGCTTCGAGGAGCACAACTGCCTGTACCAGTCACCGACGATCTACCGCCAGGGCTGGGAGCACTACACGGTCGTCGCGTTCGACAGCGAGGACGTGCGCGAACTGCTCGACTCGCTTCGATCCGACAGAGAGATCGAACTCCTCTCGAAGACGTCAATCTCGGAGACACAGATTCCGCATAGTATGCTGGCGCCGGCGAATCAGTTGTTCGAAGACATCACTGACCGGCAGCTAGCCGCACTCCAGCTTGCCCTCGAAAGCGGGTACTACGAACAGCCACGGAAGACGTCGCTCCGCGACCTCGCCGAACGGACGGCCGTCGCTCGCTCGACGTACGAAGAACACCTCCGGAAGGCAGAGAATAAACTGCTCACGAACGCGGGCCAATTCCTCCGGCTGGTCACCGCGACCTCGACGACCAACCCTCTGGGTGTCGAGAGCGGTCGACGAACCGAACAGACCGCTGACTAACGACGGTCGGCAAAGACTACAGCAGCAACGCACCAGCGGCATACGCGAGGGCGAACGAGAGGGCGAACGAGCCGATCCACGCACCAATCGTCACACCGATTTTCCGGGCGTCTACCGCTTCTCGACCGCCGACAGCGGCACCACTTCCGATGATGGCGCTGACGACGATTTCGTTGAACGAAACTGGGACTCCCAGCAACACGGCCAGCTGTGCGATCAGGAACGAGGGGACGAGCGCCGAGATAGAGCGTCGCGGCCCAAGCGATGAATAGTCCTGCGCCAGCGACTTGATCATCCGTGGCGCACCCGTCCACGAGCCGACGAGCATCCCGAGGCCGCCGCCGACGAGCACGGCGAACGTCGAGACCATCCCTACCTCGTCGAGCAGCGGCAACAGCGGCCCGACGGCGAGCCCGACCTGACT
>NZ_JAJJZH010000026.1:0-4634 GCF_021029015.1 Halobacterium sp. KA-6
CCGCGCCGTCGCCGACGGCGACATGACGACGCTCCAGCACCAGCAGGGCAACACGAACCAGCGCGCCGATATTAGCGGCGTGAAGGCGATACAGCAGGTTGACGACCTGATTAACGGCGCCGCGCCCGTCGTCGTGATACTCGGGGAGATGGGCGCCGGGAAGTCGAACTTCGCGAGCCTCCTTGGGCAACGCTACGTGCACAAGAACCCGTCCGCGCTCGTCGGCACGAACATCAAGAGCCTCCGCGAAAAGAGCGCGTGGACCGACGAGCGCGGCCAAGAACACGACGGCTACCTGCCGAGCTTCCCCGCGCTCAAAACGTGGCTTCAACAAGATGGGAACCCGCTCCATCATGACCAGACGGCGAAGCTCGCAATTCTGGACGAACTGAGCAGCGCGGCGAGCGGCAGCGGGAAGGATGGCCAACTGACGCGGAAGTTGATGGGTCCGCTTGTGTTCAAGGTCCGCAAGTACGGCGGCGCGCTCATCGTGATAGCGCACGACGAGAGCAGCATACACCCGCTTCTGTGGCGGCTCGGCGTTATCGTGAAGAAGGAGAGTAAGAAGAAGGCGAGCATCTGGGAGCGCGTGACGAACGGGGAGCTTCGCGGGAAAATCGGCGAATTCGAGGGCGTTCCAAAGTCTGACTGGCGATACAACGACGGCGAGGCGTCGTCGTGGTCTTGGCAGAAGACAAGCGACGACAGCGACGAGCCTGAAGTCGCCGAGATGGACGTGAAGCGCGTGTCTATGTGGACAATAGCGCAGGGCATGGAAGCGGGGCAATCACCTCGCGAAATCGCGGAAAACGTACCGTACACGCACACTACCGTCCGAAATTGGTGGGACGAATACCAAGACGGCGGCGAGAAGCGTGAATGGGTTTCGGACGTGGAGGCAGCAATCGCATGATAGCACCGACCTGTAAACGTGTAAAGCGCAACCAACCCCCCTTTACCATTGGCCCATCGCGACGAGGCCGAGCACGCACGCGTGCTCGCCACGATGGGCGGCGCGCGGCCGGCACCGCCGCAGAGATATATATAAGACGCGCGACGCCCGCGTATCGCGTCGCCCAACGCGGGTCAGAATAGAGATGCCGTCGAAGAAGGCGAATAAGTACGGGACAGCGGTCGAATACAAGATGGCTGAGCACTACGACGTAGACCTCGCCCGCGCCAGCTGGAAGGACGCCGACGCACCGGACGGCACGCCCGTCGAGATTAAGGCCGCGATGCACGAGCACGCCGACGGCCAGCCCGGCACGTTCAAAATCTATCGGGAGTACCACGAGAAGCTACAGCAGAACGGCGGCGTCTATCTGTTCGCGGCGTACCGGATTCGCGGTCGTGGCGTCCAAGTGCTCGCGCACGGCCGCCGTCGAGCGGCGAAACTCCCAACGGTTCGCTGGCACGGTGGTGGGGACCACCGAGGAACCAAGCAGGCGAAAATAAAAATCCGTGATGTACTATAATTTAAACGGTGATCGGTTTACTTATCGAATTCTTCAATTAGTGTCTCTGATACCTTCTCTAACGTCTTTTCGTCAGAAGCCATTTGCTCGAAGATAGTATGAATTCGTTCTGCGATCCTCTCAAATCTCTCCTCCGAATCCTCCTCGAAAAATATCCACGGTGAATGTGCTATATCGTTTCTCGCACTAAGAAGCTCGCTAACTGCTTGTTCTTCCTCTTCGGATAGTATTCCAAACATGGATATGAGAGTATGACGACCTGAGTTACCCAAAGAATGTTGCAAAAAGTTCATTTCTGAATTGCTTAGTTCGGAACCCTTCTCCTCCTCAAATCGAGTGACAAGGTGTCCCAGAAGCAGATACTCAATAAAGGTCGCTTGACGGATGATTGCCGGCTTATACAAACCTTCATCCAAATATTCTTCTTGAATTGAATGTTCTATTTGTAATATCGTTGCAACCTTCTCGTTATCCTCTGCCCGATTGTAGTAATAGCTAAAGAGGAGAGCCTGTGCGGCCTCGGCCATCTTCTCGAAATCTATCGCTTCAGTGTTGATTGACGACAGAGAGGAGCTGTTGGTTGAGGATAAATCAGCTCCCCATGAGAGGTCCGATTTTTCTAAACCCATATCTCCGCCTTCTGGTGAGCTAACAAATAATCGGGGGTGTCTCGTATCAGTTTAATTCCCTCGCACGCAGTTACTCGGTGTCAATACTGGTTGTAATTTCATATTGAAGTTGCATGGCTGGCGTGCTCAAAACCTCGGCAAGCTCGGGCGTCATGTCTGGATGGGCGAGTGCGCGCTGTTTGGCCTTCCGGTCGAGGCGGGCGTGCTCGCAGGCAGCGACGACCGCGGCGGTCTTGGTATTCTCGTCGAGCGCGTCCATCGCGGCTTCGATGGCGTCGAGGCGGTGGGCGTAATCGCCGTCGGTTCGGATTCGCATACTGGATTCGTACACACGACCCGGCTTAACCCATGTATCTCGGGTTACTCAACGGGTGATTTCACCCTGATTCTGCGCGTTTCGGGGCGGTCGGCGCGGCCGCAACCGGTCGCGGTGGGCGATGGGCGCCGAGATATGCACACGAGCTTCGCGGTCTCGTGTGCAGATTCGGGAAATGGATTCTCTCGACGCGCAACCCCGTGGAAGACTACATATAGCTCCTCCTCTAGGAATGCCAGTTCTATTATTCAGTCTCCGTTTCCTCTTCTTCGTCTTCTTCGTCTTCTTCCTCTTCGAGTTGCCCAACTATGTCCCCAATATCGTATTCTGTTCCCTCCAACACTTCCTCAACTGTTTCACTCAGTTTGTCAGTAAGTTCTTCTTCCAGATCATCATCAATTTCCTCTAGCTCGTTTTGTTCCGTTTGTGGGGGTTCAGAGAGTGAGATCATCGGTAGAATACCACGGAAGGAATTCTCCACTAAACCGGATACTGGGGAGAGTACTTCCGAAATGAGGGCGGATTCAACATGGAATCTGAATTCCCATGGCAAGGACCGATACCCATCCGATTCCCATGTCGAAATGTATTCCTCAAACTCTTCTTCTGACCCTTCAATAGCAGCAATCACTTCTGTCACAATCTCTCCTACTTCATTCTCCTCCTCGTCCGATACAGGGGGAGTGTCACCTAATGGGGAGCCATATCGCTTGAGATCAAGGGTTATCTCAAATACAGACTGCAGAGATTGTGTTTCTTCGTCGTATTTTGGGTCATTTACAACTTCAAATTCAATCTCGATTCCACCCACATCAACGTCTTCGACGTTCGGTTCAAGCGAAAGTTCTAACTCTTGGATATAGAATTCGGTCGATTTCATGCGAATCGTTTATCTCTCGCTTGAAGCGGTTGATTTGGCTCAAAGCTCTCTGTAGCAACAGTTTCCTTATTCTCTATTGTCTTGACTTGCACATTCTGGACGTACCCTCCTTTCCACCGATCAGACATCACGAACTCCTGGTTTTGTTCATCCGTCTTGTATTTTGGTTTGGTAGCTTCGTAAAGCGCATCCAAGAGATTATGTCCAAAATTTGTGACTGTGTAATATCCAGTCTCTTCATCACCAAACGCGTCAGTAACCTTCTTCCTCACCCAACCACCAGTCTCCAAGCTTTTCAGTGCATTTGAGAGGCTTTGTGAGTGCACACCCAACTCCTCTTCTAACTGGGTGAATTGCATATCGCCGTTCTCAATCAAACTCATCACTACTGCGTACGTCAGTTCATTCTTACTATCCATACCTTCAATCGCGATCTTGACCTCCGTGGGAACCCGATTAGCGTACCCGTTGTATCTCTGGCCCATTCTTGGTCAAGTTCTTTTGACCCGAGAGGTATAAATTCCGTTGTTCTTTTGCAACGTTAGTCTCTACTAACCTTCCGGCACATATTAACGATAGACGAGATAAACTAATCCTAACAGAATGAGCGGGGATCTGCCGGATAATATATCTTATCCGAACTGGGTTGGAGACGACTCACAGACGAACACGGTAGATCTTAATGTCCATATCTTCGGTCCCTACAGAGGAGAGTACCAAGACCTGCTGCTGGACATCTCGAGCTTTTTGCGAGAGGAGGGATACAACGGCGCGGCGATTTGTTCTGAGCTCCCCAACCATGATTCGAAGCCGGGAATGGGTGAAAGTGAGCAGAACTGGTGGGAAAGCGTCAATTGCCTCTTCCAAGCAGATGCAGCTATATTCTTATTCCTCGATCCGAGAGAGGATAGGCTAAATGGTGCTCCGGCAGAAGGCCTCAACTCCTCGGTATTTGCAGAATTTGTATATTGGTGCAACTTTTTCTCAGAGGATAGATTGGGTGCGATGGCTATTTTTGAGGGAGGCATGGAAAATTATGGGTCACTAATCCAAGGATTAGTTGACATATCTGGTATGCATCAGACAACCGTTGAGTCGGGAGAGATAGCCCGAATTAAAAAACTCTGTTTAGGAGAGTGTATCGAATGGGCGAGTCAAATATAACTGAAGTATAGAGCGGTCCTCTGTTGTACGGTGTATTTTGGACTGGTGGCCTTAGCCACACCCCTAACGGAGAACCGAACGGGCCCCGTGAGGTTCTCCGCGTGGGTGCGTCGGCGCGACCGCGCCGGCCGCCCGCGTCGAGAACGCCCATCGCAACTGAGATTTCACTA
>NZ_JAJJZH010000027.1:0-4028 GCF_021029015.1 Halobacterium sp. KA-6
GGAACTCGGGGAGCCCGGCGGAACGCGGGTTTCGTTACCTCCGTCCCCGGTTCATCACCATTTAACCGAAGTTCTCGGAACAGTCGAACGGGACTCATCAACCTTCTCTCGTCGAATGAGTAAACTCGCAGACCGCGAGCTACTCGAAATTGAGGACGAGGAAGCAGGGTACTACCGAATCACGGACAAGGGCCTGGCATATCTCGCGGGCGAGCTCGATGCCGACGACCTCGAAAGCAAGTAGACTCTCGTTCACCCTTGCTGATTCCTTGGGTTAAGTAGCGGATGCGCGTCGTCCGACGCGCAGCATGGCAACTTCAGATGTATTCAGCCTCCACACGAACGGAGGCTTCGACCTGCAGGACGTAATCGCTGCACCGCTTTTCAGCCTCGCCGCTGTCGTTATCACCGGTATCGGCTCATTCACGCTCTTCGGCTATTCCCTGGACCAGACGCTCTTCTCGGGCTCGGGCGTGAGCCTCAGTCTCGCCGTCGTCATCGCGGTCGTCGCGCTCGCAGCGTCGTGGGCGACGAACCGTGCCGGCGACGGCTGGGACGACCTAGACGAAATCGAGTCTATCGCTGTGGGCGGTGGGCTGGTTATCCTCGTCGGCATGGCGTTCATTCCGGCGATTCAAGACCTCGTGCTCGGAAGCCAAGCGGCCGGCGCGGCCGCGTTCGTGCTCCTATCCAGCGCGTACACCGTCACCGCGTGGTACTGAGGTGGTAAGAGTGAAGGACAGCATTCGAACCGCGCTCGCAGTCGCCGCGGGCGTCATGCTCGTCGCGACCGCGACCCTCGGCGGCGTCGCCGGCCCCGGTAGTTCGCCGGTCGGCACCGCCGAAGCGCAGCCGCTCGCCGGCTGTGAAGTCGCGCAGTTCGGCCCGGTCGTGGTGTCGGACGTGACCGGCTTGTTCTGCAATACCCCGGACACGGACAAACTCACAGGTCTCGACGCACAGGAGACGAAACAATCAATCTACGACCAAGCCAGCATCCAGAAAGCGAATAACGAACTGACACAGACGGCATATAGCAACTACCTCAGCGACACGGAGAGTATCGCGCTGATGGAAGGGAAGAATGCCTACATTCGCGCACTCGAAAACGGCGCTAACGAGTCCGTCGCCACTCAGAAAGCGCAAGACGCGGTGGCAGACTATTACGCGGTAAAGCAAAAGAACCTGCTCGCGTCGTGGAACATCACCGCCACGGTGTTCAATTCGTCGTACCAGACGGCACAGAACACGACGAACGTGAGCGCGAACTTCGTGACGTACAACGGCAGCACGAACACGGGGATGAGCTTCTACGAACTGGAAACCGCCAACGTCACGCTCACGAACGGCACGACGACCCAGAGTCTGGAATACGTCTTCGGCATCAACTACCAGTACGCTGGCCCGGTGAGAGCCGACGTGACCACCGGGGAGGACTCCGACACCCACGACACCGGCAGCGAAAGCTACACCGGCACGCTCCGGGGCGTTGACGTGAAGCCGCCAAACGAGTCCCTTGACCGGCTCAACCTCGCGTACTTCCCCGACTACGCTGACCGCTGGACTGAAATCGAGAGCCAGAACAGCGACGTACAGAACCAGGTTAAGTCGTTCGTCAACGCTACGTACAGCGAGTACCAGCAGGGTGAAATCAACAGTAGCGACCTGGTAGACCCCTACCTGGGCGCACGGGAATACGATCCGCAAAACTCCTCGTCGTGGACGCTGCGCTCGTTGTCCTCGATGGGGATTGAGCCGCCCGAGAATCTGTCTAACATCGGGCGGATGAACGTCTCGGTCAATAACACGACGTACACCGGGACGCTGATGAGCGACGGCACGCCCGAAGGCGGCTACCAAGTTGGTGGCACCTACGACGCTGCAAACATCACGGGCGCACAGTTCGTCGCGCTCGATGATGGTGGTTCTCGTGAGTTGAACGGCGAGTTCACCCTTGAATCCGTGACGACCGCGGACGGCAAGGAACTCGCCGAGAACGAGACGGTGGCGTACAAAGAGATTAATTATTCGGTGGCGAATATCTCGGAGTTCAAGGCTCTACAGGAGGATTTGGACCGGCTGTCAGCAGAGATTAACGCCAAACAGCAACAGGAGCGCAACAGCGGTGGCGGCGGCATCCTCCCCGACTTCGGGAGTGGCGGCGCCATCCCCGGAGCAGTACTGCTCGGTGGCGCTGTCGTCTTGCTGCTCAACCGCGCGTAACCCCCGTCTCCCATTTATGCACGCGAAAACCACACTCTCGCTAGTCGTCCTGTTGGCCGTGCTCGCGGTCGCGCCCGCTGGCGCCGTCGCGACGACCGCGACCGACACCGGCCCACAGCCCACGGCCTACAGTCAAGTTGCACAGACCGACGCCGCGAACAACTCGACGGCGACCGACTCGGCGAGCATCGACGGCGAGCGCATCGACTCGTCGCTCACGCTCGTCTCGTCGTCGTATCATCCCGGCAGCGGCACCGTGACGCTCGTGCTCGACTCGGACGGCGCAACGGCAGTCACGCTCTCCGACGCCGGCGGGTTCATGGACGGCGGCACTATCAACCGGCGGACGTTCGTCGCCCAAGACGGCCGCAACAGCGTCGAATTCGCGGTAACTGAGACAAGCCGGGGGTACGTCGGCGTCTCTATCGCCACCGAGGAAGTGCTATACGCCGAGGTCGTGCGCTCGCCGACGCCGTCGCCGTTCCGCAACTCGTCGGGCACGGTCGGCTGGATGGCCGGCGCGACTATCGTGCTGTTGTCGTTCGTTGGCGCCGCGCTCTGGAAACTGCACAAGGAAGGCAGTGAACCCGTGGAGGCGTCGATATGAGCGACCTGAGCGCCACGTTCAGCAGTTGGGGCGACCGCGTGACCTACGTGCTCGCGGAGGCGCAGCTGCTCGTCGCGGGCGTGCTCGTCGCGGCCGGCATCGGCGTGTGGTGGTTCAATCCCGAGGTGCCGGGCGCGCCGCCCTGGACGACCAACGTGCTCGTCGGCTGGCTCGTGCTCGGGCCGCCCATGTTCATCGCCGGGCTGCGGTTCGTCGACTGGCTCCGCACTCGCAACTACGTCGAGGTGCATCACATCAACGCCGTCGAGGACACCGCGAAGACGTACTTTGTCCCGCCCGAGTTGTGGGCCGAGAAGCGCGTCGACGGCCCCGCTCCCTACCGAGTGAACGACGGCGACGCGGTGGCCGTGCGCGAGTTCGACTGGGCGCCCGAGTACGGCGACAACGGGAGCCTCACCGTGTCGGGCGTGTACCTCTCGGAAATGGAGGATACGAAGTTGCTCACGTCGAAATCGCACATGGAGCGGATGTATGAGGAACTGGTAGACTCGCACCTCGCGCTGGCGTATATGCGCGACTCTATCAGCGACCTCGCAGCCGACCTGCAGACGCGCATCATCAACCGGATGGCAGAAGCCCGAGAGAAGGGCGAGCAACTGGACCAAGACGCCGTACAGGACATTACGGACGACTTCAAGCAGCGTGCGGAGGGCGTCACCGACGACGAACTCAGCGACATCACGGACGACGACCTGCCGGAGTTCCACGCCGACGCGCTCCCCGGTGTCGATGCCGACCCCGGCGCCGTGGGCGATGGGCAGGCCACAGCCGACGGAGGAACCCAAGAATGAGTGACGAGCAGGGAGACGGGACGGACCCGCACATCGTCGCGGGCTACCGCGAGCACGTCGATGGCTACGACGAGCGCGACCCCGACGCCTACCCACACACCGGGCTTATCCGGGATTCAAACGTGTCGCGGTTCGCCTCGGTGGTTGAGCAGGAGTATGACCCCGACGAGGCGAGAGAAGCCGAGACGATGCCCGGTCAAGCGCGCGACCTCGAGCTCGTCCAGAACCTCCGGCGGATGGAAGCGACCGAAGCCGGCCGCCGCGCCGTCGCCGACGGCGACATGACGACGCTCCAGCACCAGCAGGGCAACACGAACCAGCGCGCCGATATTAGCGGCGTGAAGGCGATACAGCAGGTTGACGACCTGATTAACGGCGCCGCGCCC
>NZ_JAJJZH010000028.1:0-3082 GCF_021029015.1 Halobacterium sp. KA-6
TGGTGGCCTTAGCCACACCCCTAACGGAGAACCGAACGGGCCCCGTGAGGTTCTCCGCGTGGGTGCGTCGGCGCGACCGCGCCGGCCGCCCGCGTCGAGAACGCCCATCGCAACTGAGATTTCACTATCGAGGTGTCTCACGGCAAGTAGAGTTGCGTCAAGCAGGGTTCTAGACGGTGTTGCCACTGTCCGCGGGCCGGGCTACCGGAGGGCCTTCCAGGCGCGGCGCTTGCCTTCAACGCCGTTGGCGCGGAACTTCACAACTGCCTGCCGGAACCGCTCGGGGTCCTGACCGGCGGCCTCCCACTTCTCGAAGGCTGTCTTCAGGCGATGCGAGACCGTCGTCGGCATCCCGTTGTACGACCACGTGACGCCGTCAAACTCGCCGAGGTCGATCTCCAGGGCGTCCGCTCGGTTGCGGATATCGACGCCGTGGCGGTTGCACCACGCGACCCACTCAGCCATCGCGTCAGAGGCCCCGCGCTCGGCCGCTTCGATGGCCTTTGCGGAGGTCTCGACGGCCGTGCGCGTCGCTTCTCGCGCATCCTGTACGGCGTCGTGGACCATTTCGGCGACGTAGTCAGAGCGCAGCCCGACCTCGCCGTACTTCCGTGAGACGAGTTCCTCCATCGAACGCAGTGCGCGCCGGACGCTGCCCACGTGGCGGTCGTTGGCGTCGGCGAGGTCCTGCGGAGAGACTTCGCCGCCATCGGCGACGAGCGTGCTCAGGGATTCCCACTGGACGGGCGAGAGGCCGTCTGTGAGGTGGCGGACAACGACACTCTCCTGCTCTTGGCGAATGCGCGTGAGGTCTAACTGTATCGGGTCGGGGCCGCGCTCGCTGGTCGAGGGCGTCCAGTAGGCGTCCATCTCGACGTACGGACTGCGGCCCATGTCACCGGGCGAAACGTCGAGGCCGGCGTCCGACAGCACGGAGAGAACCGTCTGGTCTAGCTCGCGTTCTAGGGCGACGAGATTCTCGTAGCGAACGGTCTGCTCGCGGCCGAGCAAGGAGTGTTGTAGGCTGGCGCCGACCTTCGGGTGCGCTAGCGCTTCGGAGGCGTCCAGCGTGGCTGCCTCGCGGGCGTAGTAGTGTTTGACCTCCTTGGGGTACTGGTGGCCGGGGAACGCCTCACCGAGGCGTTCGGCGTCGAGCGTGGCGGTGTGATAGTAGCCCTGGACGTTGTTGCCGTGCTCGTCGTTGTCGTTCTGGACGAGCTTCCGGTAGCCGGTTCGGTCGTCTTCGAGCAGGTGCGCCATGGAGGCTATCGGCCCATCACGAGCGTGGACGGGACCGCTGCTGTCGCGGTGGAGGCGGGCGTACTTCTCGGCGTCCATGACGTTGCTCGTGTGCTCGGGCTTCTGGAAATACCGCGCCGAGAAGCCGAGGACGCGGGCGGCGGTCTGGAAGAGGTCGAGATACCGCGTGAATTCGATGTTCGACCCTTGAATGCGGAGGTCTACGCCGTCGTTCTGCAGGGTTGGCGGCACCGGAATCTCGACAACCTCGCCGTCGCTGTTCTCGGCGTGGAGGCCGCCCCAGCGCGGCGACATATGGGCGGTGAAGTCCTGCTTGCCGACAGGGTCCTCGTCGGGGTGGCGGGCAATCTTGAACTGGAATTCTCGAATGGTCTCGTGCTCGACGGACGTGCCGCCGTCAGTGACGCCGCCGGTCGGCGGGAGCAGCCCGCCCTCGTCGCGGTAGGAGAGGCGTGCGACCCACTGCTCGCCGGCGTGGGTGAACTCCGCAGAGCGGCTGCCGTCAGCATCCTTCACGAGGGCGTCGGCGCCGAACCATGGGCCGAGGTCGTTTTCCGCGAAGTGGAGGTGCGCGTCGAACTCGTGGGGGGCGAGGTCGAGTGTGTTCACGCCGACCCCTCCACGGTCTCGGTGTCGAGCAGCCGGCTCCAAGCGAGCTGCCGGTAGCCGACCTCGGCACGGTCGCCGTCGACGCTGGTCCAACCGTCGGGAAGCAGCTCGTCGATGATGCTGGCGGGAACGGCGAGCATCGCGAGCACGCGCTGGTCGCGGGGGTCGTAGACCGCGAAGAGGTAGGCCGCCGACTCCGCGACGAGCGTTTCGTGCTGGCGCTGGCGGATGTAGAAGCGACCGCGCGCACCGCTGTTCAGTCGGCGCTGGGCGGCCTTAATCTCGACCGGCGTCCCGTTTTCGAGGAGCGGCGTACTCCCGAGCGTGACGCGCCCACTGCCGTCGAGAAGGCCGGAAACGCGGGCGTCGTGCCACTCGGCAGTACTGTCGCCGACGTACTGCAGCGCGGGGACGAGGTCCAGCACTTCGGCTTCGATGGCTTCGCCGGCGGCCTTCGAGGACTGCCGGGCGCGGCTCACGCGGGACCACCCCACGCGGCTGGCCGACTGTCGTAGATGAGCGCGGCCAGCACGCCGAGCACGGCGACGACGAGGCTGGTTAGCCCAGGATTCGGGTAGACCGTCGTCAGCGCGTAGACGGAGGCCCAGAACTGCATCCAGAACCCGAAGCGAAGACCTCCGCGGTCGAAGTTCTCACTCGCCAACGTCCTCACCCCACAGGGAGCGGCAGGAAGCACAGAGAGCGGTTTTCTCGCGGTCGCGGTCGGGAAGGCGAACGAGCCGACAGTCCGGGCCGTCAGCACCGCAGACGGTACACTCGTCGGCTTCGGGCGCGTCGTCGGCGACAGTTTCCCAATAGTCGTGCCGGCGGACCTGCGGGCCGCCGTCGGTCCGCAGCTCGGACGCGGCGACGAACTCGGGAGCGTCAGTCAACGCGACCACCCGCGAATAGCGGCGCGTCGTGGTCCTCGTCGATTTTCCCGAGCGGGTTCAGGCCGGCGTCTTCGGGATTGTGGTCGGCGAGGTGGTCAGGCCGGGATTCGTCGGAGTCAAATTCGTACCCGCACAGTGGGCAGTGCGTGAGGGTGAAGAATCGGCGGCTCCGCGAGTAGGTCCGGGCGCGAAGACTCACGCCGACCACCCCTTGATAAATGAGGGCGTTGAATACAGACGAGTCTTCTTGTAATTTGAGTCAGTAGGCCCGGAGAGTTCCGTAACCGGAATCCGGGCTAATTTGAAGTGGGACCGCCGAG
>NZ_JAJJZH010000029.1:0-2293 GCF_021029015.1 Halobacterium sp. KA-6
TCCGGCTCAGCACCCGCCACCTCCTCTATCTCCCGCCGTAGCGGGCGGCGCACTCCCTCAGACGGCTTCTGATTCTGCCACTCCTCGGTCGCATCTTCGACGAACACGCTGTTCGCCAGGTCCCCGTACCACGTCGTCGTCTGCTTAGTCGATTCTGCCGGGAACCCCGTGTGAGAAAGCAGGTACCGGAACAGCCCGTACACGTCCTCGTGGCTGTCTTTGTCGTGAATGCCACCGAACGCCGACAGCGACCGCTTGAACTGGTACAGCCACTCGTCGCTGTCCTTCCCCGGCTCCATGTCCGCGCCGGGGAACCCCACGATGTGATAGTGCGGGCTCCACGTCGTGTACCGCTCCATATTCTCCACGTCGTTGCGGAGCCACACCCAGATCCCGTAATCGGGATCTTCCCGATTGTACCGTTCCTGGCCGTCATCCGTGACCCGATACGGGTGCGGAATCACCGTGAAGCCCCGCCACCCCTTCGCCTCCGCGATCTCCGCCGCCTTCGACCGCCCTTCCCAGTACTGCCGCTCGTTCATCACGTCGCCCTCTTCCGGCGACACGTAGGCGTGAGCGACCTGCCGATGCCAGTCGTCAGGCTGCGTGTACCGGAACTGCTGAATCCGCTCAGTCGCCCGCACAGCGCTGTCCTTCGCCCACATCCCCCAGCAGTCCGGGCACGACCGACGCCCACAGCTATGCGTCCCCAGACTCAGGTCAGCACAACTATCGCAGACCGCCTCCGGGTACCACTCCCCGCAGCGCGCTCCACGGTCGCCCTGACCGGGCAGCTGCCATTCCGTCACTCCGTAGGGACTCAGCCCTTCCGACCACTCGCCCGCCTCCTGGCGCGCCGCACGCTCCGCTGCGGGCGACTCCTCCGGCTCACTACTCACGTCCCGACTGTCCGCAATCAGCCCCCCGAATTCACGGGTCACAGAGAACCACCCGCTAAGCGCGTCTCCCGTGTGTTAGTCGCACTTGGGGGGTTACTTTCCCGCAAGTGCAGGATATAGCACGCACCCGCGACCGCCACCGCCCCGCGACCGCCGACGCCGCGCTCGGAACGGAGGACAGTCCGGGCGCGGCTACCACGACCGCACACGACATCGACCGCCTGCCGGTCGCTGGGGGTGGCGTGGGTCACGCTACTCGTCGCCCTCGCCAACCAGTCCCAGCTTCGCCTTCACGCGGTCCCAGCGCGTCACCGTCCACGCTGGCCCGTCCACGTCCGCCGAACGCACCGGACGCCACGGCTGGCTACGACCGCACTCCGGGCACTCGTCCAGCTTCCAGCCGACCCACGCCTCGCAGGTCGGGCAGTACCACATCGATTCTGACCGGTCACTCATCGGCACCAGCCTCCTCGATCTTCGAGCCACCGTAATCGTCGATCCACTCAGCGATCTCTTCCAGGTGCTCGGTCAGCTCGTCCAGAAGGTCCTGCCGATCCGCACGAACCGCCACCGTCGCAGCTCGATCTGCATGGCGGTCTATCTCCACGATCTCGCTTAGAACTAATTCTTCGTCTATCGAACCCGATTCACCGTCAGACTCATGGCCCTCGCCTGGGCTAGTATCGCTTGCTGTCATCGTTGGTACCGGTGACGCGCGGTTCCTTACAGGGAAGGTCCACACACCTTCCCGACCGTTCACGTCGCACAGCGACGTGTCCGGCGTCCGCGTGTCGGCTTCTGATTGATGTTTCCTGTGCATAAAACCCGGTGCTACTGAGATATATGTTCGCTACGACCACTTCCGAGCGCACTCAGGGCACAGCACGCGCTCTTTCGGGCCATTCCTTACCCGAACCAGTCCTTCCGTCTCACGACAGCCGAGAGCCCCACAGCACGCCGCCTCGGGCGCGAACGCCGACGCTGCCATCAGTCCAGAACGTCCACGTCGTCTAGCCCGTTCTCCTCGCTGTCGTCGTCACTCTCACCGGCCACGACCCACTGGTACATGACCCACGCCAGCACCAGCAACCCGACGCCACCCGCTACATGCCCCCAGTTGATTTCGTGTTTGAAGGTATGCCTCTCAAGCCTCTCTCCACGAATATTCTCGGGAAGCGGCTCCATCTTGTCCGTCATGCCGAAGTCAGCCCTCCAGAAACGTCCACTTCAGCGATTTCCTCCGGGTCCTCTTCGTCCGGCTCAGCAACCTCCTGGGCGCTGTCTTCGCTGTCGTCGCGCAGGTACACGTACAGAATCACCAGCACCAGCGCGACACCGACACCCGCGAACGCGGTCTTCTTCGACACCGGCAGCGGAATCCCGCCCGACGACTC
>NZ_JAJJZH010000002.1:0-556849 GCF_021029015.1 Halobacterium sp. KA-6
ACTCACGCCGACCACCCCTTGATAAATGAGGGCGTTGAATACAGACGAGTCTTCTTGTAATTTGAGTCAGTAGGCCCGGAGAGTTCCGTAACCGGAATCCGGGCTAATTTGAAGTGGGACCGCCGAGATTCGAACTCAGGTCCGACGGACCCCATCCGCCGAGGATACCGCTACCCCACGGTCCCACGTATCGACCGAAGCGGCGTCCGGCATTAAGGCCTTCGTTTCGGAATCGCGCTACACGAGTACGCGTTCGAGTTCGACCACGGTGCCGGTGTCGGCGTCGGGGTCGCCGACGAAGCGACCGAGGCAGACCGCGGCGCCGTTGGGCGTGTAGCACGCGACGAGCTGATTCCGGTCGGCGTCCTCGGCGCTGATGACGCCGGGCGCGTAGACGGGTGCGCCTTCGGCGACCTGTTCGGCGGCGGAGGGCGCGATGGTCACCGACGGGATGTGTTCGAGCGCGCGTTCGGCGGGCACGAGCACGTCCCGGAGCGCGGCTTCGGGGTCGCCGCTCGGCGGGCTGGTGTCGTCCTCGTCGCGCAGCCACGCGAGCGCGTCCGCGAGGTCGTGCAGCGTCGACAGCGTGGTGTCGTCGAACGGCGTGGTGGCGGTGCGGCGGAGGTCGCCCATGTGCGCGCCGGTGCCGAGCGCGCGTCCGAGGTCGTGGCAGAGCTTCCGGATGTATGTCCCGGACTCACAGCGGATGCGCAACAGTGCCTGCCGCTCTTTCACTTCGAGCACATCGAGGTCGTGAATCTCGCGGACGCGCAGGCGGCGCGCGACCGCGGACTTCCGCGGCGGCTTCTGGTAGGTCGGGCCCTCGAACTCCTCGACGACGCTGTGGAGGTTCGCGGGCGGCTCCGCGTGCAGTTCCAGCACGGCGACGTACTCCTTGGGGCCTTCGAGCAGCGCGGGCGCGAGCCGGGTCGCCGCACCCGTCAGGACGGGCAGGCAGCCCGTGACTTTCGGGTCGAGCGTGCCCGCGTGCGCGGCCTTCTCGACGCCGACCATGTCCCGAATCCACGCCGACACCTGGTGGGCCGACGGCCCCGGCGGTTTGTCGAGATTGACGACGCCGAAGCCGAAGACGTCGTCCGGGTCGCGGTCCGCGGGGGCGTCTCGCAGCATCGTCAGAACTCGTAGTCGACGTTCTCGATTGGCGCGGGCCCCTCGTCGTTGGACGGCTCGTAGTTGTCCACGGCGTACAGGACGATGTCGGTGACGGCGTCGGGCCCCCATCGCGCGGTGTTCACCGAGAGGTCGTAGATGGTGAGGTCGTCGAAGTCGATGCCGTAGTAGTCGGCGTACCGCGCGCTCTCGGAGTCCTCGCGCTTCTCGGTCTCGGCGCGTGCGGTCGCTGGGGTCTTGTCCTCGCGCTCGGCGATGCGGCGCGCGCGCACGCTCAGCGGCGCGTCGAGCCAAATCTTGATGTCGGCGTACTCACCGGCCATCCAGCCCGAGAGCCGGGATTCGAGCACCACGTCGTCGCGCTCGCGAGCGGTCTCGCGGAGCTGTCGGTCGAGGTCCTTGTCGATTTGGGGGTCTTCCTCGGCGAGTTCGTTGAACTCTTCGAGGGTGAGCCCGCGGTCGTCGGCGAGCTCGCGGAAGATGTCGCCACCGGAGATGTGGTCGTAGTCGAGGTGGTCGGCAAGCGTGGACGCCACCGTGCTCTTCCCACTCCCCGGCGGGCCGGAGATAGTGACTAACATATCCGTGCTGGGAGCGGCGCGGACAAAGAGGTTTTGAACCTGAACCCGACGTGTGGCGGTTTCGCGCGGAGCGACCACCGAAAACGAGCATTCGCGCGAGCGCAGCAGAAAGTGCGATTACATGGAGATGTACGTCTCCGTGTCTTCGACGCCGTCCGTGTGCTGAATCTCGTCGGCAGCGATGTCCTTGACGTCGGTGGGGGAGTCGACATCGAGTTTGGCGATGACGTCGACGTCGCCGGCGACGATGTGAGCGTCGACGACGCCGTCGATGGCGGCGATAGCGTCCAGGAGACGGTCGGCTTCGCCGGTGTTGGCTTTGACGAGAACGTAGGCGGTGACCATCTATGCCACCTCCGTGGCGGCGGTGGCTTCCCCGACGAGTATCTGGCGGACGTCGTCAAGCGCGTCGAATTCGGCGAGGACGGCGATGCGGTCGCCGACTTCGAGCGTGTCGTCGGGTAGTGGGAGGCCGAGCGCGCCGTCTTTCTTCCCGAACGCGAGCAGGCGGGCGTGGGAGGGGAGTTCGAGTTCGCTGAGCGTGTAGCCGTGCATGGGGGCGTCTTCGGTGACGGCGAACTGCACGATTTGGAGGTTCTCGGCGAGGTCGGCGATGGCGGTGACGTTGCCGCCGAGGAGCGCGTTCTTCGCGCCGATTGCGCCGAGGCGTTCGGGGTAGACGATTTCGTCGACTTCCTCGGCGTACTTGCGGTAGATGTTCTCGCGGTAGTCCTCGTCGATGCGCATGACGGTGCGGCAGCCGTGGTGTTTGCCGACCATGCAGGCGACGAAGTTGGTGTTGAGGTCGCCGGTGAGTGCGCCGAGTGCGTCCACTTCGTCGACGCCGGCGCGTTCGAGGGTGTCCTCGTCGGAGCCGTCGCCTTCGACGACGGCGAATCCCTCGTTTTTCGCGCGCTCGGCTTTGTCGTAGTCGTTCTCGACGACCGTGACCTCGTGTCCCTCGTTGTGCGTGATTCGGGCGGTTCGGAGGCCGACGCGCCCGGCGCCGACGATGAGGATGTGCATACGCGTGGTAACGCGGGGGAGCGCCAAATAGGTTTGTGCTGCGTTACCACGCACCAATACTTTTGGTGTCGCCCACCGAACGAGGCGTATGGTTCACGCGTTCATCATGGTGAAAACCGGGGCAGGGACGGCCGCCGACGCCCGCGACCGCGTCGCCGACCTCGACGGCGTCGTCGCGTCCCACGTGGTCGCGGGCAAGTACGACGTCATCGCGGAAGTCGAGGGCAGCGAGATGCAGGACGTCCTCGGCACGGTGTCGAACCGCATCGGCACGGTCGCGGGCGTCACCGAGACGAAAACCTACATCTCGCTGTCCGCCGCCTAGAACTCCTGCTCCTGCGGGTCGTGGTCTTCAAGATACGACTCCAGCCACGCCTTCTGATCGTCGACGCGGGGCGTGCGCTCGGCGTACGCGTAGTCGAAGACCTCGTCCACGTCCGGTTCGCCGACCGCTTCGGCGGCGTCGATGGCGGCGTCGAGTTCGGCTTCGGCCTCCTCCCAGCAGGAGTCCACGAACTCGTCGTCGACGACGCCCTGCTCGCGGAGGTACGCCTCGTAGCGCTCCAGCGGGTCGGCAGTCCGCCACTCCGGCAAGTCCGCCTCCTCGGAGCGGTAGCGCTCGGGATCGTCGCTGGTGGTGTGCGCGCCCTGCCGGTACGTGAGGCTCTCGACGAGCACGGGGTCGCCCGCGCGGGCGTCGTCAAGCGCGTCGCCGACAGTCTCGTAGACCGCGACGGGGGCGTTGCCGTCAACCTGCACGCCCTCGAAGCCGTACGCCTCGGCTTTCACCGCGATGGAGTCGCTAGCGGTCTGTTTCTCGCGGGGCAGCGAGATGGCCCAGTTGTTGTTCTCGCAGAGGAAGACAACGGGCGCGTCGAAGACGCCCGCAAAATTCATCGCCTCGTGGAAGTCGCCCTCGCTGGTTGCGCCGTCCCCGAAATACGCCACGACCGCGTCCGCGTCGCCGGTGTAGTTCATCGCCATCCCGGCGCCGACCGCGTGGGGGAGCTGGCTCGCGATAGGGACCGCCTGCGGGAAGTTGTTGACCTCGTGGTCGGAGTGGAACTCCGCGTACCCACGCCGGAAGAGGAGGATGTCACTGGCGGGGACGCCGCGGGCCAACTGCATGGCGTTCGAGCGGTACGTCGGGAACAGCCAGTCCCCGTCGGCCATCGCGTGCGCGGCCCCGACCTGCGAGCCCTCCTGCCCGCGGAACGGCGGGTAGCCCGGCATCCAGCCGCGGCGCTGGAGGGAGAGCGCGCGCTCGTCGAACTCCCGCGCGAGAACCACGTCTCGAAAGAGGTCGCGTGCGGTCGCCTCGTCGACGGCCGTGTCGGCGAGGTCCCGTTCCCCGATAGCACGGTGCATACGAGTCCGTTACCGCACAGTCACTTACCGATAGCGAAAAACGGCCCGAGCACCAAGTCGGGGTATGGTCTCGGTCGTCACCGCCGCCGGCGTCGGCATCATCGTGCTCGTGCACACCGCGATTGCCGCCGTCGGCGCGCGCTACTTCCGCATCACCCTCGCGACGCGCTGGGGGTCGGTGCTGTACACCGCCGTCCTGATTCCGCTCGTCTACGTCGTCACGACGCTCGCGCTCGGCGTGCTCGGACTCGGCGCGGGCGCATTCGAGGACCCCGGCCAACTCATCGTCGTGACGTGGGCGTTCCCGTTCTTCCTCGGGTGGTCTATCGACCTGTTCTGGATTCCCGCCCCCGAGGAGTTCGAGGACTCACCGGAGTAGGCGGACGACGAACAGCGCGGTCAGCGTGGGAACGACGGTGAGTTCGCCGAACCCCGCTAGCGCCGCGACGGCCTCCCAGACGTAACCCACGCCCAGCGTACCGAACGTCGTCGCAGCGACGAGCGCGCCGCCGACGACGCGGACACCGACGACAGCGCCACTGTCGACCGCGAGCGCGAGCACGGCGTCCACAATATCGAAGAGGAGGACCGCTGCGAGGACAGCACGTTTCGAGACGCGACGCCGCGGCCCCTCGCCGGGTGCGGGCCACAGAATGCGGAAGTTCTCGGGGAACAGCGACGGCAGGCGAATCGGCGGCAGTTTCAGGGAGAGGCCGCCGTCGTCGCGCTCGCTGTCGTCGGCACGGCCGATGTGGTCGCCCCCGTCGCCGCGGTCGTCGCGGGGCATCGTTACTCGGCGGCGAGCACGCGGTCGAGGACGTCCTCGGCGTCCGCCAGGACTTCCTCGGGGGACTGGGTGGCGTCGATGCGGACGAACCGCTCGGGTTCGTACTCGGCCAGTTGTTCGTAGTTCTCGCGGACGCGACTGAGGAACTCCACCTGTTCGAATTTGTTCGTCGCGCCGGCGCGCGCAGCGCCGGTCTCGGGGTCGACGTCGAAGAACAGCGTGAGGTCAGGCGGGCGCGTCCACGGCTGGTGCATGCCGCGGACGTACTCCATCGGGCGGTCGACGACGCCGTCGAGGGCGACGCCCTGGTAGGCGTACCGGGAGTCCGAGTACCGGTCCGAAATCACGACGTCGCCGCGGTCGAGCGCGGGCTCGATGACCCGCGAGAGGTGGTCGGCGTGGTCGGCGGTGTAGAGGAATAGTTCGGCGACCGGGTCGGCGTCGTCTTCGCCGATGGACCGCCGGACGGCGTCGCCGTACCACGAGTCGGTGGGTTCGCGAGTGAACGTGTAGCCGTCGCCGCGGGCGTCCCGTAGGGCTTCCCAGACCGTGGTCTTGCCGCTTCCGTCGATGCCCTCCAGCGTGACGAGCATGCCGGAAGGACGGCGACGGACGTACTAACGGCTTCGGGTTCCAGTTCGGTTGGTTCACGAACCCGGCCGTTAACGCCGGTATATTACCCCCTGGTGCGGGCATAGTTTTAGGGAGTTGGCGGCCGTTCTCGGTGATATGGACGTGCTGGTCACTGGCGGAACGGGATTCATCGGGACGCATCTGTGCCGGGAACTCGACGAGCGAGGCCACGAGGTGACTGCGCTCTCGCGGCACCCGGAGGAGGCGGCCCTGCCCGACTCCGTGGAGACGGTGGTCGGCGACGTGACGGCCTACGATTCCATCCGGTCGGCCGTCGACGGGCACGACGCGGTCGTGAACCTGGTGGCGCTGTCGCCGCTGTTCAAGCCCAGCGGGGGCGACGACCGCCACTTCGAGGTGCACCTCGGCGGCACCGAGAACGTCGTCGAGGCCGCCGAGGAGGCCGGCGTGGAGTACGTGCTCCAGTTGTCCGCGCTGGGTGCGGACCCGGACGGGTCGACGGCGTACATCCGCTCGAAGGGCCGCGCCGAGGAGGTCGTGCGGAGTTCCGACCTCGAGTACACCATCGTGCGGCCGTCGGTCGTGTTCGGCGAGGGTGGGGAGTTCGTCTCGTTCACGAAGCAGTTGACGACGCCGTACGTCACGGGCTTGCCGGGCGGCGGCAAGACGCGGTTCCAGCCCATCTGGGTCGGCGACCTCGTGGGGATGCTCGCGGACGCGGTCGAGGACGAGTCCCACTGGGGGGAGACGTACGAGCTCGGCGGCCCCGAGGAGTTGACGCTCGGGGACGTGACGCGGCTGGTCTACCGCTCGGAGGGGAAGTCCGTCCGGATTCTCCCGGTACCGATGCCGCTGGCGGGCATCGGGATGCGGCTGGCGGACCCGTTGCCGTTCGTGCCGTTCGGCACTGACCAGTATCGGTCGCTGAAGTTCGACAACACGGTTGAGGACAACGACGTCGACGCGTTCGGCGTGGACGAATCCGAGTTGACGACGCTGGCTGAGTTCCTGGAGGGCGGCGCGGAACACGTCAGCGCGTAGAGGGTAGCCGTCAAACTTAAACATCCCGAGGGGTCCGGCCCGGAGCGTCCCCAGCGGAGAGTCCCAGACTGCGCCCCGTCTGGCGAAAACCAGTTTCTCCGCTGAACCGTCGGACACGTGTCTGCAAAAGCCTTATACCCTCGTTTCTACTCTAATTGTGCAAAGGGTTCCGTATGAAACTGGCAATGATCGGGTTCGGCCAGGCGGGCGGTAAAATACTCGACAAGTTCCTCGAGTACGACAAGCGGCACGATTCCAACATCGTGCGTGCCGCGATTGCCGTCAACACCGCTAAAGCCGACCTCATGGGCTTGGAGCACGTTCCACAGGAGAATCGCGTCCTCATCGGACAGTCCCGCGTGAAGGGACACGGCGTCGGCGCCGACAACGAACTCGGCGCGGAAATCGCCGAAGAGGACATCGACGAGGTGCAGGGTGCAATTGACTCTATCCCGGTCCACGAGGTCGACGCGTTCCTCGTCATCTCCGGGCTTGGCGGCGGAACGGGCTCCGGCGGCTCCCCGGTCATCGCCAAACACCTCAAGCGCATCTACACCGAACCCGTCTACGGACTCGGCGTGCTGCCCGGCAGCGACGAGGGCGGCATCTACACGCTGAACGCCGCGCGGTCGTTCCAGACGTTCGTGCGCGAGGTGGACAACCTCCTCGTGTTCGACAACGACGCGTGGCGCAAGTCCGGCGAGTCGATGCAGGGCGGCTACGACGAAATCAACGAGGAGATCGTCACCCGCTTTGGCATCCTCTTCGGCGCCGGCGAAGTTGAGCAGGGCGGCGATGTCGCCGAGAGCGTCGTCGACTCCAGCGAAATCATCAACACGCTCGCTGGCGGCGGCGTCTCCACGGTCGGGTACGCCTCCGAGGGCGTCGACAACGACGACTCCGGCAGCGGCCTGCTGTCGCGGTTCACCGGCAGCGACGACAACGCCGTCGAGGACTCCGCCTCGACGACGAACCGCATCACGAGCCTCGTCCGGAAGGCGGCGCTCGGCCGACTCACGCTCCCGTGTGAAATCGAGGGCACCGAGCGCGCGCTGCTGGTCACCGCCGGCCCGCCGAAGTACCTCAACCGGAAAGGCATCGAGCGCGGCCGCAAGTGGCTCGAAGAGCAGACCGGTTCGATGGAGGTCCGCGGCGGCGACTACCCCGTGCCGAACTCCCAGCAGGTCGCGTCAGTCGTCCTGCTGTCGGGCGTGAACAACGTCCCGCGCATCAAGGAGCTGCAGGAAGTCGCCATCGAAGCCCAGGACAACATCGACGACATCCGCGAGGAAAGCGAAGAGAACTTGGAGGAATTGGTCGAAGACGACGACGATGAACTTGAACCGCTGTTCTAAGCTAGCGGTCGCTCTCGTCGTCCTCCTCGCGGTCGCCGCGGTCCCAGCAGCTGCTGTCTCGATTAGCGGCGACGCGCCGGGTAGCGTGCAGGCTGGCGCACAACAGGAGACGACGTTCACCGTCGCCGACCCCTTCGAGAGCTACGAGGAGTGGACGCTCCAGGCGGAGACGGACCTGACCGACGTCACGTGGCAGATCGTCACGTTCGACAACGCGGGCAACCAGATCGACGAGGCGACGCTCACGGGGCAGTCGGTGAGCTACGACTTCGCGGCGTCCAGCGGTGCGGTGCGCGCCGAAGTCACCATCGTCGGCACGGTGCCGTCGTCGAACGCGTGGTCGTGGAGCTACGACCCCGCGCAGACGATTACGTACGCCGAATTCGTCCAGGCCCAGCCCGGCGGTGCCAGCAACACGCTGGAGACGTACAGCACGCGGCCGTACACGACTGCGAGCCAGGATGCACGCACCGCTATCAGTGACGCCGAGGCCGCCATCCAGCAGGCCGAGAACGCTGGCGCGAGCGTCGGCGGTGCGAAGAGCGACCTCCAGGACGCCATCGAGTTCTACAACGGTGGCAACTTCGAGCAGGCCGTTAGCAACGCCGAGCAGGCCGAGTCCGCCGCGAACAGCGCGGCGTCCTCCGCCGAGCGCACCGACCTCATCATCATGGTTGGGGCGGCGCTGGTCGTCCTGCTGTTGCTGGCTGGGGGCGTCTACTGGTACCTCCAGCAGCGGGACAGCTACGACAAACTCGGCTGAGGGATGCGAACCCTCGTCCCGTTCGACCCGACGAACCCGAACACGCGCCTCTCTTCGCTTCTTTCGGACGACGAACGGCGAGCGTTCGCTGCGTCGATGCTGGCCGACGTTCTCGACGCGATTCGTCGAGCGGGCGGCACGCCGACCGTGCTGGCGACCGCTCCACTCGAAGCCGACGTGGACGCGCCAGTAGCGGTCGACGACCGGTCGCTCTCGGTCGCGGTGAACGACGCACTCGCCGACGAACTTCCGACTGCGGTCGTGATGGCGGACCTCGCTCTCGCAACACCCGAGGCCATCCAGCGGCTGTACGACGCCGACGCCGACGTAGTCGTCGCGCCGGGTCGTGGTGGCGGGACGAACGCACTCGTCGTCCGCCACCCCGAATTCGGCGTGGACTACCACGGCACCTCGTTTCTCGACCACCTCGCCGCCGCCGATGCGGTGGGGGCGTCCGTCGAAACGGTTGACTCGTTCCGGCTCGCCGTCGACGTCGACGAGCCAGCCGACCTGCTCGACGTACTCGTTCACGGCAATCGTGGGGCCGCCGGCTGGCTCCGCGACGCTGGCTTCCGGGTCGCCGTCGTGGACGGCACGCCCGAGGTCGTCCGGGACTGAACGGGGCTGGGGAACCAAACGCCTAAACGACGGCCAGCCGACCGCACGGGTATGCAGCCGTTGCAACTCGCGCGGGCGGTCGCGGCGCTGCTCGGGCTGGCAGTGCTGGCGGCGGCGCTGTTCCAGGGGGTGCTGGCGGCGTTGGCCGAATTCGGCGTGCCGTCATGGGTGGCGTCGCCGACGGCCGTCGGCGCGGTGCTGCCGCCGATGCTAGCGCTTGCGGACGCGTACACGCCGCTGGGGAGCCACGGCCGGACGGCCGCGCTCCGTGAGCGGCCCGCTATTGGTCTCGCCGCGGACGCGCTGCTGGCGGCGGCGGTCGGTGGCGTCGTCGGCTACGCTGGCAGCCAACTCCTCCTCTCCGCGACTGCAGGCAGACTCGTGGAACTTGTTGTGGTGGCGGGGGCGTCGCTGGCGGGATACGCGACGTTTGTCGCGCGTAATCTCGACGCGTACCGCAGCCGAGAGCCAGACGTCGAGGAGGAGATGCAGCCGTGAGTTCGATTCCCGGTACTGACGAGTACGGCGTCGACGTCGAGATTCGGGACGCCGACCGGGAGGCCGCGCTCGCAGTCCGCCCCGGGGACGTCGAACCCGCCGAGGAGTTGACGTTCGCGCGCAACGTCTTCGTGCCGCTGACGACCGCGTGCCGGTACACGTGCACGTACTGCACCTACTACGACCCTCCCGGCGAAGCGGAACTGATGAGCCCCGAGGCCGTCCGGGAGACGTGCCGGAATGGCGCGGCAGCGGGCTGCACGGAGGCGCTGTTCACGTTCGGGGACGACCCCGACGACCGCTACACCGCCGTCCACGACCAACTCACAGAGTGGGGGTTCGACTCCATCCACGACTACCTCCGGCGCGCCTGCGAAATCGCCCTAGAGGAGGGACTGCTGCCGCACGCGAATCCGGGCGACCAGACGCGCGAGCAGATGAGCCACGTCGCGGACGTAAACGCGTCAATGGGCGTGATGCTGGAGACGACGGCGGACGTGCAGGCCCACGGCGGCCCACGCGCGAAGAACCCCGGCCAGCGCCTACACACCATCGAGGTCGCGGGCGACCTCGGCGTCCCGTTCACGACGGGTATCCTCGTCGGCGTTGGCGAAGACTGGAGCGACCGCGCGGACAGCCTGCTCGCGATTCGCGCGCTCCACAAGCGCTACGGGCACGTCCAGGAGGTCATCGTCCAGCCGGTCAGCCCGAACGAGCGCTGGACCGAGGACCCACCGAGCCGCGAGACGATGCGGCGCGTGGTGGCGATGGCGCGCGCGGTGCTGCCCGAGGACGTGGCGGTACAAGTACCGCCGAACCTTGCCGACGCCCGCGCCCTCCTCGATTGCGGCGTCGAGGACTTGGGTGGCGTCTCCCCAGTGACGAAAGATCACATCAACCCCGACTACGCGTGGCCGGCGCTGCGCGAACTGGAGGACATCGCCGACCACGGCGGCGTCCCGCTCCGCGAGCGCCTCCCGGTCTACGAGCACTTCCTCCCCAACGAGGGTGTCGAGAACGAGTGGGTGAGCGATCGCATCGGCCGCGCCATCGAATCCGGCGAGCGGTATCAGGCGGTGCTGTCGGGCGAACCGCTGGACGCGTCCGGCCCCCAACACTAACCGCGCGGGCGTCGAAATTCGGGTAACGCGGTTAGTCTCATGACTGAGGACGTCACGCTCCCCCGGAAGCGCGTGCGCGGCGATACGGTCGAAGAGCGACTCACCGACAACGCTGTCGAGCACATTCTGCCGGCGCGGTACCTGCTCCGCGACGAAACCGGCGAGGTCGTCGAGACGCCCGCGGAACTGTTTGAGCGCGTCGCCGACGCCGTCGCCAATCCCGAGGCCGACCAAGAGCTGTGGAGCGACCGGTTCTACGAGTTGATGACTGGCCTGGAGTTCGTGCCGAACTCGCCGACGCTGATGAACGCGGGCGGGCCGCTGGGCCAGCTATCGGCGTGCTTCGTGATGTCGCCAGAAGACGACCTGGACGACATCTTTGAGACGGTGCGGCGGGCGGCTCGCGTGTTCCAGTCCGGCGGTGGCGTCGGGTACGCGTTCTCAGACTTGCGGCCGCGGGGCGACGTCGTCGCGGAGACGGGCGGCGTGGCGTCCGGGCCGGTGTCGTTCATGCGCGTCTACGACCAGATGTGCGAGACGGTGAAAGCTGGCGGTAAGCGACGGGGGGCACAGATGGGCGTGCTGCGCGTCGACCACCCGGACGTCGGGCGGTTCTGCGTGGCGAAGCGCGAGGAGGGCGAGCTGGAGAACTTCAACGTCTCCGTGGCGGTCACCGACGACTTCCTCGACGCGCTGGACGCGGGCGAGGCGTACGAACTCACGAACCCACGGACGGGCGATACTCATGAGGTGACGGAGTCGACCGCGCAGTTCTACAATGCGAGCCACGCGGACGCCGACCCGCGAGCCGTCCCGGAGAACTTCTGGCGGGACTACGGAGACAGCGTCGCGGGCGTCGACGAGTTCCGCGGCGACCTCGTGGAGGTCGGCGAACCGATGGCACTGCCCGCAGAGTTCGTCTGGCGGCTACTCGTCGACGGCGCGTGGCGGAACGGCGAACCGGGCGTGTTCGCGGTTGAGCGCGCGAATCGCGAGCACTCCTTCGACGTTGACGAGCACCCCGAGCATCGCATCGAGGCGACGAACCCCTGTGGCGAGCAGCCCCTCGAGGACTTCGAGGCGTGCAACCTCGGGCACGTGAACCTCTCGCTGATGGCAGCCGACGACGCGCCACTGTACGAGGAGTTCGAGCACGACGGCGACCTCGAAGCCCAGGTGGACGCGTTCCTCGACGAAGCACTGGACACGGAGCGATTGGACCGCGTGACGCGCTGGGGGACGCGCTTCCTGGACGACGTGGTGACGGAGAGCGAGTTCCCGCTGCCCGAAATCGAGGAGACGGTCTCGGAGATGCGGAAAGTCGGACTGGGCGTGATGGGATTCGCAGAATTGCTCGTCCAGTTGGGCGTGCGCTACGGCAGCGACGAGAGCGTCGAAATCGCCGATCAGGTGATGGCGCGCATCGACCACGTCGCGACAGAGACGAGCCGCGAACTCGCCGCCGAGCGCGGGAGGTTCCCGAAGTGGGACGAGTCGAAGTACGCGAATCCGACGGCGTATCCGGAGTGGTTCCGCCAGCACACGGGCGAGGACCCCGAAGCGTGGGCGGACGGCTACCCGATTCGGAACCACGGCGTGACGAGCGTCGCGCCGACGGGCACGACGTCGATGATAGCGAACACCTCCGGGGGTTGTGAGCCCATCTACGAGGTCGTCTACTTCAAGAACGTCGGCCGGGACGTGCAGGGCGCCGAGCCGCTCGTGGAGTTCGACGACTACTTCCTGCGCGTGCTGGAGGCCAACAACGTCGACGTCGACGCCGTCGAGGGAGAAGCGAAGCGCCTCCTGCAGGCGGGGGAGTTCGAGGGCGCGCAGTCGCTGCCGGTGCCCGACGAGATTCTGGAGTTGTTTCCGACGGCGCGCGAACTCCCGATGGAAGCCCACGTGCGGGTGCAGGCGGCGTTCCAGGCGCACGTGGACGGCGCGGTCTCGAAGACCATCAACGTCGCCCACGACGCCACCCGCGGGGACGTCGCGGACGCGTACCGGCGCGCCATCGCCCTCGGGTGCGTCGGCGTCACCGTCTACCGTACGGGGTCGCGGACGGCGCAAGTGCTCACGACGAAACCCGAGGAGACCGGGAGCGTCGACTAGTCCAGCAGGTCGGGGAGGCGCTTGCGGGCGAACGTGTAGACGACCGACACCGCGAGCATCGCGACCGTGAGTCGACGCACGAGCCCGTCGTACAGCGCGAGCCCCGGAATCGATAGCACGACGACAGCGAGCAAGTCCTCGGGCGCGCCGTCGTAGCGAATCCAGCGCCGCGGGCGAATCCACCGGCGGCGGGTGTGCGAGTAGACGCCGCGCTGGTCGTCGTTCGCCCACGGGCGCGCGCCGAGCCCACCGCCGAACGCGTCAGTAACGGAGTGGACGGCCGCCGACAGCACGAAGAACGCGGCGGCGACCGTGAGCGTCGACGGCGCGCCGACGGCGATACCGAACGCAGCGGCGGCCAGCGGCCAGTAGTGCTCAGGGTAGTGCAGCGTCTTCCGGTGTTCAAGCACGCCCAAGTCGAGGTCCGGGAAGACGCCGCCGGCCATCGCGGCGAGCGCGGCGGGCACGGCGAACTCGGGCGCGACCCAGAACAGCGGTGTCGCGAGCAGCACGCCCATCGTGGCGTGGGTCGTCGCCATCACGGCTGGTTTCCTCCCATCAGTCGTCGGCGCTCGCGGTGCCGCGCGAGCCGTCGGTGTCGCGGTCGGGAACGAGCGGCGTGCCATCCGCTTGCGGGCCGAGTTGTGGGCCGAGCGTGTCGGCGTCGGGGTTGAGGACGCGGCGCTCGGTGTAGTCCGTAGAGCGCTCGACGGGCGTGCGGCCGATGGCCGAAATCATGTCCGCGTAGTCGGCGACCGAGCGGAACTCGCCGTGCTGGCCGCCCGCCCGCTTCGTAATCTCCTCGCTGAGGATGGTGCCCATGAAGTCGTCGGCACCGCAGTTCAAGAGTTTCAGTCCCTTCGCGTTCCCGAACTTCACCCACGACGACTGGATGTGTTCTATGTTGTCCAGGTAGAGGCGGGCAACGGCGACGAGGAGTTCGTCCTCGGCGTCGCTGGCGCCGGTCTCGACGACGCCGCGGTCGTACAGCGGCGTTTCCTGGTGGATGAACGAGAGCGGGACGAACTCGGTGATGTTGCCGGTGCGGTCCTGGAGGTCCCGAATGACGTCGAGGTGGTGGACGCGGTGGGCCTCGTTCTCGACGTGGCCGTACATCATCGTGGATGTCATCGGGAGGCCGACGTCGGCGGCGGCTTCCATCGCGGCGACCCACTCGCCGGTGTCGATTTTCCCGGGGCAGATGACGTCCCGCACTTCGTCGACGAGGATCTCGGCCGCGGTTCCCGGCACGGTGTCGAGGCCGGCGTCGGCGAGTTCACTATAGACGTGGCGATAGTCCCAGTCGACGCCGCGCTGGGCGTGGTGGGCTTCCTCGGGGGTCATCGAGTGGACGTGCGCGCCGGCGTCGCTCATCGCCGCGATTTGCTCGACGTACGTGTGCGGGTCCGTGGTGTAGCGCTCGGGTGGCTTGTAGTTGTGCTCGGGATTCTCGGGGTCAAGGGCGTCGCGGTGGTCGTCGTTCAGGCCGAACGCCGGGTGGAGGCCCGAGACTGAGGTGACCTCGTAGACGCCGCGCTCGACGGCGTCAGCCACGACGTCGTGGGACTCTTGGGGCGTCTTCGTGAAGCCGGCGTGGTCGTCGGGTTCGTCGACTTCGAAGTTGTGGGCGGTGTCCTTGAAGTTGCAGAACAGACAGCCCGTGTTGCAGGCCGTGGTGACGTTGTTGTTGACGTTCGCGACGAACGTCACCTCGTCGCCGACGACTTCGGCGCGGCGGCGGTCGGCGGCTTCGAGGACGAGTTCCTTCCGTTGCGGGTCGATGCCCTTGGTGTCGGTGCCGGTGGTGATGAGTTCGATGCCGTCCGCGATGGAGAGCCGGCGGCCGTCGCGGGCGTTCGCCAGCGCGTTCTCGAACGACTGGTCGGTCTCGGGGACCACGTCGAAGTCGAACTCGCTGGCGGCGTCGGACATGTTCGAATCCACCGCGGCCACCGCCAAAAAGCCTGCCACAGCGGCCACCCCTTCGATTGAATGCGCGAACGTGAACAACTCCACGCGAAGCACTGGGGTTGTGGGCACGAGAGTGAAAGATTCATGGTGGTCGCCGCCGCGCGTACAGCCATGACGAGCGTCAAAACCCTCCGCGTCGAGGAGGCGGCGACCCGGGACGCGCTGGGCCGGGGCGTCTTCGACTTCAGCGACCGCTACTCGGTGTTCGACTGGGGGGAGATGCCCGACCTGATTCCGGGAAAGGGCGCGAGCCTCGCCACGATGGGCGCGTTCAACTTCGAACTCCTCGAAACCGAGGGCGTCCCCACGCACTACGTAGGAGTCCGGGACAGCGACGGCGAGACCGTCCCGCTGGCGGACGCCGACGAACCGCCGACGGAGATGGAAATCGCCCTCACGCAGGTCCCCGACCTCCCCTTCGAGGGCCACGACGCCGAGGGAACCACCGAGAACATCCACGGTGGGTACGACTACGGCGCGTACCACACCGCCGCGGACGGCAACTACCTCGTGCCGCTGGAAGTCGTCTTCCGGAACAGCGTGCCCGTCGGATCGAGCCTCCGCAAGCGCCGGGAGCCCCACGAGTTCGACCTCGACTACGACGAGTGGCCCGACGAGCCAATCGACCTCCCCGAGCCGGTCGTGGAGTTCTCCACGAAGTACGAGGAACAGGACCGCTACCTCTCCCGCGAGGAGGCCGACGCCATCGCGGGCCGCGCGAGCATCGAGGAACTGGAGGGGTTGGCGCGCCGCGTGAACGAGGTCGTCACCGAGCGCGCCGAGGAAGCCGGATTCACGCACGAGGACGGCAAAATCGAGTGCCTCTACGTGGACGGCGAGGTGCAGGTCGCGGACGTCGCGGGGACGTTCGACGAGAACCGCTTCGCGTACGAGGGCCGGGAAGTCTCGAAGGAGGTCGTGCGGCAGTACTACAAGCGCACCGACCCCGTCTGGGTCGACGCCGTCAGCACGGCCAAGAAAGAGGCTGACGAGCGCGGCGTCGCGGACTGGCGCGAACTCTGCGAGGAGTCCCCGGACCCGCTCCCCGCAGACCTCGTGCAGGCGACCGCGGACATGTACGCCGCGGGCGCGAATCGCTACACGGGCCACGAGTGGTTCGACGCGCCGCCACTGGCCGACGCACTCGCCGCGTTCGAGGAGTGACGCCAAAACGCTGGCGCGTCCTCGCGGTGGTCTCGATAGCAGCCGTGCTCGCGGGGTCGCTCGCGCCCGGCTCGACAACTGGCGGGCTGTCCGCGGGTATGGACAAACTCCTCCACGCCGGCGGCTACGCGGTGATTGCGTTCTCGCTAGCGGGTGCACGGCAAGCCGAGACGGGTCGGGTACTCGTCTCTATCGTGCTCGCCGCGGCGCTGCTCGGCGTCGGCATCGAGGTCGTCCAGCCGACGGTCGGGCGGACCGCGAGCCTCCTCGACGCCGTCGCGAATCTCCTGGGTGCAGCAGTCGGCGCGGTCGGCTGGTGGATCCGGACGAACTGACCGCGGTCGACACCCGCTGCGACCACGAAGTTCATCCGCGCGAAGCCATAACATGGGGACAGATGCTGAAGCACGCAACAGTCATCGACGCGACAGTCGGTCAGAGTTCGCAAATCGGCGTCACAGTGCCCGACAACGACGAAGACGACGAGGAACAGCGCGCGGCAACGGTCGCGCGGCTGGTGTCGTGGTGTCGTCGTCTCGGCCTCTAATTCTCGGAACCTAGCGATTCGACGGTGAAACCGTCCGTTCTCGGCGCGCGGGCGAACGACCAGACGAAGCCGCTTTACGCCCGCGACGACACCAACTAGCCATGAGCGAGCCGAGCGCGGAGGTCTACGAGCAGGGGCGTGGGATGGACGCCCACAACAAGGTGATGCGGGAGCTGCGCGACGAGAAGGGCGCGAAAGACTACGCGCCCGACGAACCGACGCGCGTCTGGCTGGACGAGGACAACACGCCGGACGGCGTCTACCAGAGCCTCACCATCATCCTCAACACCGGTGGGTGTCGGTGGGCGCGCGCCGGTGGCTGTACGATGTGCGGGTACGTCGCCGAGTCCGTGGAGGGCGGGACGGTCGCCCACGAGGACCTGATGACGCAGGTCGACGCCTGCCTCGAACACGAACAGGAAGAAGCCGACGAGGAAAGCGGCCTGATAAAAATCTACACGAGCGGGTCGTTCCTCGACGAGCGCGAGGTGCCCGCCGAGACGCGGCAGGCCATCGCCGAGACGTTCGCGGACCGCGAGCGCATCGTCGTCGAGAGCCTCCCGGACTTCGTCGACCAATCGAAAATCGAGGACTTCACCGAAGTCGGCCTGAAGACGGACGTCGCCGTCGGCCTAGAGACCGCAACGGACCGCGTGCGCCACGACTGCGTGAACAAGTACTTCGACTTCAGCGACTTCGAGGCCGCGTGCGCGGAGGCCCGAAAAGCGAACGCCGGCGTGAAGGCGTACCTGCTGATGAAGCCGCCGTTCCTCTCCGAGTCCGAGGCCGTCGAGGACATGAAAAAGTCCGTGCGCGAGTGCGCGGACGTCGAGGGTTGTCACACCGTGTCGATGAATCCGACGAACGTCCAGCGGTACACGATGGTCGACCAACTGCACTTCCGCGGCGGCTACCGGCCGCCGTGGCTCTGGTCGGTCGCCGAGGTGCTGGAATCCACGGCGGACGCGGACGCCATCGTCGTCTCCGACCCCGTCGGCCACGGCAGCGACCGCGGGCCGCACAACTGCGGCGAGTGCGACGACCTTGTGCAGGAAGCAATCAAGGACTTCGACCTCCGACAGGACCCCTCCGTGTTCTCGGAAGTGTCCTGCGAGTGCGAGGCGACGTGGGACGCGGTCGTCGAGCGCGAGACGAGCTACAACCTCCCGCTCGCCGAGTAGCGCGGACCTCGCTCCCAGTTCAGTCTAGTGGCTCGACCGTGTCGCCAGGGCGAATCACGCCCGTTTCGAGGACGTCGGCCCGGAGGCCGCCGCGGTGGGCGAGTGCGTCGAGGACGTCTTCTCCGAGCAGGTCTTGCAGGTACCCGCAGGGTTCACACAGCCGGTGGCCCCGGCAGACGACGCTGCCGACGCGGAACCGCGTGCCGACGAGGTGGTTGAGTGCGACGTCGCGCGTGACGACGTTCCGGCGGTGCTCGCCGGGCGCGAGTTCGATGCCCGCCTCGCGCTCGATTGCCTCGACGGCTTCCGCCTCGATGAGCGTCAAATCGTAGCCGTCCTTTCGGTCCTCGTCTGCGTCCCACGTGACGAACGTCCCCGTTTTGATGTCGCTGAAGTAGCGGTCGCCGCGGAGGCCTCGTCCGGCGACGGCTTCGACGTCGCTGCGTTCGACCATCTCGACGCCGGCATCCGGCGCAGTATAAATTCGTTCGGCAGTGCCCACACCGTTCATACGCACCGAGTGGGCCTCCGAGGAGAAATACGTTCGCCGCGCGACCGTGTTACGCGAACGCGTCGAGGACGCCCTGTCCGTCCGTGAGGCCGAGTTCGGGGAGCGTCGCGCGCTCGGGATGGGGCATCAGTACCGCGACGGATTCGCGCTCGCCAAGGACACCTGCGACCGCGCCCGTGGAGCCGTTCGGGTTCGCGGCGTCGGTGACGTCGCCGTTTTCGTCGCAGTAGCGGAAGAGCACCCGGTTCTCGCTGACGAGGTCGTCGTAGCGCTCCTCGTCGATTTCGAAGCGCCCTTCGCCGTGCGCGATTGGGAGCGTGAGCACGTCGCCCTGGTCGTAGGCGGCCGTGAACGGCGTGTCGGCGTTCTCCACGCGGACGTTGACGTGCTCGCACTGGAAGCGTGCGCTCGCGTTCGTCGTGAACGCGCCCGGCGTGAGTTTCGACTCGCAGCCGATTTGCGCGCCGTTGCAGACGCCGAGGACGGGCACGCCGTCGTCGGCGAGGTCGCGTACCTCGTCCATAATCGGGGAGTGGGCGGCCATCGCGCCGGCGCGGAGGTAGTCGCCGTACGAGAAGCCGCCGGGGAGGACGACGCCCGTGGTGTCGGCGGGGAGGTCGTCCTCGTGCCAGACTATTTCGGCGTCGACGTCGAGCGCGGCGAGCGCGCGGACGGCGTCCCGGTCGCAGTTCGAGCCGCCGAAGCGGATAACGGAAACCGTCATTCTGCTGCTTCGACGGTTACGTCGTAGTCGTGAATTGTGGGGTTCGCGAGCAGGCGGTCGGCCATCTCGCCCGCGCGGGCGGCCGCTTCGTCGCTGTCAGCGGCGTCTAGGTCGATCTCGAAGCGGTCCGCCGACCGCAGGTCCCCGAGCTCGAAGCCGAGGCGTTCGAGGGCTTTCTGGGTGGTCTCGGCCTCCGGGTCGAGGACCCCGTGCTTGAGTCGGACCGTCACCGTCGCGGTGTAGGCGGTCATCGCGCTGATGTGTGCGTTCGTGGTCAAAGACTCTTTTGGAAGCGCACGAAGATACACGAACGTGTCTATTGTCGGCTGCGCCGATTCCTGCGCGAAGGACGCCGCTTATGTCCGACGACGCCCTGGGTGGGTGTATGCCGAAGCCGAACGGCAATCCAGAGACAGCAGCGACGACGAACGATCTGACCGAAATCACGGTCGTCGGAGCCGACCGCACGGGAATCGTCGCCGAAGTCACTGGACTGCTGTTCGAACACGGGGTCAACATCGAGGACATCGAGCAGACCGTCCGCGACGGCGTCTTCCGCATGACGCTGCTCGCCGACACCAGCCCTATCGACGACGCCGACGACCGCTGGGAGGCCGAGGACGAAGCCGAGCCCGCCGACCTCGCGGGCGACGCGACGACGCGCGCGGCGTTCCGTGAACGCCTCGCCGACATCGGCGACCAACTCGGCGTCGACGTCCGCGTACGCTTCCCCGACGAACGCGACGAAGGCGTCGCGGTCCTCGTCACCAAGGAAGACCACTGCCTGCGCGCGCTCCTCGACGCCGACTTCGACGCCGAAATTCGAGTGGTCATCGGGAACCACCCCGACCTCGAATCCGTCGCACGCGAGCACGACGTCCCGTTCTACGACGTCGGCGACGGCACCGGTACCCCCGACGAGGAGCGCCTGCTAGACCTGCTCGACGAGTACGACGTCGACCTTGTCGTGCTCGCGCGGTATATGCGCATCCTCAGCCCGGACGTCGTCTTCCGATACGCCGGCCGCATCATCAACATCCACCCGAGCCTGCTGCCCGCGTTCCCCGGCGCACAGGCCTACCGCCAAGCCGTCGAGGAGGGCGTCCGCGTCGCGGGCGTCACCGCCCACTACGTCACCACGGACCTCGACCAGGGCCCGATTCTCACACAGCGCGCGTTCGACGTGCCGCCGACGGCGACCGTCCAAGACGTCAAAGACCGCGGGCAGCCCCTCGAAGCCGACGCGCTCGTGGAAGCCGTCCGCGTCCACCTCGCGGGCGACGCGACGGTCCGCCGCGGTAGTGTTGAAGTCACCGGCGACCACCAGTTCGGGATGCCCGATGAAGCCAGCGCTGCCAACCCCGATCGGCCCGTCGACGCGCCGCCCGCCGACGACTGAAGCGAGCGCCTCCACTCGCTCGTACATCGTTCCGTCGTGCCAGGCCAATAGTGGTGTCAATTGTTTGTCTCGGTTGGATTGAGTACATTAGCGACCTGTTTGTGGTATTCCCAGATGGCGTTATATTGGTCGCGGGTGAATGGTAATTGTAGTGGGTAGTTCGAACCTTTTGGGCCCACTACCCCGAGTTTTGTGTCGTCACCCTGGATATCTCGGAAATGATCCCTTGACAATATGAACTCATCATCTAGCTGGTTACGATCACGTCTCGGAAGTTGAATTTCGTTGTTCGCTGCACGTTCAATCGTCTCTTCAAGCTTTTCGCGAGCCTCCTCAACTGTTCTACCGCCTGGCCCCTGTGTCGTCACGCCTAGCGCCTTTTCAATCTCAACATCACTTGGGTCAGGGCTATCAGATCTCACTCGAATGATGAGTGTGTCGAATTCACCGATCTGGTGCTTTCTCTCATCTAGGAGATCAAGCCCCGTTACTACATACTCGCCTTCGGAAAGATCTGAAGGGGTGAGTTTATGAACCGGGATGAGGCTTCGCTCCGGCACAGTCTGGGTGAGACTTACCGCCTGAACCAGCTCTGCAAACCGGCCTTTATCATGGCTCGAAACCCCGATGTTGACATTCCCAAGACGGTCGTTCGCGTGCCCAACAAGCTCGCGAGCCTGAAACATCACTTTTGGCTCGTAGAGGCGGTCAAGGATGTCCAAGACGCGTTTTCGCCCGTGAGAGGCTATGATGCTCATGACACCGCCACTTGCTATTCCGTTCGTAATCAGATCAGTTGCGGTGTCACCGATTAGATCCGATTTCATCACGAGCTGTCGAGCGGCATTTGCGAGTTTCATCGATGCGAGTGTCGACGCCGCCATTAGAAGCAAGTAGAAGAGTAGGTATCCGGTACCCCACCCGAAATCAAACGCATTCGCCTGATTCGAACCGTAGCTAGTCGGCAGATCAGATCTCATCTTCCGCTCTAAATCCGCGAGTATTTTTTCAATAGACGGAACCAGCGTGCGCCACGGATGAGCGATAATCTCACGAATGACTTTCTCAATTACTGGGACAATCTTGTTTGGGTTCGTGAGCAGGGTAATTGCCGTAGAAACTGTTTCTCCGAGCGACTCAATCGTATCATGGAACGCCTGTGCAAATCCTTTCGCACTCCCGTGATACCACGCACCGGGATGCCAGATCGTATCAATAAAAAGGTCCAGTACTTCTCCAGTAAGATTCACAGCGGAGTCAAGATTAAGCGTACCAATTGAGGGCGAATTAACAACCCGTTCTTGTGGAGCGGCAACAGCATTTACTCGTGTCGCATCCAACGAATGAGAAGTTGATGCAGGAAACGCAAGCATCGAAGACATCTGCTGGCGTGTCTGTGCTGTTGGCGACTCGCCTCTCGGAACTTCAAAATCACCGGTAAGCGAATTGTGGACGACGTTCTCGGCGATACGCTCTGGCGGTTTGTCGTCAAATGAATTTGTGGCCCGTGTAATCGAAACCGTGCCAGTGTACCGGCCTGGTTCGGCAGTTTCTGGAACGTCAATGCTAAATGTCCGATCGATTGCTTCTCCTGGGTTTAGAACCGTCTTCACATCAGCCCGTGGGTCGATGAAACCAGCGTTAGATGGTCCAGAGACAGTATATTCTAAGGAGACATTCCACGTTTCGGTCGAGCTGTTTGTAAAGCTAACATTTGCGTCTACTGTACCCCCAGGGTCAACCTCGGGAGGTTGATGGCTGATACCAAGAATCGAGATAATATCATCAGTATGGCTGTGTCGTTGATGGCGAAGCAGTTGATCAGTGCCTAACATACCAACTGCTCCGATAGAGGTACCGAGACCGAACAGGACGCTCCGACGGTTCCAGTAATCGTCCATACCCAATAATCCATGCTTAAGAATAACAATCGCACGGCCAACTATCACCGATAGGGAGCTACTCGCGTTAGCCGGAATCCCACTCGTCGCGGCGCTCGTCGGTCCCACGGGCTTCCACGAGCAAATCGTCCTGCGCTTCAAGGAGGTCCGTGGCGGTGACAATGCCGACGAGGTCGAGGCCGTCCGCGACTGGGAGGTGGTGGATGCCGTAGTCGAACATTCGCGCGGCCGCCGCGCTCACGGTCGCTGACGGCTCAACGGTAATCAAGGGCCGGGTCGCAGCCGCGTAGACGGGAATCTCGCTGAGTGGCCGGTCGTGCTCGTGGCCGGCCTGCATCACGTCGACTTTCGTGAGAATGCCTGCGGGGTTGCCGTCTTTTTCGACGACAACGCTGCCCGTGCCCTCATCGAGCATTTGCCCGACTGCGTCGCGGACGCTGTCGTCGGCGGCCGCCGCGAGTACGCCCGTGGACATTATCTCGCGCACCCGCATAGTTAATGGTTCACATACCACGGGCGTATCTCTTTCGCCCGCGTCGCTACGTCCGCTCGCTGTGCCGCACGTCGACCGCCATCCCGCGCGTCGCGTCGGCCATCGCGGGCCCGGGCATCGCTGCGCGCCCGATGGCGAACGCCTCGGGCCCCTCAACGACGACCTCGTCGCCGACCCGAATGTCGTCGTCAGCGTCAACGACGCCGGGCGCGAGCACGCTGCCCTCGGGGACGAACGCATCGATTTCCACACGCTTGGTCGGCGCGTCACTATCGACCCACTTGCGCGCACCGGCGAGCGTGAACGACAGCGTCCCATACTGGGGGACCAGCGCCGCCAACTGCTCGCCATCGCCGTCCAGCGCCTGCAGCTTCGGATACCGGCCCTGCACGGTGAGATCGTCGAACAACGCGTCGCCCGCGCCGTCCGCGATGAAGTAGTCGGCGACCGCGCGCAGCGTCGCCTTCTCGCGCTCCTCCACCCAAATCTTGGGCTCGCCCGCGAGCGCCGCGTTCAACTCGCCGAGGCTCTCGTCGGTCGTCGGGTGGTCCTCGACCGTGAACTCGAAGGGCACGTCGACCTGGCTGGCGACGCGCTCGCAGATATCGCGGTAGCCCTCCTCGGGGACGTGCGCGATGACGCGCGGGTAGTCCGTGCGGTCGATATACTGCTTCAGGACGCGCGCGACGAAGTCCTTCTCCTCCTCGCTCCACCGCCCCGTCACCACGCTGTCGTAGTGCTGGGCGGGGTAGGTGAGTTCGAGTTCCTGCGGGACGACACCGATGGGCGACGTCATCGAGACCATGTGCGCGCGGTAGTTGGCGGCGTCCTGGAACTGGCGGTGGCTCTGACTCTCGCTATACGGCTTCTTCGCCGAACACGGCACCAGCAGGAGGGGATGGCCGTCGAGGCGCTTCTGGTAGCGCGTGGTGACGCGCTCGGCGAAGCGCTGAATCTCGACGCGGCGGAGCGTGTCCTCGGTCGCCGAGAGCAACAGCGAGTCCCGCATGACGGGCGTGCGCTCCTCCAGGTAGCCGTACTGCTGGTCGAACTCGCGGAACGCCGCGGTGACCCACGCCTCGTGGCGTGCCTGCCCTTCAACGTAGTCGCGCAAGCGGCCGTCCCGAATCCGGCGGCGAACGCGGCCCAATTCGGCCTTCAGCGCGTTGACGTTGTGGTCGACGCAGTCCTCGCGGTCGAACGCCTCCACTGGCTGCTGGCACGCCGGGCACGAACACGGCAGTTCGTCCAAATCCTCGAGGTCGTAGGCGCCCTCGGTAGTGAGGTAGCGGCCCTGCGTTCCGCGAACGACGGCGCGGTCGGCATCCACGAGGTCGACGCCGGCGTACACGAGCACGGCGACGTTCCGCGGCGTCGCCACCCCGGAGAGGTAGAGCGCGGTGTCGTCGGGAATCGCCTCGCGCGTGTCGACGACGGCCTCCCGGAACGCCGCGCCGTGCCCGACGGTGCCGGGCGCTCCCGAGAGCACGTACGCGTCCGCGCCGTAGTCGTCGGCGGTCTGCGGGGAGACGACGGCCGCGCTCGGGAACTCCACGTCGAGGTAGTCGGGTGCGAACGACTCCTGGACTTCCTCGGCTGTGCCGGACGGGAAGCCGCGGTACGGCAGCACGGTCAACACGGACTCGTCGCCCTCGGGCGTGTCCTGTCGCTGGACCCACTCGCTGCCCGCGTCCTCGACGACGTCGTCCGCGAGCGTCGGCGTCGTCACCGACTCGGCGAGCCGGAGTTCGCCCACGCGCGCCGCGGCGTCGCGCGCGTGCACTTCGAAGTACTCGGTCATACACGCAGTTCGGGGCCGCGCGCCCAATTGCCTTGCCTTTCGCCGGGCCCCCGAGAGTCACTCCACGCGGTTCAACTCCACCACGAACGCGGCACCCCGCGGCTCCGCGTCCTCGACCCAGACGTCCCCGGCGTACTGGCGGACCAGCGTGTCCACGAGGTAGAGCCCGACGCCGCTCCCGCCGCTGTTCAGCCCCCGCTCGGCGCGGCCGAAGACGGCCTCCCTGCGTTTCTCCGGGAGCCCCGGACCGTTGTCCGCGATGCGGACGCGAACCGAGCCGTCGGTGGTCTGTGCCGACACGTCGACGCGGGGTTCGTCGGTGTCGTTGTGCTGGACGGCGTTGTTGAGGAGGTTCCGGAAGCCGGTGCCGAGGAGCGCGTTCGCCTCGACGCGCACTTCGGGAATCTCGCCGACCTCGAACGCGGCGTGCGGGTACGTTTCGCGGCAACTCTCGATAGTCTCGCGGAGGTGCTCCGAGAGCAATGTCGGCTCCAGGTCGGCCTCCGTCCCGGGTTTGAGCGCCTCCACGAAGTCTCGGAGCGTCTCCGTGAGGTCGATTGTGTGCTGGGTGGTGCGGAGGACGCGCTCCAGCATCGGCTCGCCGGCCTCGTCGACGTGTTCGCGGAGTTCGCCAGCCCAGCCGTTCGCGACGGCCATGTCGTTGCGGATGTCGTGGCGGACAATGCGGTTCACGAGCAGGAGTTCCTCGTTGCGCCGCGCGAGCGAGCGCTCGCTGGCGTCGAGTTCGTCGCCGAGGGGAGATGTACACCTGACGGGCGACGACGAACACGACGACGAGCGCGCCGAACAGGACGTCACCCCGGTCCAAGGAGTTCGTGAACCCGAGGTAGGAGACGACGCCCATCGTGGCGAGGAACGGGACGTACGGGACGGCGAGCTAGTGGAATTTGAAGTGGCGCGCATCACACACCTTCGGCGGCGCGCTGGCGTCGGGGTGGAGCGCGCCGAGCATGACCGCGAGGTCGCCGAGCAGCCAGAACAGCCCGAGTTCGTCGGCGGCGTAGCCGTCCCCGAATTCGAGTGCGATGAACGCGACGTCCCCGACCGCCCACGCGAACACGCCGCCGGCGACGAGGAGCAGCGACAGCCGCCGGCGACCGCGGGCGTTCATCGCGACGACGAGGCCGATGGACGCGACGACGATGTCGAGAACCGGGTAGGCGACGCTGAGCCAGGTTGCGAGCGCGGTGAGCGGGCTCGCCGCGATGAGCGGTTCGAGGCTGAAGTGCCAGCCGAGCGTGAGGAGCGCTGTCGCGATGACGAGGCCGTCGAGCGTGAAGCGGACGCGCGGTCGGGTGTCCCGGGGGTCGACGGCGAGCACGACGAAGCCCGCCGCGAGGAAGACGTACCCCGGGAGGTAGAAGACGTCGGCGAGGCCGGGGAACGGGACGTCGGCGGCGAGCACGCTGTAGGCCAGCCACGTGACTTCGCCGAGTGCCTCGAGCCAGAAGCCGACCGCGAGGAACTGCCAGCCGCGCCGCGTCTGCCCCGTCAGTTGCCGGACGAGGTAGGTGACGGCGAGTGCGGCCGCGACAGCGCCCGCGGCGACGACGACGTCCTGGAACACTTGCGACGTTCGCGGACCGCCGACCGAGTAGCGTATCCACGCGAACGAGACAGCCAGGAGGAGGCCCGCCGCGACCCACGCGAGCCGATATCGACGGGACCAGTCTGACGGAGGCGTCGCTGTGTCGCGTCGTTCGCCCCCATCGCTCTGTGCCCCAGCGTGGTCCGTCGGCTCCGGTGCCTCCGACGGCGAATTCATACTGTCGCCCTTCCACCCGGACTGGTATAAAACTACGACGGCGGCAGAATTCCTACTCGTCGTCCGCGGCGATGTCCACGGTGTCGACGTCGCCGGGCACGCGGTCGAGCGCGGTGTCCGGCCAGCCGCGGTGCGCGAGCGTGAACTCCGTCTCGGGGTTCGCTCCGGCGAGCGCGGCGACGCCGTCGGCGGCGGCTTCGTAGCCCGCGCGGTCCATCCGGTCGGGGGTTTCGGCGGTCAGCGGGTACGTCGTGGACAGCGAGCGCGGGTAGGGGCCGAACGGCGGGAGGACGTTCCACCAGTCGTCGAAGCGGTCGTTCCCCGAGCCCTCCGTGAGGAGGACGTCGCCCTCCGGGGAGAGGCGTTCGAGGCGACGGTGGTGACGTACGACCTCAGGGCGGCGCGCGCTGTCGGCGGACGTGTAGAAGAACGCGTCCTTGCTCGCGGGGTCCGTCTCTTCGAGTTGCTCGCTGTGGTCGAGGAGCGCGCGGAACCCGTCGAGAGTACGGGGGTGGGCGTGTGCGCGGGCTTCCACGAGTTCCATCAGGTTCCCGGATTTGATGGCCTGCTTGACGCGCCGGAGTTCGCCGAAGGAGACGTGGAGGTTGTGTTCGGCGAGCAGTTCCTCACGGGCGGCGTCGCCCATGCGCTCGACCTCGTCGGGCGTGTGCTCGGTGCAGACCGGGCACTCGCAGGGGAAGTAGTGGAGGCTGTCGAGGTGTTCGGTGCCGTGGACGGTGAGGTAGCGGTCGTCGCGGGCGTAGATGGCGTACGCCGCCGAGTCCAGCAGGTCGCAGCCCAGGGCTGCGGCGAGCGCGAACATCATCGGGTGGCCCGCGCCGAACAAGTGGACTGGCGCGTCCCGGCCGAGTCCGCGCTTCGCCGCGAGGACGGTCTCCGCGACGTCGTCGTAGCGGTACTGGTTCATCATCGGCACGACCGCACCCACGGGGAACAGGTCGAGGTCCGTGCCGTAGGCGTGACGCGCGGCCTCCTCGCGGAGGTCGGTGTACGTCGCGCCCTGTACGGGCGCGTTCACGAGCATGTCGCCGACGTCGACGGTCTCCGCGAGTTCGAGGCGCTCCTGGGTAGTCGCGAGTTCCTCCTCGGCCTGCTCGCGGCTGGCGTCCGGCGGCGTCGGGATGTCCACGGGCGTCCCGATGTCGCTGCCGACGTCGTGCTGGAACTGCAGAATCTCCTCGGTGGTCGTGTCGATTTCGCCGTACTCGGCGAGCTGGAAACTCCCCGAGTCCGTCATGATGGCGCCGTCGAAGCCCAGCATCTCGTGGAGGCCCTCGTCGAGCGCGCGCTCGTGGAGGTCCGGGTCGTTGTTGATGATGTAGGAGTTCGTGATGAGCATCTCCGCGCCGAAGTCCGGGAACCGCGACGGTTCCACGGTTATCAGGTTCGGGTTGACGACCGGCATCAGCGTCGGCGTCTCCACGGTCACGCCCGCTCGCGGGACCTCCAACTCGCCGATGCGGGCCGCGCCGTCCTGCGCGGTCACCTCGAAGACCTCTCTCATTACTCGTGGGTAGCCAGCGGCGGCGCGTAAGGGTTTCTTTGTGCTACTCGCTGGTCTCGACGTAGAACACGCGCTCGCGGGGGATGCGGCGGACGGTGCGGCCGTCCTCGCTGGTCACGAGCCAGTGGCCGGTGTCGTCGTTGAACCCGAGATTCGAGTCGCTGGTCTGCCAGTCCGTGACCCCGCCCTCGGGGTCCTCGTAGACGATGACGCCCATACCAGGGCGTCGCGGCCGGCCACGATAAAGACGGCGGCCGGCTACCGCAGTTCGTAGTTCAGCACGCCGAGCGCGGTGCGCCCGTCCCGAATCTCCCCGCTTCGGACTTCTTCGAGCAGGTCGTCGTAGGGAGTCAGCGTCACGCGAATGGACTCGTTGAAGTCGAGGTCCTGCTCGCCGGTCGGCTGGCAGCCCTCCGCGACGAAGTAGTGGTGGACGGCGTCCGCGACGCCGTTGGTCGGCTCGAACTCCCCGAACTTCTCGACGGACTCTGCCACGTAGCCGGTTTCCTCGGTGAGTTCGCGGTGGGCGGCCGCCGCGAGGCCGGAGTCCTCGCTCTCGACGCCGCCCGCCGGCAGCCCACGATTCACGCGGCCGACGGCTTGCCGCCACTCCTCGATGAGCACGACGTCGCCGTCGGGCGTGAACGCCAGCAGGACGACTGCGGGGTCGTCGACGAGGTAGTCGAAGTCCGTCTCCGTGCCGTCCGGCAGCCGGACTTCCTCGTGGGCGATTTCGAATCCTGGGCACTCGTAGGCCACGCGACGGCTGGTCGTCTCCCACGCCAACGGGTCGGCCGGCGAATCCTCCTCAGTCACGGGCTTGGGTTCGCGCCGCGCGGAAAAAAGGCTGCCGCGACTGCTTCCCCAGTCGTTCAGAACAGCACGTCGACCTGCTCACGGGTCGAGTCTAGGCCCTCGGAGTTGTCCACGACGGCGTGCTCGCGTTCGATGCTGTCGAAGGACTCGCGGTACTGCTGGTGGATGGCGAAGTCCGCGTCGCTCTCGTCGTCCGACCGCTGACGGATGCGCTCTTCGACGACGGCCTCCTCGCACTCGACTTTCACGAGCGTCGCCGGCACCCCGAGGTCGTCCGCGGTGTTCTGGACGCTGTCTCGGAGGTCGCGGTGCTGGAAGGTCCCGTCGAGCACGACGCTATCCCCACCGCGGACGATTTCGGCCGCGCGCTCGAACAGTTCGTCGTAGACCGCGCGCATCTCGGCGTCCGTGTACTCGGGGTCCGGGAACAGGTCCGTCCGGACGACGTCGGTCCGCAACAGCTCCGCGTCGAGCAGTTCGGCCGCGTGCTCCGCGACGGTCGTCTTCCCCGCGCCCGGCAGCCCGCAGACCACCACGACGTGCGGCTGCTGTCCGGTGTTCGATACGTTCGCTGTGGCGCGCTCCCCGCTCACAGTAATCGACTGAAAAACGGCGCGCCCGGGATATGAACCTGTGGAATCCGCGCCGCGGCCGACCTACTGCAGTTCGACGCCGGGCTCGGTGCGGAACTCCTCGGCGCACGTCGCACAGAGCACGAGCTCCATCTCCGTCGGCTCGGTGGTGCCCTGCGTGAACCGGACTGTGTACCCCTCGACGTCTCCCCCGTCGCCGCAGTTCGTGCAGGCCATCTGGTCGCCTTACTACGTCGGTCCGCGAACCGTTCACGCATGATTTGTCAAGCCGTTTTACGTGGCGGCTCTCGGAGCACCCAGCAGGTCCGAGCGACCCACACCGACCCGATTCGACCCCGCGAAACTGTCGATAAACCACGGTTAAGCAGTCGTTAACACGGCGCTCGGAACTGGTAAGCGCGGCGCCATTTGGCGATGGAAGTTAAGTACGGTGAGCCGTTAGAGGCGCTAAGCACGGATTCGGCACGGGGGACAGTTCCACGCGCGACGGGTCACCGTCGCAGCCGTTCCGGTCGCGTGCAGCAAACACCATGAAGAAAATCACTATGTTCGAGATGCCCGACGACGACGAACGCGGCGTATCACCGGTTATAGGGGTCATCCTGATGGTCGCGATTACGGTCATCCTCGCCGCGGTCATCGCGAGTTTCGTCCTCGGCTTCGGCGACTCGGTCAGCGAGAACGTACAGGCAGGCGCAGACATCAGCCAGACGAACGACGGCAACGCGAGTGTGACGTGGATCAGTGAGGGGAACGCAGAGCGCCTGAATGTCTCTGTTTCGGGGGATACTTCAAATAATGCCACAGTCGGTGATAGTGGCAATTTGAACGACACAATCGACAGTGTCGGAAGCACAGTACGCGTCGAAGCAGATAGCGAGTCCGACGTTACGATTACAGTAACCGCAGTCGGCAGCGGCGGGTCGCGCACAGTCGTGACGCAGGAAGAAATCACGATTGGGACTGGCAGCTAACGCACCAATCTCCGCTCGGCTTTTCCGTTATTTGCTACGCCCGCTAGCCACGGCTCCGAACTGCTGACGTTCGGAAAGACACTCTCTTCTGAAAGCCAGAGCCAACGCTCGTCGGTTGGAAATGCGGGAAAAGTGGGCCGGCACGAATGTGATTCGCGGCGGCTCAAGACCTTCTCGCGTGCTGTACTGGCCGGGCGTGTGATGGCGTCAGTCATCGTTGAGGTCGAGGTTTTCGAGGTGGTTGCGGCGCTGTTCCATCTGCTGGCGGCGTCGGCGCCAGAGTTCCTCCGTCGAGGGCTTGTCGTAGTACTCTTCGATGACACCGACACCGGCGTTCACGCGCTGTGAGACGACTTCGATGGGGATGCCACAGTTGAGTTGCCACGTAATCGAGCCGGTGCGGACGTGGTGGGGCGCGCGGCTCGATGGGCACTTGCTCGCCTGGTCGCGCTCCGTCCAGTCGCAGGTCGGCCGGTCTTTCCCGTGTGGGCAGGTGCCGGCCGTACAGGGGAGCGTAGCGAGGTAACTCCAGACGCGAACGGTGTTGTCGGTAGGTCGGCCGTAGCGGCTGGCGAGAAGCGGCTGGCGGCCGTGCTCGTCGTGGACGTCGTAGCGGTGCTTGTTGATGTACTGCGAGACCGCGCGGGTCGCGGGTCTCGGGATGCCGACGGCGCGCTCGCCGTGGAGTTTGTTCTTCAGCGGCGTGCCGGTGCTCGGTCGGTGCCGGAATTCGAGGCAGTCGTGCTGGGCGTCGAAGTCGCGGACGTCGAGGGCGCGAATGCCGCCCTGGCGGGCGCCGGTGAACCACGCGAGTTCAAGGAAGACGTGGGCGCGAGTGCCGAACGTCGCCGGGTTGTTGCGGTGGAACTTGATGAGCGCGAGCGCCTGGTCGGTGTCGAGTTTCTTGTCGCTCGACCGCGCCTCTTCGGGGACGTCCGGGATGGGAACCTTCTCGGCGAGGTCGTCGTCGACGGCGCCGAGTTGCTCCAGGAACTCGCAGAACTTCTTCAGGGTGTACATCTCGCCCTCGACGGTGCTGGGGGCGACGTCGCCGCTGCGGATGTCGTAGTACTCGTTGATGTCGTAGGGCTGGAGGTCGCCGATGCGGGTGATGCCGACGGCCTCGCACCACTCGACGAACAGCTTCAGGCGGCCGTGGAAGCCCTGGACGCTCTTCTCGGTCGAGTCGGTGCGGCGGCGCCGTAGGTAGCGTTCTTTCGCTTCGCGTGGCGTCAGGTCGCTGGGGTCGCGACGGCGGCGTTCGGTCACGAGTAACTCGCCCCCTCGGCCAGCGCGTGGTTGCGCCGAGCCCTCGCGATGGCCAGCGACGTGGTCGCGGTCTCGAGCTCGCCGACCGACGTCAGGCTTGCTGCGCGCCACTCGTCAGCGGCGTTCCCGCGAGCGCTCATGGCTTCACCTTCCCGAGTTCGGACTGGTTCTCACCCGTGCGGCGGCTCGTCTCGGGCTGGACGTCGCGGAGGTCGTCGGCCCACGACTCCATGTGTTCCTTGACGGCCTCGACGCGGTGTTTCAGCGTCTCGACGTCAGGCGCTGTAATCGTTGTTTTCAGCGTGTCGCGGTCATCGGTCGACGTGCCGCGCGTGAGCTTCACCGTCGTCGAAAACGCATCTTCGCCGTCACTCATCGGCCTCGCCTCCGTAGCGCTGTTCGAGGCGCTCGACTTCCTGCAGGAACGCGTCGGCCTCCTTCAGCGTGAGGTCGCCTTCGTCGGCGAGCAGCCGCTTCAGAAGGTGGCGCGTCGACTTCGCTTCGAGGTCTTCGAGCGTCTCGAAGCCGTTGCGGATGGCAGTCTTCGTAAGGTCGTTCGGACGGCCGTACAGCAGGCTGACGGTGTCGGAGTGCGTCAACCCGGTGTCGACGTCCGAGAGTTCCGCGGTGAACTCGTCGAGCGTGTGTTCGGCGCCGCGCAGCGCCTCGATGCCGCGCTCGAACATCTCCCGCGTCACCTCGACGTCTTCCTCGTCGTCGTCGGGCGCGTCACTCATCGGGCTCACCCCGCTCGAAGGGGTCTGTACCGTCGAATGGCGATTTCTCGATTGCGCCCTCGGCAGGGTAGTACTCGATGCCCTCGACGCGGTGCCACGGGAAGGAGACGACCTCGTCGACGTTGCCCTCGTCGTCGTAGTTGACGGCGCGAACCACGTTCGCGCGCTCCGCGACGTGGTCCGTGCTGTAACTGTAGTCCTCGGTGATGATGATGGCCGGCCGGAGAGTCCTCACGTCGGTGGTCTCGTACTGCTGGACGACGCGAGGCGGGTGCGTCTCGTCGTCGCTCTCACTCATCGCGACCACCCTGAGAAGCGGCGTCGTGGTCGGAGCCAGCGCAACGAGCGCACTCACGGCAGAGTGAACGGCCGTCTTCGTTCAAGCCGTCGGGGCGGCACTGGCCGCACTCTTCACAGATGGCTTTTTCAGCGGGCGAGTCGTCTGGGCTGTTGCCGGGATGATGTCCCGGCTGCGCGGTTGCGATTGCGTGCATGGATTACCTCGCAAGACCGCGTTACGGGACGTGTATCAGCACGTCCCGGCCTTCTACGCCCAACAAGAGTCTTCACACAGCACCGACCAGCGGTCTCGTATCTACCCCCAAAGTAGGCCCTGTGCATAAATGTACGGGTCGTGCTTAGAAACGGACTTTGAGTTTTTTAGCACTACTATAATTTTGTCACACTATTCCGTACAAATAGGGTCAAAGCGTGCCTCTGCGAGAAGTATGACCATGCGGAAGTCGGCCGACTGGATGACGCTCTGGGACGACAGATTGCTCGAATGGGCGGAAGCCCACGACTCGGTATCAGCGCCGGACGTGAAGGACACAGAATATTTCAAGATTACCCGCCCGCACATTTCTCGTCGGCTTCGGAAACTCGCCGACCACGGGCTACTGAAGGAACTCGGGAATGGGGTCTACGTCATCACCGACGAGGGCGAGGCCTACCTGGAAGGCGAGCTGAACGCGAGCGAACTCTCGGAACAAACGAACGGGGAAGACACGGCAGAGGTGTAGCGATGGGCGTTCGGAAGAGTGCTCGCTGGATGAAGCAGGTCGACGACCGCATTCTCGAACACCTGGACGAGTCGGGGGAGTCGAAGCCGAGCATGATGGCGAAGCATCCGAGGTTTGACGACATGACGGTCTCAACGGGGCAAGTTCGCGACCGCTGTCGGGTGCTCGCAGCGGCGAATATGCTCGTGCGCGACGACCTCGGCTGGTTCGATATCACGCGGTGGGGACAACTGTACCTCAGCGGCGACCTCGACGCCGAGAATCAACCGGAACCGCACCGCCACGGCTGGAAGTGGTTCCATCAGACAGCGCTCCCGGAGCCGTAACTTCAGCGCCGGCTACGTGCTCGATTAGTAGCGTTGTTGGCCGTGTCCGAGGCCGTACCAGGCGATACTCGCGCCGGCTGCGGCGACGACGAACCCGATTGACATCTGCTCGAAGACCCACTGCGGCCAGACGTCGAAGGCCTGGCCGATTTGGTAGGCGGTCGATGACTGTGCATCGACCATTGTCCAAATCATGAATCCGCCGCCGAAAATCACCAGCATGATGCCCATCATCGCGAGGGCGTTCCCGGTTCTAAGATTCCCCATGCCCGCGCCTCTCAGGGGAGATTAAAATACGTTCTGACACGCCGGAAATATCGCTCTGTCAGAGCCACGGGACTTTTTCGCGAGCGCGTTGCTGCGCGGTGACGCTGTACTGGCCGAGGTAGTGTTCGCGGAAGGTGTCCCAGTCCTCCCAGCCGCCGTACTCCATGACGAGGCCGGGCTCAACCTCGCGCTCGCAGAGGAGCGTGCCCCAGGTACGCCGGAGGTCGTGGGGAGTGAGGTACGTCCAGCCGTCGTCGGGGTGCTCGGCGAGCTGGTCGGCGGCGGCGTCGACCCAGCGCTCGACGGTGCGCGTCGTCACGTCGACGAGCGGTTCGTCGTCGGCTTCGTCGCGGAGGTCGGCGAGCGTGCTGATTGTGGTGGCGAGGTCGCCCGGCAGCGGCGTCTCGCGGTACTTGTCGCCCTTCCCGTGCTCGACGCGCAGGAACGTGCCTGCGGGGCCATCAGTCACGTCTCGCGGCGTCACCTCCACAATCTCCTTGCAACGGAGGCCGCAGCGGAGGCCGAGGCCGAAGGCGATGCGCTTCTGGGTGTCGTCGGCGGTGTCGATGAATTCGTTGGCTTCCTCTTCGGTGAGCCAGACTTTGCGTCCGTCGTCGTCGTCGTGGTCTTCCATCTGCATGGTGTCGTTCTTTTCGAGAAATGCGACGAAACTCCTAGAATCTTTCCCCTATCGAGGCCGATTCGCGGGTGAAGTGGCGTGTTTCTGTCGGAGATTCCAGTGTTCTCCGACAGCGCCCGAGACTTCTTTTCAGGATGAAAGAGAAGAAACAGGCGCTAATTAGGATTCACCACGGCACGCTTTCGCCGTCGAGCGTGAGGTCCCGCTTGTGAATCTCGCCTGAGACGGCGTCAACAAAGACCTCGCGGAGAACGTCCTGACCGAGCAACGAACCCCCTGGACCGTCCGCCGCACACTGCTCAGCCACGTCGTTCGGCGACGGCCACTCCGACCAGCCGCTGGATAGTGGCTCACTACCGTCCTCAGCATGGAGGCGTACATCGCCCTCACTGTGTTTGACAAGGTAGTGCGTCATCGCCACGCCCTCCGCATATGCCAGTGGCCTACACCTGTGATGGAGCAGGAACTATTCCGATTTTGGAACTGGACCTCGTAGTTAACTCCTGCGGTCAACTCGACAAGAGCCGTCAACTGCGGGAACTTGTTACCCGACTGTGCACTGGCGCTACGGAGGCTTGGAGGGGCGAAGACGGTGTTACTGTTCGTTACGTCGTAAAGTCGCGTATCGAGTCTGTCGCCGTCGCTGAGGAACGCTACTCCTGCTCCTGCGGACACCCAGTACCACCCAGATTCAACGGGTGTGAACTGGTTGTTTGCGGCATCAAACTCCCCCAGTTCATCTTTATTCGGAGTCCCCCAGTCATGCGACACCCACGTCGCCGAGGGAATGTCGACCCCATTCACTCCACGAGTTGTGAGGAGAGTCGCTTCGGTGATTTCTGCATCGCCTGTACTTATCGCTGGGGCGTGGACGCCATCCTCGTCGAGCCGCACGGTCTCGCCGGACACGTGCTCGACGAGGACGGCGCCCGCTCCGTCGTCAGTCAGCCACCCGACGACGTCGCCATTCTCGTCGACGACGCCGAACTTCTCCATCGACGGCTGGCTGGTTGCTCTGTGCTTCGGTTCTCCCTGCTTGTCCTGGGTTTCGATGTAATCTTTTTCAGTCATGGGTTAAGTGAAATGTTGGGTCAGTCAGGGAATGAGGTGCCAGACTTGTCCCCAGCCGGCGTCGAGGGGCGTCCAGATGCCGAAGGCGTGGCTCACGGCGTCGTCAAGGGCGACGAGGCCGCCCACAAGTGCGACGCCGCGCCAGTACCACGGGTAGACAGCCCACATCCCGCCGGGCCACGCGACGCCCAGCAGGGCGAGCACGACGCCCGCCAGCGTCATCGCGGCGCCGGTCATCGGGTAGTACTTCCAGACGAGGAGGAAGCCGACGAGCGCGAACACGGCGCCGACCATCGCGAGCAGCGGTTCGCGGTTCGCGTAGTTGTCCGCGACCACCCACACGGCCAGCAGTACCGCGAGTAGGCCGGTAATTAGGTGGTGGACTGCGAGCACGGCGCCGTCTGGGATGGCTTCAGCTGGGAACGTCATTTCTCATCGAACCTCCCGTTGTCGTCACGTGGCTGGCTGTCCTCGCTCGTCGATTCCTCGGCGGGCTGCTGTTGCTGGGGTTGAGGCGCGGGCTGCTGGCGCGCGGGTCGCCGCGACCGCGCCGGCTCCCGTCGGCGTTCCTGCTTGCCCCAGATGAACTCGCGGACGGCGGTCAGGGTTTCGCGGCCGAACGCCCACGTCGTCGCGAGCAGGATGGTGACGCTGAACACGTCCCAGAGACGCCCCGGCACCTCGATGTCTGCGAGCATCGCGGCGGCGAGTACGCCGACCTGTGCGAGCACGACGAGGCCTGCGAGCAGGTCGTTCGTCCATCGCCACCGCGTTTTTGTCGAGGTCGTTTCTGCGTTGCCGGGTTGGTCACTCATTTGAATCACCGAATTCGAAGACGTCTCCGCCGTCGGTGCGGAGGCCTTCGCGGCGGAGTACGCGTTTGTTGCGGGTTGATCGGCGTGCGTTTTCTGCGACGGTCTCGATGAGGCCGTCGCTGTGCTGTTCGCCTTCGAGGGCGCGGCGGCTCCAGCGGGCGTCGCGGGCGGCCTGTCGGACGTATCGAAGCGCGCCGACAGCGCACAGTGCCGTGACGACCGTGGAGGCGGCCATGATGATGTCGGCTGGGGTCATCTAGGTGTAGTCCTCCCAGACGCCGCTAGCGCCGTCTGCTGCGTCTTCGAGGTAGTCGTCTGCCTGTGTCGAGAAGCCGAGCGGTGCGGCTTCCAGCGCGTCGACAGCGATTTTCAGGATGACGAGCATCAGTGCGAGGAACACGACGGCTTCGACCGCCGAAATCGGGTCAGTGTCCATTAGAGACCATCCCCCATGAGCGGCGTGCCGTTGTCAGTCTCGCCCGGGTCGCTCGGCGAGCTGTCGTCGTTGATACCGCTCCACTCCTCGAAGCGCTCGCGCGCCTGCTGGGGCTGCATCCGTGGGACGCCCACGAACGCGAGCGACGACGAGACGCCGCTCCCGACGACCGTCCAGCCGGTCGCCGTGTACAGGATGGCGCCGCCCGTCAGCGCCGTCACACCGCCGATAATGACTGCCTTCCCCGGATTCTCTTGTGCGTACTCGACGGTGTCGTGGCCCATGTCCGTCACGGGGTCGCGGGCCTTCTGGTAGAGTTCGGCGGTCGGGAGCGCCAGCACGCTCGCGGTCGTCGCAATCTGGTTCGCGAGGTCGCCGGCGAGGTCCGCGAACGCGTCCGGGAGGCTGCCGCTACCAGAGCTGTCGGGGAGGTTGTCGGGGTCGCCGATGAGTCCCCAGTCGGTGTTCGGCCCATCGTCGGACGAGCCGCCGTCGTCGCTGCTGGAGCCGTCGCCGGGCAGGTCGTCGATGGGCGCGGTCGGGTCCCAGACGTAGTCGGGAATCGGATCGACCGGCGCAGGGTCCTCGGTACCGTCGTTATCCTCAGTTGGGTAGTCGTCGGTCGGCGCGCCGGGCAGGTCGTCGTTACCGGTCGGGTTCTCATCCCCGGTTCCGGTCCCAGTGCCGGGCCCGGTCGGCGACGGCGAGTTGTCGCCCTCGCCGGTCTCGTCTTCGTCTGGCGGAACCCACGGGTCGGGTTCTGACGACGAGTCCGAGTTGCTGGTTTCCTCGTCGTCGGGTTGGACGTAGATGTCCGGGTTCGTGTACGTGTTCGGGTCGCTCTGCGGGTCCGAACTCGGGCTCGTGGCCGGACTGGAGCCACCGGACGGCAGCCCGCTACCGAACGCCAGCAGGCCCAGAAGCGCCAGTAGCGCCGCCCAGGCCATCTGCATTTTCTTCTTTCTATCCACCGTCGATACCTCCGTTCGTACGGCCCTCAGGGGCCGGGTTCGTGGTCATCATCGTTCGTTAGCTGTCGCTCATCTGGTAGAGCACGACCGCGACCAGAAGCGCCGCCGCCAGCCCGACCACCGGAATCGCCGAGTCGGCTACACTCGACGAATCCGAGTTCGAGGGCGTCGAGACATCAGAATTCGTTGACTCGTCCTGATCCGTCCCGGTCGAGATCTGCTCGACCTGCTCGGCTGCGTCATCTGCCATCTCGTCATTCGGGACGGTCACCTCGTCGGCTTCTGCGACGTCCACCCACTCGCCCCACGACTGCCCCTCGGACGGGCTGCCGCTCGGAGCGTCTACTGCAACGTGGGACTTGATGACCGCCAGCGCCTCATCTGCGTAGTCGCGGGCCCACGGACCACTCCCGCGCGGTCCAGCCTCTGGCAGTTTGTAGAACGTGCCGTTAATCGCCCCACCAAGACGGAGCACGCCCTGCTGGGGGTTGACGCGGGAGCCGCTCGGGATGATACTCTCGTCCTCTAGCTGGTCGACGAGCCCCCGGATGCCGTACTGCGTTTCATGGTCGCCGTCCTGCGCCCCAACAATCCGGGCGTACGTATCGATTTCCTCGGTGGTGACGCCGTCGCCGTCGTCGAGGTCGCGGTCCCCGTACATGACGCCGCCGTCGAGCGTGGGACCGACGTAATCCGCGTCCAGCGTGTCGCCTTTATACTCACTCATGGTTCCATCACGATGACGTTGATTTCGGAGTCACTGTCCGGGAGAGCGGCAAACGAGCCGTCATTAACCCTCATAGAGATGTCCACCGATGTTGTCGTCTTATTTTCCGGATGTAGTGAGATGACGTTTTGTTCGTCGTCGGTCGCATTAGCGGTGACTACCGGCGGGTTGCTAAACTCCTTGTCAAAGTTGACAGTAACTGAGGAGTTGCCGGTGCTCCCTTTGAGAGTCACTAAGTGAGACTCGATATGCGGGAGGTCAGCCTGCGAGACGGCACCGAATGCGAGCATCGACTCTGTGACTCCGCCATCTTGCACGCGTAACCGACCGTCGGCATCCAGCGTGAGGCCATTCGCGGTCGCGAGGTCCAGGACCTGCCCGCTGGATACGCGGAGCGGTCCCTCGACGGAGACGGGGTTGTGGTGCGCGTCGCGCGTGATACCCGCGAGTTGGCCGTGGTCGATGATGTTTAGCTGCTGCCACTCGGTCCCCGTGTAGGCGAGCGAGCGGTCGTTGTCCATGTCGTACCACATCTCGCCCTCTTCGGGGTTGACCGGCTCACCCGTCTGCACGTAGTCGTAGCCCGCGAACTGCGAGCCATGCGCCCAAACGCCCATCTTAGACAACCTCCCGGATTTGGGTCCGGACTGGCGTTGCGTTCTCGCCAACCAGGCGGATGTTTGAGGCGTTGTACGGGATGTGTTCGATGGCCGAAGCGTCGTCAGACGGGACGCTCACGGGGGATTCGTCGGGTTCGTACCAGTGTTCCCCGCCGTCCGGGGAGAGGTACACCGAAACGTCGATAGCAGTCTGTGTCGAGACGCCGAGGTATAGGGTGAACGCGGTTGCGTCGGCGAGGTCGCCCTCGACGCCGTCGCTGATGTCTTGCTCACCGTCGGTGAGCCCACTCTCTTCGGCGGCGCGCTTTGTGAGGGTGTAGTCGCCGTAGGTTTCGCCCGCCATCAGTTCATCACCTCGTAGCCCAGCGGTTGGATGCTGTACCGCCGCTGGCCGGTCGTATCCTGCAGGTTCCGTACAGTCAGTTCGAGGCTCTGGCTGAAGGCGCGAGCCGGGATGAACGTCACTTGTAGGTCGTCGATGTCGGTGGGCGGAATCGGCGCTGGCCCGTACACGATCTCGTCGTCCATGCGGACGACGTACTCGCTGTCGGGGCGCTTGCTCATCGCGACCGTGCCGATGCGGAATTCGGCGTTGTTCTGGACCGGGACGAAGCGTAGCGTAGCCTCTGTGTTGGCGCCGAGCAGCACGCTCGTGGGCTCGCAGAACGGCCGGTCGCTCTCCTTTGGCTCGGGGAAGAGGTCCGGCATTACTGACCCTCCCGGCGCTTGTGCGCCTCGTTGAGCGTGCCGTCTGGGATGGGGCGTTTCTCACCCCGGATTTCTGCTTGTTCGCGCTGTTCGGTCCACGTCGTCGTTTCGTCGTTGGTGGTGTTGTCAGTCATTGTAGGTTGAGTAGAGCCAGACGGCGAGCAGCGCGACCTGTACGAGCTGGAGGGCGAGTTCGATGTCTTCGCGGCTCCAAGTCGACGCGTCGATGGCGGCCGCGAGCGGGGACTGCTCGCTCGCGGCGTTTGTGGTCGACGCGGCCGTGTCGGTGCTGTCGCTGTCGGTGTCTGTGGTGTCCCAAAGATTGGAGTTCATCTGTCAGCCCTCCAGGGCTACATGGAGTCCTTCACGTCGCTCTTCAGGCCGGGGACGACGCCGCGGCCCTGGAACGCCGAGAAGTTCAGTAGCGCGTTCGTTGCCACAGCGCCGTCGCCGTCTGGGTCCTCGAAGCGCGCGACGTACGGCACGTCCACGTACACGTCGAGGGTCATGTCGGAGGCGACCCACGGCTCTAGCTCGTCGCCCGGGTCGGTGAACTCGAAGTACTCGGGCTGCTCGCTGAGGTTCTTCCGGTGGATGTTCTTCACCGAGACGGTCTTGAGGTTCTTCGAGGTGCTCGTACTGCCCTCGATGGCCTTCTCCACTTCGAGCGTCCCCGCCTTGTCCGGGATGTAGAAGGCGTGGACGGTCGAGCCGGTGCCGGGGTCGGTCACGTCGATGGTACCGGTGCCGAGGTCGACGTTGTCGGGGGTGCCGTAGTAGTCGCCGTCAAGCCAGACGACGACGTTCTGGGTGTTCGGGCAGTCCCGAATCCCGTGGCTGACGGTGAACTGCTCGGTGTCGCCAGCGTTGCCGTCGGTCGGGCCGAGGCCTTCGTAGGCGGGGAGCGCGAGTTCGAGCGGGCGGTCGGCGCCCTTGCCGAGCAGCTTGTGGGGCGTGTCTGCGCGGAGGCGGGCAACGCGGCTGCGCTGCCCCATCGCGTTCGCGGACCAGTCGAAGGCCTGCGGCGAGATGTTCCGCCGGTCGTAGCCGGTCTTTGCAAGCGCCTGCTGGACGTTCTCTGACATTCCGGGCATGGTCAGTTGGAGAACGGCCCTTCGACGGCGTCGGTGTCGAGCTGGGCGACCGACTGGCTCTTGCTCCATGCGACCGTGGACTCGACCATGATGGCGAACTCGTCGATGTGCCGAATCAGCACGCTCGACGGCACGCCCTCCTTGCCGGAGGCTTCGGGGTACTGGAGGTCGACCTTCGACTGGTCGATGTTGTCGGCGTCCTGCTGAGTGGTGATGTCGTTGCGGACGTAGTGACCGATGTTGGTGATCTCCTCGCTGATGCGGTGGAAGGAACTCTGGCCGGCACGCTTGACCGCGAGGTAGACGGTCGTGGTGCCGACCGGGAGCGGGTCGCCGTTCTGGTCGCGCGGCTTCAGGTACAGCGGAAGCCCGGAACTCTGGCCAGCGGCGACGGCGTTGAGGAGGCGCACGGCGGTGCCGGGGTCGGGGTCGTAGGTGACGACGGCGGTCTCGTGGTTGGCGACGCCGTCCTGGGCCTCGACGTTGGAGCCGGTTGCGCCTTCGTCGAGGAAGATGTTGGCGGCGGCCATCAGTTACCGACCTCCGTGATGTGCTGCTTGAGGTTCATGCGTTCGGCGAACTTGTCGACGGAGTAGAGACCGCCGCCGAGCATGAGTTCGCGCGAGTAGGCAGGGGAGTACTGTGCGCCAGCGACGACGAGCGCGCCATACGCTTCGTCGGGGATGTCGTAGTTGGTGTTCGGTTCGATGAGGTTGCGGGCGACGGTTGGGCCGACGAACCCGGCGAATACGGCCCCGGCCTGGGACCAGAATTCGGGGTCGGCGAGTTCGTCGAGCGCGTCCATCGCGTCTTCGGTAGCTGCCATGATGCGACTAAGCCGAGCCCCGGCCCGTTTGTACCAGCCCGGCTTAGAAAGCAGGTGAAGGCGCTGGGTCCCGCTGGGTCCCGCTGGGACCCGCTGGCTATCGTTCGTGCTTGTTGTAGTACGCCATCAACTCGGCAATCACCTCTGCGTTCCCGGGTTCGAACCCCTTCTCGTCCGCCATTTCCCGTTGAATCTCGCGGAGTAGTTCGGCTTTATCGCCGTACAGCGTCGCGCTCGCGCTTGGTCTCGTCATCTTAGGTGCTCCCTGGTGCTTTCAGTGTCTCGCCCTGTGCGCCGTAGTGGGTGCTGTCCATCGAGACGTTGCGCGTGTCCTTTCGCTCTATGTGGCCGCTCTCGTCGCCGTACACCCATTCACTGCCGACCGTGTCGCCGTTCTCGTCCGTGAACTTCCGTAGCGGCAGCGCTTCGCCGTCGACGAGCAACTCGTCGGGAAGCGCCGCCGTGACGCGGTCGACGCTGGGGTTGTGGACTTCGACGGGATACTCGATGATGCTACGAATCTTCGAGAGGTCGCCGCTCGACGTAAACCCGCCGAGGATGGTGAACATCATCTGCGCGAGCACAGTCTCGTCGAGCTCGGTCAGCCGCTGCGTGACCCAGAGACTGCTCGCGCCCTCGCCGCGTCCGGTCGTCGCGAGCCCCTTCACGCCGTCCGGGACGTTGCCACGCTGCGGAGCGACGAAGTGCGCCTCATCGATGACCGTCAGCGACGTGCCGGCGAGTTGCCGGTTCGCCTTCATCACCGGGTCGGCCACCTCTTCGCGCCACGTCTCGGCGTCGACGTGCCGGCAGAGCACGACGCGCGGGTTCTGCTTCAGGAACTGCTTCCACTCCGCGACGCCGAACGCCTCCGCTTCGCGGGGACCGACGATGAAGTGCTTCGCGTACCCGGCCTTCACCAACCCGCGGTACTCGTCTTTGAAGTCAAGGACAGCGAGCCGGTCGTACTCCTCTGCGTTCTCCTCTGTCCATGCCTGCGTATACCACGATTTTCCAAAGCCGGCTTTCGCTGCGAGCAGCCCGTTCACGGCTTAGTCCTCCTCTTCGTAGGCGTTCCTGATGGGCTCAGAGAGCCCTTCAGTGACTTGAACCTGCATCTTGCCGCCGTGAAGGGGTACGACCGAGATGTCGTAGCCCTCTATCCAGAGGCCGTGAATCGTGGCAGCAGAGATGGAGCTGTCCGTGATGCCGACCCACTCCCCGGGACGGTCGCAGGCGTGGAGTTCCACGCCGTAAACGCGTGGTTCGGGCTTCAGTGAGCCCGGATGGCGGTTGTCAGTCGCCATTCCCATCCTCCTCGACGGGCTCGACGTCGATAACCTGGGCGCCGGTGAGCTCGAGGTCGCCGCCGTGCCACCGCGGGATAGTGACGGGTTCGCCGTCTTCGAGGCGGCGAAGGGCGTCCTCGCCGAGTGTCACCGACTGCTCGGTCTGGGGCGCGGGTTCGCTGCTGGGCGCGACCGCTTGGATGGCCTCCCAGAGCGCCATCAGGGTGAGGAACAACCCGAGAGCGAAGGCGAGTTCGTCGGCGAGGCCGTCGCTGTCGAAGTCGGTGTACGTCATACCTCGCCCTCCATGTCTTCCGCGACGGCGGCCATCACGGCTTCGACCGTCCGCAGGTTCGTCGTCAGTACGTCCTGAATCGCCTCCGATGGGCGGAAGTCGACGACGTTGGCCTCGAACTCTTCGAGAGGAACGCCGAACGTGTTTTCGACGTGGACGGCGGCGAGGTCGTCGTCGCTGAACGACTTCGCCTCGGGCGACGTACTGCGGTAGTTCTTCGCCCACGCCTCTTTCTGGTTCCCCCATTCGTCGTCGTTGAGGCCAGCGTACGCGACTGCTTTCTCGGGGTTGTTGAGGTGGTCGGGCGCGAACTCTTCGAAGTACCAGCCGACGAGGTCGGCTTGGCTGGCGCGCTCGGCCATCGTTTCGAGCTGGGTGGCGCGCTCTTCGACGTCCGGGAGTTCGTCGACGCTCACGTCGGCGTCGGAGGCGTCGGCGAGGCGCTGCGCGAGCTGTAGCTGGGCGCGCTCGCGCCGAGCGACCACCTTGGAGAGCGCCTGCATCTGGGGGCGGAAGCGGTCGAACATCTGTGCGCCGGTCTGCTGCGTCACGGTCTCTTGGAGTTGGTCAAACATCGTCGTCGGAGTCGCTGGATTTCGCTTTGCTGAGGGCCTTACTCGGGAGGTCGGTGCGGCTGACGAGCACGGTCATGGCGAGCGCGGCGGTGGCGATGAGCATCCCCTGGGCGGGGTCCATCTCGGCTTTGCCTTGCTCGGCCATCCAGTCGTCTACGTACTCGTCGAGGTGGAGGTCGCGGGCGAGGTCTTCGCTGATGTGGTCGGCGTCGTCGTGGCCGTACTCGTCGATGACGGCGTTCAGGCCGGTGGTGACGGTGCCGACGTAGAGGTCGCCCCAGTTGGTCGTGGAGCCGCCGGGCGCGGCTGGCGTGCCGGCCTCGTCCTCGGTGGCCGCGTCGTCGGTGTTGCTGTCCTCCTGGTCGTCGTCGACGTCGGCGCCGGCCTCTTCCTCGACCTGTTCGGCGAGGTCGGCGAGCCCGCCCATGTCGGCTTGCTCGTCGGGGTCGATGTCGGGTTGCTCGCCGCTGTCGTTCTCGCTGGTTTCGCTTGCTTCGGCCTGCTCTTCGGCGCCTTCTGCCTTCTGGGCTTGCTCGGCGTCGCTCATTCCCAGAGTTCCTCCGTCTCGTTCTGCTCGGTCTCGTTGCTCTCGTCGTCGCTGTCAGCGTCGACGCTGGCCGTACTGCCGGATGGCGAGCTGTCGTCGTCGCGGAGCACGAACCAGTAGATGGCCGCGGCGACCGCGACGGCGCCGACGACGAGCAGCACTGTCTGGGTGCTCGGCGCGGGCACACCCCCGCTTTCGCCGCTGCTCTCGTCGCCTGTAGGCGATTGCTCGTCGTCGCTAGGCGAATCGCCCGACGACTCGCCTTCGTTGCCCCCTTCGTCGCTGCTCTCCGAGTGCTGTTGCTCGTACTCTTCCTGTGTAGCCATGTCAGAGCCGTTTTCGTCCTGCTCTGAAGGCGAGGATTCGCCGCCTTCAGACTGCTCTCCGTCCGGTTCTGCCTCTTCGTCGCCGGAGCCGTCGGTAGCAGCGCTTTCTGGGGGCGTTTCGCCCTGCTCTGAAGGCGAGGGTTCGCCTGCTTCGCCCTGCTCTTCGGCGCCTTCTCGCTGCTCTTGGTTGTGCACCTCTTCTTTGAGGGCGTTCCAGTCGTGGCCCTCGCTGGTCTCGGCGTTGATGTGCGAGCGCACCGAGCCGAGCGAGCGCTCCGCGTCGACGCCGAACTCGCACTCGTCGACCGGGCACCAGTGCGGCTTCAGTGTCATTCGAGGTCGTCGACGGCGTCAGTCATCGCGCGAGCACCTGCCGCGGCTTCCTCGAAGAACTCCGCGAGGTCTTCGGGGTCCTCGACGTCCGGGAGCGAATCAGCGAGGTACTCTGGCGACACTTCTACGGTTGCTTCGATTGTTCCGTTCCGTTCGATTTCGAGCGAGTAGTAGCCCGTAGTGCCGGGATTCAGGTCGCTGGGGTCGGTGATGGTGAGTTTCATGATTGGGTTTCGGTGTGGCCCTCGGCGTCGTGGGCGTGCTCGCCCTCGACCGCGAGCCGGTCGCTTAGCTCTTCGAGTCGTTCCAGTTCGATGGGTTCCTGGCCGTGGTCGGCGCGAATCGCGTTGATGGCCGCGGCCGCCTGCTCGGCGTTCCGCTTCGCCTCCAGGGCGTCGTCGATCTCTTGGGCGAGCCGGGCGATGGCGGCCTTGTAGCCCTGCCACGCTCGGCCGAGCGCGCCTGCTGCCTCGCCCTCGATGTCCTGCTCGCTGTCGGGGTCGTTTTCGTCGAGAATCGCGGCGACTTCCTCGTCATCGTAGCCACAGGCGTCGCTCAGGAATTCGCAGGCGTCGGGGTCGCCGTGTTCGCAGTGGTCGCGGGCGTGGTCGCACTCCTCACCCATGGCAGATTCGGCACGGCTGAGGCGTTCGTCGGTACTGTCCTCGGCGTCGAGACGACGTCCCCCCCCCACCATCGCGGGCAGCACGGTCGGCGAGGTCGCGGTGTTCGTCGACGGTCAGCGTCGCGTCGTAGTAGCTGGTCCAGTCGTCTACGCCCGCGTCGAGCATCACGCCCTTCACGGCGGCGGCCTTCCGGTAGTTGTTCGAGCCGGTGAACGGCCCGAGGCGGTCTTTCTCGCTGTCGGTCAGCTCGACCTGGCCGCCGTCGGCGGTGCGTTCGTCGCGGCTGCTGGCGGCTTCAACTTGCGCGCGGTCGAGCAGCCAGTCGGGCGTATCTGAGACGAACGCGACGGTTTTCCGGCGCTCGTCGTCGTCGATTGGACACACCCATTCGTCGTGGTCGCGCCGGTACGCGTCGGCGGTCTCCATACTCCCGAACTCAACTTCGATAGACACGGTTCACCTCGCCGCAGGAACAGGCGCGAGAGGCGCAAAGCGGCGTGGATTACTTGAGTCGGACTAAAGTCTCAGTAAGTCTTAACGGGCTACTGTGCGAGGGTATTGCTGTAGTCATGGCGATGAATCAGTTGGTGTCCATCGGCGGTACGTCGGCAGGCGTTTCGATACCGCTCGATGAACTACGCGACGAAGGAGTTGTAACGGGCGGGAAAGGCGGCGAACCCCTCGAAATCGAGGATACGATGATGCGCGTCGAGCGCTTCGACCGGGGCGCGTGGCAGGTCGTGCGCACCGACGTTCACGACTTCCCGGCGTACATGGAGAAACCCGCGTTCTGCCAACAGGCGGAACCGACGGTAACGGCCTGAGAAGGCGAGAAAGAGCGGTCTACTGTTCTTCAGACGGCTCGCTTCAGCTTCGGGAGTTGGTCGCGACGGGTCCACGGCCGAACGCGAGCGCCTCCGCCGCCGAAGGCCCAGACGGTCGCGCCGAGCACGTGTTCGCGAGCGATGGCGCGACGACTTCTACGGCCGTACTCCGCGCTCTCGTCGGCGTCACTCATCGCGGGCCTCCCAGTGGTTGAGCTTCCAGTAACTCTCACTGGTGTACGGCGAGCCGGTCGGCCGGATGTAGCCGCGCCGATGGAGCTGCTTCAGAACGAGGTCCTTCGCCTCGCTCTTCGCGATGTTCTCGGGACCGCCAGAGACGATGCGGCAAGCAGTATCGTCGCGGACGTTGCCGTTGCTCGTGGCGGCCGCACAGAGTTTCCTGTAGCCGCGAGCGAGTCGGGGCTCCGTCGGCGGGATAAGCGGCGTGTCGTAGCCGTCGGGCTCGCTGTTGACCTTCTCTCGAATGTACTCCTCGATGTCGCCGCTCATCGAATCGACTTCAGTGCGGTACCGCTCCTTCAGATTCTCGTCGACGCGGACGGTGATGGTCGTCGTCTTGTCGCCGCCTGCGAGGGTGTTGCCGCTCACGCCCCGACACCTCCGTTGTGTGTTACAGGACTCGGGTTTGTCACACAGACGGAGACGACGCGAGTCGACCGATTCTGAGCGACTCGGCGATTCGCGGTGTGTTCGTGTGACGACCCCCTGGGGAGGGTTCTGAGAGCGGCTTCGCGCGCTCCCGTGTGTGCGTGCGTGAGGCTGGCGGCTGTCCGTTCGTCGTCGCTGTGGGCATTCTGTGGGGTCATAGTTGGGATTCGGGGCGGCCGAACTCGCGGCCGTCGTGGCCGGCGGCGGGCTCGATGGGCTGGCCGCCGTCGGTGGCGGGCGTTTTCTGTGGCTGTTCGGGGATGCGGACGCGGTCGCCGTCGTCGCTCTCGACGTGGACGAAGGCGGCTTGACGGAGCGTGCAGAGGTGCGCGCAGGGGCCGCCGTTGTACGTGAAGCCCTTGCAGTCGCACCAGCCTGCGAAGTAGTCCTCGCGGCGGAGCAGCGCGGTGACGTGGCGCTGGCCGTTGGGAAGGCGTACGGTCCACGCGTAGCTGTTGAGTTTGCGTATCTCGGTGGCGTCGGCCATCGGCGCGGCGCGCTCCCAGCTCGTCGAGCGGCGTTCGCACTCGGTTTCGAACTCGACGGGCGTGGCGGCGGCCGCGAAGTCGTCGGCGGCGTCTGCGAGGTTGTCTTCGGCGCGGCTGAGGTGGTTGCCGACGGTGCCTTTCGAGCGCTCGGTGTCGCTGGCGAACTCGGTCACGGGCATCTCGCCGGGTGCGCGGCAGTGACGCCATGCTTCGAGTTGCTTCTCGGAGAGCGCGGCCTCGATGGGGTCGGTCATGGGCCTGCGAACACCCCCGAGGGACCGCCGCCGCAGTCGGGACAGACGCGGTGCGGGATGCCGCCGCGGGTCGAGGTGACTTCGAGGCGGGTGCCGCAGTTTCCACAGAAGCGGTTCATGGGCGGCACTCACCTCGGTCGAGGGCGGGGCAGAGTTGGCCGTCGTAGTCTATCCAGCCGCCGCAGTAGCGACAGATGTCACTGTCGTCGCGGTCGTCGTGAGAACGGGCTGGGGCGCTCACGCAGACCACCCCGTAAAGCGGTCGCTAAGTGTCGAGAAATGCGGGAAAAGGGGTATATGTGAAGTGGGCCGGCACGAATTTGAATCGTGGTTACGGCCACCCGAAGGCCGAAGGATACCAAGCTACCCCACCGGCCCGCGTCTCTACGTTGTCTCGTCGTCGGTTTAACGCTTCCGAATCGCAGGAATCGATCGGGTGGGAATGACACTCTCGTCGGCGAATTCGGCGTGCTAACTCACTGCACAGTTGGTAATTGCCAACGTCATCGTTAACCGGGAGGCACGTCTGGTCGTGCGTAGGTAGTACTTCATGAGCAACGACAAACCCGAGCGCGATGCGGACGACCTGCGACCCGACGGGGGAAGCGGGGACCACTGGGAACCGAAAGGCGTCGACGACTGGTGGCCGAACCTGCTCGACGTCGACGTGCTCGACGACAACCTCCGCAACGTCGGTCCGCTCGAGGAGGACTTCGACTACGCGGACGCGTTCGAGGACGTCGACTACGAGGAACTGAAAAACGACATCCGGAAGGTCATGATGGACTCGAAGGACTGGTGGCCGGCCGACTACGGCACCTACGGCCCGCTGTTCATCCGGATGGCCTGGCACAGCGCCGGGACGTACCGGACCATCGACGGGCGCGCCGGCGCGTCCGGCGGCCTCCAGCGACTCCCGCCGGAAAGCAGCTTCCCGGACAACGTCAACCTCGACAAGGCCCGCCGTCTGCTCCAGCCGGTCAAGGAGAAGCACGGCCGCAAACTCTCGTGGGGCGACCTCATCATCCTCGCCGGGAACGTCGCCCTGGAGACGATGGGCTTCGAGACGTTCGGCTTCGCGGGCGGCCGCGACGACGAATTCAAGCCCAACCACGCCGTCGACTGGGGGCCCGAGACCGAGTGGGAGACCACGTCCCCCGAGCGCTTCGAGGACGGTGAGGTAGGCAACCTCAAAGACCCGCTCGCGAACACCGTGATGGGGCTCATCTACGTGAACCCCGAGGGGCCGTACGGCGAACCGGACGTCGAAGGCTCCGCGGCGAACATCCGCGAGGAGTTCAGCCGGATGGCGATGGACGACGAGGAGACGGTCGCGCTCATCGCCGGCGGCCACACGTTCGGGAAAGTCCACGGCGCCGACAACCCCGAAGAGCACGTCGACGCCGAACCCGAGGACGCGCCGATCGACCTGCAGGGGCTCGGCTGGGACAACGACCTCGGCGAGGGCAAGGGCCCGGACACGATTACCAGCGGCATCGAGGGTCCCTGGAACTCCGCGCCGACCCAGTGGGACATGGGCTACATCGACAACCTCCTGAACCACGACTGGACCTCGGTCAAAGGTCCTGGCGGTGCGTGGCAGTGGCGGCCGGTCGGCGAAGACGTCGAGGACGCGCCGGCCCCGCACGACCCCGAGGACACCGAGGAGCCGATGATGCTGACGACGGACGTCGCCCTCAAGCACGACGACGACTACCGGGAGATTCTGGAGCGCTTCCAGGAGAACCCCGACGAGTTCCAAGCGGCGTTCGCGAAGGCGTGGTACAAGCTCATCCACCGCGACATGGGCCCGCCGGAGCGCCTCGTCGGCCCCGAAGTCCCCGAGGAGACGTTCGTCTGGCAGGACCCGCTCCCGGACGCCGACTACGACTTCGTCGGCGACGAGGAGGTCGCCGAGCTCAAGGAGGCCCTCCTCGACTCGGACCTCTCGCGCCAGCAGCTCGTGAAGACCGCGTGGGCGTCTGCGTCGACGTACCGCGACAGCGACAAGCGCGGCGGTGCCAACGGTGCACGCGTCCGCCTGGAACCCCAGCGCAGCTGGGAGGTCAACGAGCCCGACGAACTGGAGACCGTCCTGGAGACCCTCGAAGACGTCCAGGAGGACTTCAACAGGTCGCGCTCGGACGACGCGCGCGTCTCGCTCGCCGACCTCATCGTGCTCGGCGGGAACGCGGCCGTCGAGCAGGCGGCCGCCGACGCCGGCTACGACGTGGAAGTGCCGTTCGAGCCGGGCCGCACCGACGCCACGCAGGAGCAGACCGACATCGAGTCCTTCGAAGTGCTCGAACCGAAGGCCGACGCCTTCCGGAACTACCTCGGCGGCGGGTACGACGACCGCCCCGAGGACCGGATGATCGACAAGGCCGACCTGCTGGACCTGTCGGCCTCCGAGATGACGGTGCTGGTCGGCGGCATGCGCGCGCTCGGCGCGACGTACGGCGACGCCGACCGCGGCGTCTTCACGGACGAACCGGGCACGCTCACGAACGACTTCTTCGCGAACCTGCTCGACATGAGCTACGAGTGGGAGGCTGTCGACGAGGACGAAGAGGTCTTCGAGGTCCGCGACCGCGAGAGCGGCGACGTCGAGTGGGAGGCCACTCGCTTCGACCTCATCTTCGGGTCGAACGCCCGCCTCCGCGCCATCGCCGACGTCTACGGCGCCGACGACGCCGACGAGAAGTTCGTCGAGGACTTCGTCGACGCCTGGAGCAAGGTCATGAAGCTCGACCGCTTCGACCTCGAATAAGCGCGCTATCGCGCTTCGATTCTTTCTTTCGCGCTCAGTCCGCCAGCCGTGCGGCCGTCAGTCGACGCGGGCTTCCACGTAGTCCACGGCGTCCGCTGGCGTCTCGACGTCCTCGACGTGCGGTGCGTCGGGCGCGCCGAGCCCCGCAATCGGCCGGTCGTAGATTGAACTGAAGCCGACTTCCGAGAGCGTGCCGCCCGCGCCGTCCACCGCGATCACGGCGTCGCCGTTCACGACGACGAGCGCGTTCCGCGCGTGCCCCATGCTGGTCGCGATAGCGGTCTCCACGTACTCGTTGGCGGCCGCTCGGTCCTCGCCCGGGAGGATGCCGATTGTGTGACCGTCGGCTTCGCTCGCGCCGCGGCAGGCTGCTCGCATCACACCACCGAGCCCGCCGCAGACGACGGTGTGTCCGCGCTCCGCGAGGAGGCGGCCGACTTCGTGGGCGTTCTCGACGGCTTCGTCCGGTGGCGCACTCGCGCCGATGACACTGACGCGCATCAGTACTCGGTGAAGCCGTCGGTGTCGAGGTAGTTGTGTGCGACCGTAATCGTGTGGTCGGCGTGCAGGATTTCGGGGCCGACGCGCACGCGCTGGTCGCTACGGTCCGCGAGGAAGACGGCTTCCTCCTCGGTGAAGTCCTCGTGGTCCGAGAGCACGAAAATCGGGTCCTCCGGGGGTTCGACGGCCGCGAGCGCGTCGCCGTCCTCGTGGAGTTCCACGACGGTTCCGTCGAGGTCGTCCAGCACCGTCCGGAACCCGCGCTTGGAGACGTGGATGCCGGGTGTCGACTCGGCCTCGCGGTGGCCGATGGCGCGGTCTTTCGCCTCCAGCGCTTGCTTGAGCAGGCCGGCGATGTTGCGCTCGTCGGGATTCATGTACCGCAACTCACTGCCGTCGATGCGGACGGTCACCTCGTCAGCGAGCACGAGGTGCACCTGAACGTCTCGACGGAGGTCGTGCGAGAGGAACAGCGCGGCGTTGACGCACCGGCAGAGCACGTCCAGACGCCCCGCGCCGCCCGCGAGGTCGTCCAACGAGAAGTCGGGGTCGGTCGGCGCGTGGTGGCCGAGAACGACGAACTGGCGCATACCGACCCATCGCAGCCCCGCGATTTACCCCTATCGACCGACCACGGAACAGCCGATTGAACAGTCGTCTCCTGGCGGATCGAAAGGGCGAGCGGCGGTCGACGACGGCGGACGAAGCAAGCACGCGAGCCCAGCGAGCACGCACAGCGAGCGCGCACAGCGAGTCCCCCGAGTCGAGCGGCGCGAGGGCTTTCTGGGGGAACAGAGTGGACACTAGCGGCTGCGAGAAGTCGACACTCGAGGACCGAAGAGTACGTACCAGCGGCCCCCGACACAACACCCATGACAGTCTTGGAGGACGCGCGACGGGTGCTGGCGGAGGACCCGATTTGCGACGCGTGCGTGGGTCGGTGTTTCGCGGAGCGGAGTTTCGGGTTAACGAACGCCGAGCGCGGGCGGGCGCTCCGGACGACCATCGCGCTGGAGGACGACAAGCCGTACGAGGACGTCGAGCCCTCCGAGTGCTGGGTGTGTGAGGGCACGTCGGGGCGCTTCGACGAATTCGCAGACCTCGTCGTGAACGCGCTCTCCGAGCAGAACTTCGACACGTACCAGGTGGGGACGCGAGCGCCGCCGCTCGTGGAGGAGAACGAGACGATGCTGCGGGACATCGCGGACTTAGAGGAGGACGCTGGCGAACTGTTCAAGTCCGAGTGCAACCGCGAGGTCGGCAAGCGCGTCGGCCAGGAGACGGGCGCGGACGTGGACTTCGAGCGCCCGGACGTGCTCGCGATACTGGACGTCGAGCACGAGACGGTGGACGTGACGGTGAATTCGGCGTTCGTCTACGGCCGGTACCGCAAACTCGAGCGCGGGATTCCGCAGACGAAGTGGCCGTGCAGCGACTGTAACGGGACGGGGACGCTCGTGGACTCGCCGTGTCCGCACTGCGAGGGGACGGGCTTCCTCTACCCGGAGAGCGTCGAGCAGTTGACCGCGCCGCCTGTCATCGACGCGATGGACGGCGAGTCGGCGTCGTTCCACGGCGCGGGCCGCGAGGACATCGACGCGCTGATGCTGGGGACGGGGCGGCCGTTCGTCGTCGAGGTGGACGAACCACAGGAGCGCCACCCGGACCCCGAAGAACTGGAGGACGCCATCAACGAGTACGCCGACGAGAAGGTCGAAGTCGAGGGGATTCGGCTGGCGTCCTACGAGATGGTGGCTCGCGTGAAGGAACTGGACGCCCGTAAGCGTTACCGTGCGCAGGTGGAGTTCGGCGAACCGGTCACGGAAGAGGAGTTCGACGCCGCACTCCTCGAACTGGACGGCGCGACCATCCAGCAGGAGACGCCCCAGCGCGTGAAACACCGGCGTGCGGAGAAGGTCCGCGAGCGCGAAGTGTACGATATCGAGGGCGAACTCACGGACGACACGCACGCCGTCGTCGAAGTGGAGGGCGAGGGTGGCCTCTACATCAAGGAACTCGTCTCCAGCGACGAGGGCCGCACGGAGCCGAGTCTCGCGGGCGTGCTCGGCGTGGAGGCGACGGTGACGGCGCTGGACGTGGTCACCGTCGAGGGCGAGCGCGACGAGTTCGAGGACGAGGAGTTCTTCGTGGAATGAGCGAGCGGTTCGGCGTGGACGAGGCCGGCAAAGGTCCCGTTCTGGGGTCGATGTTCGCGGCGGCAGTCGTCGGCTCCTCCAAGGACCTCCCGGATGAGATCGCAGACTCGAAGCGGCTCTCGCCCGCGCGACGCGAGGACCTAGACGAGCGAATCCGCGAGCGCTGCGAGGTCGGCGTCGCCGAGGTTCCCGTCGAGCGCATCGACGACCCCGAGACGGACATGAACACGCTCACCGTAGACGCGCAGGCAAGCGCGTTCGACGCGGTTGCGGCGGATGGACTCGCAGGCTACGTGGACGCAGGGGACGTGGACGAGGCGCGGTTCGGCCGGCGGGTTGCCGAGGGCGTCACGGCCGACGTGGACGTGACTGCCGAGCACGGCGCGGACGACGAGTACGCGCTCGTGGCGGCAGCGAGCATCGTCGCGAAAGTCGCCCGCGACAGCCACGTCGAAGAACTGAGTGTGGAGTACGGCGACGTGGGCTCGGGCTACCCGAGCGACCCGACGACGCGGGACTTTTTGCGGGAGTACGTCCGCGAACACGACGCGCTGCCGGATTGTGCGCGGGAGTCCTGGCAGACCAGCCGGGACGCGCTCGCTGCTGCCGAGCAGTCCGGACTCGACGAGTTCTAGTCGCTCTCGGGCGTCGGGACGTCGCTCTGCTTGGGGTCAATGCCGCGGCGGTTGGCGTCGAGTTCCGAGAGGCCGTAGACGAGCGCGACCAGCAGGCCGACGCCGACGGGGAGCAGCAGCCACGGCGTGATTCTGGTGTACCCCCAGACGACGAGCAGGAGCGCGGAGACAGCCACGACAGTAACTGCGTAGTACAGTTGCGTACGCACGTGGTCGATGAGGTCCGCGCCCGTGAACGTCGCCGACAGCACCGTAGTGTCGGAGATGGGCGAGGCGTGGTCGCCGAAGATGGCGCCCGAGAAGACGACGCCGACGGCGGCCGCGACCATCGTGTGGCTGCCCGCGAGGTTCCACGCGACCGGCACCGCGATGGGCGTGACGATGCTCATCGTCCCCCACGAACTCCCCGTGGAGAACGCGACGAACGCAGCGGTGAACAACACGATGACGGGCAGCAGTTCGGGCGTGAGGAACTGTTCGACCGCGTTCGCGACGTACGTGCCGGTGCCGAGCGCTTCGACGACGTTCCCGATGGACCACGCGAGCACGAGAATCGTCACCGCGGTGAGCATGATGCCGAACCCGTCGATGGTGGTGTCGACACTCTCCCCCAGCGAGAGCACGCCGTACGCGAACCCGAGCACGTACGTGGAGACGACCATCGCGAACGACCCGAAGATGAGCGCGAGCGCGTAGTCGGCGTCCACGACCATGTCGTATAGACTGGCGCCGGGCGCGTACCCCGTGTACAGCGCGGAGCCGACGGTGACAGCGATGAGCACCGCGATGGGCGCGAAGAACGAGAGCAGTTTCGGGTTCTCCGTCTTGGGTTCGCCGAGCGTGGCTTCGACGTCCTGCATCGGGCGGGCGTCGTCGCGGGTGACTTTGCCCGTCGTGGAGGCGCGGTGTTCGGCGCCGAGCATCTCGCCGTAGTCCCGGCAGGAGAGCACGACGATGGCGACCATCGCGATGGCGAGAATCGCGTACATGTTGAACGGAATCGACTGCAGGAACACCGCGAAGGCGTCGGGGCGGTCGGCGACCGCCACGCCCGCCGTCTGGTAGCCCGTCTCTATCATCGAGAGCTGGAACGCCACCCACGAGGAGATGGTGAGGGTGGCGACGGGCGCGGCCGTGGAGTCGACGATGTAGGAGAGTTTCTCGCGGGAGACGCCGAGGAAGTCGGAGACGTCTTTCATCGTGGAGCCGACGACCGCGGAGTTCGCGTAGTCGTCGAAGAACAGCAAGAGACCCAGGAGCCACGCGACGACGCCCGCGGTGCGCTTGCTGTCGATGTGTTCGAGCGCCCAGTCGCGGACGGCGTGGGAGCCGCCGAGGCGCCAAATCATCGCGACCGCCGACCCCAACAGCAGCGTGAAGATGATGATTTGGGCGTGGAAGATGGAGCCCTCGCCGTCCGCAGACACCTGTGAGATGGAGCGCGCAATCCAGTCGAAGGTCTGTGCGAGGCCGACGCCGCCGGTGAAGATGACGGCGCCGGACCACACCCCGAGGAACAGAGACAGCACCGCCTTCCGCGTAATGATGGCGAGTGCGATGGCGAGCAACGGGGGGACGATAGAGAGGACGCCGAAGTCGGACATATCTCGTCCTTTCGCTCTATCGGCTTAAATCCCACTCTGGAGCGCTGACACCGCCAGGCTACCGAGAGCAATCCACAGTTTTATCGGTCGGCGCGGCAACCGAGTGGAGACGATGGTCGTACAGCGATTGGACGCGCCCACCCCCGGGGAGGTCGTCGACGCGGCGAAGGCGGCGGTCCGGGACGGCGCGGTGTTGACCGTACAGGCCCGCTGCGAGGTCGAGTACGAGGGCCGCACCAGTGGCTATCTCGGCGAGGGCGACCGGCTGCTCGTCGCGAAGCCCGACGGAACCTTCCTCGTCCACCAGCCGACCGGCCACAAGCCCGTCAACTGGATGCCGGGCGGCGGCACCGTCGAAGTCCGGGAGAGCGACGGCGACGCCGTCCTGCTCGCGCGCCGCAGCAACCCCAGCGAGCGCGTGGAAGCCCGCATCCTGGAAGCGTATGGCGTCACGCGCTTCGAGGCCGACGACGGCGCGACCTACGAGGAGTCCGGCACGGAAGCGGAGATGCACGAGTACATCCAGAACAACCCCGAGAGCCTCGAAGACGGTCTGCGCATCGTCGAACACGAGCGCGAGACGAAGTACGGGTTCGTGGACTTCTACGCCGTCGACAGTGAGGGCACGCCCGCAGTCGTCGAGGTCAAGCGGATTCAGGCGACGCTCAACCACTTCGACCAGCTCAAGCGCTACGTCGAACTGTACTCCGAATCGAACGAGAACGTCCGCGGGATGTTGGTCGCGCCGTCCGCCTCCGAGCGCGTGCGGCGCGCGCTCCGCGACAACGACATGGAGTTCGTGGAATTGTCGGAGTTCGGGCTGGACGCGAAGGGCGCGACCGAAGCCAAACTCACCGACTTCTAGGCGGCGGGGAACGAGAGCACGACCTCGTTGCCGTTCTCGCGGTCGCCGAACGAGAGGTCGCCGTCGTAGGCGTCGAGAATCCAGCGCACGAGCCAGAGGCCGACGCCGCTGCCGTGGCTGAGCTGCGTGATTTCGCGCTCGCCGGTCACGGTCTCCCGCTCGACATCGGGAATCTCGGGGCCGTCGTCGCGGACGACGACTTCGACGCGACCGTCCGTCTCGGTGACTTCGACGCCGACCCACGGCTCGTCGCTGTCGTTGTGCTGGATGGCGTTCTCGACGAGTTCGCGAATCGCGTCCGCGAGGTAGTCCCCGGCTACGGCCGTCGCGTCGGCAGCGTTCACCTCGATGGTCGCGTCCGGGTGGTCCTCGCGGAGGTCGGTGACGACGTCGGCGACGGCGCTGCCCAAGTCGTAGGGACGGGGTTCGGGCGGGTTCTCGACGAGGTCGCGGATGGTCGTGATGTGTTCGTGGAGTTCCGCAAGGCGTTCGCCGGAGCCGTGGACGTCGTCGGCGAGGTCGTCGCTCGACTCGTCGTCAGCCATTCGGACGCGCGTCGAGTAACTGTACAGCCGCTGGGCTTCCGTGCGGAGGTTGTGGCGGACGAGCCGCGAGAGCACATCGAGTTTCTCGCGTTCGCGGGCGAGTTCGCGGGCGCGGATGCGGCGCGCGTCGTTGACGCCGATGAGGACGTGCGCGACGGCGCTGACGGCGACGACGACCGTGCCAGAGAAGATGGGCGCGGCGGGCAGCGACGCGACCGCGGACTGGTAGGCGTACAGCAACGCGAGCGCGGCACCGATGACGACGACGCCGAGCGCGTTCCAGCCGGCGATGCCGAGCGTCTGCCGGAGCGTGAAGCCCGCGCGATAGACGACGTAGCCGGCGGCGACGAGCGCGAGGCCGACGAGCGCGCCGAACCCGGCGAGCAGCCAGCCCGAAGTCGGCGGCTGCGTGTCGAGGACGTGTCGCGCCATCACGGCGACGACGACGAGCCCCGTGAGGCTGATGGTGGCGCTGGCGGCGGCGCGCCACGTATCTGTGTGCATAGTCGGTATGCGTCCGTAGGCAGGTTAAGCGTGGTGCTCGCGGCGGCCGACGAAAAAGACGGCGGCGTCAGTGCTCGCCGGTGAGGAGCCGGCGGAGGATGTCCCCGTACGCCGGGCGCGTGACGAGCACGCCGATGAGCACGCCGAGGATGGTGATGATGGCGAACCCGCGGAGGTCGCCGAGGCTGAGCACCGCCAGCGGACTCATCGCGATGATGGTCGTGACCGCTGCGGCCCCGATGACCCACAGCGCCTTGCGGAATCGGCTCTTGAACACGCGCTGGGAGCCGATTTCCTTGGTCATCACCTCGTCGGCGATGATGACGAGGTCGTCGACCCCGGTCCCGATGACGGCGATGAACCCGGCGATGTGCGAGAGGTCGAGCGCCAGCCCGCTCACGGCGGCGAACCCGAGCAGGATGACGACTTCCGCCAGCGCCGTGAACACCATCGGTATCGCGACCCGGGGGTCGCCGTACCGGGCGAACACGACCAGCGCCATCGCGATGGCGGCGGCGATGCCAGTCACCAAGGACAGCGGCTTGTACCGCTCGGCGAAGCTCGGGGAGACGTAGTAGGAGTCCTGGAATTCGAGTTGCGTCGGGAGCGCGCCTGCCTGGAGGTTAACGCGCAGTTCGCGGGCTTCCTCCATGGAGTTGGCCGTGATGACGAACCGTGGGTCCTGCACGAAGTCGCCGTTCTCGAAGCTCTGGGCGAGGTTCGCGCGGACGCCGGCGTCGTAGACGACTTCGCCGTCGAGGACGGTGAGCAGGCAGTAGCCGCCGTCCGGGAACTGGCAGTTACTGGTGCCCTGGCTGGACGTGAAGCCGTACTGGCGCATGTCCGCTGCGAACTCCTCGGCGGCGTCTTGGGTCAGCGAGACGGGGACCGACGGCCGGCCGTCGATGACTTGCGCGGTGCTGACGTCGCTGCGCTGGAGTTGGGCGTGCGAGAGCACCGTGGCGTTCGTCTGGTTGCCGTTCTGTGGGTAGTACGCCCACATCTCGACCTCACCGCGTCCCTGGATGAGCGAGCGCACCTCGGAGGCGTTCTGTCCGGGGACTTCGACGACGATGTAGTTCCCGCCGGCCTGCGTCCGCGTGGAGTAGACCGAGGCCCCGGAGAAGCCCGTCGCGTCGATTTTCGTGGAGATGGTGTCGACGATTTCGCTCCGCGTCGCGGCCGTGACGCCGCTGGAGACCGAGTCATAGCCGTACCCCAGCGAGTCGAGGGCGGCCTTGACCTCCTCGGTCGTGTTGGCCGCGTACACTTCCACGACGTCGGGGCTGTCGGCGGCCCGCCGGTCGCGCGCGGTCACGCTCCCGGGTTCGAGCGAGAGCGCGTTGGCCACGTCGGATTCAAGGGCTTCGCGTGCGCTCTCGTTGGTCGGGACGTCGACGCCCGACGCGGTGACGCCGACCGCGGTCGCGCGCAGCCGCACGCCGCCGGAGAGTTCGAGACCGTACTGGAGGTTCGTCGGCCGTGACGCGGCCTCCTCGTCCCCGCTGGCGGACGCGCCGATGCCCGGCGCGAACAGCGCGACCGATGAGCCGAGCAACAGGACGACGAGGAACGCGACCCGCCAGTTCTCGCGGAGCCAGCTCATCGCGCCACCCCCTCGAATTTGTACCAGCGAAGCAGTGTGACGTTCATCATGTAGGTGTTCACGAGGTCAGTCGTCAGCCCGAAGACGAGCACCAGCCCGATGTCCGTGAGCAGCTGGATGCCGAAGATGTAGGAGACGATGGTCATCACGATCATCGTGACGATGGAGGTCACGGTCATCGTGACACCGGTGCGCATCGCGCGGTGGACGCTCTCCCAGAACCCACCGGAGCGCCGGAGGACGTGGTTGTTCAGGAGGATGTCGGAGTCGACACTGTAACCGATGAGCATCAACAGCGCGGCGACGGTCCCCAGCGAGAGCTCGATGCCGAAGACGTTCATCAGCGCGATGGGGACGATAATGTCGCTGAACGCCGACAGCACGACCGCGATGGAGGGGACGAACGTGCGGAAGAGGAGGAAGACGACGGCGCTCATGCCGAGGAAGGCGATGGCGAGCCCGAGAAGTGCGAGCTGCTGGGTGGAACTACCGAACGAGGGCGCGATGCCCTGTGACTGGACGACTTCGAAGCCGGCGTCCCTGGCCTGCTGGGAGAGGGCTTGCGTGTCGTCGGACTGGAACGTGATGAGGTACTGGGAGCTGCTCGTGCCGATTGAGCGGATGGACTCGTGGTCCTGCTCGAACGCAGCCGTAATCTCCGATTGGGGTGCGTCCGATTCGACCACGAGCTCCGTTCCGCCGGTGAACTCGATGCCGGGGTCGGCCGGCCATCCCGTGAGGGCGAACGACGCGCCCACGACTGTGAGCGCGATTACCAGCAGCGCCAGCGGCGGGGCGACGAGCTGCCGCATGGAGTACTGACTGAGGTCGACCTCAGGGACCTCGAAACTGGGCATGACTGCCGGTCGGGAGCGAGCGAGGTTAAGGCTTCTTATACCTAGCCAGCAGGACTACGGCGCGAACCGCTCGGGGACGTGGCGGCGGACGCCGTCGGGCACCTGCGCGAACAGCCACGTCGCGATAGCGGGGAGGCGCTTGCGGACGACGACGTAGCCGGCCGAGAAGACGAGCGCGCCGGCGACGACCTGCTGGACGCTCGGGCCGAACGCCAGCGACGCGGGCACGCCGAAGACGGCCGCGACGGCGAGGTCCTCGGGGGACCCGTCGTAGCGGACGAGCCGGCGCGGCGGGAGCCACCGGCCGTGGAAGTGGCTGTAGACGGCGCGTTCGCTGGTCCCCTTCCACGGTTCGAGTTCGAGGCCGCCGCCGAGCGCGTCGCTGGCGGCGTGGAGCGCGGCGGCGGCGAGGAAGACGGCCGCGGCGACGGTCCACGCCGTCGGCGAGACGAGCGCGACGACGCCTGCGACGGCCGCAGCGACGCTGTAGTAGACCGGGAAGTGGAGCGTGCGGCGGTGGCCGGCGTAGAGGTCGAGGTCGGGGAAGACGCCACCGGCGAGGCCGGCAGCGGCTACAGCGACCCCGAACTCGGGCACGACGAGTGAGACGAGCGCGGCGACCGCCAGCCCCACGAGCGCGTGTGTCGTCGCCATCATAGATGTGCTCTCTAGGCGGGCGGGAGGCTTGAAGATGTCGCCTACAGAAGAACAGAATTCGGCGGTGAGCGTAAGGCAGTGCTACGCATACACAAACATATGGCGACCACGGTCACCGTCTCGTACCCGGCGGACGTCAGCGATTGGGAGCGCGACCAGTTGACGACCGACCACATGCGGGCGTACCTCAAGCGCTCGAACGACCACGCTCGGGAGGGAGACACGTGGGACGTGTTCGTCGACGTCGGGTGCTGTGGCACCAGCCCGGACATCCCGCTCCGCGTCGAGCACGTCGCCGGCGACGCGAGCCTCGACGAAACCGCAGAACTGGCGTTCGTCGAACGCGAATCCGCCGGCGTCGACGCCGGCTGGGACGTCCAGAGCGAAGCGAGTCCGGAGAACTAGGGGAGGTAACGGACGCTGACGAAGTCCTCGCCGGAGCGGACTTCGACGCGGTTGATACCGATACGAGCGGCGCGTTCGACCGTCTGTTCGTCTGCAAGTACGTCCTCGACAGTCTGTTCGACGCCGTCCTCGGGCACGCCGAGCACGTGGACTTCACCGATGCCCGCGCGCTCGACGGTCTCCAAGTCACCGGCGTCCAGCCCTTCGGCGATTTCCTTGGACTTGGGCGTCGGCGTCTCGTCGCTGGCTTCGACGGGAATCTGCTTGCGCTCGGCGACCTCGACGACGCTGTACGTCACGTTCATCGGCGGGTCCGGCGCGACCGTCGCTTCCAGCACGTCGCCCTCCGCCAGCCCCGGGTTCTCCGAGAGCGTGTGGACCTGCGCGTCCGTCACGTCCGAGAGCACCGCGGAGCCGTCCTCCGCGCTGGTGACGAGGAACGTCGCGGTCTTCTCGTCTGTCATCGACGGGCCTAGGCTGTCTCGCTGTTTCCGTGTTTCGACGCGAAGCGCCGGTGGACGCCGTAGACGACGAGCGCGCCCGCCAGCACGAGCAGTGGCGACGCCACGGACGGAATCGCGTAGAGGAGTTCCACGACGGGCGCGAAGACGCCCGGGGGTTCCGGGCGCGTAATCGTCTCGCTGCCCGTCCCGAACTCCGCGGGCATCGACGCCACGAGCGCGAGGTAGACCGAGACGACGAAGACGTAGCCGGCAGCGCCGAGCGCGGCGTCGTAGCGGTCAGCGACCTGGCGCTCGCGGCGGTGCCGGTTCGCCACGAACAACACCGGCGCGACGATGGGGACGAACACGAAGAGGCCGACGACGACGTAGAACGTCCGCGAGAGCGTCAGCGACCCGCCGCCAGCGCCCGTCGTGTTCCCGATGAGCACGAGCAGCCCACCCACCGCGAGCGCGACAACCATCGCCGCGACGACGGTGCTGACGACCACGTAACTCCGGAACAAGAGCGAGTCGGACTGCCGGAACGCGTACGGGTACGCCGTCAGCAGCCCGGAGTAACTGTCGAACCGTCCCATTACTCGAGACTCGGCGCTACCGGAGCAAAAGTACGGCGACTCGCTGTAGTCGATGCACACAGTTCGGAAATCGAAACGTGGACGTAGTCCGAGAACCAGAAAGCCCCGGCGCGCTCGCTACCTGCGACTCGTTGCGCGCTTCGCTCACTTTGTTCGCTGTAGTGCTTACGTCGTCTCGGATAGCGAGCGCGCCGCCCCTTTCAGTCCCGGAAGACTCGCTCCGCTCGTCTTCCGGTTCCCCGCCTGCTACCGGGTGGTCGGGCAGCGAGAGGCCAGCGCTTAAGCACACCGCCGTCCCGGTACCCCACATGCACGTAGACGTGGGCAACGCCCTCGCGGTGGAGGCGACGCCGGGCGTCCCCGAGGACGCACTCGAACGACTGGACGACCGCGTCAGGGACGCACACGAGCGCATCGTCGCGGGGATGACCGGCGACGAGTTCGGGTACGCGGCGCTGAACCTCCCGAAGACCGCGGACCCGGCCGCGATAGAACAGGCGGTCGAGCCGTTCGCGGACAGCGACGTCCTGCTGAACGTCGGCATTGGCGGGAGCGCGCTCGGCGCGGCGACGCTCGTAGACGCACTTGACGGCGACCTGGACGCGTACTTCCTCGACAACGTCGACCCCGAGCACGTCACTGCACTTCTGGAGGATATCGACCTGTCGCAGACTGTCGTCCACGTCGTCTCGCGGTCGGGGACGACCGCAGAGACGCTCTCGAACTTCCTCGTCGTGCGCGACGCGATGGCGGACGCGGGCGTCGACTGGACCGAGCGCACGTTCGTCACGACCGGCCCCGAAGGAAACCTCCGCGACCTCGCTGACGAGCACGACCTGCCCGCACTCGACGTGCCCGAAGGCGTCCCCGGGCGATTCTCCGCGCTCTCGACAGTCGGACTGCCGGCTGCCGCGCTCGCCGGCCACGACGTCGAAGCGATTCTCGATGGTGCGCGCGAGGGTCGCGCGTCGCTCACGGGGTCGCTGTTCGACTGCCCGGCGTACGCGTACGGCGCGACGGCCTACGCCCTCGACGTCCGTGGCGCGGGCATCAACGCGATGATGCCGTACGCCGAGTCGCTGGAGACGTTCGCGGAGTGGTTCGCGCAGTTGTGGGCGGAGAGTCTGGGGAAGGACGGCCTCGGGCAGACGCCGGCGCGAGCGCTCGGCGCGACCGACCAGCACAGCCAGCTCCAGCTCTACCGCGCTGGCCCCCGGGACAAACTCGTGACGCTCGTCCGAGCACGCGAGCGCGACGACCGCGAGATTCCGGAAACCGAACTGGAAGGGCTGGACTACCTCGCCGGTGGCAGCCTCGGCGAACTGCTGGACGCGGAGTTCGAGGCCACGGAAGCGAGCCTCGCCGAGTCGGGCGTCCCGAACGTCCGCATCGAAATTCCGCGAATCGACGAGCGCTCGCTGGGTCGCCTGCTCTACGACGTCGAAGCCGCCTGCATCCTCGCGGGCGAACTGTACGAAGTGGAGACGTTCACCCAGCCCGCGGTCGAGTGGGGGAAAGACGCCGCTCGCGGCCTGCTCAGCGGCGAGCGCGGGCTCCCGGAGAAGACCGAACTCGTCGTCGAGTAGGACAACGGCACGCCTTTGTCTGAGCAGGCCGGATTCGGCAGCGTGAACGACCGGTACGCACAGACCGTCGGCTTCGTCGTCGCGGGCGGCGGGCTCGCTGCCACGTTCCTCGGCTGGCCGGCCGACGCCACGCTCGCCGCGCGCGCCGCCACCGGGTTCGCGCTGCTCGCCACCGCCGCGTTCGGCGCGCGCCGGCACGGCGTCGACGTCCCGCGGCTCGACCTCGTCGCCGGCCTCGCGAGCGGGGGACTCGTGGTCGCAGCAGCGTTCGGCGTCAACGCCGCGACGGGTGGATTGCCGCGTGGCCCGCCGCTCGCGCTGCTCGCTGGACTCGGAACGGTCGGCGCGGCAGTCGCGGCGAACGCGGGGCTGGACGCCGACGCGGTCCGCGCTCGCGAGAAACACCTCGTCGTCGGCGCGGTCGTCTCGCTGGCCGCACTCGTGTTCGGGTCGCTGCTCGCGAGCGTCGCTATCGGACTCGTCCCCGACGGCCCCCTGGTCAGGCTACCCGTCAACGTCGCCGTCGCGAGCGTCGGGTACGGACTCGCGGGCGTCGCGTTCGTGGCGTGGTACGACGGGAGCATCGACGTCAGCCGGCCGTCGCGCAGCGACCTGAAAGTCGCGGCCGTCGGCGTCGTCGCCATCTTCGCGGTCCACTACGCGCTCGTCGGGCTCGTGGTCTTCTTCGACCTCCCGCAGACCACCCACACGCTCGTCGAGACCGCGCGCGAGCACCCCGAGATTCTGCCGCCGCTAGTCGTCCTCTCCTATCTCGCGGTCGGCCCCGGCGAGGAACTGCTCGCGCGCAACGGCGTCCAGAAGTACTTCTACGGCGCGTTCTCGCGGCGCGGCGCGGTCGTCGTCGGCTGTCTCGTGTTCACCGGCGCGCACGTCCTCGCGTACGCTGGCGCGACGCCTGGCGCGGTGCTCGTGACGCTCGGCCGGCTGTTCGTGGTCTCGCTGGTGCTCGGCGCGACGTACGAGCGCACGGACGACCTGTTCGCGCCGGTCGTCGTCCACGGCACGTACGACGCCGTCCAGTTCGCGATGGCGTACGTCGCGTTCGCGGGATAGGACAGCGTCGTCTGACGCGGGGCTGACTAAGTATTACGGGCCGTGCTACCAAACCAGATGGTATGCCCCGGAAGTACTCCGTCGTCTGTGGGGACTCTCTCGCTGCGGACGTCGAGGAGTTGGCGCGGGAGTACGGGCTCTCCGAGCAGGAAGTGCTGCGCCAACTCATCGAGAACGGGCTCGAAGAGGTCGACTAACGGGGGCGCTTGCGTGCGAGGTCGCTGCCACAGACTGGGCAGCGCTCCTTCGACTCGTCGAACTCGCGGCCACAGCCCTGACACTGGAAGTTCCAGTTCCGGCGCTCGCTGATGCCCTCCTGCTCGATGACGTCGACGCCGACGCCCAATTCGTCGGCGGCGTTCTGTACCGCGTAGTCGTCGGTGACGACCGTGCCGTCGAGTTCGTACGCCGCCGCGAGTAGCCGCAGGTCCGTCTCGGAGAGCACGTCGAGGTCGCCGGTCGCGCGCGCGGCTTCGCGGGCCGCCGCGAGTGCGGCGTCGCCCGGTACCTGTACCTGCATGCCGCCGCCCGCCATCGCGTCGTAGCGGTACGCCGCAGCGTCCTCCAGTTCGTCCCGGACGGCGGGAATCGACGCCGTCTCACCATCGGGCTTATAGTCGTGGATGAACGCGGAGGCGTCGAGGACGTACACTATCGCTGGACGACGATGTAGTCTTTGACCGCCTGCACGCGCCCGACGGGGACCCGGTAGTGGCCCTCGCCGTCGGTCGGGAAGTTGACGGTCACGTTCGAATCTTCGAGCGGCTCCACGAGGAGGTCTTCGAGTTTCCCGCTCTTGAGGTCCATCGTGATGTTGTACAGCATACCCAGTTCCGTACCGTCCGACCCCATCACGGCTTTCCCGGAGAGGTTCTCGGCGAGGATGTCGGCCATACCCGGGAGTCTCGGCTGGGATTCATATAAACCCCGCGGGGTCGTCGGACGCGCGACGCACGAGGCCGGCGGCTCGTGACGATGGAATTATACGCCGCCGCCCGCTCTGTTCGGTCAACAACCGTTCTCTCGGAGGATTCTACTATGTCCGACGCAGACACCACCGAAGACCCCGGGGAGCTGCGGACGCCCATCGTCGCGGTCCTCGGCCACGTCGACCACGGGAAGACTAGCTTGCTCGACAAAATCCGCGGCTCCGCCGTCATCGAGGGCGAAGCCGGCGCCATCACCCAGCACATCGGCGCGACCGCCGTACCGCTGGACGTCGTCAGCGAGGTCGCCGGTAGCCTCGTGGACCCCACGGAGTTCGACCTCCCCGGGCTGCTGTTCATCGACACGCCCGGCCACCACTCGTTCTCGACGCTGCGCTCGCGGGGCGGCGCGCTCGCGGACATCGCCATCCTCGTGGTGGACGTCAACGACGGCTTCCAGCCCCAGACGGAGGAAGCCATCCGCATCCTCAAGGACACGGGGACGCCGTTCGTCGTCGCCGCGAACAAAATCGACACCATCCCGGGCTGGAACCCCACGGAGGACGCCCCCGTCCAGCAGACCTACGAGAACCAGTCCGACCGCGTGCGAAGCCAACTCGACGAAGCGCTGTACGAGCTCATCGGCGAACTCTCGGGCGCGGGGTTCTCCTCGGACCTCTACTGGCGCGTCCAGGACTTCCAGTCGAACATCGGCGTCATCCCGGTCTCCGCGGAGACCGGCGAGGGCGTCCCGGACCTTCTCACCGTGCTGATGGGGCTCGCACAGCGGTACATGAAGGCCGAGATGGAGGTGAACATCGACGGCCCGGGTGCGGGTACCGTCCTCGAAGTCAAGGACGAGCGCGGGTTCGGGACGACGCTGGACGTGATTCTCTACGACGGTACCATCCGGCAGGGCGACCAAATCGTCGTCGGCGGCACCAACGACACCATCGTCACCGAGGTGCGCGCGCTCCTGAAGCCGCGCGAGCTCGCGGAGATTCGCACGGAGAAGCGCTTCGACGACGTGGAGTCGATGCAGGCGGCGGCTGGCCTGAAGATTGCCGCACCGGACCTCGACGAGGCGATGGCGGGCGCGCCGGTCCGCGTGGTCGGCAACCGCGACGTCGAGGACGTCGTCGAGGAAGTTGAGGCGGAGCTCGCGGAGGTCGCCGTCGAGACCGCCGAGGAGGGCGTCGTCGTGAAAGCTGACACGCTCGGCAGCCTCGAAGCGCTCGCGAACGCCATGGAGGAAGCCGAGATTCCCGTGATGGCCGCGGAAGTCGGCGACATCGCGCCCCGCGACATCGCGATGGCGACGACCGCCGACGACGACAAACACCGGACGATTCTCGGGTTCAACGTGGACGTGCTCAGTGACGCCGAGCAGAAGGCCGAGAACGAGGACGTCCGCATCTTCGACAGCGACGTCATCTACCAGCTCGTCGAGAACTACGAGGAGTTCGTCGAGGAGCGCGAGCGCGCCCAGCAGGAAGCCATCTTCGAGAATATTGTCCGGCCCGCGCGCTTCCGCATCCTCCAGGACCACGTGTTCCGGCAGAACGACCCCGCGGTCGTCGGCGTCGAAGTGGTCTCGGGGACGCTCAAGCGGAACACGCCCGTCGGCTACATGGAGGGCAACGAACTCCACCGCGTCGGCGTCGTGAAGGGCATCCAGAACCAGGGCGAGGACGTCGACGAGGCGCGTGCGGGCAACCGCGTCAGCGTCTCCATCGACGGCCCGACGGTCGGCCGCGACATCGAGGAGGGTGACGAACTCTGGGTCGACCTCCCCGAGAAACACGCGAAAGTACTCGAACAGGAACTCTCCGACGAAATCCCCGCCGACGAGCGCGAAGCGCTGAAGGCGTACCTCGAAATCCAGCGGAAACGCGACCCATTCTGGGGGAAGTAGCGCTACGACTATTCGGTGCGTGATAGGTTAGCGGGTAGCCACAATACAAATCCCTCAGCCAGCAGTCCTCGTAGACTCTGGCAACTGACTCCGACCAGCCGTTGGTCCGTTCGTGGTCCCGGTACGACGTCGGGCTCGTTGGGATACCGCTGGCGTTCGCCGTCGCGTTCGTCTTCGGGGCAGCCGTCTCGGCGTCGCACGTCGAGCGCGCGGCTTTCGGCGCGGCTGGTGCGGTGCCGATGACGGCGTACGCGTTATTCTTCGTCCCGCCGGAGAACTAGCGTGCGGTCTGCGGAACGTCGTCGCCGAGCGCGTGCTTCACCTGGAGGGCGGCGCTGGCGGCGAGGCCGCGCGCGACCTCCTCGCGGTCGTCGTCCGGAATCAAGTCGTCGTCGGCGACACCGTCGAACTCCGGAGTGAACCCGGCGCTGACGGGGTTGCCGGCGGGCGGTCGGACGGCGACGGTGACCTGGATGCCGTTCGAACCCGAGCTAATCTCGGAGCCGACGACGTACTCGTCGGGCAGGAAGTCCCGCGTGCGAGCGGTAATCTGGGAAATGCTGTCCTGGAGCGCGCGCCGCTGCGACCCCGTGAGGTCGGGTTCGGGTTCCGACGGCTCGGCACCACTGTACGGCGTGTTCCCGTGCATTCGCTGTTAGTAGGGCACCCCCACGTAAAGGCCTTTTAGTTTGGGTGGTATTCACACAGTCCGGCCGCTCAAAGAATTGGTTCGCTGTCACCGTACGCCGCGACTACGACCGCCGCCGCGTACTCGCCGGCGTCGGCTTCGGTGCTGGTCGCGCGCACCGTCGCGTCGTCGAACGACCAGTCACGGAGGTCCATGCCCGCCTCGATGCCGGTGCGCACGCGCGCCTCGACGTCCGCGGCGTCCGTCTCGCCCGCGACTTCGTAGAACAAGCCCGGGCTCTCGTCGCTTTTCGCCCACGCGAGCGCGGCGCTGACGTGGCGCGGCCCCGCGGCGTTGGCGTGTGCTTCCACGACCGTCAAGCGGTTCCCGGCGGGGCCGAGGTCCGGCGCAGTCCCCACAGCCTCGACGTCGGCGTCCGCGGGAATCACCGACGACACCGTGACGAGGTTGTAGTTGTGGACGCCCGCGTCCGCGAGCGCGGCGTCGTAAGCCGCCATCTCCGTGGGCGCGGTACCCGTCCCCCAGACGACTCTAATAGTCATACGAATGCGTCAGAGCGCGCGATACAAGAGCGTTCCAATCCGGAACGGCAGAGAAGTACTACCGAATGTAGCTCGGGTAGCTCGGGCCGGCTTCGTCCTCGCCCTCGGCGACGAGCTTCTCGTAGGCCGCGTCGAAGTCCTCGCGGCGGACCTCGTCGCGGTCGTCCCGAATCGCGAACATCCCCGCTTCCGTGGCGAGGCTCGCGAGCTGTGCGCCGGAGAAGCCCTCGGTCTCCCGCGCGAGGTCTGCGAACGCCACGTCGTCGGCGACGTTCATGTCGCCCGCGTGGATTTCGAGGATGCGCTCCCGGGCTTCCTCGGTCGGGTTCGGCACCTCGATGAGGCGGTCGAAGCGGCCGGGCCGGAGAATCGCGGAGTCGAGCATGTCGAAGCGGTTGGTAGCGGCGATGATGCGGACGTCGCCGCGTTCGTCGAAGCCGTCCATCTCCGAGAGTAGCTGCATCATCGTCCGCTGGACCTCGGCGTCACCGCTGGTCTTCGAGTCCGTGCGCTTGGCGGCGACGGCGTCGATCTCGTCGATGAAGATGATGGCGGGCTCCTTCTGATCGGCGAGTTCGAAGAGGTCGCGGACGAGCCGCGAGCCCTCACCGATGAATTTCCGGACGAGTTCGCTGCCGGCCATCTTGATGAACGTCGCGTCCGTCTGGTTCGCGACGGCCTTCGCGAGCATCGTCTTCCCGGTGCCCGGCGGCCCGTGGAGGAGCACGCCGCTCGGCGGCTCCACGCCGACCTTCTCGAACTTCTCGGGGTTGACAAGCGGGTCCTCGACGGCCTCCCGGACCTCCCGGAGCTGCTCGTCGAGACCGCCGATGTCGTCGTACTCGACGGTCGGGGACTCGTCGACTTCCATCGCCTGCGCGCGGGCGTCCGTCTCGTCGTCGAGGACGCGCTGCACGCTGAACGAGTCGTTGATGGCGACGCGGTCGCCCACTTCGAGTTCGTCGGCGAGCCGCGGGGACAGTTCGGTGAGGACTTCCTGGTTGTTGCCGTGCTGCTTGATGACGGCGCTGTCGTCCTCGGGCAGGTCCTCGACGGTGGCGAGGTACAGCGACGCGGTCTTGAGCGTCTCGTTCTCCCGCTGGAGGCGGTCGACCTCCTCGCGGAGCTCTTCGCGACGCGACTCGACGTCCTCCAGTTGGGACTGCAGCTGCTCGTGGACGTCGAGAATCTCTCCGTAGTGGTCTTGGAGCGCGTCGAGGTGTTCGTCCGGCGACGACTCGGGGTCGACGTCGAGCGTCGGCCGGTCAGGTAGTGAAGGACTACGCGACATTCGTTGTCGGTTGTAGGGGCCGCGCGTAGAAGTTCCTTTGGGTAGGCGGAACGCCTACCGGCGTTCGGGCGTCTGACACGGTCGGAAAGAACTGACCGTCCGTGGCGTCCTCAGACGAGTTCCTCGGCCTGTTCGAGGCGTTCGTCGTAGACGTCGAGCGCGCGCTCGATTGGCTCGCTCGTGGACATGTCCACGCCCGCAGCGCGCAGCAGTTCCAGCGGGTACTCGCTGGAGCCCCGCTGCAGGAAGTCCAGGTAGCGGTCGGCAGCGGGCTGGCCCTCGTCGAGGATGTCCTGAACGAGCGCGACGGCCGCCGAGATACCCGTGGAGTACTGGAAGACGTAGAAGTTGTAGTAGAAGTGCGGGATGCGCATCCACTCGCGGCGGATGTGGTCGTCGACGGCGGCGTTCGCGTAGTAGGCCTCCTTGCGCTCGCCGTACACCTCGTCGACGCGGTCCGGCGTCAGCGCCTCGCCCTCCTCGGCCAGCGAGTGCAGGCGATGTTCGACGTCCGCGAACAGCGTCTGCCGGTACAGCGTCGAGCGGAACCGCTCGAGGTACTCGTTGAGGATGTGCTTGCGGAAGTGGTCGTCCTCGACGGTGTCCAGCAGGTGGTTGACGAGCAGCGCCTCGTTGACCGTGGAGGCGACCTCCGCCACGAAGATTTCGTAGTCCGAGTAGACGTAGGGCTGCTGTTCGCTGGTGTACTGGCTGTGGAGGCTGTGCCCAAGCTCGTGGGCGAGCGTGAACATCGAGGAGATGTCGTCCTGATAGTTCATCAGGATGAACGGCTGCGTGTCGTAGGCCCCCCCGGAGTACGCGCCCGAGCGCTTCCCGCGGTTCTCGTAGACGTCCACCCAGCGGGACTCGAGGCCGTCAGCGACCCGGTTCTGGTAGTCCTCGCCGAGCGGCGCGACCGCCTCCACGACGTGTTTTTTGGCCTCCTCGTAGGGGACTTCGGGGCTCTCGGAGTCCACGATGGGCATGTAGAGGTCCCACATCTGGACCTCGTCGACGTCGAGCGCCTCGCGCTTGAGGTCGACGTGGCGGTGGAGCTTGTCGAGGTTGTCGTCGACGGTCTCCACGAGGTTGTCGTACACCTCCGTGGGGATGTTCGCGCCGTCGAGGGCGGCCTCGCGGGCGGTGTCGTAGTTGCGCGCCTCGGCAAGCTTGACGTCCTTCTTCACCTGGTTCTTCATCGTCGCGCCGATGGTGTTGCGGACGTCGCCGATGGTCTCGAAGAAGGACTCGTGGACGGTCTGGCGGAACTCCCGGTCGGGGTTCTTCAGGAGCTTCGTGAAGTTCGCCTGCGAGATTTCGACGGCCTCGCCCTCGGGGTCCTCGACGGTCGGGAACTCGAGGTCCGCGTCCGTCAGCATGTTGTACGCGTCACTCGGCGCGCCGAGCACCTCGCCGAGGTCGCTGAGCAGTTCCTCGACCTCCGCGGAGCGCGTGTGCGGCTTCATGCGGAGGACGTCGTCGAAGTAGTGCTCGTAGGTGGCCAATTCGGGCTCTTCTTCGACGAGTTCCTGGAGCTGCTCGCGCGTGCAGTCCTGGAGTTCCGGGCCGAAGAACGAACTCGCACTGGAGACGTCCGCCATCAGGCTGGACGCCCGTGCCCGGAGCGCCTGGTAGTGCTGGTCGCGGGTGTCCTCGTCGGAGCGCATGCGGGCGTACGCCGACACCTTCTCGGCTTCGCGGTGGATTTCGTCGCGGAGCTGGAGGGCTTCGAGGAGGGTTTCGCCGGACTCGGTGAGCCGCCCCTCGTAGGCTTCGAGGTCGTCGAGCCGCGACGCGACGTCCTCGTAGGCCGCTTCCCAGTCGTCGTCGGTCGCGTAGATGCTCTCCAAGTCCCACGTGTGTTTCTCGGACAGCTCGCTGCGTTCGGGAACGCTGCTCATGGCGTGTTCGTTCGGTGCAGGCCGGTTAAACGTTGATGAACGACGGGGCGATTGCCGGCGCTCGACCGCGAAAATAACTCACAACGAGTCCGCGACGTGCCCGGCGACGCGCGCTCTCGCACGGCGTTCCTCGCGCAGGTCCGCGAACATCGCCCGCGTCGCGGCCGCAGCGGGTGGCTCCGCGGCGAAGTCGATGTCGTAGTCGACGTCGTGGAGCACCAGCGGGCCCGCTGGCGCGGGTGGCACGCCCTCCGGCCCCTCGATTGGCTCAGGGGCGAGCAGTCGGTCGATGCGGTCGAAGTCGTCGCCGCCCGTGACCGCCTGCACGAGCGCGACGACGCGACGCACGAGTTCGCGGCAGAACCCGCTCGCGCGCAGCGTCACCACCAGAAAGTCGCCTTCGCTCTCGATGCCACCCGACACTTCGCGGACCGTATTCGCGTCGTCGGTCGTGAGGTTGTGGAAGTCGTGCTCGCCGAGCAGCCGGTCGAGCGTGCGGCGTGCGCGGGTCTCGTCCTCGTCCCCAGCGAGCCAGAAGTACCGGTACTCCCGCCAATTCGCGTCGTGAGTCGCGTGGAAGTCCGGGGGCGCGTCGGCGGTCGCCCACGCGCGGAGCGGCCCGGAGAGTTCGCTGTTCAGCCCGGACGGCGTCAGCCACGTGGGCGCGTCGAAGGCGATGGTCTGCGCGCGCGCCGACACGCCGGCGTCCGTGCGGCCGGCGGCAGCGTACGCCGGTGGTTTCGCGCCCTCGAAGACGTCGAGGCGTCGGAGCGCGCCGAACAGTTCGCCTTCGACGGTCGTGACGTCGGGCTGGCGCTGGAAGCCGTAGTAGGGGCGGCCGTCGTAGGCGACGCGGAACGCGCGACGGGGCATTCGCTATTGGAAATCAGCGAGCGTCGGTGCGTCCCGGTCGCCGGGGAAGTCCTCGAAGGGCGCGGTGGTCTGGTCGCCGCTCTCCATGTCCTTGACCGTGACTTCGCCGTTCACGAGGTCCTGTTCGCCGACGATGACGACGGTCTCCGCACCGATGCTGTCGGCGTAGTTCATCTGCGCACCGAAGCTCCGGTCGGAGACGTCGCTCTCGACGACGTGGCCGCGGGCGCGGAGGTCGCTGGCGACGCGCGCCGCCTCTGCCTCCGTGTCGCCGACTTGGAGCACGTAGTAGTCCGTCGCGAGGCCGCCCTCGGAGCGGACGCCAGCGCGCTCCAGCAGGAGGTTCAGGGGCGCGTGACCGGGCGCAACGCCGACCGCGGGCGTGGGCTGGCCGCCGAACGACTCGATGAGGTCGTCGTAGCGGCCGCCGCCGAACACCGAGCGACCGATGTCGCCGGTGGCGTCGAAGCACTCGAAGACGACGCCGGTGTAGTAGTCGAGGCCTCGAGCCGTGGTCAGCGAGATGTCGCAGTACTCGCGCACGCCGAGGTTCTCGGCGGCGTCGAGGACTGCCTGGAGGTTCTGGACGGCGTCCTCGACGCGCTCGGTGCCGGCGAAGTCGACGAGTGCGTCGAGGTCGTCGCCCGCGAGCAGGTCGTCGAACTGTTCGGCCTGGTCGTAGGAGAGGCCGGCGTCCGCGAGGCCGTCGAGGTACTCCGCGCGCTCGATTTTCTCGCGCTTGTCCACGACGCGGATGGCGTCCTCGGTGTCGACGTCGGCGTCGAAGGCGTTTAGGAGGCCACCGAGAATGTCGCGGTGGGAGACGCGGAATTCGAAGTCCTCGCCCGTCAGCCCGAGACTCGTCAGGCCGTCGGCGGAGACGGCGAGCACTTCGGCGTCCGCGCGCGGGTCGCTGGAGCCGAAGATGTCGACGTTCGTCTGGTAGAACTCGCGGAAGCGGCCCTGCTGGGGCTCCTCGTAGCGCCAGAACGCGCGCGTCGAGTACCACTTGATGGGCTTCGAGAGCTCCTGCTGTTTCGCGACGACCATGCGCGCGACCGTCGGCGTCAGTTCGGGCGTGAGCGCGATGTCGCGGCCGCCCTGGTCAGTGAACGAGTAGAGTTCGTCGACGATGCCCTCGCCGGACTTGTCGACGTACATCTGTGTCGACTCCAGCGCGGGCGTCCCGATTTCCCGGAAGCCGTAGCGGCGCGCCGCGTCCTCGACGGCGTCCATCGCCTCGCGGCGCGGCCCCATCTCCTCGGGGTAGAAGTCGCGGAATCCCTTGAGTCGGTCGTACATACCCCGGAGTTCGCCCGTGCCGCGCTTGAAAGCTTCCGTTCGCGGGGACGTCACACGGCAATCAGGCCGACGCCGACCACGGCGAGCACGGCAGCGCCGAGTCGCCGGCGCAAGCCGGGTTCACCGAGCAGCACGCAGCCGAGCAGGACGGCGACGATAGCCTGTCCGTTGACGAGCGTGGACGCGATGCTCGCGGGCACGCTGGCGAACGCGAGTGCGGTCACGTGCTCGGCGACCGCGACCCCGGCTCCAGTCACCGCGAACTTCCCGAGGAACGGCCGGATGCCAGTCGTCGGCCAGCGCCGGAGCGCGAGCGGCACGACCACGACGGCGACGCTCCCGAGGTACACCGGCACCCAGAGCCGCGTCGGGAACGTGAACCCGTCGAGGACGACCCGGCGGCCGACGTCGCTGACGGCGAACAGCGCCGCGGAGACGAGCGCGAGTTGGGCGGCCCGGGAGTGGACGGCGCGGCGGAACGGTTCGACGACGTCCCCGCCCTCGTAGTTGGCGAGGTAGACCGCGGTGGTGGCGACGACGATGCCGGCGACCGCGGTCGGTTCGAGGTACGCGCCGAGTACGAGCACCTCGATGGGGACGACGAACACGGGGACGATTTTCGCGATGGGCGCGACGTAGGAGACGTCGCCGACCGCCAGCGCCTGCACGGAGACGATGAACGCGAGCGCGCCGAACACGACGGTGCCGGCGAACACCGCAATCGACCACGCGTCCATCGGCGGGAACGCCGGCAGCCCGTTGCCGCCGGTCGCGACAGCGAACGGGAGGTACCACGCGATGGCAGCGGCGTTGACGAACACCGTGAGGACGGCACCGTGCACGCCCACGAAGTAGCGTTTCAGAGCGAAGAGATACACGCCCCACAGGCCCGCGGCGGCGAGCGCGTAGAGTAACCCGGACTCCATTCACGCGAACGGAATCCGCGCCGAGAGAAGAGTGGTTCGATTGCGGGACTAGGGGACTACTCGCGGAGGCCGTGGACGTACGTCTGGTCGTGGTCGGGGAACACGTCGCGGATGGCGTCCTCGCCGTGTTCCTCGCGGAGAATCGCGCGCAACTCGGCCTCGTAGTCGGCGCGCGGAATCTCCTCGCTGGGGCCGACCTCGACGTCGAGTTCGGCGTCCACGAGGCGGTCGACGGCGCCGCGGCCGAAGCCGGCCAGCGGCGAGAGGTAGTCGACGCCGTGGCGGTCTTCGAGGCTCTGGGCTTGCGCTCGCGACACCGTGGGTACGCGGTCGTCGCGGCGCGTGCCGTCGGCGACGGCGTCGAAGTCGAGGCCCGCGACGGCTTCCAGTGCTTCCTCGTGGACGTGCTGGATGCCGTTGCGCGGGTAGCCGTCCTCGCGCATGCGCTCGACGGCCTCCTCGGCGACTTCGCGGTCGAGTTCCAGCGCACGGAACTCGAAGCCGGCGGCGTCGGCCGCTCGCTCGGCGTGCTCGTGCTCGTCGGTCACGCCGAAGTGCGCGGTGACGAGCGTGACGTCGTAGAACCGCTCGACGAGCAGCGCCGCCAGCGTGGAGTCCTTCCCGCCGCTGTAGAGCAAGCCCAGCCGCATCGCCTACCGGCGGTTGATGTTGAAGCTCTTGGAGTCGGGCTTGAGTTCGCGGAGCAGGTCTTTCATCTGCTCCTCGTCGATCTGGTCCTGGAGGCGGCCGGACTGGGCGAGCGCGAGAATCTGCTGTTCGGCCTTCTCAGCGAAGTCCGGCTTGCTCATCTTGATGGTGTTCAGCCGCTTGCGCGCGCCGTCAGTGAGGTGCTGTTTGAGCAGCGCCTGCTTCTGCTGTTCGGCCTGCTCGCGCTGGGCCTGCTGTGCCGCGCCGGCGTCACCGCCGCCCTGCTGCTGTTTCTGCTGCTTTAGCTGTTCTTTCTTCTGCTGGCGCAGTTCTTCGAGCCGGTCGTCGTCCGGGCTCCCACTCATACGCGACAGTAGTCGGTGAATCCGGATAATTCTGACGCAACGGGGTGGTAGCGCCGCGGCTACGCGGGCGAAAACGGCGGAGAAGCGGCGGCAGCGTTACGCGTAGCGTTCGAGCTCGGGACGGTCGAGCGCTTCGATGACGTCGCCGGCCGTCTCGTCGAGGAGGCTGCGACCCTCGGCGGTGACGACGCGACCACGGTTGTGCTGTTGCTCGACGAGGTCCTCGTCTTCGAGCTGCTGGAGCGCGGTGCGGACGATGTTCCGGGAGCTGGACGTGCTGTCCGGCGGGGAGACACCGTAGCGGTTGGAGCCGTCGGTGGTGTCGCCGTAGGCCGTCGCGAGGCGCTTGACGCCGATGGGGCCTTCCATCGCGACCTTGCGGAGGATGCTGGCGGCGCGGCGCGCCCAGAAGTCTTCCTGTTCGGGGGGGAGTTCGCGGCCAACGCCGGTCTTCGCGAACTGCGCCCAGTCCGGTTCGTCGAGTCGGTCTTCGAGCTCGCTCGCGAGCTCGTCGACGAGCTCGTCAGCGGGAGCGTCGTAGAGGGTTGCCATTACGCGGAATTCACGTCGGATTCGTTTAAAGCCATCGTTAGGGACTCGTGCGGCGTCGTCGGGGCCTTCCAGCCGCCGACCGCGAGAGCGAGCGCGCACGCATCCGGGGCGTTTTAGGCCGCGACTGCGAACCCGGGGGCATGAACGAACGGGCGGCCCTCGACGTGGTCGGTGGGCTCGTCGCGGGTGCCGGCGACGACGCCGCGGTCGTCGACGAGACGGTGTTCACCATCGACATGCTCCACGAGACGACCGACTTCCCGGACGGCACGACCCGGTACACGGCGGGCTGGCGGTCCGTGGGCGCGTCGCTGTCGGACGTCGCCGCGATGGGCGCAGCAGCGACGGCGGCGGTCGGCGTCTACGGCGCGCCCGACTTCGACGAGGACGAACTGCGCGCGTACGTCGGGGGCGCGCTGGACGTCTGCGAGGCGGTCGACGCGGAGTACGTCGGCGGCGACTTGGACGGCCACGACGAGTTCACGGTGGCGACGGCCGCCATCGGCCGCACCGACGACCCCGTCCTCCGGGACGGCGCGAGCCCGGGCGACGCCCTCGTCGTGACGGGGACGCTGGGCCGGACTGCCGCAGCCATGCAAGACTTCGACTCCGGGAACGTCGAGCGGGCGAACGAACTGTTCCGGTTCGAGCCGCGCGTCCGAGCGGGCCGCGCCCTCGCCGGGAACGCGACCGCGATGATGGACTCCAGCGACGGCCTCGCGCGCTCGCTCCACCAGCTCGCGGAAGCCAGCGACTGCGGATTCGCGGTGGACGGCGACAGCGTCCCGGTGGCCGACGAACTCCGCGGTGTCGCCAAGGACCCGCTCGATACGGCCGTGACGTACGGCGAGGACTTCGAACTCGTGGCGACCGTCCCCGAGAACGCGGTCGAAGCGGTTCGTAACGCGGCGGACGTCCCAATTTCGGTCGTCGGCGAGGTCACGGCGTCGGGCGTGACGCTGGACGGCGAGCCGCTGGCGGACCGCGGCTGGACGCACTAACCGACGATTTGGATGGGGACGGGCATGAAGCAGAGCGCCCCGAGGACGAACGTGAGCACGCCGACGGCGACCCGGCGCGGGTCCAGCGACGAGTCGTCCACGGGGTCGACGCCGCCCGCGAACGTGATGACCGTCGCGATGATGCCCCAGACGACCCAGATGCCGGCAGTGTCGCCGGCGTCCGCGACGAGCCACTGGTAGCCCGCGAGTGCGAACAGCGCCGTCGGGACGAGGGGGGCGACGCGGTCGGCGTGCTCGCCGACCAGCGACCGGAGGACGTGGCCGCCGTCGAGTTGGCCGACCGGGATGAGGTTCAGGAACGTGACGAACATCCCGATCCAGCCGCCCATCACGACCGGGTTGATGGACTTCGCGGGGTCGCTGTAGGAGAGCGGTTCGCCGAGGACGGCGGCGATGGCCTGCAAGAGCGGCGGGTACGCGAATTGGACTTCGACGGCGTCCGCGGAGTTGACGAGTTCGGGTGGCACCGTCACGGGCGGCAGCGAGAGCCCGATGGCGGAGACGACGACGGCGGCGACGAGCCCGGCGAGCGGGCCGGCAGCGCCGATGTCGAAGAGGGCCTTCCGGGAGGGTATCCGGCCGCGCATGCGGATGACCGCGCCCATCGTCCCGAACAGCGACGGGAACGGGATGAAGTACGGGAGGGAGGCGTCGACGTCGTGGTAGCGGCTCATCGCGTAGTGACCGAATTCGTGGACGGCGAGCACGCCGACGACCGAGAACATGAACGGGAGCGCCTGCACGACCGCGGGCGAGAACGCGTCGACGTAGTACCAGTTGGCCCCGACGAACAGCGTCGACGCCAGCGTCGCGACGAACAGCGCGACGTTCGTCCACGGGACGCCGCCGTCGTCGCTGGCGGCGTCGTGGGGTTCCGCGACGAGGACGAATTCGCCCGTGCGGCGCGCGAGCCGGACCTCGTAGCCGTGCTGGCGGAACGCCGGCCAGACGGTCTCCATGAGTGTCTCGCGGTCGGTCGCGGGGTCGCCGAAGTAGAGCACGCGGCCGTCCTCGCGGCGCACCTCGTAGACGTCGAAGACCGACGCGAACGAATCCGGGCTCGGAGCGCCGTCGGGCGGCTGTGCCGACATCACCGGTGCTTACCGTTCCAGCGGTTTAAGCACTTAGTCGCCGGAACGCGCGGCTACCAGGTGTGAAAAACGGGACGCGAAGGGGGAGGCTGCCGTTGTTCAGGGCGGACGATGCGAGCGCGAGCGGGGGTTACGCCGACTGGACGCGCCAGGTGGTGGCGCTCGTGTACGACCACTTCTCGACTTCGAGGTCGGTCGCCGACTTCGAGAGCTTCACCATGAGCGCGCCGATTTCCTTCGGGGAGAGGTCGACGTCGTCAGCGATGAACTTGCTCTTGAAGTACACCTCGCCGTCGGCGGCCTTCTCGCGGAGGTACGCCTTGAGCCGCGTCTCCTTGTCCTGCGGTTCGTCGGCGTCGGCGGAGGGGGATTGGGTTGCGCTCATCTTCGATTCAGCCTACTGGCTACGGGAGGTTATAAAGGGGTGAACGTTCGGGCAGATTCGAGCGATTTCAGCCGTAAACCGAATTCGGAGAACAATTTACGACCGTTCGAGAATCGTTTAGACATTTTATAGCGGCTGCAGAGAGATTATTTCTATTCTATTTTGTCGTTACTAATGTCGGACGCACGGCGGTCGAAATCCGCCGCAGAACCGCGGTTTGGCGGCAGTATCGGCGGTGAAATCGTCGGCGCGCGAGAAAGTGGCGGCCGCGACTACTGCTCGTGTTTCCAGAACTCGTCCTCGACGGTGACCTCCTTCTTGAAAATCGGGACCTCCGCCTTGAGCCGGTCGATGCCGTCCTCGACCGCGTCGAAGGCCTCGCCGCGGTGGCCGGCGAGCACCGCGACGAAGACGATGTCATCGCCGGCTTCGATGCGGCCGACGCGGTGGTGGAGGCGAACGTCGAGGACGCCGTCGCGGGCTTCCAGTTCCTCGCGGATGGCCGCGGTGCGCTCGGCGGCGACGGCGTCGTACTTCTCGAAGGTCAGCGACTCCGTCCACTCGTCGTCCTCGTCCTCGAGCGCGCGGACGCGCCCCGTGAACGTCGCGATGGCGCCCGAGTAGTCCGCACGCGGCGAGCGCTTGAGTTCTGCCACCAGCGAGGCCAGCGTCTCGAACGAGTCGGCAGCCTCGACGGCTTCGACGGCGGCGTCGAGTTCCGGATTCTCGGCGTCCACCCGAAGCGCAGGGTCCTCGACGGCGGCGTCGCCGACGGCAATCTGGGGAACGCGCGCGTCCGGGAAGCCCACCAGGAGCGCGTAGTCGTGGTCTCGCGCGAGGTCGTCGAGCACGTCGTCGACCGAGCGGTCGCCCCCGGCGCCCGTCCAGCCGTCGCCGACGGTGTACGTGGTTCGATTTGGAGTGTCGGGGTCGCCGGCGCGAACGATACCGACACGGCCGCGCTCGTCAAGCCGGTCAGCGAGGCGGTCCGCGACGCCGTCGACGTCGTCGCCGACGATGCCGTGTAGTTGCATACTCGCACGTGGGGGTGCTCGCGGCTTGTAGGTGTCGCCAGCTACCGCGCCCGCCACCACCGCCAGCCCACCGACAGGCCGGCGACGATGAAGGCGATTGCGACCACGTTGAGCACGTCGTCGTAGGGCGAGGAGAGCAGGTCGCCAATCTGGAGCAGTGAGTACGCCAGCCAGAGGAGCGCGGCGGACGTCAGCACGAGCGCGCGGGTCGGCGGCAGCGAGCCGAACTGGTACCGCCACGCCACCCCGAACAGCACGAGCAGCCACGCGAGAGTCAGGAGGACGGCCGGGTCGGTGACCGCAACCATACCGGGACGACGAGCGGCGACCGGATAACTGTTCGTCGCGTTCGCAGCCGCTGCTCGGGAGTTGACAACCCTTAAGGACGCAACAGGGCTATCACGGTGTAGTATGCGTGTCGTTGTTTCTATCGGCGGAAGCGTCCTCGCGCCCGACCTCGCCCACGACCGGGTCGAGGAGCACGCCGCCGCCATCGAAGAACTCGCCGACGCCGGCTGCGAAATCGGAGCCGTCGTCGGTGGCGGGGGTGTCGCGCGGGAGTACATTACGACGGCGCGGGAGCTCGGCGCGAACGAAATCGAGCTCGACGACATCGGCGTCGACGTCACGCGCCTGAACGCCCGTCTGCTCATCGCGGCCCTCGACGGCATGGCGGCGCCGAGCCCCGCCGAGGACTACGAGAAGGCCGGCGAGGCGATTCGCCGCGGCGACGTCGCGGTGATGGGCGGCGTCGTGGCCGGGCAGACCACGGACGCCGTCAGTGCGGCGCTCGCGGAGTACACGGACGCCGACCTGCTGCTGTACGCGACCAGCGTCCCCGGTGTGTTCAGCGCGGACCCCAACGAGGAGGCCGACGCCGAGCGCTTCGAGGAGATGACCGCGGGCGAACTCGTGGACATCATCGCGGACATCGAGATGAGCGCCGGGTCGTCGGCGCCCGTCGACCTGCTCGCCGCGAAACTCATCGAGCGCTCGGGCGTGCGCACCATCGTCCTCGACGGCACCGACCCCTCCCGCATCGTGGACGCCGTGCTGTACGGCGAGCACGACGGGACGGACATCATCCCCGAGGGCACCACCGACCAGATGACGTACTGGGCGGACAACGAGCGGTAACGATGCACCCCGAAGACGACCCATACATTCTCGGCGACGAACGCGGCTTCTGGGCGGACACCGCCGCCGACCGCGTCCTCAACCGCGACCCCGAGGAGCCAATCGTCATCAAGGGCGGCATCTCGCCGTCGGGCGTCCCGCACCTCGGGAACATGAACGAAATCGTCCGCGGCTACTTCGTCGCGGAAGTGCTGCGCGAGCGCGGCTACGACGTCCGCCAGATTTTCACGAGCGACGACCGCGACCCGCTCCGGAAGCTCCCGCGCAAGCTCGCGGACCTCGACGGCGACCTCGTCGACCTCGGGGACGTGAACGCGGGCGCGCTCGGGCAAAACCTCGGCGCGCCGTACACCGCGATTCCTGACCCGTTCGGCTGCTGTGAGTCGTACGGCGCGCACTTCTCGAACCTCATCGAGGAGTCCGCGGAACTGCTGGGCATCGACGTGGCGATGGTGTCGAACACCGAACTGTACGAGGACGGCGACCTCGAAGCAGTCACGGAGTTCCTCCTCGAGAACCGGGAGACGGCCCGCGAGGTCCTCGGCGAGTACCAGGAGAAGGTCGACGCCGACTACGTGCCGTTCCGCCCCATCTGCGAGAACTGCGGGCACGTCACCGAGACCGACGCCATCACCGGCATCGACCTCGACGAGGGCGTCGTCGAGTACGAGTGCAGCGACGTCGAAGCCGGCGACCGCACCATCGAGGGCTGTGGGCACGAGGGCACCGCGAGCCTGCGGGACGGGAAGCTCCCGTGGCGCTTCGAGTGGCCCGCGCAGTGGCAGGTCCTGGGCGTGGACTTCGAGCCGTTCGGCAAGGACCACGCCGAGGGCTCGTGGCCGTCTGGGACGGACGTCGCGCGCAACGTGCTCGGCGACGAGCCGCCCGTTCCGATGGTGTACGAGTGGTTCACGCTCGACGGCGAGCCGTTCTCCTCCTCAGAGGGCCACGTCGTCCTCGTGCAGGACGTGCTCCGGCTGCTGGAGCGCGAAGTGATTCGGTTCTTCTTCAGCAAGGACCCCCAGCGCGCCCGCGACTTCTCCGTCGAACGCCTCGACCAGCTCGTCGACGAGTTCGACCGCATGGAGGCCGTCTACTTCGGCGAAATCGACGCTGACGAGGACGAGCGCGAGCACGCCGAGCGCGTCTACCCACTCATCGTGGACGAACCCCGCGAGGAGCGCATCCGCATCCCGTACACGTTCGCGGCCGTGCTCGGGATGACCGACGACCCCGCGCTCCGCGAGGAAATCGCGCGCCGCGAGGGCCACATCCCCGACGACGCCCCGGACTGGGCGATCGAAGCCGCGCTCGAACGCGTCGAACGCGCCCGCGAGTGGGCTCGCCGCACGGACAACGAGTTCAACTACGACCTCAAGCGCACGGAGATGCCCGACCACGACTTCGACGACGCCACCGAGGCCGCCCTCGACGAGGTCGCGGACTTCCTCGAAGCCGAGGACCCCGACGGCGACGCGCTCCAGGGCGAAATCTACGAGGCCGCCAAGCGCCACGACGTCGACATCGGTGCGTTCTTCTCGGCGGGCTACCGGCTGTTCTTCGACGAGGACCAGGGCCCGAAGCTCGGCCCGTTCCTCGCGAAGCTCGACCGCCAGTTCGTGCTCGGGCGGCTCCGCCGGCGACGCTGACCGCTTCGGATACCCAACGGCTTTTGCCGCGCGACCCCTGATTTCCCCGTAATGGATATCTGGACGGTCCTCGGCGTCGCCCTGCTCGCGTACTGGGCCGGCGTGTCGTGGGCGAAGGCCCGCAACCTACTGCCGTCGTTCGTCTCCGCGACCGGACCGATTCTCACCCTCCACACGAAGCGCGGGAAGCGGCTGTTGAAGCGCGCCGCGGCCCCGAAGCGGTTCTGGCGCGCGTGGGGGAACTTCGGGCTCGGCGTCGCGCTCGTCGTCGCCGCCGGCACGCTGTTCATGCTAATCACGTCGGCCATGGGCACGCTCGCGAACCCGCCCGCACCCTCGGCGGTGAACCAGCCGCGGAACGCGCTGGTCATCCCCGGCGTCAGCGACTTCATGCCGCTGTCGGTCGCCCCCGAAATCGTCGCCGGCCTGTTCATCGGCATGGTCGTCCACGAATTCGGCCACGGCCTGATGTGCTACGTCGAGGACATCGACGTGGACTCGATGGGCGCGGTGTTGCTGGCGGTGCTCCCCATCGGCGCGTTCGTCCAGCCCGACGAGGAGAGCCAGCGCCGCGCCGACCGTGGCTCTCGCGCACGGATGTTCGCGGCGGGCGTGACGAACAACTTCCTCGTCGTCGTCGTGACGTTCGCGCTGCTGTTCGGCCCGGTCGCGGGCGCAGTCGGCGTCGCCAGCGGCGGGCTCGTCGGCGACGTCCACGAGGACTCCGCGGCTGCCGCCGCCGGCATCGACGCGGGCGACCGCGTCACCGAGGTCGGCGGCGTGCCGGTCGCGAACAACACGGAGTTCCAGCAGGCGCTCGCCGACACCGAGAGCCGGGCAGTCACGGTGACGCTGGCTGGCGGCGAGCAGGTGCGCGTCGACCGCCACCTCCTCGTGAGCGGGGTCGCCACCAACTCGCCGCTGGCCGACATCGGCACCGGGAGCGTCCTCACAGAAGTGAACGACACCGCGGTGTACACGCAGGCCGGCCTCAAAGCCGCCGTCCAGAACCGGACGGTCGCGACCTTCGAGACCGCCAACGGGACGAGCGTCACCGCGCCCGCCGGCGCGTTCGTCACCATCGTCCCGAACGCCCCCGCAGACGAGCACGGCCTGCCCGCCGAGGACGACGTCATCGTGACCCGGATGGGCGGCGAGCGCATTGCCACCGGCGCGGACATGCGGGACGCGCTCTCGGCGCGCGAACCCGGCGAGACGGTCACCGTCGAAGCGTACGTGAACGGGACCGTCGAATCCTACGAGGTCACGCTCGGCGAACAGGACGACGGCTCCAGTTACTTCGGCGGCGTCATCGCCCCCGGCGTCAGCGGTCTCACCGCGTCAGGGTTCGGCGCACAGCTCTACCCCGCGGAGGCGTTCCTCACGCTGGTCTCCGGGAACGTCGACGGCACGGGACTCGGCCTGCTGCTCGGCGGCGCAGCCAGCGGCCTCGTCGGCTTCCTCCAGGGCATCGCGGCAGCGCTGTTCCTCCCGCTACTGAGCCTCATCGACCCCACGCTCGCGTTCAACTTCCCCGGGTTCGCCGGCATGAACACGAACTTCTACGTCGTCGACGGTCCCGTCCCGGATACTGTGGTGTTCGTGCTGGCGAACGTCCTGCTGTGGACCGGGTGGATAAACCTCAACCTCGCGTTCTTCAACTGCATCCCCGCGTTCCCGCTGGACGGCGGCCACCTGCTGCGAACGGTCGCGGAAGCGCTCACGGCGCGACTCCCGATTAGCGACCGGCAGACGGTCACCCGCGCCATCACCACGAGCATCGGGCTGACGATGCTCGCCAGCCTCGTCATCATGTTCTTCGGGCCGCAGCTACTGAGCTAGAACAGGACCGGCGGCTACTCCTCGAAACCCATCCGCTCGGCGAACTCCTCGGGCGTGTCCTCGACGCGCTCGAAGTCGTCGAAGTAGTACTCGTGGTGGCGAATGAGCTGCTCGGCAATCCACGCCGAGAACGCCTCGTCGAAGCGCCACCCGTCGCCCTCCTCGGGGTTGTCCACGGCGAAGCGCTCGTCGGTCGCCAACACCGCGAACACGTGGTAGAACCCGAGAATCACGTCCGTCACGTCGTCGGCCGTCTGGCCGACCTCCTCGCGCTTCTCCGCGAGCTTCTCGCGGCCCGCCTCCGTGATTTCGAAGTACTTGCGGTCGGGCTCGTCCTCGACCTCGATGCGCTCGGCGTATCCCTCCTCCTCGAATTTGTACAGAATCGGGTAGACGGAGCCGTAGGAGGGCTCCCAGTGGCCGCCGCTGAGGTCCGTGATTTCCTTGAGAATCTCGTACCCGTACCGTGGTTGTTCCTCGAGCAGTTCCAACACGAGATACGAGACGAGCCCTTTCGGCGGACCGCTCTTGCGCATTCGAGCGCACGTTTCGCTGTTCGGCGGGAAAACGTTTCGGTCGCGGCTATCTGTCCCGTTTTCGGAGACTGACGAGGCGAACAACTCCGACGAGACTTCCTCGAAAGCCCCGGCGTGCTCGCTGCCTGCGGCTCGCTGCGCTCCTTGCTTCGCTGCGGTGCTTGCGTCGCCTCGGCTAGCGACCACGCCGCCCTTTCATTCCACCCGTCTGCTGGCTGGTCGGTTCTACACGAGATAGCGGGAGCAACGGCTGCTGACAGGACTGGTTAGGAAAACCCTTCTACGGCGAAACCGAACACCCGAGTATGGTAGACGCGCCGCAGACGGAGGAGGGCTGGTTCGCACTCCACGACTTCCGTACCGTGGACTGGGACGCGTGGCGGGACGCGCCCGAGCGCGACCGCGAGAGCGCACTGGCCGAAGCCGAGTCGTTCCTGCAACACCGCGAGGCGCTGGCCGACGCCGAGGCGGGCGACTCCGCGGTGTTCTCGATTACCGGCCACAAGGCCGACCTCCTGTTCGTCCACTTCCGGGAGACGCTGGACGAACTCGACCGCATCGAGCGCCAATTCGAGGGCACGGCGTTCGCGGAGTACACCGAGCAGTCGTACTCCTACGTCTCGGTCACCGAGATTTCGGGATACACGAGCCCCGAGTACTTCGAGGACCCCGAGAGTGTCGACGCGGGCCTCCGGAACTACATGGAAGGGAAGCTCACGCCCGAGATTCCCGAGGACACGTACGTCTCCTTCTACCCGATGAGCAAGCGCCGCCAGCCCGAGCAGAACTGGTACGACCTCCCGATGGAGGAGCGCACGGAGCTCATGGCGGGCCACGGCGAAGTCGGCAAGCAGTACGCGGGCAAAATCAGCCAGGTCATCGCCTCGTCCGTGGGTCTCGACGACTGGGAGTGGGGCGTCACCCTGTTCGCGGACGACCTCACGGACGTCAAGGACATCGTCTACGAGATGCGCTTCGACCCCGCGTCCTCGAAGTACGGCGAGTTCGGCGACTTCTACGTCGGCCGCCGCTTCCCGCCCGCGGACCTCGCGGCGTACATGGACGGCGAGGAAGTCCCGACGCCCGAGGACGAAGGCCACGCGCACGCCCACGGCGAAGGTGACCACGGACACGGTGACGGTCACGAGCACGGCGACGGCCATCACGACCACGACGAGGAGGAGGAAAGCGAGAGCGAGGGTATCCGCGGCGAACTCGAGGACCTCGACATCTACGCGGGCCAGCCCCACGGTGAGGACGTCTACGCGACGGTCCTCTACTCCGAAGCAGACACCGACGAACTGTTCGAGGAGGTCGAGGGCCTCCGGAGCAACTTCGACCACTACGACACGCACGTCAAGACCGCCGTCTACGACGGCCGCACGACGGACCGCGCCGCGGTCGTCTCCATCTGGGACACCGCCAGCGCCGCCGACACCGCCGCCGGCTTCCTCTCCGAACTCCCCGACGTCGTCTCCCGCGCCGGCGAGGAGTCCGGCTTCGGCACGATGGGGATGTTCTACGAGACCAAGCCCGAGCACACCGACGACTTCGTCGAGAAGTTCGACACCGTCGCAGACGTGCTCGAAGAGATGGAGGGCCACTTCGAGACCGACCTCATGGTGAACGTCGAAGACGAGAACGACATGTTCATCGCCAGCCAGTGGGCCTCCAAGGAGGACGCCATGGCGTTCTTCCGCTCGGACGACTTCGCGGACACCGTCGACTGGGGCCGCGACGTGCTCGCGGACCGCCCGCGGCACGTGTTCCTGGCCTAGTACCTTTTTACTGCGCGGGGTTTCCTCGCTCGCTTCGCTCGCTGCGGGAACCCCGCTTGCAAAAAGCTACGCTAAAACTCCCCGCGACTCGCTACGCTCGTCGCGGTGAAACGCCTCGCTCGGGTTCTCCGAACCGCTCGCTCGGCGTATGCTTCTCCGCGGTGGTTCGCTCTTAGTCCGCGGAGCCGATGAGCCCGGCTTCCTGGAGGTCTTCGCCGTCGACGCTCGTGCGGTAGTCCTCGTGGCTCATGCCGTCGAAGCGGTCGACGCCGAAGTTGTCCGCGTAGAGGTCCGCGACGCGCTTGCGCTCCTCGTCGCTGATGGCGGGCGTGTCGGGCGCAGCGACCCACTCGTCGATGTCGGCCTTCGAGCGGAACGTCGGCGTGACGGTCGCGACCTCGTCGAAACTCAGGAGCCACTGGATGGCGGCCTGGCCCATCGTGCGCTCGCCATCGCGTTCGAGGAAGCGGAGCGCGTCGACCTTCTCCCAGCCCGTCTCGTACCACTCCTCCGGGCGGAAGCCACGGTGGTCACCCTCGCCGAGTTCCGTGTCGGGGGTGACCTGCTCGTTCAGGAGGCCCGAGGAGTGCGGGACGCGCGGAACGAGGGACGTGGCGGCGTCCTGCTCGCGGACGTACTCCACGAAGTGGTTGTGGACGTCCTGTTCGAGCATGTTCCCGACGTACTGCACGGAGTCGAACGCCTCCTCGATTGCTTTCTCGCCCTCCGCGAGCCAGCCGATGGAGGGACCGAGCGCGACGCCGATGGCGTCCGCGCGGCCGTCTTCACGGAGTTCGTCCAGCAGTTCGATGACGTCGGGTGTGAGTTCGGCGACGTCCGGGTTGTGGAGCTGGAGCACGTCGACGTGGTCGACGCCGAGGCGGTCCATGGACTTCTCGACGGCGTCGCGGAGGTAGTCGACGCTCATCTCCTTCGGGAGTTCGCCGTGGCCCGCCTGCGGGTTGTTGTAGAAGTCGTAGCCGACCTTCGTCGCGACGGTCATCTCGTCGCCGTGCTCGGCCAGCACTTCCCCGAGGAGCTCCTCGCTGCGGCCGTGGCCGTAGACGTCGCCCGTGTCGAAGTACGTGATACCCTGGTCGAGCGCGTACTCGACCATCTCGAGGGCGTCGTCCTCGTCGCGGTCGCCCCACCAGTCGGTGCCGACGACCCACGCGCCGAACCCGACTTCGCTGACCTCGACCCCGGAGTTCCCGACTTCGCGATGTTGCATACGCGCCAGTTGGGGAGACGCCCACTTAGCGGGTGCGGTTCCGGTGGGGTTCCCAGCGGGCGGAGTCGGCGTCGATACCGGCCCGCGAGCGGGTTCCGTGCCGATTCCGGGGCTTGCCGTCGGGACGGAAACCAATATCAGTGCCCGCGGCCGAGGTAGGGGTATGACCAAGCGCCACGTCTCCCTCCCGGACGACGCGGAGGCGACCCTCCGCGGGTTCGTCTCGGAGGTGGACGACCGACTCGCGGCCGCGAGCGGGCCCGACGAACTCGCGGACGCCGTCACGGAGACGCTCGTGGACCTCCACGGCGCCCGCGACGCCTACGAGAGCTGGCAGAACGACGAACACGTCTCGCCGACCGAGGCCGCGCGGCTGGCGAACTTCGACCCGCGCAACGCCACGCTCGAATCCGAGTACTACGCCGAGAAGGACGAGGACGCGTTCGCGCGCTCGAAGCCCGTGCAGTGGCTGTGGCGGCAGTTCGACAACACACCGCTGGCGGACAACGTGGCCTTCGCGCTGCGCTTCCGCCGGATGCTCGCCGGCCACCTCTTCGAGAGCGTCGGCGACGGCGTGCGGCTGTTCAAGGGCATCTCGATGACGTACGGCCACAACATCGAGATGGGCGACAACGTCGTCGTCCACGACGACGTCCACCTCGACGACCGCGGCGAACTCACCATCGGCGACCGCGCGAGCATCAGCGACGGCGTCCACGTCTACACCCACGACCACGACGTCGTCGACCAGACCGTCGTCGAGAACTACCACACCATCGTCGACGACGACGCCCGCGTCACGCAGGGCGCGCTCGTCCGCGCCGGCGTCCGCGTCGGCAAGAACGCCATCGTCGGGTCGCGTGCGGTCGTCCAGAACGACGTCCCCGACCACCACATCGCGGTCGGGATGCCCGCCAAGAGCATCAAAATCAAGCCCGGCTGGGAGTCGGAAGCCGAGCCGGTCGCCGAAGCGGGCGAGAACCGCCAAGCAGAACGCCGCATCGACTACAACCTCCCCGACGACCTCGATTCGTTCGACGAGTTCCAGCGCGACCTGAACCCGCCGGACGCCTGAATTCTCGCTGTCGGAACGGGCGAAGGGCTGAATAGGCTCGCCGTGTTACGCCAACACATGGAATGGGGGTTGTTCGTGCTCGCGGTGCTGGTCGTGGCGGCGCTGCAGTTCGCCGTGTGGCGACGCCTCCAGAGTGAGGACGCCGGGACGCCGGGGGAGTCGGGCGACGGCGCTCGCTCGGGGAGCGGGCAGTCCACGTCGGACGACGCTTCTAGCCTACTGTGTCCGGCGTGTGGGACCGAGAACGACGCGAGCTACCGCTTCTGTCGCGAGTGCGTCGCGCAACTGCACCCGTGACGCGGGCGGTCGCAATCAACGTCGCGGCGAACACGAACCAGCCGGGGTTCCGCGGGCCGCTGCGCGAGAACGGCTCGTTCGTCTACGTCCCGATTCCCGAGAGCGAGCCGACCAGCGAGCGCGCACCGACGTACGCGGACCTCGACCTCCCAATCGAGATTCCCGACGACCTCCGCGAGACGTCCGTGCACCTCGACCCGTCGTTCGCGGAGTATCCGTGCTGCGAGCGCTACACGTACGGCGACCCGCACGAGTTGAAGGCCCGCCCGCTGCTCGCCCTCGACGCCGGCGACCGCGTCTACTTCTACGCGACGCTCGACGCGCCAGCGGACCCAGCGGCGTGGATGGCCGACGACTGGGGGACCTACGTCATCGGCGACTTCGTGCTCGCCCGCGACCCCGTGACGGGCGAAGCGTTCGAGGACCTGCCCGAGCACGAACGCGCGGCGTTCGCGGGGAACGCGCACCTGAAACGCGACCCGTTCGACGCCGCCGTGCTGCTCGCTGGGACCGACGACTCACGGCTCTACGAGCACGCCGTCCCGCTGAGCGGCGCGCGCGGCGTCGACGCCAACCGCGCGGTCACCGAGTGGTCCAGCGACTCCGGGAAGGGGCCGTGGTGGCGGCGGGCGCTCCGCTACGACGACGCGGGCCACGAGCGCCTCCGCGAGTGGGTGCAACGGGAGTCGTACCCGCCGGTTCGCTGACGTTTACGTGGGAGGCCCGCCAAACCCCACACATGCTGGAACTGTACCAGTCCGAAGGCTGCCCGCACTGCGCGAAAGTCCGCGAGAAACTCTCCGAGCTCGGCGTCTCCTACGTCACCCACAACCCCCGGCTCCCGGGCGGCGCGGGCGGCGACGTCACGAACGAACAGACCTACGAGGAACTCCAGAACGGCGGCGAGGACCAGATTCCGTACCTCGTCGACACCGCCCGCGAGGAAGCGCTCTACGAGAGCGACGACATCGTCGACTACCTCGACGAACACCACGCCTGACGACGGCGACAGAGCAGTCGCTGTCCGGTTCGAGTGCGTGAAGCGTCCGGGAATTGAACCCGGGTCGCGGGCTTGGGAAGCCCGAGTCATACCACTTGACCAACGGCGCGCGCGGCGTCTGCGAGTAACTGACCGCCCCACTTGAACGTAGCGTTTCGGGGAGTGGACGCGCGTTCACGAATCCAGGGGGTGGAGTGGGTTTTAGTCGGCCGGCGCCGAACGACGAGACGATGACTGCGCCAGACACGATTGCGCCGCTGGACTTGCGCTTCTCCGAGTCGGAGTTAGCCGCGCGCCGCGACCGCATCCAGTCGTTCCTTCGGGAGACGCTGGAAGCCGCGGGCGCGGACCGCTGCGTGCTCGGGCTGTCGGGCGGTATCGACTCGACGACGGTCGCACACCTCGCCGTGGACGAACTCGGGACCGACGCGGTCCACGGGCTCGTGATGCCCGGCGAGGTGTCCAGCGAGCAGAACATGAGCGACGCCGAGCGCGTCGCCGAGGACCTCGACATCGAGTACGACGTCGTGGAAATCGACCCCGTCGTCGACCTGCTGACGGACCTCTATCCGCCCGCAGAGGGCGACCAACTCGCCGTCGGGAACGCCCGAGCGCGGACGCGTGCCGTGCTCAACTACCTCGTCGCGAACCACGAGAACGCCGTCGTGCTCGGTACCGGCAACCGCACGGAGGCGCTGGCGGGCTACTTCACGAAGTACGGCGACGGCGCGGTCGACTGCCACCCAATCGGGAACCTCTACAAGATGCAGGTCCGCCAACTCGCGCGCGACCTCGGCGTCGAGGAGGACCTCGTGACGAAGACGCCGACCGCGGAGTTGTGGGCCGACCAGACGGACGAGGAGGAACTCGGCGTCGACTACGACACCATCGACGCGGTGCTCGCGCTCCACGTCGACGGGAACGTCCCGGCGAGCGCGACGGCTGACCACCTCGAAATTCCGGACGGGGTCGTGGAGACGGTGCGCGGGCTCTACGAGCGCAGTAAGCACAAGCGCGCGGTGCCGCCGACGCCCTAGGTCTCGAAGGGCTCGTCGGCCAGGAGGCGCGCGAACGCGTCGGCCTCGGCTCGGTCGGAGTCGTCGCGGTCGTCCTCCGAAGCGAGCAAGCCTGCGAGTTCGCGGAGTGCAGCCGGGTCGTTGGCTGCGATTTCGTCCGCGACCGCGCGGGGCTCCTCGACGATTCTGGAGACGAGCCCGATTTCACGGGCCGTCTCGGCGTCGATACTGCGCCCGGACAGCGAGAGGTCTGCAGCGTGCGTGGACCCGACGGCGGCGGGGAGGCGGCGGGTACCGCCCCACGCGCCGAACACGCCGAGTGAGACGCCGGGTTCGGCGAACGTCGCGTTCGGCGTGCAGACGCGGACGTCGCAGGCGAGCGCGAGTTCGACGCCGCCACCGCGTGCCGCGCCGTCCAAGCCCGCGACGACGACGCTGTTCGCGTCCTCGATGGCGTTCATCGTGCGCTGGCCGCGGCGCGCGAACGCCTCGCCGCGAGGTCCGTCGAGGCCCCGGACGGTGTCGAGGTCCGCGCCCGCACAGAACGCATCGCCTGCACCGTGAACGTACACGACCGGCTGGTCGGCGTCCGTCACGGCGTCGCGGAGGTCGTCGAGGGCTCGCGGCGTGAGCGCGTTCCGGGCGGCCGGCCGGTCGAGGGTCACCACGCGGACGGCCTCGTCGTCTTCCACGCGAAGCATACCGGACCGTGGCGGTGGTTTCCAAAGGTCTTTGCCGTTCCCGCCGCTACCTTCGGTCGATGGAGGAGGCCGAGCAGGCGCGGGCTGCCGCCCGGGACGCCGTCGCGGACATCGAACCCGACGGCCTCCGGGTGGTCATCGACGACTACGTCGCGTCGTCCTCGATGCTCCCCGGCGTACTCACGGTGCTGAGCGCCCGCGTCGTCGACGGCTCAGTCGACGACGACGCGGTGACGCGGCGAGCGGCGGGCGTCCAGCTCATCTACGAGGGACTGCGCACGACACGCGACCTCGTCGCCGAGGAGCCGTGGGCGGACACCGACGAACAGGACCCCAGCGACGACCTCGACGTGCTCGCGGCGGACGTGCTCGTCGCACGGGGCTTCCGACTGCTCGCGCGCACTGAAGCTGCGGGGCACGCGGTCCAGACGGTCCGCGAGTTCGGCCGCCAGCAGACCGACGAACAGGAGGGGCGGACGTCGGCGTCGCGCTCGCTGGAGTCGAACGTCTTCGAACTCGCGGCCATCGCGGGCGGCACCGCGGCGGGCGGCGAGACACCGGTCGCGCTCCGCCAGTACGTCGTCGGCCTCGCGGACAACGCGGCCGTCCCGCTGCCGGGCGCGGGCGACGCGCTCCCCGAGGAAATCGAGGACGTGATGGCGCGAGTCGGCAGCCGGCAGGGGGACGAACGGGTCAGCCCGACGTCGACTGCGGACCGCTGAATCGAAACGCCTAAAGAAGTCCCCGTGCCTTCTAACGAATGCGTGCCTGGGTAGCTTAGCGGTAAAGCGCGTCCTTGGTAAGGACGAGACCCCGGATTCAAATTCCGGCCTAGGCTCTTCTTCCGAGCGATTCACCGCGGAGTCCCATCTCCGCGGCTCCGTAGCGAGGCTGCGAGCCGACCGGGATTTGAATCGAGAGAAGACGCAGTGCGAACGGAGTGAGCGACCGTCTTCGCGTAGTGCAAATTCCGGCCTAGGCTCCTTCCTCTCGACCTTAATCGAGTAGCGCTGTGGCTACTCGGAGATGCCGTACGTGTCGCCGGTCCAGTCCCGCGCGGGGAAGTCGTAGACGGGCTGGTGGTGGTCGATGTCGTCGATGCGCGCGTGGTCTTCGTCGTCGAGTTCCCAGTCGAAGACGTCGAGGTTCGCGCGGACGTGCTCGGGCGTCGAGGACTTGGGGAGCGGGACGACGTCGTTCTCGACGGCCCACCGGAGCACGACCTCCGCGGGCGAGCGCTCGTACTTCTCGGCGACTGCCTGAATCGTGTCGTCGGCGAATACTTCGGTACGTGCGAGCGGTGCGGCGGCTTCGACGACGGTGTCGGTCTCCCGGCAGTAGTCGACGACGTCGTCCTGGGTGTTCCAAGGGTGGTACTCGATCTGGTTGACGGCGATGGGGACGTCGCTGACGTGGTGGGCGCAGCTGAGCTGGTACGCGCTGAAATTCGAGACGCCGACGTTCCGGATTTTGCCCTGCTCGTGGAGCGTCGCCATCGCGTCCATGGTCTCACGCAGCGAGATGGCGGGGTTGGGCCAGTGGACGAGGTAGAGGTCGAGGTAGTCGGTGCCGAGGCGGTCCAGCGTCGCCTCGCAGGACTCGACGACGGACTCGTAGTCGAGGTGTTTCGCGAGGACTTTCGAGGTGAGGAAGACGTCGTCGCGGTCGTACTCCGCGAGCACGTCCCCGATTTCGGCTTCGTTGCCGTAGCCTTCGGCGGTGTCGACGTGGGCGTAGCCGGCGTCGAGGCCGGCTCGCACGGCGTCGCGGACGGTGTCGCCGCCGATGTCCCACGTGCCGACGCCGATTGCGGGGAGTTCGTCGCCACTCGGGAGCGTCTTCGTCGGTGGTGTCATCGTCGCATCGTTGCGCGGAAATCCCCAAAGGCGTTTGGCTCGTCGACAGTCTCGCGGAACCACGCTCCTATCCTAATTGGGATATAACCACATCATACCAAAATAATCTGTATACGGAACAGCGTTATATTTCTTCGCTGCCGAGGCCCGGATATGGCAACGAAGAACCCCAGCACCGACGCACACGAATCGGACACGTACGAATCGGACCCTCACGAGTGCCCGTTCTGCGGGGAGTACGTCGCCTCGCCGGGGAAGGGATTCATGCTGCACGTCGAGGAGAACCCCGAGTGTGACGCGGACTTCGACGCGTGGCGCGACCGCGTCGCCAACGACGTCCCCGGCGGCTGGGCGGGGTAGAACTCAGGCGGAGGGGTCGCCGACCACGTCGGACTGACGCGGGTCGGCGTCCTCGATGTGTTCCTCGACCTCTTCTTCGACGCGCTCCTGGACGCGGTCGTCGACGTGTTCCTCGACGTGGTCTTCGACGTGCGTCTCCACTTCGTCGGCCACGGCACCCGACACCTGGTCGTCGACCTCCGCGGCGACCTTCGTCTCCGCGGCCTGTGCGACCTGCTCTTCGAGAATCTGCTCGTAGATGCTCATGTTCTCCCAGACGCGCAGGAAGTAGCCGAGCACGAGCCCGCCCTGGAGCGCGGCGACGCGGGCGTCCATCCCGAAGACGAGCAGGTAGCCGAAGCCCAGGCTGAACGCGACACCGTAGACGACGTCGATGTAGAACTGCGTCTGTCGTCCACTGAGCGGTGGCATCACCTGTAGGTTCGGTCCGGCGCGTACAAAGGCCCTGTGCCCGGTTGAGGCGTCGTCAGCCGAAGAAGACCAGCTCGAACGCGAGGAACGACCCGACCGTGGCGACGACGGGGACGAGGTTCTGCATCGCGACGACGCGGATGGTTGTCGACGGGTCGAACAATTCGGAGCTCTCGGGGAGGTCCTCGGGGGAGGGCTCGCCGATGTCGCGGGTCGTGTCGTCGCCGTCGAGCTCCGGGTCGCCGACGGTCGGCGCGTCCTCGTCGGTCGCGAGCGCGCCAACGGACATCCGGGGGGTGGCCTGGCCGCGGACGGCGTCCACGATTGCGAACGTCCGGGTCGCCTGCCCCCAGCCGAGGCCAACGATGGACATGGTGGCAATGACGACGAAACTCGCTGGGATGCCGGCAGCCGACAGCGCGACGACGATGGTGGAGCTGATGACGGCGACGACGATGGCCGCGGTCAGCGGGAGGTCGGTGATGTCGTTGCCGAGCGTCTCCATCGTGCGGCGCGCGATGGTGAACGCGCCGACCGCGACGGCCGCCGAGCCGACGAGGATGCCGACGTTCATCCCGAGTTCGCCGCTGCCGACGAGCGGCGCGATGGCGTTGGCGACGTTGCTCGTCCCCGAACTGAACGCCATCAGACAGCCGATGGCGACGACGACGACCGTCCCGACGAACTCGCGTCGGGTCGTGTTCGGGCCGAGCACGGGCCGCGGGAGCGCGCCGTCGCGCTCGAGGGCGAGCAGCGGGCCGTCGCTCTGGTCGATGGCGAACACGTTGTCGATGCGCGGGTAGAAGTACCGCCCCACCATCACGGACACCCAGAAGCCGATTGCGGGGGAGACGAGCCACCAGCTCGCGATTTCGCCGACCACCGCCCAATTCACGCTGTCGGACGCGAGCCCGAGGCCGACGATAGCGCCGACCGCGGTCATCGACGTCGACGCGGGCGCGCCCGAGAGGTTGCCGACGAGGAGCGCCCCGCCGACGAAGAACAGGACGGTGATGCTGACCGGGAGCGTGAACACGCCGGGGTCCGCGAGCAGCCCCTCGCCGAGCGTGTCCACGACGCGGCGGCCGAGCGTCCACGCGCCCACGAAGAAACACACCGACATGAGCGCGGCGGCGGTCACCTTCGTGATGGCGCCGGCACCGACTGCGGGCCCGAACGCCGGGCCGGTCGTCGCGCCGCCGATGTTGTACGCGACGAAACACGCGATGAGCACGCCGACGGCGAGCAGTGTCTCTGTCACGGTCGCCGGGACGGTAGGAACGAGTCGATAATAACGTCTTCTCACTCGGTGTCCGAAAGCGGGAGTGGGGAGTGCCGGACGCGCGGGGGGAGAGTGGGGGAGAGTCGAACGCGCGTCCAGATGATGGGTCCCCCTCGTGCGTAATAAAGATTCGTCAGACGCGACGCGGCACGAAAGGCTACAGGGCAGGGAGCCGTCCAGCCAGGCATGAACGGACTCGGTGTGCCACTGGTGACGCCCTTCGACGGAACCGGTAGCGTCGACCACGACGCGCTGGCGGACCTCGCGGCGTGGGTAATCGACGAGGGTGCGGACTTCCTCGTGCCCTGCGGGTCGAACAGCGAGGCCGAACTGCTCACCGCCGGCGAGCGCGCGGCGGTCGTGGAGACCGTCGTCGAGGCCGTACCAGCCGACGTGCCCGTGCTCGCTGGCACGGGGAGTCCCGGGCTTCGGGAGACGCTGGACGCGACCGTACGAGCGGCCGACGCGGGCGCGGACGGCGCGCTCGTCGTGACGCCGTTCTACTACGACCACGACCAGGCGGACTTCGCGGCGTACTACCGGGAGGTCGCCGAGCAGTCGCCGCTCCCGGTGTACCTCTACAGCGTCCCCGCGTACACGGACGTGCGCCTCGACCCGCGGACCGTCGAATCGCTGGCGACCCACCCGAATATTGCGGGCATGAAAGACTCTGCGGGCGACCTCGCGGCGTTCCAGCGTACTCGCGAGTACACCGCCGACGCCGACTTCGAGCTGTTCGTGGGGAGTGGCGGCGTGTTCGCGGCCGCACTCGACGCGGGCGCTGACGGCGGCATCCTCGCGGTATCGAACGTCGTCCCCGAGCGCGCCGACGAAATCGCGGAACTCCACACCGCCGGCAAGGACGAGGCGGCGCGCGACGTGAACCGCCGCATCCTCGACCTCGACCACGCGGTCACCGCGGAGTACGGCGTCCCCGGGCTGAAGGCCGCGATGCGCTCCCGAGACCGGCCCGCGGGTATCGTCCGGTCGCCCCACCGACCCGTCGACGACGACGCCGCGGCGGAACTCGCGGCGCTCGTCGACGAAGCGTTGCCGTAGCTCGGGGTTGCGGGCGTCGGAAGACCCTTTAGCGCGGAGCGACCGATGTTGTGGCATGAACCGACGCAGATTCCTCGGCGCCGCCGGCGTCGTCGGACTCGGCGCGCTCGCGGGCTGTTCGGGCGCGGTCGGCTCCGTCGCGCCGCCGAACGTCCCGGAGGACCAGCTCTCCGAAGGCGGATGGACGAAGACCGACGAGAGCGAGCAGACCGTCTTCGAGCAGAGCTACGGCCCCGTGACGGTCACCGCGAAGTCCACGACCGTGGCCTACGAGGACGAGGCGCTCGCCGCAGCCGTCCGCGAGAAGACCCTCGGCCAAATCGACGGCACGCTGGCCATCTACTCGGCCTCGCACATCAACTTCTCCCCGGACCTCAACAACCTCCCGGGCGGCGTCGGCCGCTCGGAGGTGCTCTCGGAGGTCGAGTCCGCCGCCGAGTCCCAATTCGAGCAGCGGATGCGGGACAACGGCCTGGAGAACGTCACGAAGACCGGCGAGACGGAGTTTCAGACGGATTCGGGAGCCAGCCCCGGCATCAGCACGTTCCGCGGCGAGTTCCCGGTCGGCACGATGGAGTACGAAGCCAGTGGGGAGACGTTCACCATCGACGCGGGCGCCATCGAGGTCGCGGGCGACCTCGCGGTGTGGAACGAGGGTGACTACATGGTCGTTGCGGGCGGCGCGTACCCCGGCGAGAACTTCACGACGACCACCGAGAAGGAGCTCTCCGAGGCCATTTCGGTGACCGTCGACGTCGACCTCGGGCTCACCCCCGGCGAGTACCAGAACGAGGTCCGCGGGCTGATGGCGGCCACAGAATGACGACGTGGCAGGACCTCTTCGACCGCGCCGCCGACCACGATACCGACGTGGGCGACGTACGCGCGGCGTTGACCGAACGCCGGGAGGACGATGAGTGACGTGAGTCCCGCGCGGGTCGCCGCGGACGCCGACGTGCTCGCTGCCGACCTCTTCGTGGACGGCGATGCGCGCGCCGCCCTCGACCACGTGCGCTCGCACTCGTGGGTCGACCTCGTCGCCAGCGAGCCGTTGCTCGACGACGCCGAAGCCGTGATTGCGGCGCTCGGCGACCCCGCCCTCGCCGCCGACTGGCGCGAGCGCATCGAGGCCGAGGCGACGCTCGTGAGCCACCCAGAGGGCGACCAGCCCGCGCTCGGTGCCGCACACGCCGGCGACGCCGCGCATGTCCTCACGTACGACGAGACGCTACGCTCGGCGCGCACCGGCATGGAACTGAAGGGGCGCGTGGACGTCAGCGTGAAGGCGCCGGACGCGTTCGCGCGGCTGTTCGACCCGGAGAAACTGTACCCGACGGTCGTCGGCGGCAACTACCCCGGTCCGGACCGCGACCCCCGCGAATAACTCAGTGCTGCCGTTCCGCGAGCCAGTCGGCGAGTTTCGCGAGCGCGCGACCGCGGTGGCTGAGCGCGTTCTTCCGCTCGGTGTCCATCTCCGCGAACGTCTCGCCGTCGTACTCGAAAATCGGGTCGTAGCCGAATCCGCCCTCGCCGCGCGGCGCGACGATGGTTCCCTGCACGGCCCCGGAGAACGTTTCGGTCACGTCGCCGTCCGTGTACGCGACCGTACAGCGGAACGCGCCGCGGCGGTCCTCTAGGTCTTCGGCGAGGTCCCAGACACGCTCGATACCGAGCGTGTCCTCGACGTACGAGGAGTACGGGCCCGGGAACCCGTCGAGCGCGCGAACGAAGAGCCCAGCGTCGTCGACGATGATGGGAACATCGGCGTCCTGGGCCTCGTAGGCGTCCTCCGCGCCGCGGGCCGCGATGTCGGCGAGCTCGTCGCTCTGAATCTCGGTGTAGTCGTAGTCATGCTGAACGACGTCGTAGACGTCGGCGAGATACTGTTCGGCTTCCCGGACCTTTCCGGGGTTCGTCGTCACGAACCGGAGCGTGCGCATACCGAGGCGTCGGCGCGCACCGAGTTGGATGCGTCGATTAGTCGTCGACGACGACTTCCACGGCTTCCTCGACGGCACCCTCCTCGTCGTCGCCCTCGCTCTGCTGTTGCTGCCAGAGCAGCACGCCAGCGACCGCCAGCACGACCCACGACCGCCAATTCGCGAGGTTCAGCGTGTAGCCGATGCCGAACGGCTTCTCCACGAGCATCCCCTCGCCGGGCTGCCAGTACGACTGCAGCATCCGGCTGAGCTTCGGGCGCTCGAAGTTGTAGGGGACGCCGAACAGTTCGCCGCTGGACGGTTTCTCGACCATGCTCGTTGGTTCGGCGCCAGCCCCCAAATCAGTTTGGGGACTACTGGTAGCGCCCGCGTCCCTCGATGGCGCGCAACTGGTCGAGCACCGACTCGTCGCCCGCCTCGCGGTAGGCGTCCTCGAACGCTGCCGTCAACGGCTCGGGGTCGTCGGCGGTGCCCGCGAGGCTCTGCTCGAAGACGTGGCAGTCCATCGCGTAGTCCTCCACGTCGTCCGTGTTGTAGCCGAGCCCGAAGTCGATGAGGAACGTGCGGTCGTCGCCGTCGCGCTTGCGGGTCGCTTCGCTCCCCGCTCGTTCGTTCCGTGACCGCTTCGCGGTCACGCGAACATTACGAGTCGTCGGATCCCCGTGCACGAAGCCGGCGTCGTGAATCGTCGCGAGGTGGCGGCCCACGTCCCGGACGCGGGACTCCGTGAGGGCGTCCCGGAGGTCGGTGTCACCGACGTGCTGGAGCGTGAGCGTTGACTCGGGCACGTCGACGTCCCAGACCAGGGGCGTGGGGACGCCGTGGCGGCGTGCCTCGCTAGTGAGGCGGGCTTCGAGGACGGTGCGGTCGCGGCGCAGGCGGGCGTCCAGAGAGGGGTGGCGGTACCCCTTCGGGAGGCGCGCCTTCGTCACGTGGTCGTTCTCGAACGTGACCGTGGCCTCGGCGCCCTGCAGAACGTCGCTGTCGGGGCGCGCGGGCGGCTCGGGCTCGCGCCACGTCACCGGCACCTCGTCGGGCCGGAAGTTCGAGTCGATGGCGGACTCCTCGATTTCGAGGGTGTCGCCGGCGCGCGCCATCTTATCGCCGAGCACCGCAATCATCCCCGCGTTGTCCCGGAGGAAGCGCGGTTCGGGCGCGAAGAAGTCCGCGCCGCGCTGCTCGCACATCGCTTCGAGCATCCCGCGCAGCCGGTCGTTCTGGGCGACGCCACCCCCCAAGACGAGTTCGTCGCGGCCGGTCAGCGAGAGCGCGCGCTCGGCGACCTCCGCGAGCATCGCGAATACTGTCTCCTCGAGCCCCCGACAGACGTCCTCGACGGGCGTGCCGCTGTCGTACTCCTGCTTGGCGGCGCTCATAATGCCCGAGAACGAGAAGTCCATCCCCTTCACGACGTACGGCAGGTCGGTGTACTCGCCGTCTTTCGCGTAGGCTTCGACCTTCGGGCCGCCGGGGTGCGACCAGCCGACGTGGCGCGTGAATTTGTCGAGGGCGTTCCCGACGCCCGTGTCCATCGTCTCTCCGAGCACGCGATAGCGGCCGTTCCGATATGCGAGCACGTGAGCGTTCGCGCCGCTGGCGTTCAAGCAGACGGGCGCGTCGAAGCCGGAGCGGTGGCGGCCGATTTCCAGGTGCGCAACCATGTGGTTGACGCCCACGAGTGGGACGTCTAAGGTCTGGGCGAGCGCGCGCGCCGCGGAGCCGACGATGCGCAGGCACGGGCCGAGGCCGGGGCCGCGGGAGAACGAGACTGCGTCTATCTGGCCGTCGCTCTCGTCGAGGATAGTTTCGACGACCGCAGGAATCGCCGACCGCATGTGCTCGGCGGCCTCGCGCGGGTGGATGCCGCCGCTCTCCGGGGCGTACGCGTCGGACTCGATGACGACAGAATCAGTCTCGGAATCGTACAGCGCCGCGCTCGCACACCACGCAGTTCCCTCGATTCCGAGAACCCGCATCTACCGGGTTAGTCCCACTCGGTGTAGCCGCACTTCCCGCAGTACTGCCGGTCGCCGTGGTCCGCGAGGAAGGTGTCGCCGCAGCGCGGGCACATCTCCTTGTCCGTCGTGCCGTCGTCGTTGTAGTAGTCGCTCCGAGGCATTACTCAGCCTCCTCCGCCTCGGCTTCCTCCTCGGCGCCGATCTTGTTGCGGTCGAGCATGTGCTCGTGTTCGACTTCCGCGGCGTCCTCCGGGGAGTCGTAGGTCTTCGCGCGGCCGACGGTCTTGCGCATCCCGAACTTCGTGTCGAGTTCGTGGACGACGACCTCCTCGGAGTCCTTGTCGAGTTTCGCCGCGAGGCTATCCCGCACGGAGAGCCGCGACGGCGTGGCGTCCTCGTGTTCTATCTCGAATTTGACCTCAGTCCGGTGAAGCAGGGGGTTGTCCTCCTGCTCCAGAATCTCGATTTCCATGGTCAGTTGTTCCTATATGAACGCGAAATCAGTAAAAGCATTTCGAAGGGCTGATTGCGGCCGCGAGCGCGTTCGGGCTCACTCCAGCAGCGCCCAGAACGCCTCGGTCGTCTCCAGGAGTTCGCAGAGTTCGTGGGCCTGCTCTTCGAGCGCGCTCGTCACGTTCGCCAGCACCATCCCCTCGCCGGGCTGGCCGTAGACGATGCTCGCCCCGATAGGGGCGGCGACGACGGCCGGCAGCGTCGCGAGGTCCTCCTCGCCGTCCACGGACAACAAGGTCGACCCCTCGGCGTGGATTGCCTCGACGAGCGCTTCGAGGAGTTCCTCCGAGATTGTGCCCGGGTCGCTGGCGACCTCGACGGTGCGGTCGGCATCGGGCCGGCCGCCCGCGACCTCCGCAGTGACCGCCTCTCGTTCGGTCTTCCCGTCGACGACCGCGACTTTCGGCGGCGCGCCCGCCGCGACTAAGTGATAGGTGACGACGTCGCCGACCGCGATGATGGGGTCGCCGGCGTCCGCCAGCAGTCGCTGGGCGTCCTCGTAGACGGGGCCCAGCGGCTCCTTGAACGCCCCGCGGGCGTCCGATGGGAGCGTCGCGGCCGCGCGAGCCACGCTACCGGACCTTCAGCGCGTACTCGCCCGGCTCCGAGACCTCCATCTTCTCCGCGATTTCGGACTCCTCGGGGTGCGTGATGACCACGTACCCCGCCCAGTCCTCCGTGAGGCTCGTCGACGAGCAGTACGGACACATCTCCTCGTCCGGCTCGACGATGCGGTGGCAGTCGTGGCAGGCCAGGCGGTTCGACGCCATCTACTCGGCCTCCTCGCTCTGCTCGCGCTCCTCGCGGAGCCAGCCGTGCTTCCCGAGGCCGGGCTGTTTCGCCGTGAGCCCGATTTTGGACTCGCGGGGGTTGCGCTCGTCGATGCTCTTCGTGACGATGCGGGCCCGCACCGAATCGCCAGTGCCGATGACGCTGTTAGACTCCCGGGAGGCGAGTTGCTGGTTCTCCTCGTCGAACGCGAGGTACTCGTCGGAAATCTGGGAGACGTGCAGGAGCCCGTCGACGGGGCCGATACCGACGAACGCGCCGAAGCTCACGACTTCGACGATTTCGCCGTCGACGACTTCCTGCATCTCGGGGTCGAACGTGACGGCGTCGAACTCCGCTTTGAAGTAGACGCCAGGACGGTTCGGCAACACCGCACCCTCGCCGAGGTCGTGGACCTCAGTGACGGTGACGATGCTCCCGATGTCCTCGTCCATTCGCCCTTCCAGTTTGTCCTGCAGCAGCCGCTTCACGAGGTCCGGACTCACGTCCCCGAGGTGCTCGGGCGGAACCTCTATCGTGTCTTTCAGCCGTGCTCGCTTGTACATTTATGGTCGAGTGATAGTCATTTGATTCCGGCCCCTTAAATGAATTACCGGCACGCCCGCGTCGAGCAGGCGCTCACGGAGGGGGCCGTCGTTCGTGACGACCGCGTCGGCGTCGCCGTCGACGGCGAGCGCGTACAGCGCGTCGTCTGCGTACGATTCCTCGGTCTCCACGGTCTCACAGCGGTCTGCCAGGTCCGCCGCCACGCTCGCAGCCGTCGCTTCCTCCCCGCTGCCCGCGCCGAGCTTCTCCAGCTCCGCGAGGACCGTCTCGGGGACGACGGCGTCGTAATCGTCTAATACGCGGTCGAGTTCGTCGAAGACCCGCACTCCGGCCTCGACCGGCATCATCAGCGCGTTGGCGTCCATGGCGACCCGCATCACTCCGTGAGCGTACCCACGCCGATGAGGCGCCAGCGCGCGCCAACGCGGCGGTTGATGGCGATTTTCGAACCCTCGGGCGCGCACACGGGCCGCTTGAGCTGGACGTCGCACTCGCCGTCGCGAGCGCTCGTCACGGAGCCGACGGTGGTCGCGGTGCCGACGGTCAACATCAGCGGTTCGCCGGTGTTGATTTCGTCGATGGTCTCGCCCTCCTCGGCGCCGACGAGGCGTTCGAGCAGGTCGACGTCCATCGTGAAGGAGTCCCACGTCGGCGGGAGCGTCTCCGGCGGGCCGGCGACCTGCCCGGCGAGCGCGTCACCCTTCGTGAGGCTCGGGTCGAGACCGGTTCCGACGCCGAGCAGGCCACCGGGCGACGCCGCGTCGACGTCCTCGCCGCCGGCCTGGAGGCTGCGGACGGTGGTAGACACCGACCGCCACTCCGTCTTGCCGCCCTCCTCGACCTCGCGGCCGGGGCGGAGTTCGATGTCCTCGTCGACGTCGAGTTCGCCCTGCACGAGACTGCCGCCGAGCACGCCGCCCAGCAGACCGTCCCACGTGGTGCCGGGGCGGTTGATGTCGAACGAACGCGCGACGTACATCCGGGGGTCCGCGTCCGGGTCGCGGTCCGGCGTCGGAATCTCGGACTCGAGCGCGTCGATGACGAGGTCGATGTTGATCTCCTGTTCGGCGGAGATGGGGACGATGGGTGCGCCCTCGGCGACCGTGCCCTCGACGAAGTCCTGAATCTCCTCGTAGTTCTGTCGGGCCTGCTCGCCGTCCACGAGGTCGACCTTGTTCTGGGCGATGACGATGTTCTCGATGCCGATGATGTCCAGCGCCATCAGGTGTTCCTCCGTCTGGGGCTGGGGGACGGGCTCGTTGGCGCTGACGACCAGCACCGCGCCGTCCATGATTGCCGCACCCGAGAGCATCGTCGCCATCAGGGTCTCGTGGCCGGGTGCGTCCACGAACGAGACCGTGCGCAGCACCTCCGTCTCGGTGCCGTGCTCGGGACACTCCTCGGCGACGGTGTAACACTCGGGCTCGTCGCAGTCCGGACACCGCCGCAGCGTCGCGTCGGCGTACCCGAGGCGAATGGAGATGCCGCGTTTCATCTCCTCGGAGTGCTGGTCCGTCCACTCGCCGCTGAGCGCCCGGACGAGCGTGGTCTTTCCGTGGTCGACGTGACCAACCAGTCCGATGTTCACCTCCGGTTGTCGGTGATTGTCTGCCATGTTCACAGAGTAATCTTGCGTGAATTTCGCCCCGAACGACTGATAAACCTACTGTTACAGAGGCGCCGGGTCAGCGAGCGTCAAAACGCCGTTCGCTGGCGCGATATAGCGTCGCCCACGCCGCGACCGAACCGGGCGTTTAACCCCGTCAACGACGAACGGAGAGGCGTGCGAGAGTTCGGATTCGAACTCCGGCTGTGCGCCCACCTCGAAGCCAGCGGCGTCCCGAGCGTCGGCGACGCGGGAATCGTCGCACGGCAACTCGGGACGAGCGTCCACGCCGCGGGCGGCCGCATCGTGGACACCGTCTGCGTACTCGGCGGCCCGGAGTTCGACGCCCGCACCGAACTCACCAGCGAGACGATTCCACCCGCGGTGTTCGACGCCGACGTCCCGGTCGGCGAGTACGAGCGCGTCACGCGGGTCTTCGACGGCCCGCCGGAGCGCGCCCGCAGCCTCGCCGAGCGGGGTGCCGATACGGGCTTCCTAGACCTCGACCGCCGCGGTGGACAGACGGTCGTCCGCCAGCACGCCCGCTACCCGGACTGGATAGGGGGACTGGTCGGCGTCGAGAACAAGCCCGACCTCGGACGGCCGGGCGACCTCGAAACCCAGATGCGCCACGACGCCAGCCTCGGAGTCCTCGACTACGCGGTCGTCGCGACCGCCTCCCACGTCACGCGCGCCCACCTGAACCGGCTCCCCGACGCGGTCGGCGTCTGGCGCGTGGACTTCGATTCCGACGAGCCAATCGACGTGATACGGGAGCCCGAGCCCCTGGACTCGGCGGGCCCCGGGCTGGAAGTGCTCGATTCGGAGCCGGGGAAGACGGACGTGCGACCAGTGACGGCCGCCGAGAAGGCGCGCCAGCGCCGTCGTGTCGCCGAGCGCGCGTACGGCAAGGGCTGGCGGACGTACGACCGCCCGGACTGCGCACGGGCCGCTCGCGGCGAGGCAGGCGATACTGCCACGCTCCCGTTCTGCGCGTACAAGAACCGGCTCGTCGACCCCGCCAGCGAGTGCGGCGCCGACTGCCCGGGCTACGAGCCGGCAGACGCACCCGAAGCGGACCTCGACGCCGAACGCGAGCGGAACACGCCGTGGAACGCGGACGCGGGCGGCCGCCGGCGGCAGTCCGGGCTCGACCAGTTCTGAGAGTGGGAGCCGGTCAGAGGTCGAACGTCTCGCCGTCGACGGCGAGCGCGTCGTCGAAGGCCTCGTCGGCCGGGTAGAAGTGTGAGACGTGGACGACGCGCGTCTCGTCGGCGTCGAGTTCGTCGCCGAGCGCGAGCGCGCCCTCCTTCGTCATGTGTTTCGTGCCGAACGTCCGCGCCACGCCGTCGTCGTCCTCGTGGCGGCCGCCGACGGGGTGGTGGTCGGCGAGGTGCGCGGGGACGATGCCGTCCGCGAGCAAGAGGTCCGGGTCCCGCATCGCGGCCAGCGACTCGTCGGGAATGTCGTACGTCGTGTCCCCGGAGAGTGAGAGTTTCGCGCCGTCCCGTTCGACGACCACACCGTAGCACAGCAGCGGCGGGTGGTCGACGGGCACGAGCGTCACGTCGAAGCCCGCGGCCTCGAAGGGCTCGTGCGGCGTGACCGCTCGCGGGTCGACGTTGTCGAGGTAGTCGTACTTCCGGGCGACGGTCTCGGCGACGCTCTCGTCGGTTTTTGGGTCGGTCTCGTCGGCGGCGTACACGGGAAGCTCGTCGAACAGCCGGTAGGAGTTCCCGAGGCCGTCCAGGTGGTCGAAGTGGATGTGGGAGACGACGCCCGCGTCCGGCAGCGAGACCTCTTCGCGGAGGAACTGCGTACGGAAGTCGGGGCTGAAGTCGAGGAGGAGCGCGTCGCCGCTGGCTTCGTCCTCGACGTGGACGGCGAACCGCGTGCGTTCGACGCCGCGGTCGCGGGCTGCCTGGCACGTCTCGCAGTCACACCCGGGCGTCGGCGTGCCCGTGGTGTCACCCGTGCCGAGCAGCGTGACCCTCATGCGTGGTCGTGGCCAGCGTGCGCAGCGTCGTCGTCGGGTTCGTCCGGGTCGTCGATAGCCTCCTCGAGCGTGTCGAGGTTGCGGAGGTGGTCGCGGTCCTCGAAGTCGGAGACGGCGGCCACGAGGTCGTCCTGCGTGAGCGTCCGGCGGTCCTCCATGAGCGCGTCGAGGACGGCCTCGCGGAGCACGAGCCGGAGGTCGCTCCCCGTCAGGCCCTCGGTCTCGGCGGCGAGCGCCTCGGCGTCGAGGTCGTCGACCGCGAGTTCGCGGGTGACGATTTCCAGTATTTCGGCGCGCATCCCCTCGTCGGGCCGCGGGAACGACAGAATCTCGTCGAAGCGCCGCCACGCCGCGGCGTCGAGTTCGTCGGGGTGGTTGGTCGCGCCGATGAGCAACACGTCGTCGTTGACGAGGCTCACCTCGTCGATGCTCTTCAGGAGCGTATTCACCGCGCGCTTGATGGCGTTGTGCTCGTCGCCCGTCCGCGTGGTGGCGACGAAGTCGAACTCGTCCATGAAGAGGATACACGGCGAGAGCCGCTTGGCCACCTCGAAGACCTTCTCGACGTTCTTCGCCGTCTCGCCGAGGTACTGGCTCGTAATCATCGAGAGCTTCACCTCCACGAACGGCAGGTCGAGCTGGTGGGCGAGCCCCCGGGCCGTCGACGTCTTCCCGGTTCCGGGTGGGCCGACGAACAGGAGCTTCCCGATTTCGCTGAGCCCGATGGTCGCGAGGTAGTCGCGGTGCTCGATGGCCTTCGCGACCTTCGTAATCTCGGCCTCCTGCTCGTCCGTGAGCACGATGTCGTCGAGAGTCACGTCGATTTCCGCGGGCGAGCGCACTTCCACGAGGTCCAGCATCTCCTCGTCGTCCTCGTCGAAGTACTCCGAGAGCAGGCCGTCGATCCACTGCGGGTCGGCCTGCACGGGTCGGTTGTCCTCGCGGACCTCCTCGTAGTCCACGTCGAACTCGTCGCCGACGGCGTACGCCAGCACGGGATTCTCGCGGACGCGGTCGGCGTCGGCGTTGTCGACGAACCAGTCGACGGCCATCTCGTCGTCCACGAGGCTCATGCTCCCCGCGAACGTGTCGCGGTCGGTGAACATCAGCCCGGAGATGGCTTCCCAGGGCTCGTCCACGCCGGAGCCCTCGCTGACGGCTGTCTCCGTGGTCTTCGGCGGTCGCGGGACGCCGTCGTCCCCCCAGAGCACGGTGCGGTACGCGGGCGGCAGGTCGTTCTCGTCGAGTTCCCGGTGCTTGTCGTAGATGCGGGCCGACAACAGGAATTCGACGACGTCGAGCGCCTCAGTCACTACCACTGACCTACCACCTCGGGGCGCATAAGCGCGTCGCAGTCGTCCTGGAAGGAGAACAGTACTGGAGTGGTTAGCGTTGATCTCATCTAAAACGCCTCGAAAGCCCCGGCGCGCTCGCGGTCGCTCGTCGACATATCCGCTCCCTCCGGTCGTGGATAGGGGTCGCCGAGACGACTAAACGAAGCGCGACCGCGCCGCCCCTTTCAGTCCCGGAAGACTCACTGCGTTCGTCTTCCGTCCCGCCCGCAGTCAGGCCGTCGCGTTCGCGCGGATGTAGAACACGACCGGGCGGCTGTGCTGGTAGCCCTGGTGGACGGTGCGGGTGTAGCCGCGTTCGGTGAGCGTGTCTTCGAGGGCCGCGTCCTCGTCGTCGAGCGCGATGACGACCGGCGGCTCGTGTTCGAACACCGTCTCGTTGTAGAGCGTGCTGGAGGCGTTCGTGCCGTACTGGTCGAAGTACCACGGCAGCGGCAGGCGCTCGAACCAGCCCGTGTAGCCGCCGCGCGTGATGTTCAACTCGGGCTTCTCCGAGAGGTCGTCGGGGTGGTGGAACTCGTCGCCGTAGTACATCACGTCGACGCCGTCGTTGGTCGCGGAGATGTCGCGAATCTCCTGTAGCGTCAGCTGCATCTCGCCGGCGGGCTGGGCGTACTGGACGAGCGTGTTGTCCGGCCCCTGCGGGTTCGCGTACGTCGTCTGCGCGGCGACCGCGCCCGTGCCGGCGGCAGCGACGAGCAGCGCGAGCGCGACGGCGCGAGCACCGGCGGAGTTCCCGGACGCGGCGGCCGCGCGGCCGCGCTCGTAGACGAGCGCAACGCCGACGCCAGCGGGCACCGCCAGCGGCACGATGGCGTTTATCATCGTCCACGCCGCGGAGATGTCCGCGACCGCGGGGTAGCCGAACACCGAGAACAGCCCCCAGTAGAAACAGACCTCGACGACCGGCCGCGGCTCCACCGTGGCGTACCGCTCGTAGAGGAAGCCGAGCACGGCGAACACGACGAGCGCGGTCGCGCCGGCGCCGAGCACTGTGAGGTCGTGTTTCAGGAACGCGACGTAGGAGTGCTCCTGCATCCCCGTCGACCCCCACAGTCCCAGGAACTCGTTCCACGACCCGAGCGTCGCGTCGCGGAGCACGCCCGGCAGCAGCGCGGGATCGCCGAGCGCCTCGTAGAGGTCGGGTTTGGGCGCGTAGAACGCCACGACGACGACCGCGCCCTCCGCGAGCGCGGCGCCGAGGTGGAGTTTGTACTGCCACGCGGCGCGCGCAGCACGTCGGACGTGCGACCGCGCGACCTCCCAGCGCGACGTCCCGTCGTCGGCTTTCGCGAGCACGAGCCGGCCGTCGAGAACGAGCGCGAGCGCGCCCAGCCAGCAGACGGGGTAGAGGAGCGCGTTCTCCTTGGTCGTGAACGCGAGCGCGAACGGGAGCGCCGCGGCGTAGAGGTAGCGCGCCTTCCCCGTGTCGAGCGCGCGGACGAACAGCCCGAACGCGGTGAACATGAACGCTGCCAGCAGCAGGTCGTTGCGCATGAACCGCGAGTAGTACAGCAACACGGGATTGGCGGCGAAGAAGAGGCTCGTCGCGACGAGTGCGGGCTGCGAGAGCCGCTCGCGCAGCAGCCACGGCGTCACCACGAGCAGCGCGCCGGCGACCGCGACGACCAGCCGCATCGTGAAGTCCGACGGCCCGAGCAGGTCGAAGACGACGCCGTTGACGTGCGGGAGGAACGGCCCGTGGATGATGGGGCGGTACGTCCACGCGCCGACCTCCATGTAGTGGAGAATCCAGTCGGCGACGCGGGCTTCGTCCTGGTGGGCGACCCGCCAGCCGAGGTTCCAGAGTCGCGCGAGGAGGGCGAGGGCGGCGACGGCGACGAGCGCGGCGGCGACGCGGCGTCGCGACGTCCGGCCGCCACTGGACCGAGACATACCACGCGATTGCGACGGGGTCGATAAACGCTTTCCGGATAGCGAGGGGCGGCGCGAAGCGCCGGCCCTCGGGAACGCGAACGGCGACCGTCGGAGTCGTGAGCAGCGAGAGGCCGAACGTAGTGAGGGCTCTCGGGAAGTGAGCGGTGAGCGCGGCGAGCCGCGAACAGCGAGGCGCGCCGCATAGCGGCGGTCCCCAAAAATGCGAGCAGCGACGCCCGAATTACGACCCGTCCAGCAGTTTGGCAACGGCTTCGATTGGATGCGGTGGAATGTCGTCGGCGGCGTCGCGGTCGCCGAGTTGGGAGCGACAGGAGCCGCCGGGGGCGACGACGCGGTCGGCGGGGCTGTCCTCGACTTGCTCGAACAGCCGACTACCGATGGCCTGCGAGAGGTCGTAATGTTCGTCGTGGTAGCCGAAGCTCCCGGCCATCCCGCAGCACGTGGTGTCGAGGGGGTCGACGTCGTAGCCGACGCGCCGGAGGACGCCGACCGCGTGGTGGTCCTTGTTGGTGGCTTTCTGGTTGCAGTGGCCGTGGTAGCTGAGCACGCCGGCGGCACCGGGCGAGCGGTTTGGAACCGAGAGGTTCTCGTCGAGACGGAAGGCGTCGAGGTACTCGCAGACGCCGTAGGCGCTGTCAGCGACGCGTTCGACCGGCGTGCGGGAGCCGCCGTCCGCAACGCGAGAAGCGTCGCCGAGCAAGTCGCGATACTCGTCTTGGAACATCACGGCGTCCGAGGGCTCGACGAAGACGACATCCCAGCCGTCGGCGACGCGCGGCGCGAACTGGTCGACGTTGGCGCGCGCTCGCTCGCCGGCCTTATCGAGCATCCCAGCAGAGAACGCTGCGCGTCCGGAGGGAGCGGTGTCGTCGGGAATCGTGACGTGGACGCCCGCGGCTTCGAGTGTGCGAACGGCGGCCTTCCCCGCAGCCGGGTAGGAGTAGTTCGTGTACGTGTCCGGGAACAGGAGCACGCGACGGTCGGCGTCGATGACGGAGACGGCGGACCCACCACGGTTCTCGAACCAGTCTTGCAGGGTTTCGCGGCGGAACGGCGGCAGTTCGCGTTCGGGGGCGATACCGAAGACGGACTGAAGGACCTTTCTCGCGCCCGGAAGTTCGGTCGCCCAATTCGAGAGCGGTGCGAGTGCGGAGCCGAGCTTCGAGGCCGCGTCGATGTCCGCGAACAAGCGCTCGCGCAACGTCGCACCCGCCTCCTCGTGGTGGCGGTGCTTGGTTTCGGCCTTGAGCTTCGCCATGTCGACGCCCGTGGGGCAGTCGCTCTGGCAGCCCTTGCAGCCGACGCAGAGGTCCAGCACCTCCGACTGGAAGCGCTCGGAGTGAATCTCGTCCTCGGGGAGGTCGCCGCTGATGGCCGCGCGGAGCATGTTCGCTCGGCCGCGGGTCGTCTGGACCTCTTCCTTCGACGCGCGGTAGGTCGGACACATCACGTCCGAGTCAGTCTGTCGGCACGTCCCGCAGCCGTTGCAGCGCTCCACGAGTTCGGCGAACCCGCCGTCCTCGGCGAAGTCGAGTTCGGTCTGCGGTTCGACGGACTGGTAGTCGGGGCCGTACCGGAGGTGCTCGCGGTTGTCCGCGCCGACGCCGCGCTCGGAGTCCGGGCCGATGTCGGCGGCGCTCTCGCGGTAGACGACGTTCCCGGGATGCATCCACCACTCGGGGTCGAACGCCGTCTTCACCTCCTTGAACGCCGTCCAGAGGTCGTCGCCGTACATCTTCGGCGTGAATTCGGTGCGCGCCATGCCGTCGCCGTGCTCGCCCGAAAAGGAGCCGTGGTGGTCGAGCACGAGGTCGGTGACGGCCTCCGTGATGGAGTGCATCGCCTCGATGCCCACTTCTTCCTTGAGGTTCAGAATCGGCCGGATGTGTAGCGTCCCCGAGCCGGCGTGCGCGAAGTACGCCGCGGAGGTGTCGTGGTCGTCGAGAATCGCCTCGAACTGCTCGACGTACTCCGCGAGGTCTTCCGGGGGGACCGTCGCGTCCTCGATGAACGGGTACGGCTTCGGGTCGCCCGGCAGCGACATCAGCAGCGGAATCGCGGCCTTCCGGAGTTTCCAGAGGTCGTCCTGTGCGGACTCCGTGTACGCCTCCAGGACGTCGAACGCGGGCCCCTCGTCGAGGAATCGCTCGTTCGTCGCTTCGATGGCGGCTTCGAAGTCGTCGTGGAGTTCGGAGTCGAACTCCAGCATCAGGGCGGCCTCGGCGCCGTCAGGAATCGGCTCGACGTACTCCGCGTAGCCGTCGGATTCGGCGGCCAGCCGGAACACCTCGTCGTCCATCAGTTCGACCGCGCTGACGTCGTACTCCAGTGCCACGGGAACCATCCGCATCGCGTCGGTGAGATTCTCGAAGCAGTACAGCGCCAGCGCCGTCTCCTCGGGCACGGTCACGAGTGAGAGTTCGGCCTCGACGACGACGCCGAGCGTGCCCTCCGCGCCGACGAACAGTTTCGCGAGGTTCAGCACGCGCTCGCCGTCGTCGTTCTCGTAGACGACGCGGTCGAGGTTGTAGCCGGAGACGCGGCGCTTGAGGTCCGGGTAGCGCGCCTCGATTTCGTCGGCGTGCTCCTCGACGAGCGCGTGGACCGTCCGGTAGAGGTCGGCCTCGCGGTCGTCGCCCGCCACGATTTGCTCCCACTCCGGGGAGTCGATGACGACTTCGCGGGCTTCGATGACTGAGCCGTCCGAGAGGACCGCGGTGACGGCCTCGGTGTAGGCGTCGGTGATGCCGTAGCGCACGGAGTGCGCGCCCGTGGAGTTGTTCCCGATGCCGCCGCCGACGGTCGCGCGGTTCGAGGACGCGGGGTCGGGCGCGAATTTGAGGCCGTGCTCGGCGAGGCAGTCGTCGAGGTCGTCCTGCACGACGCCGGGCTGGACGCGCGCCCGCTTCGCGCCCGGGTCCACATCCAGCACGTCGTCCATGTGCCGGGAGACGTCGAGGACGACGCAGCCCGGGCCGACCGTCTGCCCCGCGAGCGACGACCCCGTGCCGCGCGGGAGAATCGGCACGCCGTGGCCGGTCGCCACTTCTATCGCAGCCTGGACGTCGGCTACGTCCGTCGGGAACACGACGCCCGCTGGCTGCGCGCCGTAGATGCTGCCGTCCGTCGCGTACAGGACGCGAGCGTACTCGTCGAACGCGACCCGGCCGTCCACGCGCGAACGGAGGTCGCCCGCTAATTTGCGGTACTCGGCAGCGTCCGGCCGCTCGACGTCGAGTTCCTGCGCGGACCACGTCGCGTGCGTTCCCTCGGAAGTCACGTTCCGGAATCCACACGGTCGATAATTAAAGTTAGTCGTCGCGTCAAAACCAGCGCGGTAAACCGCGAGCACCGTGCGACGCGTTGTCGGAGGTTTATGGTCCGTCGCGCGTCAGTAGCAGTATGGCAAGCGACACCACCCCAGTCATCGCGGCGGCCTACCGAACCCCCCAGGGCAAGGAAGGCGGCGTGTTCGCGGACACCCGCAGCGAGGACCTCTCGATTCCGCTAATCGACCACATCCTCGACGAACACGACCTGACGAGCGACGACATCGACGATCTCCAGTGGGGCGTCGCCCAGCAGCGCAAGGAACAGGACAACAACGTCGCGCGCGTCATCGCGCTCCTCTCGGAACTCGGCGAGGACGTGCCCGCGGCGACCGTGAACCGCTGGTGTGCGTCCTCGATGGAGGCCATCATGCGCGCGGCCGACTCCATCAGGGCGGGCCAGCGCCAAGCCATCATCGCGGGCGGCGTCGAGAACATGTCCCGCGTGCCGATGGACGGCGACTCCTACCAGCACCTCCACCCCGAACTCGCCGAGCACTACAACGTGCCCGAACTCCAGATGGGGATGACCGCCGAGGAGGTCGCCGAGCGCCACGACATCAGCCGCGAGCAGCAGGACGAGTACGCGCTCCAGAGCCAGCAGCGCGCCGCCGAGGCCACCGACTCCGGGCGCTTCGACGACGAAATCGTTCCCATCGAGACGGACGAGGGCGTCGTCGAGGAGGACGAGGGCATCCGCCGCGACACCTCTCTCGAAGCCCTCGGCCAGCTCCCGACCGTGTTCAAGGGCGACGGGACGGTGACCCCCGGGAACGCCAGCCAGATTTCGGACGGCGCGGCCGCGACGCTCGTCACGAGCGAGCAGTTCGCCGAGGACCACGACCTCGACGTGCTCGCGTACGTCGGCGACCACAACGTCACGGGCGTCGACCCCCGCGTCATGGGCATCGGCCCCGTCCCGGCCACCCGGGAACTCTTAGAGCGCACCGGCGAGGACGTCGACGACTTCGACCTCGTGGAACTCAACGAGGCGTTCGCGTCCCAGACCGTCTACGCGCGCGACGAACTCGGCATCGACAACGAGAAGTTCAACGTCAACGGCGGCGCCATCGCCATCGGCCACCCACTCGGCGCCAGCGGCGCCCGGCTCCCCGTCACGCTGATTCACGAGATGAACAAGCGCGACGCCGAGAAGGGGATGGCGACGCTCTGCGTCGGCTTCGGGCAGGGCGCGGCGATTACGTTCGAGCGGAAGTAGCCTCTCATCAGCGCGTCGCCCGCGCCGAAACCACGAAACTGATACCGGAGCCTCGTTTCTCTCGGCGTAATGCGTTCCGTCGGCATCGTCGTCCCCGCGTACGACCCGAACGTCGAGGTGCTCGTGTCGTACCTCGACTCCCTCCAGGAGACCCTCCAACCCGAGCGCCTGCACGTGGAACTGGACGCGGGTACCACAGAGACGGCCGCCGCGATTCGTGAAACCGGAGCGACTGTCAACGACGCGGCCGAGCGCCGCGGCAAAGGGGCCGCCATCACCGCGGGGTTCGAGACGCTGGAGACGGACGTGCTCGCGTTCGCGGACGCCGACGGCGCGACGCCCGCGCCGTCGCTCGCGGAAGTCGTCGCACCAGTTCGCGACGGCGACGCCGACCTCGCGGTGGGGTCGCGGCGCCACCCCAACGCGACCGTCGCCAGCCACCAGACGTTCGCGCGCCGGTTCCTCGGCGACGCGTTCGCGTGGCTGGCGCGCCGGCTCCTCGACGTCGACCTCTACGACTACCAGTGCGGCGCGAAAGCCATCACCAGCGAGGGCTGGGAACAGGTACGGGACCACCTCTACGAGCCCGGGTTCGCGTGGGACGTCGAACTCGTCGCGATGGCGGGCGCGCTCGACCTCCGGGTGCGGGAAGTCCCCATCGAGTGGGAGGACCAGCCGGGGTCGACGGTGTCGCCGGTGGAGACGTCGATAGCGCTGTTCCGCGCGCTGCTGGCGTCCCGCCACCGGTCGAAACTCCTGCGGGACAGCCAGCTACACGAAGCCATCGCGGCGCGCCGCGACGACCCCGCCGCGCTCGTGGAGCGACACCGATGAGCCGCGTCGACCGCCTGCGGGAGGCGCTCCCCGAGCGGCTCGCGGCGCTCGTCTCGACGGTGCGGTTCGGGCAGTTCGTCTCCGTCGGCGCCATCGGTGCCGTCTTCGACGTCACGACGCTCGTCCTGCTCACCGAGCTGTTCGGCGTGCCGGCGGCCGTCGCGAACGTCGTCAGCATCGAGACGGCGATTCTCGTGATGTTCACGGTCAACGAGCGCTGGACGTTCGCGGAGCACGGCGCGACCGACCTGCACTCGATTGGCCGGCGACTCGTGCGCTCGCACGTCGTCCGCGCTGGCGGGTCGACGCTGCAGTACGTGCTGTTCGTCGCGGTGTTCTACAACGTCGCCGTCGACCTCTCGGTCGCGGGCGTGGACCTCTGGCTGGTCGTCGTGAAAGGCGGCGCCATCGGCGTGGCGATGCTCGTGAATTACGTCTTCGAGAGCCTGTTCACGTGGCGCGTCCACGCAGAAGAGTAGGAGAAGTCAGTCGTGGGGGTGACACCAGTCCAGCGCCTCGCGGACCGCTTCCTTTCGGCCGAGGAACGTGAGGTGGTCGCCCTGCTGGAGCGTGAAGTCGCCCGACGGCACCTGATTCTCGTCGTCGCGGCCGACGAGGGCGATGATGCAGCCGTTCGGGAGCTCCGCGTCGAGTTCGTCGATGGTCTTCCCGACGAGGTCCTCGGAGGTGACTTCGACCTCCTGAACGTCACCGGAGCGCCCGATTTCGGTCATCCAGTTGGCGAGCGCGGGGCGCTCGATGATGTTGTCGATGCCCCACGCGGTCGCCAGCGACGAGGAGACCGTGCGGACGCCGAGGTCCTCGAAGGCGTCGACGTTGTCCGGGTTGTTCGCCCGGGCGATGATGGTGTCGACGTCGAATTTCGAGTCCGCGAGCTGAGAGACGAGCAGGTTGGCGTCGTCGTCACCGGTCGCAGCGACGACGATGCGGGCGTTCTCCGCGCCCGCGGAGCGTAGCTCGTCGGTGTCCGTGCCGTCACCGTGGTGGACGGTGAACCCCTCGTTCCGCGTTCGTTCGACCATCTCTACGTCCTTCTCGATGAGGACGACGTTCTCACCGCGGTCTTCGAGGCGCTCACCGAGCGCCCGACCGACGGTGCCGCCGCCGACGATGATGACACGCATAGGTATGACCTCAAGTGCTTGCGCGATGTGTCTTGCGAACCCCCCTTCGAAGACGACAGTCAGCAGGATGACGAGGAAGACGACGCCGACCAGGAGGCTGGCTGCTTCCTCCATCCCGTTGCTCTGGAGCTGGACGGCGAACAGCGTCGCGACCGACGCGGGGATGATGCCGCGCGGCCCGACGACGCTCATGAACGTCCGCTCGGAGAGCGTGTAGCGCTCCCCCCGGGTGGAGAGGAAGACGCCCAGTGGCCGGATGACGAGCGCGACGAGCGCGACGACCGCGAGCCCGGCGACGCCGAGCTGGATGAGGTTGTCGAACGACAACAGCGCAGCGAGCCCGATGAACACGAACGAGAGGACGACCAGCGTCACATCGCCCTTGAAAGCCTCTATCTCCTCCTCGTAGGGGAGGTCGGCGTTCCCCAGCACCATGCCGGCGGTCGCGACCGCGGCGATGCCCGCTTCGCCGCGGAGGAAGTCGGCCGCGCCGTACGCGACGAGCGCGCCGGCGAGCACGATGAGGCGGGCGTTCTGCGGGGCGTTCCCCCGCGAGAGGTCGACGTGCCGCAGCAGGTACCAGACGGCGCCCGCGACGGCGAGCCCGAAGAGGACGCCGATGCCCAGTCGGACCGTGAATTCCTCGATAATCTGCATCCGGGTGAGCCCAGGGTTGTTCACGACCTCGAAGACGACGATTGCGAGGATGGCCGCGGTGACGTCGTTGACGACGCCCTCGGTTTCGAGCGCGGCGGCGACGCGGTTGCGCACGGGCACGATGTCCAGAATCGGCGTGATGACCGTCGGGCCGGTGGCGACCAGCAGGCTGCCGACGAGGAACGACATGTCCCAATTCGCGCCGAGCAGGTAGTGCACCGACAGCGCGGTCCCGACCAGCGAGATGGCGGCGCCGACCGTCGTGAGCCTGACCACCGCGCCCGGGGCTTCCCGGAGCTTCGGGAGCTTCAGGTGGAACGCGCCCTCGAAGACGATGATAGCGACGGAGAGCCCGACGATGCTAGACAGCGTCTCCGCGCCGCCGAACGTCTCCAGCGTGACGACGCCAAGCACTTCCGGGCCGACGAGAATTCCCGCGATGACGAGGAACAGCACGCTCGGCACTTGGAGGCGGTCCGCGATGACTTGCGACGCCACTCCGAGGGCGATTATCGTGGCGACCAGTGGGATGAGTTCGGAGCTCACAGGAGCACCTCCAGTGCCGGCATCGTCCCGTGATTCAGTGCCGCTACCCTTAAAGCGCCCGGATGCCGGCAGCCACGCCCGGCAGTGCGAGCTACTCCGCGTAGATGTCGCCGATTTCGTCGGCGAACGCTTCGAGGATGTTGCGGCGCTTCTTCTTCATCGTCGGCGTGAGCAGGTCGTTGGCCTCGGTGAATTCGGTGGGGACGAGGCGGAAGCGCTTGATTTGCTCGTAATCCTCGAAGTTCTCGTTGACGGCGTCGACCTCCCGCTGGATGCGGGCTTCGACGCGGTCGTCCCGGCAGATGGCGGCCTTGTCGTCGGGCAGGTCGACGCCCTCGCTGTCCGCCCACATGCGGAGCCCGTCGAAATTCGGGACGATGACCGCGGAGACGAACTTCCGGTTGTCGCCGACGACCATCGCCTGCTCGACCAGCGGGCTCGCCGCGAAGGCGTCCTCGATGGGACCGGGCGCGACGTTCTTCCCGGTCGACAGCGTGAGAATCTGTTTCGCGCGTTCGAGGAACGTGACGTAGCCGTCGTCGCGGAGTTCGACGACGTCACCGGTGCGGAACCACTCCTGGCCCTCGATTTCGGTGAACGCCTGCTCGGTGGCGTCGTCGAGCCCCCAGTAGCCGTCGAAGACCTGCGGGCCGCGTACGAGCAGCTCGCCGACCTCGCCGTCGCCTGGGTCGTGCTGCTCGGGGCTGGCGATGGTCTCGTCGACGCGAACCTCGGTGTCCACGACCGGCGGGCCGATGGTGCCGGGCTTGGGGTCCTCGGGCGGGTTCACGCAGAGCACAGGGCTGGTCTCCGTGAGACCGTACCCCTCCAGAATCGGGAGGCCCATGCCGTGGTAGAGCGCGCACAACTCCGGCGACAGCGACCCGCCGCCGGAGATGAAGAAGTCGACGTTTCCGCCGAGCGCGTCTCGCACTTGTTCGAAGACGAGTTTGTCCGCGACGGCGTGTTTCGCGCGGAGTGCCAGCCCGGGGTCGTCGGCCTCGTGGTAGTCGCGGCCGACGCCGGTCGCCCACTCGAAAATCCGCTCCTTGGTGGGCGATTCGGCGGCCTGCTCGCGGACCGCGTCGAAAATCTTCTCGTAGACGCGGGGGACGCTCGTGCCGACGGAGGGCTCGCAGAGCGCGAAGTCCTCCCGGAGCGTGTCCGGAGACTCGGCGTAACAGACGTGCGCGCCCGAGGCGAACAGCAGGAAGTGGCCGGCGAGCCGTTCGAGGACGTGCGCCAGCGGGAGAAAGGAGACGACCCGAGTCTCCTCGGTGATGGCGGGGAGGTTGGGCTTGTCGGGTCGCGGGCCGAAGCGCTTCCGGCACTGGTTGACGTTCTCCCGGAAATTCGCGTGGGTGAGTGCGACGCCCTTCGGCTGGCCGGTAGTGCCGGACGTGTAGATGAGGCTCGCGAGGTCGTCGTAGTCGGCCCCGTCGACCCACTCCTCGTAGGTCTCGCGGTCGAATACAGCCTTCCCGCGCTCGTACACCTCCGAGAGAGCGATGGCGTCGTCGTCGGCGACGTGGTCCATCGTGACGACGAACTCCACGTCGAGGTCGTCCTTGACCTCGCGGACGCGTTCGACTTCAGCCTCGCCCTCGACGACGACGCCGACCGCGCCGCTGTCACCGAGTAGGTGTTTCACCTGCCGCGGACTAGAACTCGGGTAGACGGTGGTGACTGCGCCGCCAGCCGCGAGAATCCCGAAGTCGCTCTGCGCCCACTCCATGCGGGTGTGCGCGAAGATGCCGACGCGCTCCCCGGCTTCGACGCCGAGGTCGCGGAACCCGGCCGCGAGATTGCGAACGATATCCCGCATCTCACCGTACGTGACGTCCGCGAACTCGCCGTCGGGCGCGGGCGGGAGCACGTCCGGGGTGAGCGTGCGGTCGTGGATGCCGCCCTTGTAGCCCTGTGCGGGGCGGGCTTCGTGTCGCTCCGCGGCGTCCTCGAACGTGCGGGCGAGGGTGGTCTCGCCGGTGACCTCGTCCTCGTAATCGCGTTCCGCCTCGCGGAAGTTCATACCACCTAGTGGGTCTCCCGGGTCTTAAGGTAGTGGAGAACTCCACGAACGTTCATTGCAGTTTCCGCGCGGGCCTTGTGGTCGCCCCAGACCTGCCAGACCTCGTTGGTGCTGGCGAGGTGGTCGATGGCGGCTTCCTCGCTGCCGCGCTCGATTACCTCCTGCTCGACGGTCTCCACCCAGCCGCGCAGTACTTGCTCGTACTGGCGGAGCACGGCGTCGACGTCGTCCGGGCCCGGTCCGAAGTGCGCGTACAGCAGGACGTCGGGGTCGAGGCGCCGAATCAGTTCGGCGTCGGTGATGCACTGTTCGAGGTCGAAGTTCGGCGGCGGGCTCGTCTCCCGGACGCGGTCCTGCTCGGGAATCCAGATGCCGGCGGCGTCCGCGGTGAAGACGGCGTCGTCGGCGTGGTCCTCGAAGACGACCTGGTGGGGAGCGTGCCCGGGCGCGTGGTGGGCGGTGAGTTCCCGGCTCCCGAGGTCGACGGTGTCGCCGTCTTCGAGTTCGACGATGCGCTCCTCGGGGACGGGCTCGGGTTCGACGTAGTACTGCCACTGGTCGCCTACTGCTTCCTTGGTGCCCTCCACGAGCCGCGAGGGGTCCACGAGGTGGCGCGCGCCGACTTCGTGGACGTAGACGTCCGCATTCGGACACTCCTCGGCGAGGAAGCCCGCCCCGCCCGCGTGGTCAAGGTGGACGTGCGTGACCAGAATCGCTTCGAGGTCCGCGGGCGCGATGCCGCACTCGTCGAGCGCGGCGAGGATTCGTTCGTAGTTCGTGCCGATGCCGGTGTCGACGATTGCCGGCCGGTCGGCGTCGACGACGTAGACGGAGCCGTACTCGGCGGTGTCGTACATGCCGGTGTCGACGTACGAGATGTCGGTACACTGTTCGACGTCGAAGACGTCGCCGGGTGCCATACCGGGAGTGGGGTGGCCGCACGCAAAAGATTTCGCGTGCAGGAACGCTTATGCGGGGCTACGCCGTCGAAGCAGACATTCCTGTGTCACGCCGTCACACCCTCGCCGTCGCGGCAGGTTCCCTAGCAGCGCTGGCTGGCTGTTCGGGCTCCTCGTCCTCGCCGACCACGACCCAGCAGGACGGGGGCACGACGACGCAGACGACCGCGGAGCCGACCGCCGAGCAGGTGCCGACGACCGACAGCGGGCCGGTCGTCCGCGTCGTCAACGACGGGGTGCAGATTCACACCGTGCGCGTGGAGGGCGTCCCGGACGCGGGCTCGGCGTCGCTCCCTCCGGGGAGCAGTTCGGATATCGGCACGCTGTACGCGCCCGTGGACGGCGAGATCGCCTACCACCTCGTCGTCTACGTGGACGACGAGCGAGTCGGCGAGCGCGACGTCAACGTCGCCGCAGACACCGACCTCACGCGCATCGAAGTCAGCGTCGACGGTGACGACATCTCATGGAACGAGGTTCGGGGCACGGCCTGACCGTCAGGGCGTCCCCGCCACGGGCAGCGCGTGGAACGCCAGATACGAGAACAGGGTCGCGGCGCTCGGCCCAAGAATCCAGAAAGAGACGAACCGCGCGACGGTCGACGGGTCGAACAGCGCCGCAGCGTTCTGCAGGTCCTCGGCGCGCGCCTCGCCGATTTCGGCGACGCCCTCGTCGGCTCCGGCGGCGACCGCGCTCACGGAGACGCCGCCCTCAACGTCGCCTCGCGCGAGTTCCGCCGCCGTCGCCGTCCGCGACGCGCGCCCCCAGCCGAGCCCGACGATGGTCATCACCGTCGAGAGCGCGAGGCTGATGGGGATACCGAGCCACGACGCGGCGGTCGTAATCGTCGCCGCGACCACCGTCACGACCATCGCGGCCAGCAGCGGGAGGTCCGTGAGTTCGCTCCCGACCGACGCCATCGTGCGCCGCGCGATGGTGAACGCGCCGACGCCGATGGCCGCCGCTGCGAGCACGACCGCCGGCCCCGGGTCGAGGAGCCCGCCGCCGACCAGCGGCGCGACCGCGTTCGCGACGTTGCTCGCGCCCGCCGAGAACGACATGTAACACGCGACGACGACGACGAGCGCGGTGCTGGCGAACTCCCGGAGCGACGTCCCCGGACCGAGCGCCGGTCGAGGGACGAACGACGACCAATCGAGAGTGATTAGCGGGCCGTCGGACTGCTCGATTTCGACGACGCGCTGCAGGTGGACGTAGAGGTAGCGCCCGACGACCCCACCACACCAGAAGCCGGCGACGGGCGCGACCAGCCACCAGACGACGATTTCGCCGAGCACCGCCCAGTCGAGCGTGTCCGTCGCGAGGCCGAGACCCGCGATGGCACCGACCGCCGTCATCGACGTCGAGATAGGGACGCCGTAGGCGTTCGCGACCACCATCCCGAGCCCGATGAACACGAGCACGACGATGCTCGCCTCGACGGTGAACGCGCTGGGTGCGACGACCCCGCTGCCCAGTGTTTCGACGACGTTCCGGCCGACCGTCCAGCCGCCCAGCAGGACGAACACCGTCATCAGCGCCGCCGCGGTCGTCTTCTTCGTGACGCCCGCGCCGACCGACGGCCCCCACGCGACGCCGGTCGACGACCCGCCGACGTTGAAGCCGACGAACGCCGCGGCGGCGACGGCGACGACCAACAGGACCTCCATGTGTCGCGGCGTACGCGATTCCGCGTGGTATAGATTCTGGGTGTCGCCCGGTTCGGGTTCGTGACCGGTTGACGGGGATGCGATACGTTCTTGCCGGCGCCCCCGCAAACTCCGGCAAATGCTGAGCAGACAGTACGTCCGCGAACACCCCGAGGAGGTCCGCGACGCCCTGCGGAAGAAGGGCGTGGACGCGGACCTCGACCGAATCCTGGAAGTCGACGAGGAGTGGCGCGACCTCAAGGCCCGCGGCGACGAACTCCGCCACGAGCGCAACGAGGTCTCCTCGAAAATCGGCGAACTCAAGCAGGAGGGCAAGGAGGAGGAGGCTCAGGAGGCCATCGAGCGCTCGCAGGAACTCAAGGAGGAGCTCGAGGAAATCGAAGCGCGAGCGGACGAACTCGAAACCGAACTGGAGCGCAAACTGCTCACGCTCCCGATGGTCCCCCACGAGGAGGTGCCGGTCGGCGAGGACGAGTCCGACAACGTCGAGCGCCGCCGCGAGGGCTTCGACGACCTCCGCGACCTCCCCGACGAGGTCACGCCGCACTACGACCTCGGCGAGGAACTGGACATTCTGGACTTCGAGCGCGGCGCGAAGGTCTCGGGCGGCGGCTTCTACTTCGCGAAGGGCGCGGGCGCCCGCCTCGAACACGCGCTCGTCCAATTCATGCTCGACGTCCACCGCGAGCAGGGCTACGAGGACGTCTTCCCGCCGATTCCCGTGAATTCGAAGTCGATGGAGGGGACCGGGCAGTTCCCGAAGTTCGTCGAGGACGCCTACCGCATCGGCGACGTCAACGACGCCGACTACGACGAAGACGACCTCTGGCTGCTCCCCACGGCGGAGGTCCCGGTGACGAACATGTACCGCGACGAGATTCTGCTCAGCGACGACCTCCCCCTGAAGCACCAGGCGTACTCGCCGAATTTCCGGCGGGAGGCCGGCGAGCACGGCACCGAGACCCGCGGCATCGTGCGCGTCCACCAATTCAACAAGGTGGAGATGGTGAATTTCGTCGAACCCGAGGAGAGCTACGAGCGCTTCGACGGCCTCGTCGACGAAGCCGAGTCGGTGCTGCGTCGGCTCGGCCTCCCCTACCGGATTTTGGAGATGTGCACGGGCGACCTCGGGTTTACGCAGGCGAAGAAGTACGACATCGAGGTGTGGGCGCCCGGCGATGACATGCCCGAGGGCCCCGAGGAGGGTGGGCGCTGGCTCGAGGTTTCCAGCGTCTCGAACTTCGAGGACTTCCAGGCGCGGCGCGCGGGCATCCAGTACCGGCCCGAGCGCCACGAGAGCGCGGAGTACCTCCACACGCTGAACGGCTCGGGGCTGGCGGTGCCGCGCGTGCTCGTCGCGATTCTGGAGTACTACCAGAACGACGACGGCACCGTCGACGTGCCCGAGGCGCTCCAGCCGTACATGAACGGCCAGGAAGTCGTCGAGGGCTCGGAGAAAGTCGGCGAGTCGGCGCTCGGCGCGGGCGAGCGCGAGTAGTCGGCGAGTAGGCTTTTCCTCGTTCGCTGCGACCCGCCCCGTATGAACGCGAGCGCACGGAGGTGTGGGTGAATGGTGGAACTCGGCTACACGCTCTCCAGCGAGGAGCACGAGCCCAACGACCTCGTGGAGTACGCCGCCCGCGCGGAGGACGTGGGGTTCGACTTCCTCTCGATTTCGGACCACTTCCACCCGTGGGTGAGCCAGCAGGGCGAGAGCGGCTTCGTCTGGTCGACGCTCGGCGGCGTCGCGCACGCCACCGACGACATCCCGGTGGGAATCGGCGTCGTCTGCCCGATCATGCGCTACCACCCCGCCATTGTCGCGCAGGCGTCGGCGTCGGTGGCGTCGATGCTCGACGGCCGGTTCTTCCTCGGCGTCGGCACGGGCGAACTGCTGAACGAGCACATCGTCGGGGAACACTGGCCCGAGCATGCGGTCCGCCTCGAGATGCTCGAAGAGGCGGTCGAAATCATCCGCAAACTCTGGGCCGGCGGCCAGCAGAGCCACCACGGCAAACACTACACCGTCCAGAACGCGCGGCTGTTCACGCGCCCCGAGGAGACGCCACCAATCATCGTCTCCGCGTACGGCCCGGCCGCAGCCAAGAGCGCCGCCGAAATCGGGGACGGCTTCTGGTCGGTCGGCCCGCAGGACACCGTCCAGACGTGGGCGGAGTACGGCGGCGAGGGCCCGCGATACACGCAGTTGAGCGTCTGTTACGCCGAGACCGAGAAGGAAGCAATCGAGACGGTCTACGAGTGGTGGCCCAATACTGCGCTCCCGGGCGAACTCGCCTCCCAGTTGCCGACGACCGCGCACTTCGAGCAGGCCTGCGAGATGGTCTCGAGGGAGGACATCGCGGAGTCGGGGCTCGTCACCAGTCCGGACCCCGAGGACCACGTCGCGTCCATCGAGAATGCCGTCGAGGCGGGCTACGACCGCGTCTACGTCCACCAGGTCGGCCCGAACCAAGAGGGGTTCTTCGAGTTCTACGAGGACGAGGTGCTGCCCGCCGTCGAGTCGATGGAGCCGGCGTAAGTCGTCAGTCCGCGGATTTCGCCGTCGGCAGTGTCGAAGGCGTCCACGAACGTGAACAGTTCGCGGCCGTCGTCGACGGCGAGCAAGCGTCCGTGGACCGCCACGCCCTCGGCGCCGTCGTAGATGGCGTCGACGACGTGGTGGGTGTCGGTGCGCGGACGGTCGTCGCGCATGAACGCGACGAACTCCTCGCGGCCCGAGAGCGTCATGTCCGGGCGGACGTGCTCGAAGTCGGGCGCGAGCACTTCACGGAGGGCGTCGTAGTCCCCGGCGTCGATGGCGTCGTAGTAGGCCCGCGCGAGCGAAGCGTCGTCCATGCATCGACAGTCGCCAGCGACGCCCAAGAAACCGCGGACTCCGGCGGACCGGGGCTACTGCCGCGGGTAGGCGTATTCGAGGACCGTGTTCCCGTCGGCGTCGCGGACCAGAATCGTGTCGCCGTCGTCGTTCCACACCGGCTGGCTCGCGCCCCAGTAGAGGTCGGTGTCGGTGCGCTCGCCGTCGCCCGTGTGCAGGCGGACCTCCTGACCCGCGTCGAGCGTGAAGCCGTCGGGGACGCGGAACTCGCGGCCGCTCTCGTCGCTGACGACGTAGCCGGACATGTCGAGGGGCGCGTCGCCGTCGTTCGTGAACGCGACGAACTCGTCAGCGAATGCATCCCCGTCGGGAGCGACGTCAAGGTCGCTGACGACGAGGGTCGCCTCGCTCGCAGCGGAGTTGTCGAAGCCGCCGGGCTGGACGGTGTCCTTCCCGCGGAACCACACCGAGTCGCTGACCTTCCCGACGACGAAGCCGTGCGCAGCGGAGAGGTCGAACTGGGCCGCGCGCGTCGTGTATTCGAGGTGGAGCGCGCCGTCCTCACGGGCGTACGACTGGGGCTGTGCGCCGTTCCCGCCGGCGAGGTACGACCGGCTGCCGAAATTCACCGAGTAGTTCCCGGGGTCGACGTCCGCGGGGTCGACCCAGTCGCCGTCGGCGGTCTCGGGCGGCGAGCGAATCGCGACCGTGATGCGGTCCTCGACGTACGGGTCGAACTCGTTGGGGTCCTCGCCGGGCATGATTTCGACGTTCGCGCGCTTCACCTGCCGCCCCTTCGCGGGCTTGAGCTGTGCCGGGCGGTCCTCGGCGAGGTCGATACGGCGCGGGTCGGCCGGGTCCCCGGCGAGGAACCGCCACGCGTCCACGCCGTTGAGGGTCTTCGGCGTGACCGAGATGGTGAAGTCCTCGCGGTCGAGGCCGCCCCAGAACGCGCCGCCGTCGGTCTTCCCGGCGCCCCACTGCCACTCCACGACGCTGTTGCCGCCCTCCCAGGGCTCGAAGTCGTCGTCGACGTTCACGGGGTCGTCGCGGACCGCCCACTCGCCGCTGTCCCGGGAGAGCCCCGAGAACGAGAAGCGCGCGGTACCGCCGTGCGGGACGTCGGGGCTCCCGTGGAGGAACGCCAGCGACGACCCGACCGGGCCGTCGTAGACGAACGTCCGCGCGACCTCGTCGTCCGCGAGGAGGTCGGTCGCGGGATTCGCGGACGTCCCCTCGGACTGGTAGTCGTAGAACTCCTCGACGGTGTCGTCGCCGTGGGACAGCGCCGTCACCGTCCACCGGAGTTTTCCCTGCCGGAGGAGGAACGTCCGCTGGTCGTCGCCGTCGTTCTGGAGGGTCTGGTAGACGCCCGCGCCGCCGAGCGCGAGCGCGCCGAGGCCGACGGCGCCAGCCGTGAACCCGCGTCGCGACAGCCCTCGCGTCGAGTCGCTGTCGGACACGGTGTCGCTCCCGTCAGTCATCTTAGCGGAGTGGTTGGTAGTTTGGTCGGAAAAGGTCGGTGGCCAGCACTGCAGAAATCGTGCGCGTGCGAGTGTCTACCGTGTCTGAGGGGTGGCTGGCCGAGCGGGGCGCTTTTGAGCGGCCGCGGCCTACGAGCGGTGTGGACCTGCACGTCCGGTACGAGGGCGACGACGACCCGAAGAAGTGCACGGCGCGCAAGCTCGCGCGCTTCGACAAGGCCGTCCTCCACGAAACGGCACGCGCGACGCCGTACGGCGTCGTCCTGAACCCGCACGCCGACACCGCGCTGTCGCCCGCGGACGCCGACCACGGGCGGCTGGTGGCGCTGGATTGCTCGTGGGAGACCGCCGGCGAAGCGATGTTCGAAATCGACGGCGAGCACCGCGCGCTCCCGTTCCTCGTCGCCGCCAACCCCGTGAATTACGGGCAGCCGTTCCAGCTCAACACCGTAGAGGCGTTCGCGGCCGGGCTGTGCATCCTCGGCGAGCGCGAGCACGCCGAGCGCATCCTCTCGAAATTCACGTGGGGGCACACGTTCCTCGAACTCAACGAGGAGCCGCTCCGGCGGTACAGCGAGTGCGCGAACTCCGCCGAAGTCGTCGCGGTGCAGGACGACTATCTCGCCGACGAGGACTGATTTTCCGGCATCCTTGCGGCAAATTCGACACCCGGTAACCTGGTGGAATCACCAAGGGCGACCGAGCGAGCACAGCGAGGCGCGGAGCGCCTCGGAGTGAGCGAACGGCGACTGGCAGGAGCCGTGGGAAGCGAGCGAGGGAGGGCTTGGTTTCGAACAGCTTAAACGCACCCCGAGCGAACGGGAGCGCATGAGCGAGACTATCGAGAAACGCCTGCTCGAGAAGCAGATTTGCATGCGCTGTAACGCCCGGAACCCGAAGCGCGCCTCCGAGTGCCGCAAGTGCGGGTACAAGAACCTGCGCCCGAAGGCCAAGGAGTCCCGCTCGACGTAATCAGTCCTTTTCGCCGTCCCACTCGTCTTCGAGCACCGAGTAGTAGCGCACGTCTCGGTACTCGCCGTCGACGAAGGCTTCGTCGCGGTGGGTGCCCTCCAACTCGAAGCCGAGTTTCTCCCAGATGCGCGCGGAGGCGTCGTTGTGCTCGAAGACGCGCGCGACGACGCGGTGGCGGCGGTGCTGGGCGAACGCGTACTGCGTGACGAGACGGCCGGCTTCGGTGCCGTAGCCGTTCTCCCAGAACTCCTCGGCGAGGAAGAGGCCGACTTCGGCGCTGCCGTTCACGTCGTCGACGTCGTTGACGCCGACGCTGCCGATTGGCTGGTCGTCCACTGCGACGACGAAGTCCACGCTCCCGTTGTCGGCGCTGGCGTGTTCCTCGTACCACTCTCGCTCCTGTTTCTCGGTCAGCGGTGTGCGCGCGGACAGCGACGGCCAGACGGCGGGGTCGTTGAGCGTCTCGCGGAGGAACTCCAGGTCGTCCTCGGCGACCGCACAGAGGTCGACGGCGTCGCCCTCGAGGAATGGTCTCCCGGGCATACGCGAGAGCACTACCCCCGTGGGAAAAAGGGTTTCTCGGGTGTGTCAGACCGCCTCATTCCCGAGATGCTACTCGTCGTACTTGGGTTCGCGGCGCTCGGCGCGTTCGAGCGCGCGCTCGACGACTGCGCGGACGTCGCCGTGGAAGACGCTGCCGTGACCCGCGTACATGTGCTCGACAGAATCGGACATGCGCTGGAGGAGTTCGCGGATGCTCCCGATGAGGCGCTCGCGAGACTGGCCGGTCATGTCGGTGCGGCCGAAACTCCCGTCGTCGAACGCGCCGTCGTCGTGGACGACGACGTCCCCGGAGAACAGCGCGGCGTCGGAGACCAGCGAGACGTGGTCGGGGGCGTGGCCGGGCGTGAACACGACGTTGAAGTCGTCGTCGCCGATTCGGACGGTGTCGCCGTCGCCGACTTCGTGCGTGCGGAGGCGGTGGTCGGCGAACGCGTACACGTCGGGGTCGAAGGTGTCCACGACCGCGTCCAGTTGCTCGACGTGGTCGCCGTGCTGGTGGGTGAGGACGACGCGTTCGAGGTCGTCGACGTGCCGCCGAACCTCGTCGACAACGCCGTCGTAGGCGCCGGCGTCCACGAGCGTCGGCTCGTCGCCGGGCACGAGGTAGGCGTTGCACGTGAACGTCTCGGCGTCGCGGGTGACGTGGACTACGTCCATGCCGACACCCAGGCCCGCGTGCGTGGTAAAACGGCCGGGTTTTTGACGGCCGCCCACCTACTCGGCGGGGAACTTTTGGGGGAGGAATCCGTATGTGTACACGAACATGGGTTTCGGGAGTTACGACGAATCCGAACAGGAGAACCAGTCTCTGGACTCGGATGACATCGACGCAGAGGAGGGGCTCGACACCGCGGAGTTCGAGCACAGCGGGGACGTGAATTACGAAATCGGGGCGTCGAACGACGAACTGCTCGACCGGCTGCAGGACATCAAAGGCGAGTAGCGTGGTCGTCCCCTGGACGACCACGAAGAGTACGAGCGGGGAGGAACGACCCGCGAGTAGCGTGGACGACCGCAGTGAGCCGCGAGTAGAACTGTGAAGTCCGGGACGCGGGCGCTCGGCGTCGCGGAGTCCTATCAGGGGGATACGTCGACGTTCGCCGGTGCGGTCGTGCGGGCGTCCCGCGTCGCGGACGGCTTCTCGTTTACTTCGTGTACGGTCGGTGGCCTCGACAGCACCGCGGCCGTCGTCGACTGCTACCAGCAGTTGGACCGCGAGGACGTCCAGTACGTCTTCGTGTCGGGCATCGCGCCCGCGTGGTTCAATATTGTCGATCTCCACGCCGTCCACGACGCCGTCTCGCGGCCCGTGCTCTCCGTCTCCTTCGAGGAGAGCGAAGGATTGGAAGCCGCCATCCGGCGGGAGTTCTCGGGCGACGAACGCGACCGGCGTCTCGCACGCTACGAGCGCCAGCCCGACCGCGAGCCCGTGACCGTGAACGACGAACAGGTGTTCGTGCGCGCGGTCGGCTGCGAGAATCCCAAAGAAGTCGTTCGGGCGTTCACGCCCGAAGGCGGCCGTCCCGAGCCGTTGCGGGTGGCACGGCTAGCGGCACGTGCGGCTGACCGAAGGGAGGCCGCAGACTGAGCGAGCGGAGAGCGCGTGCTCGACCGGATGGGAGAGCACGAAGCGACCCGTGAGCTGCGCGGCCGACGAGTACATGAGACCGCAGGCGACGACTCGGGTCTGTAACGCTTAACCCGGCGGCCGTGGTCGGCACACGCATGAGCGACATTGACGGCATGGAGGGCGTGGAAGTCACGGAGTGCACGCGCTGTGCGGACCTCGTGGAGTCCCGCAGCCAAATCGTGAACGGGGACGGTCCCGAGGACGCGGGCGTGCTGTTCGTCGGGGAGGCGCCCGGCGAGTCCGAAGACGAGGAGGGCGTGCCGTTCGTCGGGCGCAGCGGCGACGTGCTCGACGACGAACTCCGGGACGCGGGGCTGCCGCGTGCGGACATCCGCATCACGAACTGCGTGCGGTGTCGACCGCCCGAGAACCGCGACCCCAGTCAGGAGGAGTTAGCGAACTGCCGGCCGTACCTCGAACGCGAAATCGAGCTCGTCGACCCCGAAGTAATCGTCACGCTCGGGAAGGTCCCCGGCGAACACCTGCTCGGGCGGGACGTCGCGGTGACGAACGAAGCCGGCAGCGTCGAGCGCGTCGAACTCGGCGGCGAGCCCCGCGAAGTGCTGATTTGTCTGCATCCGGCGGCGACGCTGTACGACGCGAGCCAGCGCGAGACGTTCACGAGAACGATAGAGAAAGCGGCGACGATAGCGGGCGGGAACAGCGGACAGTCCCAGCTCGGCGAGTTTTAGGGCTGCCGGTCGCCGACACCGAGCCACTTCTTCGCGTCGAAGAGGCTCCGGACGGCTTCGAAGAAGCCTTTCCCCTCGTGTTCGCCGGGGCGGAGCCTGGCGCGAATCCGCGAGGAAATGAGTTCGATGCCCAGCACGACGACGAACACCATGATGAGTCCTGCTGCAGTCTGCCGGAACTGGAAGAGGTCCTGGCTGTTGCGAATCATCAACCCGAGCCCGCCGGCACCGACAACGCCCAGCGAGATGGCGATACGGGTGTTGATTTCGAGGATGTACAGCGTCCACGCGATGAACGACCGAGACACCTGGCTCAGCATGCCGAAGCTGACGGTCTGCGTTCCGGACGCGCCCGTCGAGCGAATCGCCTCGATGGGACCCTCGTCGATTTCTTCTAAGTCGTCCGTGAACAGGCGGCCCAGGTTCCCGATGCCGTCGGTCGCGATGGCCAGCACTGCGGTGACCTGGCCCGGCGGCCCAATAGGGATGTAGAGGAAGATCCAGACGATGGCGGGAATCGCGCGAATCGCGCTCAGAGTGCCACGGAAGATGAAGTTGAACGGGAACGGCGTGACGCGCTCGCTGCCGAGCACGCCCAGAACGAGCGCGAGTGGGAACGCGAGCACAGTCCCCATGAACCCCAGCAGAAGCGTCACCAGGCTGGCGCGGACCAGCGACTGCCGCTGCGACTGGAGGCTTTCGAGGATGTGAACGCCGCCGTCGCGGAAGCTAGCGGGAATGGCGCGCAGGCCGGTAATACCCTGGTCAGTCGTGTAGATGGTGAACCGCTGGAAGTCCGGGGGGAAGAAACCGGTCGCGATGAAGTCGTACATCGCGGGGTACCGGTCGGCGACGACGTTCGGCTGGAAGCCGACGAAGCCCAGCCCCCAGTACGTGATGGCGAGCACGGCGGCGACCAGGGAGACCCACAGCACGTACTTGATGCGACGCGCACGCTCTAGCTCCTGTAGCTTCTCTCGTACCGCGGGGTCTGTCGAGCCGCTCACGCGCTCTCACCACCGTCGGCGGAGGCGTTCCCGTCCGCGGCGCTGGATGTCACCGTGTCGGTGCCGGTCGGGTCCGTCTCAAGGTTTCCGTTGCTGTCCTCGCCGTAATAGATGTCGTCCATCTGTTCCATCGTGAGGTCGTCGGCGTCGCCGTCGAAGATGACTTCGCCGTCCCTGATGCCGAGGAATCGGTCGCCGAACTCGCGGGCGATGTTCACCTGATGGAGGCTCGTGACGGTCGTCAGGTCCTCCTCCTTGGCGGCCTTCTTCAGGTACCGCATTACGTCGCGAGCGGCCTTCGGGTCAAGGCTCGCGACAGGTTCGTCAGCGAGCAGAATCTGTGGTTCCTGGACGAGTGCGCGAGCGATGCCGACGCGCTGTTTCTGCCCGCCGCTCATCGACTCCGCGCGCTGGCCGGCCTCATCGAGGAGACCGACGGTTTGCAGCGCTTCCAGGGCGTTGATCTTGTCGTACTCAGAATGCATCCCGAGGGCGCTCCGCAGGAGGCCGTTCCGGGAGAGTGCTCCCGAGAGCGCGTTCCCGAATGCGGTCTTGCTCTCGAGGAGATAGTGTTCCTGAAACACCATACCGACCTCGCTGCGGTTGTGGCCAATCTCCTCGCCGCCGATGCGGACGGAGCCCTCGGTCGGTTCGGTGAGCCCGTTCAGGACGCGTAGCATCGTGGATTTACCGGCCCCCGACGGCCCGAGCAAGATGACGAACTCCCCCTCAGGAATGGTGAAGGACACGTCGTCGAGCGCGACGGTGTCCTCGTCGTATATCTTGGTGACGTTGTCGAACTCGATTTTTGGCATCGTGGGGTTCCTGTATCGGGGAATGTGTGGCCGTGGGAAAAACGGCCCGAACTAGCGCGAGAGCGCGCCGAGGCCTTACTCCTCGAATATTTCCGTGCCGACGCCGAGTTCGTTGGCGACGTCGATGACCGACTGGTAGTCCTCCTGGCTCGCTTCGCGGACGTCACTGAACCAGAGGTCGTCGTCGGTGCCTTCTTCGCCGTCTGCGCCGTGGTAGATGCTATCTGGTCCTTGGAGGAACGCCTCCTGGATGGCAGTCTTGACGTCGTCGCTGAGCTCTGGGGAGACGACGATGGGGGCGCGCGGCAGACCCGAGTCCTCGTGGAGCGTGGTTGCGACTGAGTCGAACTCCTCAGGCGACGGGCCGGTGCTCGTATCTCGGACGAATCCGCCCATCGCGGCGGCGTCGACCTGGCCCTGTTCAAGGAGCGTGTACGAGCCGACGTGGCCGCCGGCGAACCGAGCGTCGAACTCGGCTTGCGATCCGTTACCATCGGGAAGGTTCCCAATGTCGAGGCCGCCCTCCGAGGACATGCTGTACAGCGGGTACAGCGCGCCGCTGGTGGATAGTGTGTCGGAAAATGCAACCGTCTTTCCGGAGAGGTCCGATAGCTCCGTGATGTCGCTATCGTTGGGGACTGCGATAATGCTCTTGTACGTCCAGCCGCCGTAGCCGTACCGCTGGAGGATGATTTCGGCGTTGTCGGACATCACGCCGAGTGCGCCAGCGAACGGGCCAGTTTCGGCGACGTCCAGCGTTCCCTGTCCGAGCGACTGGATGATTGCGCTGTAGTTGCTGCCGATAGTCCCCTCGACGCTCAGGCCGCTGGGGACGTCGTAGTTCTCCTGGAGGTAGCTCCCGATGTGGTCTTCAAGGGGTGCGTACTGCACTTCGAGGTCCGACTGGGGGACCGACGGCGAGATGCCGAAGTCGATGGTCCCGTCGTCACCGAAGGACATCTGGTCGGAGGTCTCCGTGGTTGTGTCGCCACCGGAGGTCTCCGTAGTGGTCCGCGCTTCGGTCGTACCGCTGCCGCCGTCGCCGCCGTCACCGGTGCAGCCAGCGAGTCCCGTGAGTCCAGCGATACCTGTCGCACCTGCGATTTTGAGGAATTTGCGTCGTCCCGCCATGGGAAATTCGTTTGTGAATACGAGAGATAGTTGAAAAGGTTTGTCCTTCAACTATATCCAGCAGTAACCACCACTATGTAACAAACGGCGGAGGGAAACCCACTTGCAACTGGGGGTCGAAGTCACGAACATGAGTATCTCGTCGACCGACCAGACGACGGCCTCGGTCGTCGTCGTGGACTACGGGCTGGGGAACCTCCGGAGTGTCACGCGCGGGCTCGAACGCGCGAACGCGGCCGTGACAATCTCGGACGACCCCGGCGCACTCGACGACGCCGACGGCATCGTGCTCCCGGGCGTCGGCGCGTTCGGCGACGGCATGGAGAACGCCGGCCCGTTCCGCGACGCGCTCGTCGACGCCGCCGACGAGGGCCGCCCGCTGTTCGGCATCTGTCTCGGGATGCAGATGTTGCTCACGGAGAGCGAGGAAGCCGAACGCGAGGGGCAAGGCGACGTGAAGGGCCTGGACCTGATTCCGGGGCGCAACCGTCGATTCACGGGCGACGTGAAGGTCCCGCACATGGGCTGGAACGAACTCGACGTCGTCCGCGACCACCCGCTTGTCGAGGGCGTCGACGGCGAGTATGCGTACTTCGTGCACTCCTACTACGCCGAGCCGGACAGCGACGACCACGTGGTCGCCGAGACCGACTACGGCGAGGCGTTCCCGTCCATCGTCGCCAACGACGAGGGCAACGTCTTCGGCACCCAGTTCCACCCCGAGAAATCCGGCGAGACCGGGCTCCAGATTCTCCGGAACTTCGTGGACATCTGCGCCGACCAGTAGCCCGTCAGCTGTTCTCGGTCCCGAACAGCATTTTTCTCCCGTTCCGTCGACAACGAGCGTACGACCACCGTAGCGTAGGTTCGTGAGGCAGAGGAGGACGGCGTACTGACCAACCGACAACGAGCATCCGCGAGCGAGCGGCTCGAAAAGCCCGAGCGAAGCGGTTCACCGCGCGACCGCAGGGAGCGCGGGCCGACAACTGACCAGAGCGAGCGAGGCGAGCGTCGGGAAGAAGGAGTGCTTTTTCCGCAAGTTTTTGCCAGCGAGAGGCACGTAGCACCGTGAGCGCAGCAAAAAGTGTGTCTTAGAGAAAATCCCTAACTTCGCTGTAGAACATGTCGTGGTGGTCGACTTCGCCGACGCGTTGGGCGATGTCGGTGGCGATGGCATGCCAGCAGGATTCGTCGTGGTCGAGGTTGTACTGGCTGTCTTGGCAGTTGCAGTTGCCTTCTTCGACGATGTATTCGTCTTCGTGGCCGACGACGACGGTGAAGTCGTTGTACTGTTTGACGCGGCCTTCGCTGGCGGCTTCGATGGCGCGTTGGCCGCGGTCGCCGTGTTCGGCGAGGATGCGTTCGGTGATGGGGGCGGTGAGTTCGCCGGTGTCGGCGAGTGCGGCCCGCCAGTCGTCGACCTCGGGCACGACCCGCTGTTGGGTGGCGCGTGGTTTAGCAGGTTCGGTCGCGCGTCCGTGGTACGAGTTGGCGTATCAAAATAATTCCTTAATTATTGTTAATGCCATTCGAGCCATATAACATTATTATTCATTAACTTTATGCGGTTGGTCGTCCCGTCACCAGTTGCGATGCCCGTAGTACGCCACCGCACGACCGCTCGCACCGACTATCGACCACCACAACGACCCACAGAGACCCCACCATGCCCACCTACACGGACATAGAGAACACCGGCGCGCCGGTCGTCCCGGACCTCCGGGGCGACGCCGACGAGGAAGAATCGCTATCCGAGACCGTCTGGAGCCACCGACACACGGAGCCTACTGATGAGTGACGACTACCCTGACTACACGCACCGAGACATCGACAACGCCGCCGCGCGCGAATTCCGCGAACTGCTCGCGGACGACGACCCATACGTGTTCGCGCCCGGCCTCTACCACGCCCTCGACGCGCGGCTCGCCGAACGCGCCGGCCACGACGCCGTCTACATGAGCGGCTACTCGACGGTCCTCGGGCAGTTCGGCTTCCCGGACCTCGAGATGGTGTCGATGACCGAGATGGTCGAGAACGCCAAGCGCATCGTCGACGCCACCAGCCTCCCGGTCGTCGCCGACGCCGACACGGGCTACGGCGGCGTCCACAACGTCCGGCGCGCCGTCCGCGAGTACGAGAAGGCCGGCGTCGCCGCGATTCACATCGAGGACCAGACGACGCCCAAGCGCTGTGGCCACATCGCCGGGAAGGAAATCGTCTCCCGGGAGAAGGCCCAGGCGCGCTTCGAGGCCGCCGTCGACGCCAAGCAGTCCGAGGACACCGTCATCATCGCGCGCACCGACGCGTACGGCTCCGCGAACGGTGACTGGGAGGAACACCTCGAACGCGGCCGCATCTACGCCGACGCCGGCGTCGACCTCGTCTGGCCGGAGATGCCCGACCCGTCCCGCGAGGACGCCGTCGAGTACGCCGAGACCATCCACGAGACCCACCCGGACCTCGACCTCGCGTTCAACTACTCGTCGTCGTTCGCGTGGAGCGAGGAAGACGACCCGCTGACCTTCGAGGAGCTCGGCGACCTCGGCTACGAGTACATCTTCATCACCCTCTACGGCCTCCACTCGGGCGCCCACGCCGTCTACGAGGACATGGAGAACATCGCGAACAACGCCGAGCAGGCGCAGTTCGACCTCGAAGACCGCTACCTCGGCCACGAGACCGAGAGCCACCACGACCTCTCGCTGGTCAGTCGCTACCAGGACATCGAGACCCAGTTCGACCCCGAGGCCCGTCGCCGCATCAAGGAGTCCGAGGGGTACAGCGAGGACGAGAGCGACCCGATTACGGCCGACGACGAGGCCGCGGCGACGCAGGATGACTGACCCGACCGCGCGCCACTACGATCGCGAGTTCGTGCGGACGTTCTTCACGTCCCCGACGGCCGTCGAGGGCGAGGACGACTCCGCGAAACTGCTTCGCAGTGCAGCCCAACTCCGCGGCATCGAGGCACCCGACGTCTGGGTGCCGGACAACGAGGACGCCACCGCGCCCTCCATGCGCGCCGAAGGCGCACAAAACATCGTGGACGTGGTGAGCGACCACGGGAGCGAGTTCCCGGGCGAAATCCACCCGCGCGTGGTCTGGCACCGCGAGAGCCCGTCCACCCGCTACCGCGGCTTCCAGCAGATGCTCACCATCGCCGACCCCGACGCCGGCGCCGTCGACCACATCGACGGCTTCGTCATCCCTGAGGTCGGCGACATCGACGACTGGAAGAAAGCCGACGAGGCCATCACCGTCGTCGAAGCAGAGCACGGCCTCGACGAAGGCACCCTCTCGATGTCCGTCATCATCGAGAGCGGCGAAGCCGAACTCGCCATGGGCGACCTCCGCGAACAAATGGGCAACCCCTCGAACAACCTCGAACGCATGTTCCTGCTCGTCGACGGCGAAGTCGACTACACCAAAGACATGCGCGCGATGACCCCCACCGGCGAACTTCCACCGTGGCCCGAACTCCGCCACAACACCTCACGGGGCGCCAGCGCTGCCGGTCTCGTCGCCGTCGACGGTCCCTACGACGACATCCGCGACGTCGAGGGCTACCGCCAGCGCATGCAGGACAACCGCGCGAAAGGCATGACTGGCATCTGGTCGCTCACACCCGAGCAGGTCGAAGTTGCGAATACTGCGCCGCTCCCGCCCGAAACCGGGAGTTGGCTGCTTGAGGTCGACGGCCGCGAGGTCGAACTCGACGCCGAGGACGACCGCCAGGTCTACGACGGCGACCACCTCTCCCTGGAGCAAACAGAGGGCGGCTACGTGCTCCTTGAGGGCGGCGACGAGCGCGAACTCACCCAGGAGGAACTCCGCGAGGAACTGCTCGACCGCACCTCATACGTCCCCAGTATGAACGATATCGTCGACTCCATGGAGGAGTTCGAAGCCGCCAAGGAAGCCGGCAAGGGCGCCATCGCGATGACCCAGTCCGCCACCCTCGATATTGATGGCGTTACCATCGACCTCAGCAAGGACCGCATGTGGGACGAAGCCACTTACCAAGCGGCCCAGACGCCGATTACCCTCTTCCAGGACGTCTACCAGCACCGCCCCGACCAGCACGACGACCTCCAAGCCAAGTACGGCAAAGACGTCGTCGAACGCGCAACCAACGTCGGGAACTAACGACGCGCGGCCGCACGCGGACGTGCTCAGCCCGCCCGCGGCCGTTCCGTCGGCATCCAGAATCTCGTAGCTCGGGAGGTTCTCGCCTCCCACTTCTCACGACCCACAGTGCTGCACAACTCGGGAAACTACGTCTCCCGCTGCTCGCGCCTCGCTACGCTCAGCGCTCGCTTGACCCGAGAGACTTCGTCTCTCGCAACCGTCGGCCTTTTTTCCGCGTCGCACCGAGAAGCGGTATGCTCGTCGAGGAAGGCGGCGTGACCGTCGAAGTACCCGGGGAGGCTGGCGGCGGCGAGGGCGCCGGCGACGGCGTGTTCTTCAACCCCACGCAGGAACTCAACCGGGACCTGACGGTCGCGGCGCTGTCGGCGTACCGCGAGCGCGAGCCGCGCGCGGAGACGTACCTCGACGCGATGGCCGCCAGCGGTATCCGGGGCGTCCGCGCGGCCGCAAACGACTGGACGACGACGCTCGCGGACCTCGACCCTGATTCGGTCGAACTCGCGCGGGCGAACCTCGCGCGCAACGACCTCGACGGCGAGGTCGTCCAGCGCAACGTCAACAGCCTCCTCCACGAGGACGGCCAGTTCTTCGACGTGGTGGACCTCGACCCGTTCGGGACGCCGATTCCGTTCGCGGACGCGGCGTTCGCGAACGCCCGCAACCTCGTCTGCGTCACGGCCACCGACACCGCGCCGCTGTGTGGCGCGCACTTCGAGTCCGGCGTCCGGAAGTACTCCGCCGTCCCCCGGAACACCGAGTACCACGCCGAGATGGGGCTGCGCGTGCTGCTGTCCGCGCTCGCCCGGACCGCCGCGCGCTACGACGTCGGCGTCACGCCCATCCTCAGCCACGTCAGCGACCACTACGTCCGCACGTATCTGGACCTCTCGCACACCGCGACCGAGGCCAACGAAGCCATCGACGAACTCGGCTACGTCTACCACTGCCAGGAGTGTCTCCACCGCGAGCACGAGTACGGCCTGATTGCGGACCCACCGGAGACGTGCGCGCACTGCGGCGGCCGACAAGTGCTGCCCGCGGGCCCGCTGTGGCTCGGGGCCGCCCACGACCGGCAGTTCGTCGCCGAGGTCCGCGAGCACGTCACTGATTACATGGGCACCGCCAAACGCGCGCGCAAACTACTCGATACTGTCGCGGGCGAACTCCACGAACCCACGCACTTCGACCAGCACCGCCTCTACAAGCAGTGGGGAGAGCCCGCCGTGGGCATGGACGAGTTCCTCGACGAACTCCACGAGGCGGGGCTGGCGGCCTCGCGCACGCAGTACGGCGGCACGACGTTCAAGACCGACGGCACGCTCGCCGACGTCGAGGCCGCGGTCCGCGAGTAGGCGTCGCGCAGTAGCCCGATTTATGACCCACCACGTCGAAGTCCGTGACGTGACACGAATCGGGTCCGCCGTCGGGGTCGCGCGCCGCGTGGTCGGGACGGCCCAGGACGAGCAAGTGACGTTCCTCTCCGCGGCTGTCGCCTACTACGCGTTCGTCTCCCTGATTCCGCTGCTAGTGTTGTCAGTCGCAGTCGGGACCGTGCTCGGCGGCGTCGAACTCGTCGACGCCATCGTCGGCGCGCTCGGGCCGTTCCTCACCGAGTCCGGCGAGACAGCGCTCCGGGACGCGATGACGGACGGCCGCGGGCGGACGAGCGCGACCGTCGTCAGTCTCCTCCTGTTGACGTGGTCCGCGCTCAAACTGTTCCGCGGCCTCGACGTCGCGTTCTCGCAGGTGTACGGCGTCCAGGAGCCCGAGTCGCTGCTCGAACAGGTCGTCGACGGACTCGTCGTCCTGCTGACGCTGCCGCTGGCGGTCGGCGCGGCAATCGTCGTGACGGTGCTCGTGCCCTACCTCGACGTCCTGCCGTACCTCGACCTCGCCAGCGCGCTGACGCTGCCGGTCGCGCTCACGCTGGTGTTTCTGCCGTCGTACTACGTCTTCCCGGACGTCGAGATGTCCGTCCGGGAAGCGGTGCCGGGCGCAGCGTTCGCCGCGGTCGGGTGGACGCTCCTCGCGCAGGGGTTCCGCGTGTACGCCGCGTACGTCGGCGGCGGCGAACTGTACGGGATTCTGGGCGGCGCGCTCCTCCTCGTGACGTGGCTGTACTTCGGCGGCATCGTTATCACCCTCGGTGCGGTACTCAACGCCGTGCTGTCGGGACGACCTGACGACGACGAGAAGCCGGAGCCCGAGCCACCGAACGAGGCGCCGGACGTCGCCGAACTCGGCGCGGAAGTCGAAGCGCTGCGCGCCGAGTTGGACGCCAAGACCGTGCGCAAGTCCGAGCTGGAGGCGGACCTCAAGCAGTACGTCCGCCAGCGCCTGCGCCGCGGGAAAGCCCGCGGCTGGGGACCGTACCTCGTGTTGCTGTACGGCACCCTGATGACCGTCGGCGCGTTCCACTACCTCGACGGCGGCTGGTCCATCCTGGCGATGCTCGTAGTGTGGCTGTCGACGCTGGGCCTGTACGTGCTGATGGTGTTGTTCGGCCTGAGCATCAACGCAGTCGGACTGCCGGGCCGCATTGCCGACCGCGTGCGGTCGTGGCGACGATGAGCGCAATCGACAGGAGCGTCAGCGTCACGGAGACGCTCGCAGGAAGCCTCCCCGAGGCGCTGGTGCCGGTGTTCGTGGTGTTGACGTTCCTCGGGAGCACGTGGTTCGTGACGACTGTCGGCCCCGCGGTCTACCTGTTCGGCCCCAAACGCGACTGGCTGTCGCGCCGCGACGGCGCGCGCCTGCTCGCGGTGAGCATCGGCGCGCTCGCGCTCGTCGTCCTCACGAAGGGGCTGTTCGCGGAGCCGCGGCCGCCCGAGTCGGTGATGCGCATCGCCGAGGACGGCAACGGCTTCCCGAGCGGCCACGCCACCGGTGCGGCGGCGTTCTACGGCGGACTCGCAGCGCTCCTCGACGTGAGCGACCGCGCGCGCCGGTACGCTGCAGCCGCCGGGATGATTGCGCTCGTGGCGTTCACGCGGCTCGTGCTCGGCGTCCACTACCTCGGGGACGTAGTCGCGGGCGCGCTCCTCGGCACGGCGTTCGTCGTGGCGCTGCTCGCGCTCACCCGCCGCCGCGTCGGCTACGGGTTCGTCGTCGCGACCACTACCGCCGTCGCGGCCGTCGTGCTCGTCGGCCCTACCGAGGACCCAGTCGCGGCACTCGGCGGGACGGTCGGCGCGCTCGTCGGCTGGTGGCTGGTGACCCGCAGGGGCGCACTGCTGAACGACGTCTCGGTGAAGACCGCGGCCCCCATTCTCGTCGTGCTCGGCGGGACCGCCGCGCTCACGCTGAAAGTGGACGCGATGCTGCCCGCGATAGGTGTGGCACACGTCGTCGCCGGCGTCGCGTTCGTCGCGCTCCCGGTCCTGCGGCAGTGACGCCGTCGCTGGTCGGCGCGCGACGCGAAAGAAAACGTGGAGTAGAGCCGTCTAGAACTTCTCGAGGTAGCGGTCGAGCTCCCAGTCGGAGACGTCGACGCGGTAGTCGTCGTACTCGGCGTTCTTCGCTTCGAGGAACTTCTCGGAGACGTGGTCGCCGAGCGCGTCCAGGACGACCTCGTCGTCTTCGAGCTCGTCGAGGGCGTCGCCGAGGTTCGACGGCAGCGTCTCGATGCCGTACTCGTCGCGCTTGGCCTCGTCGAACTCGTAGATGTTCTCGCGGACCGGGTCGTCGCAGTCGAGGCCGCGCTCGATGCCGTCGAGGCCGGCATGGATGAGCGCCGCGAACGCCAGATACGGGTTACACGACGGGTCCGGGAAGCGCGCCTCGATACGGCTGGCGGCGGGCACGCGGGCCGCGGGCTTGCGGATGAGCGCGGAGCGGTTGCGGTCCGACCACGCGACGTACACCGGCGCTTCGTAGCCGGGGACGAGGCGCTTGTAGGAATTCACGGTCGGGTTCGTGACCGCGGCCAGCGCCGGCGCGTGTTCGAGGATGCCAGCCGTGAACTGCTTGGCCGTCTCCGAGAGGTCGAACTCGTCGTCGCCGTCGTGGAACGCGTTCTCGCCGTCCTCGGTGAACAGCGAGATGTGGGTGTGCATGCCGGAGCCGTTGATGCGCGGGATGGGCTTGGGCATGAACGTCGCGTGGAGATCGTGCTGGGCCGCGATGGCGCGCACGACCGTCCGGAACGTCCCGACGTTGTCCGCCGTCGTGAGGGCGTCGTCGTACTCGAAGTTGATCTCGTGCTGGCCCTGCGCGACCTCGTGGTGGGAGGCCTCGATTTCGAAGCCCATGTCTTCGAGGCCGTAGATGATGTCACGGCGGACGTCGCTGGCGAGGTCCTTCGGCGCGAGGTCGAAGTAGCCACCGGCGTCGTTGGTCTTCGTCGTCGCGCGACCTTCCTCGTCCTCCTCGAAGAGGAAGAACTCGGGTTCGGGCGCGGCGTTGACCTTGTACCCCATCTCCTCGGCGCGGTCGAGGGCCTGCTTGAGCACGTAGCGCGGGTCACCCTCGAACGGCTCGCCGGTCGAGGTGTCGACGACATCGCAGATGAGACGCGCAGCGCCGCCCTCTTCCTCGTCCTCGCGGGTGCGCCACGGGAGCACGGAGAACGTCTCGGGGTCGGGGACGAGGCGCATGTCCGACTCCTGGATGCGGACGAAGCCCTCGATGGACGAGCCGTCGAAGTAGATGCCGTCCTCGAACGCCTTCTCCGCCTGGCTGGCGGGGATGGAGACGTTCTTCACGGTGCCGAGGATGTCCGTGAATTGGAGACGGAGGAAGTCGATGTTCTGTTCGTCTATCTTCTCGAGTACCGCCTGCTCGCTCGGGCTGAGGCCCTCACTAGGATTCCCGTTCGTCATATCTGTGGACACTCCAGACGAGTACATCCACCATTAAAGCAGTAGCGGTTAGCGTAATTTTGGGAGACGCAGCGATAACTGAACATTCGTAAACTTCTATACGGCGGAGACGGTAGGGGTGGGTATGACGTACGAAAACCTCGACGCGCACCTCGTCAACGAGCTGCTGGCCGACGGCCGCGCCAGCCTGCGCAGCCTCGCCGACGAACTCGACGTATCGGTGACGACCGTCTCCAACCACCTCAAAGACCTGGAAAACGAGGGCGTCATCGAGGGGTACGTCCCAATCGTCGACTACGACCAGCTCGGCTACGACGTCACCGCCATCATCCAACTCAAGGTCGAGGGTGGCGCGCTCCCCGACATCACCGACCGCTTCCGCGACCACAAACAGATGGTCTCCGTCTACGAGGTCACCGGCGACCACGACGTCATCGCCGTCGGGAAGTTCAACGACACCGACGACATGAACGCGCTCATCAAGGAACTGCTCTCGGACGCCGACATCAAGGAGTCCAACACGAGCGTCGTGCTCAACGCCGCCGCCGAACACGAGCAGTTCGAGCTCGACGTCGACGACGAGTAACGCGACCACTCCTTTCTGCGACCGCGCGTGACCCGGAGCCGCCGCTATCCAGCGAAACGTCGAAAGAAAATCGCGAGTAGTCAGCCGACGGTGCAGCGCGGCGGAACGGGAGCATCCGGCGACCGGAGGTCGCCGGTTCACAGCGCGCGAAGCGCGCTGGCCCCGAGGACCCCCGAAGTGGGGTCCGTCGGGGCTTTTTAGCGTAGCTTTTTCCCAGCGAACGAGGGCGCGGTAGCGCCCGAGTGAGTGCAGGAAAAAGGTACTACATCATCCCGCCCATGCCGCCGCCCATGCCGCCTGCGGGGCCGCCGGCACCGCCCTCGTCACCCTTGTCGGTGGAGAGGTCGCCGGCGGAGATGATGTCGTCGATTTTGAGCACGAGGTTCGCGGCTTCGGAGGCGCTCGTGACGGCCTGCTCTTTGGCGTGTGCGGGCTCGACGACACCGGCTTCGAAGGTGTCCTCGAGGTTGCCCGAAAGCACGTTGAGGCCGGTGCGTTCCTCGCCGGATTCGTGCGCGGAGCGCAGGTCGACGAGCGTGTCGATGGAGTCGAGGCCGGCGTTCTCGGCGAGCACGCGCGGCACGAGTTCCAGGGAGTCCGCGAACGCTTCGACGGCGAGCTGTTCGCGGCCGGAGACGGAGTCCGCGAAGTCGCGGAGCCGGTCGGCGACTTCGACTTCGATGGCACCGCCGCCGGGGAGGACGCGGCCGTCGCTGAGCGTCTGCGCGGAGACGTCGAGCGCGTCAGTGACGCCGCGTTCGAGCTCGTCGACGACGTGTTCGGTGGAGGCGCGCAGGAGGATGGTGACGCCGTGGGCGTCCTCGTCGTGGCCCTCGACGTAGAAGAGTTCGTCCTCGCTGTCGCGAGAGATAGAACCGCTGGCGACGTTGGCTGCGGTCGCGGAGTCGAGGTCCGTGACGACTGCCGTGTTGAGGACGTTCGTCAGGAACTCGATGTCGGACTTCTTGGTGCGACGGATGGCGAGGATGCCCTCCTTCGCGAGGTAGTGCTGGGCCATGTCGTCGATGCCCTTCTGACAGAAGACGACGTTCGCGCCGGTGTCGACAATCTGCTGGACCTTCTGCTTGAGCTGCTCCTCTTCCTGGTCGAGGAAGGACTGGAGCTGGTCGGGGCTCTCGATGTTGACCGAGGTGTCGGCTTCGGCTTCCTCGACCTCGATAGCCTCGTTCAGCAGGAGGATTTTGGCGTCCTCGACGTCCGTCGGCATCTCGTCGTGGACCGGGTCCTTGTCGATGGCGGCACCGACGAGGAGCTCGGAGTCACCGACCGCGCGGCCGGTCTGGGTCTCGACGTTGATGTTCGCGGCGTCGACGACGGTGCTGCCGTCGGCGGCCTCGACGGAGACCTGATTGATGGCGTCGTAGATGATGCCGGAGAGCAGCTCCTTGTCGAGCTCGGCGCCCTTGCCGGTCATGGAGGTCTCGGCGACGCTGCGGATGAGGTCCTCGTCCTCGGGGTCAACGTCGATGGCGACGTTGTCGACTTCCTCGCGGGCCTGCTCGGCGGCGAGGTTGTAGCCCTTGATGATGGCGGTCGGGTGGATGTCGCGCTCGAGGAGGTCCTCGGCGTTCTTGAGGAGTTCGCCCGCAATGGCGACCGCGGTCGTCGTGCCGTCGCCGGCCTCGTCTTCCTGGGTTTCGGCGACTTCGACGATCATCTCCGCGGTCGGGTTGTCGATGTCCATCTCCTGGAGGATGGTGACGCCGTCGTTCGTGATGGTGACGTCGCCCATCGAGGAGACGAGCATCTTGTCCATCCCTTTCGGGCCAAGTGTGGAGCGGACGGCGTCCGCGACGGCTCGCGCCGCGGAGATGTTGTGCTCCTGAGCGTCCTTGTCCTTCACGCGCTGTGCGTCGTCTCCCATGATGATCATGGGCTGCCCCTGCATCCGCTGTTGTTGTGCCATAGGTACCTGGATGATTGATTGTGATTCTATATAAAATCTTCTATCCCGCTCCGAGGCCGGTCGCGCGCCGAATGGAAGAACACGCCCTGAGTCCCGCGGAAAATCACTACACGGCCCGAATAGTGTGTTAGTCGTTCACACGAGACGGGCGCGTCGAACCGGCCTTTAAGTTAGGCGACGTCGGATTCGTGCTCGACGAGCTCCGCCATCGCGAAGTCCGGCTCGACGCGGTCGATGCGCACCCGCACGCGGTCACCCATGTCGGCCTCGGGCACTAGCACCACGAAGTCGTCGACGTGCGCGACGCCGTCGCCCTCGTCGCCGATGTCCTCGACGTCCACGACGTACTCCTCGTCCTCCTCGACCGGTACGGGTGTGTCTGATTCGCGCATACACTCCCGTTCCCGACCCGGCGAAAAGAGCGCTGGGGCCGATGTGACGGTCAGGACTCGTGGTGCGAGCGCCACACGTCCTCGAGGTCGTCGCGGAAGTCGTGGAACTCGTTGACTGCGTAGTGGTGCGCGCCGATGCGCTCGCCGAGCGGCTCGCCGGTCTCCTCGTCCACGAGCGCGTAGTACTCTCGGGCGACGTCGCCGTCCTCGCGCTCCTCCTCAACTTTCTCCAGCAGGAGGTCGCCGTACTCGACGCTCTCGCCCAAGTCGTGGTAGCCCAGTTCCAGCACCTTCCGCGCGGTGTCCTCGTCGATGTTCGGCGGTTCCATACGGGCGACTCCGGCCGGCCCCCAAGTAGGCGCTGTGGCCGTTCGCTGGAAAATTCGAAGTACTCGACTACGCACTAGTTTGAGATGCCAACTCCCAAATAGAGCATACGCGCGGCTCTGCCTATCGGGATTTAAACTGGAGGAAGACGGTCCTGCTCGCTGTGGTGCGCGGGCTGCGACTTCCAGAGTTCAAATCCCGCCGTCGTTTACGAAACCATCGCGCGCCCAGCGACAGAACCGTCGCTGGGCGGCGCGAGTACGGTGAAAACGCCGGGACAGGGATTTGAACCCTGAACCCCGTAAGGGGACACGCTTTCCAGGCGTGCGCTTTGCCATTCGGCCATCCCGGCCCGTCGTAACCTATCCGGGTCTGTCGTTTAAACCCTTCTTTTCGCGTCAGTGGAGGCGAGTGGCCGCGAGGTGGGCGACCAGCGAGGACGCCGCGAAGACGACGACGGCGACGCCAAGCAGCGGGAGGAAGCCGACGCCCTCGTCGGCGAACAGTCGGTAGCCCTGGGCGAGCACGAGGAACGCGAGCGCGCCGACGGCGCCCCACGCCAGCGTGTCCAACGTGGAGCGACGCATCTAGTCGCGCTGGGCGGCGATGGCTTCGATTTCGACGGCCGCGCCCTTCGGGAGCGCCGAGACTTCGAGCGCGGAGCGGGCGGGCGGGTTGTCCTGGAAGTACTCCTTGTACGCCTCGTTCATCTCGTCGAAGTCGTCGATGTCGTCGAGGAACACCGAGACCTTGAGCACGTCCTGCATCGTGAGGCCCTCGGCTTCGAGGATGGCCTTGACGTTCTCGAGGCTCTGCCGGGTCTGGGTGGCGATGGGTTCGTCGTCGAGGTGGTCGCCGTCCGGCGTCAGCGGAATCTGGCCGGCGGTGAAGACGAGGTCGCCGTCGGTCGTCGCCTGGCTGTACGCGCCGACCGCAGCGGGGGCGTCGGGGGTGTCGATAATGCGTTTCATGTCCGGTGAGTCGCGGTCACACGTATTAAAGACCGGCGTCAGCGCTCGGCGGCGGCCGGGAAGCCGGCAGACGCCGGAGCCACCAGATTCGTGTCCGTTCGCGCGCAAGCGGGCGTATGCGTGGCCGAACAGTCGCCACCGGCGCCGTCGCGTCGCTGGCCGGCGCCGCGGCGTGGCGAGCGCGCGACGTGCCGTTCAGCCCGGTGACCGGCGGGGGCCACATCGGCGCGGAGTTCGTCGCACGGCGCGGACTCGCCGCCGAAGACCCCGCACTCGTCGGCGAGATGGACGACATGGCCGAGTTCGCGCGGCCGGACTTCGACCCCGAGCGCGTCGCGGGCGACGTCCGGCGGTTCTACGAGCGCACGACCGAGTACGAGATGCTGCTTCGCGCGCGCTGGCACCGCCCGTTCCGAAAGGGCGCGCGCCTCGCTGCGCCCGTGACGACCCGCATTCGCCAGTTGAATCTCCCGGGCCCGAGCGACGAGGACTGGCACCGGCTTGGAAGCGAGTTCGTCGCGCTCGACCCCGACGCCGACCCGCGGGACGGCGCGCGAGCGTGGATTCGCACGGACGAGTCCGGGGCGGCGGTGTTCGTAGCGCTGTACGCGAGCCACGAGTGCGACGGCGAGCGGTTCGTGAACATCGCGGCACCGCTGCCCGGCGGCAACCTCTCGACGGTGCTGCGCATCGGGCATCTCGGCGCGGGCGACGCGACCGGCGTGGAACTGACCACGAGAGCACCCGGCGACCCCGGGCTCTACTGGGTCACGCCGCCCGCTGGATTCGCGCTCCCCGCGGACCAGCGGTTCCGCGTGTGGCCGACGGACGGGACGGTGAGCGCGCCCGCAGAAGTAGACGACCCGACCGGCGGCGACGCGGTGGCGCTGGCGACCCACGAGATGTGGCTGTGTGGCGCGCAGTTCCTCACCGTCGAGTACGCGGTCGTGCCCGCGTAGTCAGTTCTGGGGGCGCGGTCCGTTGAGCACGGTGACCTCGAAGCCCGCCTCGCGGATGCGGTCCAGGAGCGCGTCGACGTGTTCGGGGCCGCGGGTCTCGAGGTCGAGTTCGACCTCCGCGGCGTTCATCGCGATGTCGCGGTTCGTGCGGTCGTGCTGGATGGCGTAGATGTTCGCGCGCTCGTCCGCGACGACGTCGATGAGGTCGTCGAGGGCGCCGGGGCGGTCCTTCAGGACAGTGCGAATCTTCACGTAGCGACCCTGATCGACGAGCCCGCGCATGACGACTGTCGTGAGGAGGTTGAGGTCGATGTTGCCGCCGCAGAGCGCGGGCACGACGACCTCGTCGTCCTCGTAGACGAACTTGCCTTCGAGCAGCGCCGCGAGTGGCGTCGCGCCCGCACCCTCGACGAGGGTCTTCCCGCGTTCGAGCATCAGCACGAGCGCGGTCGCGATCTCGTCGTCGGAGACGGTGACGACCTCGTCCACGCGCTCCCGGATGACCGGGAACGTCTGCTCGCCGACCCGGCGCACGGCGATGCCGTCCGCGATGGTGTCCACGGAGTCGAGGGCCTGCGGCTCGCCCTTCTGGAGCGAGGGGGCGACCGTGGAGGCACCTTCGGCCTGCACGCCGACGACGCGGACGTCCGGGTCGTGAGCCTTCACCGCAGTCGCGACGCCCGAGATGAGTCCGCCGCCGCCGATGGGGACGACGACGGTGTCGACTTCGGGGAGGTCGTCGACGATTTCGAGGCCAATCGTCCCCTGCCCGGCCATCACGTGCTCGTCGTCGAAGGCGTGGACGTAGGTGCGACCCTCCTCGTCTTCGAGTTCATGGGCGTGGGTCTGGGCGGCGTCGTAGTCGACGCCGTGGAGGACGACCTCCGCGCCGTAACTCTTCGTCGCCTTGACTTTCGAGATGGGCGCGGTCTCGGGCATCACGACCTTCGCGTCGACGCCCGAGCGCGAGGCCGCGAGCGCGACGCCCTGTGCGTGGTTGCCCGCCGAGGCGGTGACGACGCCGGCGTCGCGCTCGGCCTCCGACAGCGTGCGGATGCGGTTGGTCGCGCCGCGAATCTTGAACGACCCCGTCCGCTGGAAACACTCCAGTTTCAGGTGGACCTCCGCGTCGGTCATCCGGGAGAACGTGTTGGAGTAGTCCAGCGGGGTGTGGCGGGCGACGTCAGCGACGCGCTCGCGGGCGTCGAGCACGTCGTCGAGTCCAATCATGCTCGCGGCTACGGCGCTGTCGCTGTTAACGGTTGGTGGTGTGCTCCAAGAATACGTGGGGGACGGAGCGTGTGACGATTACGACGACGACCCGGATGGTGATAAAAGCGACCAAAGCACGGTAAAAGTGAAAGTGCAGGACTGCGGCGGGACGACGCGGGCAGCCGCGGACCGACAGCGGTTTTTCGCGGCGCTGTGAGTCTCGACCGTGCGCTCCCGACTCCGCGCGGTGTGGCGGCGCGTCTTCGCGCTCGCGTGGCCCGTGATGACCGAGCAGACGCTCCGCACGCTGATGCGGACCGTCGACGTCGTCGTCACCGCCGCCATCTCGCCGGCTGCCGTCGTCGCCGTCGGCATCGCGGACCTCTACGCGCGCTTCCCGCTGCGCGTCGGCCTCGGCTTGGGCGGCGGTGCCATCAGCCTCTCCAGTCAGGACACCGGCCGCGACGCCACCGTCACCCGCGACGAGGCCATCACGCAGGCCGTCCTCGTCGGCGCGCTCGCGGGCGTTCCGTTCGCCGCGTTCGGCGTGCTGTTCGGCCCGGCCGCCATCCGCCTGCTCGGCGCTGCACCGAACGTCGTCACGCTCGGAAGCACCTACCTTGCTGTCATCCTCCTCACCGCGCCCGCACGCCACGTCGCGCTCATCGCCGCCCGTGCCCTGCAAGGGACCGGCGACACGCGCACGCCGATGTACGTCAACGCCGTCTCCAACCTCGGCAACGTCGCCGGCAGCGTCGGCCTCGGCCTGGGCTACTTCGGCCTCCCCGAACTCGGCGTCGTCGGCGTCGGCGCCGCCACCGCCGCCGCGAACACCTTCACCGCCGTCGCGCTCACCGTCGCCATCGCGTCCTCGTACACCGCCGCCGGCTTCGCGCGCCCGCGCTCTCGAATCATCACGAAACAGCTGTTCGCGGTTAGCCTCCCGAAAATCGCGGAGGGGACCGTCTCCGCGCTCGCGGAGTTCCCGTTCAACGCCCTGCTGCTCTCCTTCGGGACGAACGTCAACGCCGCGTTCCAAATCGGCCGCCGCGTCTACCAGCAGGTCACCGGCCCGCTCTCCCGCGGCTACAACGTCGCGGCGAACGTCGTCGTCGGCCAGGCGCTCGGCGAAGGCGACCCCGACACCGCGCGCTTCGACGGCTGGGCGGTCGCCGCGCTCGGCGTGCTCACGGTCGGTGCTGTCGGCCTCCTCCTCTCGTACTACGCCCGGCCGCTGGTCTCGCTACTCGCCGACGAACCCGAGACAATCCGCCACGGCGTCTGGTTCGCCCGCGCGTACGGCCTGAGCGCGCCGTTCCTCGCGGCGTTCGTCGGGCTCTCGGGCGCGCTCCAGGGCGCCAGCGAGACCCGCGTCCCGTTCGTCGCGCGCGCCACCGGGATGGTCGGCTTCCTCGTCGGCTTCTCGTGGCTCGTCGGTCACACGCTCGACTACGGCCCGCTTGCGGCGTACTGGGGCATCGCGCTCTCGAACGTCTGGATGGCTGCCGTCGTCGCCGCCGGCTTCCACTACGGCGGCTGGGCGAGTCGCGCGGCGTCGATGATGGCGGAACGGAGCGACGCGTAGAAAGAAGTCGTTACGGCGCGACTGAGCCTACCGCTCGTCGAGCGGCACGAACTCCTGGTCTTCCTCGCCGACGTACCGCGAGCGCGGGCGGATGAGGCGGTTGTCCTCGTACTGTTCGAGCACGTGGGCAATCCAGCCGCCGGCGCGGGACATCGCGAAGATGGGCGTGTAGATGTCGACGGGGATGCCCATCTGGTAGTACGTCGAGGCGGAGTAGAAGTCGACGTTCGGCGCGAGGCCCTTCTCCTCTTTGACGTACTCCTCGATGGCGACGCTCATCTCGTACCACTTCGTGTCGCCGGCGGCCTCGCCGAGTTCCTCGCTGCGCTCGCCGAGAATCTTCGCGCGCGGGTCCTTGACGTTGTAGACGCGGTGACCGAACCCGGCGACGCGCTCGCCGTTCTCGAGGGCGTCCTCGACCCACTCGACGGGCTCCTTCTCGGACTCGTCGATGGTCTGGAGCATGCGCATGACGTTCGCGTTCGCGCCGCCGTGGAGGCTACCGCCGAGCGTGCCGACGGCCGACGTAATCGCGGAGTGGAGGTCCGCGAGCGTGCTGGACGTGACCATCGAGGAGAACGTCGACGCGTTCAGCCCGTGGTCGGCGTGGAGCACGAGCGCCTGGTCGAAGACGTCCGCGAGCACGTCGTCGGGCTCCTCGTCGTTCAGCATGTAGAGGAAGTTCGCCGCGTGGTCGAGGTCGTCCCGGGGCGCGACGGGGTCGTCGCCCTCGCGCAGGCGCGTGAACGCCGCGACGATGGTCGGAATCTTGGCGGTGATGCGCTTGCCCTTCCGGAGGTTCGCCTCGCGGTCGGTGGGGTCGGCGTCGGCGTCCGGGTCGAACGCCGACAGCTCCGAGACTGCCGTGCGCAGCGCCGCCATCGGGTCCTCGTCGGCGGCCGCGAGGTCCGCGACGAGGTCGAGCACGTCGTCGTCGAGCTCGCGGTGGGTGGTCATCTCCTCGCTGAACGCTTCGAGTTCCTCCCGGTCGGGGAGGCGGCCGTGCCAGAGCAGGTAGAGGACTTCCTCGTAGCTCGCGCCGCGCGCGAGGTCCTCGATGGTGTACCCGCGGTAGACGAGTTTGCCCTCGTCGCCGTCGATGTAGCTCAACTCGGACTCCGCGACGAGCACACCTTCCAAACCCTTCTTGAGTTCGTCGGCCATGTGCGTGGGTTCTTGACGGTTCTACCTAATGTGTGTCGGTTTCCTTCACGGTCGTCTACGAAAATATTGCGCGAGAGAACGATTACCGAGCGCTTCGTGTGAACAACTAACACGATTTTGGCGGTCGCCGCGAGCGCCCCGACTGACGCGAACGTTTTTCGGGGGCGGGGGCGAATCCGGGGGCATGAGCGGCCGCGTCGAGTACGAGCCCGCGAGCGTAAAAGACCTCCTCGCGGAGATGAAAGACACCGCCGAACTCCTCATCGACCTCTCCTACTCGGCGGTGCTGCACGGCAGCGACGACGTGGCGGCGGAAGTCCTCAAACTCGAAGAGCGCATGGACGTCCTCCAGTTGCGCGCACGCATGAGCCTCCTGATGGCGGCGCGCAACCCCGAGGACGCGGAGACGCTCGCGCCCGTCCTGGGCGTCGTCGGCGCGGCGGAGAAGATTAGCGACGCGGCCGGGGACATCGCGAAGGTCGTCCTCGAAGACATCCGCGTGCCCGACGCGATTCGCGCGGCGCTCCCCGAAGCCGTCGAGTCGCTGGAGCGTGCGGAGTTGACGGTCGACTCCGCGTACGCCGGCCGCACGCTGCTGGACGTGAATCTGGAGACCGAGACCGGGGTGCGCGTGCTCGCGATTCGGCGCGGCGGCGACTGGCTGCTGAACCCGGACCGCGACACGGAACTAGTGGCGGGCGACGTGCTGTTGCTCCGCGGGCCGGAGGACCGCATCGGCGGCGTCTACGAGACGGCGACGGGCGAGTCCTACGAGCCGCCTGCGGTCCCCGAACCGAGCATCGACGACCTCGGGCGCGCCGTCGACTCCGTGGTGACGATGAAGAACATGAGCGAACTCTCCGTCGACCTCGCGTACGGCGCCGTCCTCTTCGACTCGACGGACCTCGCGGCGGAGGTCGTCGAACTGGAAGCCGAAGTAGACGCGCTGAAGTCCCGCTTCGAGGCGTGGACGCTGCGGGCGGCCAGCCGCGTCGAGGACCCGGTGTCGCTGCGCGGGCTCGTCCACATCGCCACCGCGACGGAGGTCATCAGCGACGCCGCGGTCGAAATAAGCGAGGGGGTCCTCCGCGGGCTTGACACGCACGTCGTCGTCCAGGAAGCCGTCGAGGAGTCCGACGAGGTCATCGTCCGGGAGACCGTCGAAGCGGGGAGCGCGCTCGACGGCGCCACGCTCGGCGGGAAGGAGGTCGCAACCGAGACCGGGATGCGCGTCATCGCGGTGCGGCGGCCGGACGCCGAGACTGACGAGTGGGTCGTCCAGCCCGGCCCCGAGACGGAAGTCACGGCCGGCGACGTGCTGTTGGCGAAGGGGACGCGCGCGAGCGCCGACCGGCTCCGCGACCTCGCGTCGGCGTGAGTCAGTCCAATACGTCGCGCTCGGCCGCGACCGCGCGGAGCGCGAGGTCCGGCAGCGGCACGGAGAGGTAGTCGCGGCCGTCCGCGTAGCCGGTCACGGAGAGCACCGCGGTGTCTGTGGTCTCGAAGCGCAACTCGAAGCCCACGGGCTCGTCGGTGACGCGTGGCGTGGCGACGCGCGCGTCGACGCCGTTGGCGACGACCTTCCGGCGTCGTTTCGCGAGCCGAGCGACCGAGTCAGAACCGACGCCGAGCGCGTCGTACCCGGACTTGCCGCCCCGGACGCGAGACAGGAGCCCGCCGCTCTCTGGTGGGTGGACGCCGTGCCGGGCGTAGACGTAACCGTCCTCGCGATGGACGACGAGCCGGGCCGTGCAGTCGGTGCCCGCGAGTTCGACCGGGCACGTGAACGCGTAGCGTTTGTCGGCGTGGCTGGTCTCGGCGACCTCGAAGCGCTTCCCGCCCGGCGACTTGTCCGCCCCGCGCAGCGGCGCGAGCACGCCAGCGACGACGGCGGACGCCGACGGGAGTCCCTTCCCGTCGTCCGCGTCGTCGCCCGTGTACGCGGCGAGCCGGGTCGGGAAGTCCTCAGCCATCTTCGAAACGAAACAGACCCGCCGACAAGAGGTTTTCTTCGGCGAACCAACTACTCTAGTCGGCGGTAGAGCCGGTAGGCAGCGCCGGCGGTGAAGGCGAACGTCGCGAGCAAGCCGACCGTGAACGCGAGCACAGCGGCCAGCGCGACCAGGTACGGCGTCGAGTACGGCGACCCGCCCGACGCCACGACGAAGAAGTAGTACGTCGCGACGGCGACCAGCAGGCCGACCGCGAACCCGCGTTTCGCCTGCGTCACGACGCCGAGCGCGCGCACGAAGTTGTCGACGCCGGGGCGGTCGGACGCCGCGTCGGCGGACTGCTCGGACCGCTCGGACATACACGGGGGTTGGCTGTGGCACGTGAAAACGTCGCCGATTCCGGGACCGAACCGCTCAAGGCCACGCGTGCGTGGGATTACTGTAATGACTACGCTCGGCACGGCGTCCGCGGACCCCGGGGAGTTCGACACCGGTCGGCTCACCGTGGGTGAGATGCGGGACGGCACCGCAGTCGGCCTCCCGGTCGCGGTCGTGAACGGCGAACGCGACGGCAAAACCCTCTACCTGCAGGCAGCCAGCGACGGCGACGAACTGAACGGCGTCGGCGTGCTCCGCCGCGTCGTCCCCCAACTCGACCCCGCGGAGCTCGCGGGCGAAGTGCGCGTCGTCGGCATCACGAACTTCCACGCGTTCCAGGTCGCCGAACACCGCAACCCCATCGACGACACGAAACTCAACCGTGCGTACCCCGGCAGCGCGAACGGCTCCTCCTCCGAGCGCATCGCACACGCCACGTTCTCCGCCGCCGAGGACGCCGACCTCATCCTCGACCTCCACCAGGGCTCGACCTCCCGCATGATTAACGAGGTGCGCGTGCGCTGCGGCCGCCACCACCGCCTCCACAGCGACTGCCTCGAACTCGCGAAGGCGTTCGGCTGCGGGCACGTCCTCGACCAGAAAGGCCCCGAAGGCCAACTCGCACGTGCCGGCCCCTCCGAAGGCATCCCCACCGTCGACCCCGAACTCGGCGGCGCGGTCGGCTTCGACGAGGAATCGATCCAGTACGGCGTCGACGGCGTCTTCAACGTCCTCCGCTACTACGGCCTCCTCGACGGCGACGTCGAGACCGAACGCCAGACCCGCGCGAAGGACTTCGACCGCTACGGCTCCCCCGTCGGCGGCATCGTCGAGTACAAACAGGACCTCGGCGACGACGTCCGCGCCGGCGACACCCTCTTCGAAGTCACCGACGTCTTCGGCACGCTCAAAGCCACCGTCACCGCCGACAACCACGGTATCTTCTGGCGAAGCCGTCGCCTCCCACAGGTCGCCACCGGCGAGTACGTCTGTTCGGTCGGAACGGACGTGGATTCTTTCTAACCCACTTTTTCCAGCGCTCGGCGCGCTACGCGCGCCGTCGCTTGCAAAAACTTGGGAAAAAGCACTCCTCACCCCCTCCGGGGGTTCGTCGGCCTCCGCTCCCTCGCTATGCTCGGTCGCGGAGTGAATCGCGCAGCGGAGCCGCGCGAATGCTCGTTCATCGCCACGCTCAGGTAGCCCGTCCTCGTTCTCGGGAGTATGCTCGAATGCCGTTCCTGCGGTCGAACCTACGAGTCCGGACCCGAGGAGCCGTGGCGCTGCGAGTGCGGGCACGCGCTAGACTTCGCTGAGCAGCCGCTGCCGGACAGCGACGAGCCGGACGTCGACCCCCGCGAGGGGCTGTGGGCGTTCGACGAGTTCCTCCCAATCGGGGCGGAGGTGACACTCGGTGAAGGCTGGACGCCACTGGCCGATGCGCCGGAGTGGGACGCGCAGTTCAAACTGGACTACGTGTTCCCGTCGGGGAGCTACAAGGACCGCGGTGCGGCGCTGACGCTGTCGCGTGCAGCGGAGTTGGGCGTCGAACGAATCGTGGAGGACTCGTCGGGGAATGCAGGTGCGGCCATCGCGCAGTACGCCGCGCGCGCCGGCATCGACGCCGACATCTACGTGCCCGCGTCAGTCAAGCAGTCGAAACTCGACGCCATCGAGGCGGCGGGCGCGACGGCAGTCCGAATCGAGGGGAGCCGGCAGGACGTGACTGATGCCTGTATTCAGGAAGCCGTGGGCGGGGATGCGTGGTACGCGAGCCACGCGTGGAATCCGGCGTTCTACGCGGGGACGTCGACGTTCGCGCTCGAACTCGCGGCGCAACGCGACTGGACCGTCCCGGACACGGTGGTGCTCCCGCTCGGTCACGGCACGCTGTTCATCGGCGCGTACCGCGGGTTCTCTGCGCTCGAGGCGGCAGGGTGGACAGAGTCGGTGCCGCGGCTGCTCGGCGTGCAGGCGATGGGCGTCGCGCCAATCGTCGAAGAACTCCACGGCTCGGAAGAGGCAGGTACGAACGACGTCGCGGACGGCATCCAGATTCGGGAGCCCGCGCGGAAGGGGCAGATTCTAGACGCCATCGACGCGACCGACGGTGACGCCATCGCGTGCGACGCCGAAGTGACCGAGGACGCACTGGACGCGCTCCACGAGCGCGGCTTCTACGTGGAGCCGACGAGCGCCGTCGGCGTCGCCGGCTTAGAAGCGTACCGCGAGCGCGGCGTCCTCGACGCGGACGCCGACGTGGTCGTCGCGCTGACGGGCAGCGGACTGAAGAAGTAGGCCTACCGCCAGTTGGCGAGGGAGACGAACGCGTCGTCCTCGGCGGTCACCCACGTCGTGACGAGTTCGTCGCCGTCGGCGTTCGCGGGGAACAGCGTGCACGCCCGCTCGCCGTCCTGCACTTCGACGTGCGCGGCGAGTCGTCCCGCAGCGGCCTCGCTGTCGGTCGTCTCGCTGGCGACGCCAACCTCGTCAGGGGTACGGCGGTCCGGGCGCATGGTTACAGTTTAGGACGTGCTAGAATAAAGCGTTGTGGCTGCCTGTGAGAGTGTGACAACCAGCGAAAGCGATTTACTCGTCGGCACGCCGGCTACCGCTCGGGATGGATAGGAGCGTCCCAGTCGCCACGAATCAGTGGTTTGGCGACGTGGCGGCGCGCGCACGGCGGCACCTCGTACCAGCCGACGTCGAGGTCGCGGTCGACGGATTGCTCGACTTTCCCGGGCGCGGATGTCCCGCAGTCCCGGCAGCGGTAGCCCTGGTTCGCGCCCGCGCTCTCCATCGACGTCTCGCAGTCCGGGCACTGTGGCGTCACCGACTCCGTCTCGTCGAGGTCGCGGACCGCGAACTTCTCCAGTTTGAGCGTGCCGTCGCTGACCTCGCCACAGACCGTGACGCGGTCGCCCGGCCGGAGCGCCCGCACGCGGTCGCGGAACCGCTTGGTCGGCTCGAACGCCGCGCACTCCACGCGAACACCGTCGTCCTCAACGGGGGCGAAGACGTGCCCGCCGCGCCGCGTCGCGGGCTCCCCGACGACCGTCGCGTCCGTACAGTACGCGCGGCCGTCTTCGAGGTCGGCGAGGTCGACCGCGCGGAGGTGGGCGTCCGTCCCTTGGTTCGTGACGAACAGTTCGCTGGCGTGGACTGGCTCGCTCTCCACGGAGTTCGCGACTTCGGCGACGGTCTCGGCGTCGTCGCCGCGGATGCCGTAGAGGATGGGGCCGGGCGTGTGCGGCACGCAGACCAGCTCGGCCTCCTCGCGGTCGACGGTGTCCCACGCGTCGGGGTAGGCGTCGTCCGCGGCGGCGAACACGCTCTCGGCGTCGACGTCGCGCTCGGTCCCCCAGCGGTCGGGTGCACGGTAGTCGATGCGCTCGCAGGTCCAGTCGTCGAATGCCGTCCACGCGCCCACGGCAGCGAGTGCGCCGACGACGCCGCGGCCGTTCTCCCACTGCGCGGTCTCGTAACCGTGGGCGGCCGCCAGCGACTGCGCTTCGCCGGGGTCGAGGTGTTCGCGCATCGCGCGTTCGGCGAAGTCGGCGATTGGTTCGGGGGCGTCGGCCTCGGGCGCGACCACCACGCCCGGGTTCGTTCGTGGGTCGTCGACCTCGGCGACCTCGCCGACGACTTCCTCGGCGACCGCCAGCCCCACTCTGGGGTCGACGTCGGTGTGGATGGCGAGCGCGGCGTTCCCGCGCGTCTTGTACTCGACGGCGGGGTTCAGGCGCACGAGGAGCACGCGCTCGACGCTCGCGCCGCGGTCGCGCAGCCGCTCGGCGACCAGGTGGGCGGCGTACGTCGTGCACATCCCGCGCTCGCGGGAGTCCGTGTCGTCGAGGGCGACGACCGTCATCGCCTCCCGGCTAGTGCCCGCGCGCTTTTCGCGCTTCCGGTCCACGGCCCGAAGATAGTGGCGGCCGAATGACCGAAACCGCGGGGCAGCGCCGCCGTATCGGCACAACGCATATATGTCGCCGACGGCTTACACTCGTGTATGTCACGGTCGGTACTCATCGAGAACGTCACCGCCATGCTCGCGGACGCGGGGTTCACGGTGAGCGACCGGTGTGCGACGCGGCCCAAGAGCTTCGACGTGGCCGCCCGCCGCGAGAACGACGTCATCCTCGTGAAGATTCTCGGTAACATCGACGCCTTCGACGCGCCGACTGGCGCGGAGATGCGGCGGCTCGGCACCTACCTCGACGCCACCCCGATGGTCATCGGCCTCCGCACCCGCGACGAGGAATTGAAGCCAGGCGTCGTCTACTTCCGCCACGGCGTCCCCGTGCTCAGCCCCGACACCGCGATGGACTTCTTCGTGGAGGGCGTCCCGCCGCTCATCTACGCGGCCCCGGGCGGCCTCTACGTGAACATCGACGGCGACGTGCTCGCGGACCGCCGTCAGAACGAGGACTTGAGCCTCGGCCAGCTCGCCAACCAGCTCGGCGTCTCCCGGCGCACCGTCTCGAAGTACGAGGACGGCATGAACGCCAGCATCGAGGTCGCGATGGAACTCGAGGACCTCTTCGGCGGCGACCTCACCTCGCCCGTCTCCGTGATGGACGGCGCGGAGGAGGTCCGGGACGCCGAACCCACCCCGGAGGACCCCGAAGCCGACCCCGAGGACGTGCCCGTGCTCTCCGTGCTCGCGCGCGTCGGCTTCGAAGTCCACCCGACGGACCGCGCGCCGTTCAAGGCCGTCAGCGAGGACGCGTCCGGTGCGGACCGCATGCTGACGGGGCACTCGTCGTTCACGGACGCCGCCGTCAAGCGCGCCCGCATCATGAGTTCGCTCGGCGCGATTACGCACACCCGCGCCGTCTACGTCGTCGACGAGGCGTCCCGGGAGTCCGTCGACGACACCGCTATCGTCGAACGCAAGGAACTCGAAGACGTGGAGGACTCCGACGAATTCCGCGACCTGCTCGCCGACCGCGGCGCGCAGTCTGAAGCCTGACGGCGACTTTTATCGAAGCGACCAGTAGCCGAGGACGCCGCACACGGCGGTGAGCGAGACGGTGAGAAGGAAGCTCTCTGTCCACGCGTAGACGAGCGCGACGAAGCCGAGCAGCCCTAGAACCGACAGCAGCCCCACGCTGGAGGGGTCGTGGCGCGTCTCGGGGTCGTCGGTCGGAATCTCGGGCTCGGTCATCGTGTGGACGTTACGCTCGACTCCCGCTTCACCCTTCGCACGGTTCTCAGGCCGTCTCGTCCTCGCGTAGCCACTCCCACGCGTCGTCGAGGTCAGCCGCACCGAAGTACTCGAGGTCAACGTCGGTGACGCGGTCTTCGAGGTCCGTCACCCACTCTAGGAGTCTATTGTCACCGACGACGGCGTACTTCTCGAGGTCGTCGCCGTGGTGTAGCCAGAAGCCGATGTCCTCGTCGAGTGCGTCGAGGTCCGGCACCGGCACGGTCGGCATGTACACCAACACCCGCGCCGACCCCTCCTCGTGGATGGTCTCCTCGATGTCCTGGAGCATCGCCTCGACGTCCTCCTCTGAGAGTTCGTCGCGGACCTGGTAGCCGACGACTCGCCCACCACTCCGGTCGAGTTTCTCGTACATCGTCGGCGACTGCGTACGCCCGCAGCAAGTCGCTTCTGGCAGCGACTACCAGAAACCTAGGAAAACTCCGCTACGCCCCGTACGTCTCTTCTAGGTACTCCACGATGTCGTCCGACTCCGGCAGCCCCTCGATGCCGTGGTCGGTGTCGACGAGCACGGGGACGCCGGTCTGGCCGCTGACTTCTTCGACTTCGTCGCGCTGGCTGTGGGAACTCGGGACCTCGTGTTCGACGTAGTCGAGGCCGAGTTCGTCGAGTTTGGTCTCGACTTTCGCGCAGTACGGGCAGCCTGGCAGCTTGTACAGTTCGAGTGTCACACCCGAGCGTACGGGGCGGCGACGCAAAGAAGCCGTGGATGCGGCGGGCGGCGCTCAGACCGCGGCGGCGAGCGTGCCGCTGGTGCGGACGTAGAAGTAGACGACGAACGCGAGCGCGAGCAGCCACTGGCCCGCGGAGACCTCGTCGTACTCGCCGACCGCGACTTTCACGACCGGGTAAGAGACGATGCCGGCGGCGATACCGTAGCCGATGTTGTACGTGAACGGCATCATGAACACGGTGAGGCCGGCGGGAATCGCGTACGTCATGTCGTCCCACGCGACGTCGGTGACGTTCGCGAGCATGATGACGCCGACGACGACGAGCGCGATGTGGCTGGCGTAGAGGGGGACGATGGCCGCCAGCGGGACGACGGCGAGGCTCGCGAGGAACAGGACTGCGACGACGAGTGCGGTGAGACCGGTGCGGCCGCCCTCCTCGACGCCCGTCGCGGACTCGATGTACGTGGTGACCGTGGACGTGCCGAGCATGCTACCGATAGTGGTGCCGATTGCGTCCGCCATCAGCGGCTTGTCGATGTCCGGGAGGTTGCCGTCCTTGTCGAGGAACCCCGCGACCTGCCCGACGCCGACGAGCGTGCCGGCGGTGTCGAAGAAGTCCACGAAGAAGAACGTGAACACGATGAGCGCGAACGCGAACATGTCGATGCCCTCCGCGGGAGCGCCGACGAGCCCGTCGAGGAACGCGCCCGCGAGCGGCGTGATGTCGTACTGTGCGCCGGTGATGGTCGTCGTGAGCGTGCCCGGCGCGACGACGCCCGCCCACTCGATGACGTAGGCGGCGACCGTCGTGCCGAGGATGCCGACGACGATGGAGCCGGGGACGCCGCGTGCGTACAGCGCGAGCGTGAAGAACAACCCGGCGATGGCGAGCGTGGCGGCGGGGTCGGTCGCGATTTGGCCGAGCGTGACCATCGTCGCCTGGTCGGCGGCGACGACGCCCATCTCCTGGAGGCCGATGAGCGCGAGGAAGCCGCCGATACCCGCGCCGACCGCGAGTTTGACGGGTTCGGGGAACGCGCGGATGATGGCTTTGCGCGCGCCGGCGGCGGTCAGCAGGATGAAGATGATGCCTTCGACGAACACCGCGGCGAGCGCGACCTGCCACGGGATGCCGAGCCCGATGACGACGGTGTACGCGAAGAAGGCGTTGAGCCCGAGGCCGGGCGCTTGCGCGAACGGCCGGTTGGCGTACAGCGCCATCACCGTCGTCGCGACGAACGCCGAGATGATGGTGACGACCGCCAGCATCTGCTGGACCTGGTCGCCGGTGTACCCCGGGATGGAGATTGCTTGGCCGAGCGTCGCGGGGTTGACGAGGACGATGTACGACATCGCGAAGAATGTCGTCACGCCCGCGAGCACTTCCGTTCGGACGTCCGTGTCGTGTTCGTCGAGTGCGAAGTAGTCAGCGAGCCCCATTAACGATGCACGTTCGGGCATAACTACACCGCCCGCTTAAGCGTTGTTATGCACGTTGGTAGTTCGTGTCTGTCGACGATGAAGAATCGTCCAGAAGATGCACGGTCGTGTCTAGAATCGGGGGCTGCGACGGGTTGGGAGCGGCGTCGTGGTCGGAAGGTTATTCGAGTTCGGCGAGCGCGCCGACGGGGGCGTCCGTGAGTTCGCGAGCGCGTTCGACGCCGTCGTCGCCGACCGCGATGAGCGTGAACACGCCGGTGACGTCGGCGTCCGCGGCGCCGGCGATGTCCAGCAGAATCTCCTGGGTCTCGCCCGACCGGATGAGGTCGTCGACGACGAGCACGGTCTCGCCGCTGTCGATGGCCGACGCGGGGAGGTAGTAGGTCAGTTCGATGCCCGACGCGAAGCGCTTGCGGGCCTCGATGAACTCCTCGACGGCGGTCTCCTTGGACTTCTTGGCGTACGCGCAGCGAGCGCCGTAGTAGGAGGCCAGCGACGCCGCGAGCGTGATGCCGTCGGTGGCGGCGGTGAGCACGACGTCGGGGCGCTCGAAGTCGAACGTCTCGGCGGCGACCGGCGCGACCAGGTCGAGGAACGACTGGTCGAAGACGACGCCGGAGTTGTCGACGTAACCCTCGTCGTCGAGGCGGACGCGGGCTTCCAGTTCCTCGCGCAGGAGGCCAGCACCGGCGTCTTCGACGACTTCCCGGGCGCGCTCGGCGCTCGGGAGGACGTGACCGTTGACGTAGCGGTTGAGGTCGCCCGCGGGGAGCCCGGTCTCCTCGGAGAGTTCGTCGTACGTCCGGGTCTCCTTCAGCGTGCGCAGCACGTCGACCGCCCGCAACTGGAGGGCGGCCTTCTCTGCTCGGTTCATAGGGATACACACGTTTCCACAAACTTGAATATCCCGGAACTGTCGGCGTGCGAAGAAATCACAAACGCGCCCATCTCGGGCGGCGAAGCGGCCCGAACTACTCGGCGTCCAGCAGGTCGCTGGCCGTCACGAGCGCCTCCATCTCGACGCCGTGTTCGGCGAGCAGTTCGCGGCCACCTTCCTCGCGGTCCACAACGAGCAGCGCGCGATCGACTTCCGCACCCGCGTCGTGGAGCGCCTCCACGGCGTCGACGGCGGACTGGCCGGTCGTCGCGATGTCCTCCACGACGACGACTTCCTCGCCGTCTTCGAGGCGGCCCTCGATGCGGTTGCCGGTGCCGTACTCTTTCGCTTGCTTGCGCGCGATGACGTACGGCACGTCGGCTTCGACGGCCGTCGCGGCCGCCAGCGGGACGCCGCCGAGCGCGACGCCGCCGAGTTTCGCGTCCGCGTCGAGGCGCTCGGCGAATGCTTCGGCGATGGCGCGCAGGCAGTCGGGGTCGGTCTCGAAGAGGTACTTGTCCACGTAGTACTCGGACGTGCCACCGTGGGAGAGTTCGAACTCCCCGAATTTGACGGCGTCCGCGTCGCGGAGCAGTTGAACGAGGTCGTCGGTCATTACCAGAGTTGGCGGGCCACCCGACCAAAAGGGGTGCGATTACCGAGCCGAGACGAATGTGGTGGAGCATCCGCGAGCGAGCGGTCTGAAAGACCCGAACGAAGTGGTTCACTCTGCGACTGAAAGAAGTGAGGGAGCGGAGGCCGACGACTGAGGGACGCGAAGCGGACCGAAGGAGGAGTGCTTTTTCCGCAAGTTTTTGCCAGCGAACGCGCCGCAGGCGCGTGAGCGCAGCAAAAAGTGCTACCAGGGCTCGTTCTTCAGACCGAGCAGATAGGCGATGCCGTTGGTGACGACGTGGAGCAGCGGCGTGAGGACGAGGATGGCGACGACGACGTCGAGGGTGAAGATGGCGTCGAACCAGGCGGGGGCGGCGACGGCGGCGAGTGCGAGCGCGACGACGACGAAGTCGAGTTGGTCGAGGAGGGGGAAGGCGGCGCCGCGTTCGCGGCCGGTGCGACGTTTGAGGAAGGAGGCGAGGATGTCGCCGAGCATCGCGCCGGCGGGGAGCGCGACCATCGCTGCGGGCGGGAACGAGGGGAGTGTGACGCCGAGTGCGTCGCTGGCGGCTGGTTCGACAGTGTTCAGGACGAACGCGAGCGCGACGCCGGCGAGCACGCCGATGGCGGTGCCGCGCCACGTCTTCCCGTCGCCGAGCACGCGCTTGCCGCCCCACGTGCGGCCGCCGTCGATGGGGCGGCCGCCGCCCGCCAGCACCGCGGCGTTGTTCGGCACGTACGCGGGCAGCATCACCCAGACCGCAGTCGCGACCGTCGCTACGAGACCCATGCGTGGGGGTGGACGCGGCCGGCGGAAAAACCCGCGGGTTCGAGCGGGGGAGGCGCGTCGTTTAAGGGTCGTGACGCCGCAGATTCGGGTATGCTACCGCCCATCGCGAGCAACTTCGTCGCGGGTGAGACGCCCGCGGAGGCCATCGAGCACGCCGAGTCGCTGAACGCTCGCGGCGTCGCCGCCATCCTGAACCTCCTGGGCGAGCACTACGCGGAGCAGCCGCCCGCGGACGAGGACGCCGCGGCGTACGAGAACCTCGTGCGCGACGTCTCGAAGAGCGGGGTGGACGCCTGTATCTCGGTGAAGCCCTCCCAAATCGGGCTGGACGTCGGCGAGGACGTGTTCGCCGAGAACCTCGCGGGCATCGTCGCGGTAGCCGACGAGCACGACGTGTTCACGTGGGTGGACATGGAGGACCACGAGACGACGGACGCCACGCTGGACGCCTACGAGGACCTCACCACCGAGTACGGGGGCGGCGTCGGTGTCTGCATTCAGGCGAACCTCAAGCGCACCGAGGACGACCTCGAACGTCTCGCAGACCTTCCCGGTAAAGTCCGAATCGTGAAGGGCGCGTACGACGAGCCGAAGTCGATTGCGTACAAGCGCAAGGAGCGCGTGAACCAGGCGTACCGCGACTACCTAGAGTACATGTTCCGGGAGTTCGAGGGCGGCGTCGCGGTGGGCAGCCACGACCCGGAGATGATAGCGCACGCCCGCGACCTCCACGACGAGTACGGCACCGACTACGAGGTCCAGATGCTGATGGGCGTGCGCGACGACGCGCAGGTCGACCTCGCGGCCGACGGCGTCACGGTCTACCAGTACGTGCCGTACGGCGACAAGTGGTTCTCGTACTTCTACCGGCGCGCGATGGAGCGCAAGGAGAACCTGTTGTTCGCGCTGCGGGCGGTTCTGGGGCGGTAGGGCGGTCGTCTCGAAATCCCTATACGTCGGCGCTCAGTGGAATCCGGTATGACCTCGTGGAAGCGGGACTTCGCGAGCGGGCTCATCGTGCTCGCACCGATTCTGGTCACGCTGTACGTTCTCTACTGGCTGTTCTCGCTCATCGCGCGATTTTCGCTGCTGGCGACGAACGTCGACGACCCCGTCGTGGCGGTCAGCCTGACGGTCGTCATCTTCGTGTTGCTGGTGTTCTCCGTGGGGTACCTGATGCGGACCGCGCTCGGCACGTTCGCGGAGGAGGTGCTGGACGACCTCATTAACCGGCTACCGGGGCTGCGCATCGTCTACAACGCCTCGAAGATGGCCGTCGAGACGGTGCTGTCGGGCGGCGCCGACGAATTCCAGAAGCCCGTGAAGGTTGAACCGTGGGAGGGGATGCGCCTCACCGCGTTCAAGACGGGGAAGACTACCAACGACGGCCGCGAGGTGGTGTTCATGCCGACCGCGCCGAACATCACCTCGGGGTTCGTGATGGAGCTGGAACCCGAGGACATCATCGAGGTCGAGGAGTCCACGGAGGACGCCCTGACGCGGGTGCTCTCGGCGGGGTTCGGGGAGAACGAGCGTGACGTCCCGGAGCCGTTCACCGACGACAAGGACGAACAGGAGTAGACAGGCCGTCGCTGGTGGCGTGGGGTAGCGCGAGTCAGTCGTCCGCCGCCTGCTGCCGGTGTTCTATCCAGCCGACCGCGAGAATGTCGGTCGCACAGGTGTCACAGAGGTAGACCGTCACGTCGCGGCGCTCGCCGCCGGCGCGGTCGAACCGCAGCGAGTGCTCCGTGGCGGCGTTGCTCTCGTCGTTGCAGTTACTACAGACGACTTGGTCCGCCGGGCCGTGCACACGTCTCAGTGAATCCTCACGGGCATACGATGTGAGGGTTTTGACTACGCTGTTCGTTTTGATTAATCGGGTAACAGTTCGTGCCGGCGTCGTCGGGAGGGGGCTACGCGGCGTTTAGACGTAGTGGAACCACTCCTCGCGGTCGCCGGTCTCGACGACGTCGAAGAACGCCTGCTGGAGTTCCTCGGTGACGGGGCCGCGAGTCCCGGAGCCGATTTCGACGTTGTCGACCTGCCGGATGGGGGTGACTTCCGCGGCGGAGCCGGTGAAGAACAGTTCGTCAGCGGTGTGGAGTTCGCCCCGCGAGATGGAGACGTTGTCGTGGACGGTGTAGCCGCGTTCCTCCGCGAGCGTGATGACGGTGTCGCGGGTGATGCCGTCGAGGATGCTCTCGGAGAGCCCGGGCGTGAAAATCTCACCGTCGCGCACGAGGAAGAGGTTCTCGCCGGGGCCTTCCGCGACGTTGCCCTCCTTGTTGAGGACGATGGCTTCCGTGAAGCCGTTGCGGCGGGCTTCCTCGCCGGCGAGCATGGAGTTGACGTAGAGGCCGGTGGTCTTGGCGTTGGTCGGAATCTGGCTGGAGGCGTGCTTGCGCCACGAGGAGACCATCACTTCGACGCCCTCTTCGAGCGCTTCCTCGCCGAGGTACGTTCCCCACGGCCACGCGGCGACGGCGACGTCGGTCGGGCAGTCCTTCGGGGAGACGCCCAGTGAGTCGTAGCCGAAGTACGCGATGGGGCGGACGTAACACGACGCGAGGTCCTGGCGGTCGAGCAGTTCCACGGTCGCCTCGGTGAGCTCCTCGCGCGTGAAGTCGATGTCGAGGTCGTAGGGCTTCGCGGACGCGAACAGGCGGTCGAGGTGTTCCTCCCACCGGAACAACGCGGGGCCGTTGTCGGTGTCGTACGCGCGGACGCCCTCGAAGACGCCGCTACCGTAGTGCAGCGCGTGCGTGAGCACGTGGGTCGTGGCGTCCTCCCAGTCCACGAAGTCGCCGTTCATCCAGATGGTGTCGACGTCCATGTCGTCGAATCCGCTCATACGTCCGGGGACGGCGCGCCGTATCATAAAACCACGAGTGCCGGCTACGGGCAGTCGTTGCCGGTGAGTTCGAAAACCGGCGCGAATGTCCGAGGATAATTCAACCGAGACGCTTAATTACCGAAGAGAATTACAAGCGTTCGATGAGCGATTACGCACCCCTCACGTACGAGGACATCGACGAGGCTCGCCGCCCGAGCCTCGGCGAGGCGCTCGTGCCGATTCTCGCCGTCGTCGTCGCTCTCGGCGTCGGCTCCGGCTACCTCGGCCTCGCGCCACACGCTCCCCTCCTCTGGAGTATCGCCTTCACGGGACTGTTCGCGCGCTACCAGCTCGGCTACGACTGGGACGGCGTCTACGACGCCGCCGCCTCCGGCCTCCGCATGGGCCTGCAGGCGATTCTCATCCTGTTCGTCATCTACGGGCTCATCGCTACGTGGATTAGCGCCGGCACCATCCCGGGACTGATGTACTACGGCCTCGGCACGCTCACGCCAATCGTCTTCCTGCCCGTGACCGCCGTCCTCGCGGCCATCGTGGCGTTCGCAATCGGCTCCTCGTGGACGACCGTCGGGACGCTCGGCGTCGCGTTCGTCGGCATCGGCGAAGGGCTCGGCGTCCCGCTGGCGATGACCGCGGGTGCCATCGTCTCCGGCGCGTACGCTGGCGACAAGCAGAGCCCCCTCTCTGACACCACGAACCTCGCCGCCGCCGTCACGAACGCCGACCTCTACGACCACATCAAGGCGATGCGGAACGGCACCGCCATCGCGTTCGGGCTCTCCGTGGTCGCGTACGCCGTCCTCGGCGTGTACTTCATCGAGGGCGGGAGCGCCGACATCGCCGCAATCAGCGGACCGCTCGCGGACTCGTACGCGCTCGGCCCGCTCGTGTTCCTGCCGCTCGTGGTGACATTCGGGCTCGCGCTCCGCGGCTACCCGCCGCTCCCCTCGCTGATTGCGGGCATCTTTGCGGGCGCGCTCACCACCATCGTCGCGCAGGGTGCGAGCTTCACCGCCGCGTGGAACATCTTCCTCAACGGCACCAACCCCGCCACCGGCAGCGACCTCGTCAACAGCCTCCTGACCGCCGGCGGCATCTCGGGCTCGGCGTGGACCATCGCCGTGGTCGTCGCCGCGCTCGCCCTCGGCGGCCTGCTCGAGGGCACGGGCGTGCTCGCGACGCTCGCCCACCACCTCACGACCGCCGTCTGGTCGCCGGGCTCGCTGGTCGCCGGTACCGGCCTCGCCGCCATCGTGACCAACGCCTTCTCCGCCCAGCAGTACATGAGCATCGTCGTCCCGGGGCTCAGCCTCCGGAACCTCTACGAGGAGTACGACCTCCCCGAGACGGACCTCTCGCGAGCCGTCGAGGCCGCCGGCACACCGACCGGGCCGTTCTTCCCGTGGCACGCCGGCGCCGTCTTCATGACGAGCGCGCTCTACAGCGCGCCGGGCGCTATCTCGTGGTGGTGGGTGCCGTTCTACTTCTTCGGCATCCTCTCGCCAGTCGTGCTGTTCGTGATGGCGCTGACCGGTCACGGCTACACGCAACAGCCGAAGCCGGCCGACGCTGCGCCCGCGACGGACGACTGAGAAGAACCTCGCTTTTTACGCGCTGAACGCCGCCAACAGGTCGCTACCTTCCACGTAGACGAGGCCCTCGCGGTCGGCGTACGCCCTCGCGTCCGCGACCGAGAGCGCTTCGCCCGTCTCGTCGTCGAGCATCTCGCAGACGACCGCGGCGGGCGCGACGCCGGCTTCCTCGGCGAGCGCGACCGCGAGTTCCGTGTGGCCCTTCCGGTGGGACAGCGACGGCGCCGACCGGAGCACGTGGACGTGGCCGGGCGCGCGGAACTCCGTCGCGAAGTCCACGCTGGCGGGGTCCGCGGCCGCCTTTCCGAGCTCCGTGATGGTGAGCGCGCGGTCCTCGTCCGTGATGCCCGTGTAGGTGTCGCGGTGGTTCACGGGCAGCGAGAACGACGAACGGTCGTCGTACCCGAGGTGGCCGTGGTCGGCCGCCCGGTGGTCGATGACGTCGCCGAGGAACGGGAGGTCGAAGGCGTCGGACGCCGCTTCGCCGAGCGCGACGCAGATGAGGCCGCCGGCGTCGTTGCGGAGGCGGGCGACGTCGTCGGGCGTCACCGACTCCGCGGGGTAGACGAGGTCGACCTCTCCCTCGCGGTCGGCGGCGTCGTGGACGAGCACGGGCTCGCCAGCGCGGAACGCTGCGACGGCGCGCTCAACGCGGGTGGCGTTACTGCTCTTCGACACGAACAGTCACCTCGTCGCCGTCGAGCAGGCCGAGTTCCTCGCGGAGCTTCTCCGGCGCGATGAGTTCGACCTGCGTCTCGTCGTGGTGGGTGCGGTCCGGGACGATGACGTGCGCGGGGGAGAACGAGCCGTCGTCGTCGTTCTCGACGGTGGCGTGGTAGCACGTCGCCGGGCCGTAGGTGCGCTCCTCGTCCTCCCAGCCCTCGATGCGGACGCCGTCCATCGCCTCTAACGCGGAGCGGGCGCGCTGGCTCTCCGCGTCGAGTTCGACGTTGAGCGTGCCGAGGTACGGCTCGTAGCCGAGTTTCTCCTCGAACTGGCGCATGTACCCGGGGAGGCTGATGTAGTGGCGGCCCTCGCCCATCCCGCTGGTGACCGAGCCTTCCAGGGCGAGTTCGCCGGCGTCCTCGAAGATGCGGCGGTAGTCCTCGTACTCGCGTTCGAGCGTGCGCTCGCCGTCGTCGGTGATAGCGACCCACTGGCCGTCATTGACGAGGTCCCGCTGGACGAGCCCGGCGTCCTCCAGCGCCTGGAGGCGGCGGGAGGCGGTCTGGTTGGAGGCGTCGAGGCGGCCCGCGAGGTCCCCGCAGGAGACCTTGACTTCGCCGCGGCGCGCGCCGTCGAGCGCGAGCAGCTTCAGCACGGCGAGCTCGTCGAAGCCGACCTCGCTCGTGCCCGTTGCTTGCGACATACCCGCAAATTCGGGCGCGCGCCGCATAAGAATACCGGAAGTGGAACGCGTCCCGAAAGTGAGAGTGCGTCAGTCCGCCGTCGAGCCCGCCCAGAACTCCGAATCCGCGCGGAGCTTCGGCACCCACGTGTCCTGCTCGCGAGCGAGCAGCGCCACCCGCGAGACCTCCTGGTCGCGCAACACCGTGTGCTCGGGCATGTGCGCCTGGACCTCGCGGGCGAACTCCAGCACGTCCTCGTGGTTCGGCATCGCCTCCCGGTCGAGGCGGTCCCGCGAGTCGCCGACGTGCATGTACGCTTTCAGTTCCACGAAGTCGGGGTCCGCGCGGTCAAAGAAGCCCGCGTACCAGTCCGGGTTCTGCATGTTCTCGCCGCCGACGAGCGTCGTCCGCAGCACGGTCCGCGTCTCGTCTTTGTCGTGGAGGACGTCCATCGTGTCGACGAGTTTCTCCCACGCGTCGTCCTCGGTCGCGCCCACCACGTCGTCGAACGTCGCGCGCTCGGGGGCGTCCACGGAGACGTACAACTGCGTCGGGTCACACTCTTCGAGGACGTCGGGGCGCGTCCCGTTCGAGACGAGGAACGTCGTCAGGCCGCGGTCGTGGAACTCCTCCAGCAGTTCCGGGAGGTAGGGATACAGCGTCGGTTCGCCGTCCAGCGAGATGGCGACGTGGCGCGGGTCCATCGCCTCCTCGAAGCGTTCTCTCGGGACGTCGTCGTTGCCGCCGAACCCCGAGAGCAGTTTCTTCTGGAGTTCGATCGAGGCGTCCACCACTGCCTCCGGGTCGTCCCACTCCACGCCGTCCAGTTCGTACGTGTGGCCGGCGTGGTCCCGCCAGCAGAACACGCAGCGCTCGTTGCAGCGCACCACGGGCGTCATCTGGATGCAGCGGTGCGAGCGGATGCCGTAGAAGGCGTGCTTGTAACAGGTGCCCTCGCCGCGCAGGGAGTTCGCCGTCCACCCGCAGGTCTGGGCGGCGGTGTGGTTGTCGTGGTGGTAGTCCGGGTCGTCCACCTGCTTGGGCATACTCCGGGATTCGGCGAGCGCGTGGAAAAACGTGGCGTTCGGCGCCCAATTCGGAGTTAGCGTTCGAGAATCGTGCCGCTAGAGCCGACCGCGACGTCCGGGTCCGTGTCGCCGCCGTACGCGACGTCGTAGATGTCCGAGCCGACCGGCGTGTCGTACTCCTGCCAGCCGTTCGACGTGCGCTCGTAGACGTAGCCGCCGTTGCCCGCCGCCAATACCGGCTTGTCCGGCGCGACGCGGTCGAGGCCCTGGAGCGCGTTCTCGCCGACGTCGATTGGCGTCCACCGGCGACAGCCACAGTGGTAGCGGTAGATGGTGCCGCCGCCCGCGGAGACGTACACCGTCTCGTCGTCGCCGAGCACGTCGTAGAACGACTCGTTGGCGTTCGAGACGCCGATTTGCGTCCACGTGCTGTTGAAGTCGGTGCTCTCGAAGGCGGCCTGGCTGGTGCTGATGCCGTAGGCGGTGTCGCTGCTGCCGCGGGAGAACGCGACACCCGGGATGGTCGACCCGCCCGCGGGCTTCGTGACGCTTCCCCACTGCATGCAGTACGCGCCCTGGTCGTTCTGCTCGAAGACGCCGTGGAGCGTCTCCCCGGAGCCGTTCGCGACGATGACGTGCTCGCGGTCGATGGTGCCCGTCGTCGCGATGGCCTCCCACGTGCTCGTCTTCCCGTCGGGCGCCGTGTAGTCGTGTTTCTTCCCGGTCATGGCGTCGTAGGCGCCCATCGCGCCGGAGCCGCCCGCGAACCAGATGCGCTCGCCGTCGCTAGTGACGGCGACGTCGTTGAGCGGGTTGTTCGACGCGTCCGGGCCGCTGTCCACGACGAGCTGCCACTGCCCGTCGGCCAGGGCGAGGATGTTCCCGCTGGAGCCGACGGCGTGCGGGCCGTCGGCGGTCTGGACGACCGCCGATATCGACTTCGACGTCGGCGACGACACCTCGGCCCACGTGCTGCTGCTCTGTGCGGTCACCTGCGTCGCGGCCGCGCCGCCGCCGACGGCGACTGCAGCGGCACCGCCGGCTACTTTCAGGAACGTCCGTCGCGAGGTCGTGTGTTCTGTCATCTCACGTCACCGGTTGCACCGACGAATCGGATGAAAAATGTATATACTGGCTGTCTCCTAACAAAGAAAACCGAATAAGTGTATTCGCGAATAAAATTGAACTAATATTCCGAATCTATCCATAATTTTCTAACTACGCGCGAGGTCGCGCCGGCCGGCGACCGCGTCCGCTCGCCCGCTTCGGAAATCCCTTTAGCCGTCGCGTTGAACGAGCGAGCATGTTCATCGCTTTCCGCCGGGAAGTCGAGGCGGCCCTCGACGCCGCGCTCGACGACCTCGGCTACCCGACCGAGGACCTCGGCATCGAGGAACCGCCCGCGGACGTGCCCGCCGTGCTCGCGTCCAGCGTGGCGTTCCGACTCGCCGGCGAGGCGCAGGCACCGCCGCCGGAGGTCGCCGCCGAAATCGCCGACGCCGTCGACCTCTCCGATTCGGAGTGCGTCGCCAGCGCGTCCACGCAGGGGCCGTACGTGAACTTCACGCCCAGCGAAGCGTACTTCGAGGGCACGCTCGCTGACGCCCAAGAGACCGAGTGGGGTCGCCTCCCCGACACCGACACGTCGGTCGTCGTCGAGCACACCAGCGCGAACCCCACGGGCCCGGTCCACGTCGGCCGCGCCCGCAACCCGATTCTCGGCGACGCGCTCGCGCGCGTTCTCGACTACGCGGGCTACGACGTCACCCGCGAGTACTACGTCAACGACGCCGGCCGCCAGATGGCCGTGTTCACGTGGGCGTACGAGACTTTCGACGAGAGCGACCTCCCCGAGCCCGAGCGCGAGAAACCCGACTACGAACTCGTGCGCTACTACCGGAAGGGCAACGAGTTCTTAGAGGAGGGTGACCCCGAGGCCGTCGAGAAAGCCGAAGCCGAAATCGCGTCCATCATCGAAGGATTGGACGCCGGCGACGAGGAGACCTACGAGCGCGTCGGGGAAGTCGTCGACCAGGTGCTCGGCGGGATGAAGCAGACCCTCGACCGCCTCCCCGCGACCTTCGACGAATTCGTCAAGGAGACGCGGTTCCTCCGGGACAGCTCCACGCACGAGGTCGTCGAACGCCTCCAGGACTCCGAGTACGCCTACGAGGAGGAGGACGCGTGGCAGCTCGACCTCGAGGAGTGGGACATCGAGCAGTCGTTCGTCTTCCTGCGCTCGGACGACACCACGCTGTACACCACCCGCGACCTCGCCCACCACGAGTGGAAGTTCGACACCTTCGACCAGGCCATCACCGTGCTCGGCGAGGACCAGGAACTCCACGCGAACAAACTCAACGCCGCGCTGGACATCCTCGGTAACGACACCGAGCAACTGGAGGAAGTGTTCTACGCGTGGGTGAACCTCCCGGGCGGCGAGTCGATGAGCACCCGACAGGGCACAGGCGTGGACATGGACGACCTACTGGACGAGGCGGTCGCGCGCGCCGAGGACGCCGTCCGCTCCCGGCTGGACGACCGCATCCGCGGCGACGACCTGACCGACGAGGACGTCGAACGCATCGCGCGGCAGGTCGGCATCGGCGCGGTGCGCTACGACATCGTCTCCAAGCAGCCCACGAAGGCGATTACGTTCGACTGGGAGGACGCCCTCGACTTCGAGGGGCAGAGCGCGCCCTACGTCCAGTACGCCCACGCCCGCGCCTGCGGCATCGCGGCGGAAGCCGGCGACCTCGAACCGGAACTGGACGCCGGCCTGCTGGACTCGCCCGAGGAGCGCGACCTCCTGAAGGCAATCGCGCGGTTCCCGGGCGTCGTCGAGGAAGCCGCGGCGGACCGCGAACCGCACCAGATTGCGACGTTCGCCCGCGAGTTCGTGGACACGTTCAACGGGTTCTACCGCTCCCGGCACGTCCTCAGCGAGGACATCGACGACGACGTCGCGGCCGCGCGCCTCGCGCTCGTGAACGCCGCGCGGCACACGCTGGCGAACGCGCTGGACGTGCTCGGCATCGAAGCGCCGGAGTCGATGTAGGCGAAAAAGCAGTTACAGCGCGCCGACGTACACCAGCGAGCCGTAGATGATGAGCAGCGCGACCACGACGTAGACCAGCAGCCAGCCGGTCGAGACGGAGTTCTCGTTTGCCATAGTCGACATTCGGCGGCCGTGTTCGCTTAATTGTTCCCGTTCAGCCGAGCCGGCCGCCCGTCAGCCGCGACAGCAGCGACCGTCGCTCGGGCTCCTCCTCGTCGCCGGCGACTTCCGCGAACGCCGCGCCAGCGGACACCTCGCCTTCCTCCTCGTTGTCGCGGAACGAGACGGGCGGCGACTCGCCGAGCAGTTCGTAGCCGAGTTCGCGGTACGACTGCGCCGCCGGGTTCTCCGGCGCGTAGACGACCAGCGGCTCGCCGGCCTCCTCGCTGTCCGCGACCGCACCATCCTCGGGAATCGTCCCGAGCAGCGGCGCGTCGATGCGCTCGACGGCCTCGTCGACGTCCACGGCCGACCCGCCGACGCGCGTCAGAATCAGGCCCGTGACGTCGCCGCCGACGCGCTCGGCGAGTTCGAGAGTCTTCTTCGTGTTCTCCAGCGCGGCGACCTGCGGCGTCGACACGAGCAGCACGTCGTCGGCGAGCCCGAGCGGCACGGTCGTGTCGTGGCTGAGGCCGCCGCCCGTGTCCACGATGGTGACGTCGTACTCCGCGCGGAGGTCTTCGGCGACCTCGCGGAGTTTCGAGGGGTCCGCGCGCCCGAAGTCCTCGATGTGCGTGCCGCCGACCATCGCGTCGAACTCCCCGGGTGCCTCCGCGACGGCGTCCAGCGTGTCCGCGTCCCCCGCGAGCACGTCGTGGAGCGTCGCCTCAGCGGGCTCCACGTCAAGGACGGCGCCGACGTTCGACATCCCGAGGTCGTAGTCCACGAGCACGACCGAGCGGTCGGCCTCCGCCATCACCGCCGCGAGGTTCACGGCAGTCGTCGTCTTGCCGACGCCGCCCTTGCCGGAGGCGACGGCGAACACGCGTCCAGTCATACTCCCGGGTACACAGAGTGGCCCTTAAAGCGTTGGGCGGGATTCGGGGCTCGCACGCTCCGATAGCCGGCCAGCGAGCCGGCGGATTCCCCCACCACCCCCGGAGGTCAAAGGTTACTTACGCGCACGACGGCTATCTTCGGGTAATGAGCGAGCAGGAGGGCGCACCGTCCGAGGACCGCCGAAAGTACGAGTTCCAGAAGGTCATCGAGGACCTGAAGGACTACACCGGGAGCGGCACCCAGCTGGTGACCATCTACATCCCCCCGGACAAGCAGATTTCGGACGTCGTCGCCCACGTCACGCAGGAACACTCCGAAGCCTCCAACATCAAGTCCAAGCAGACCCGGACGAACGTCCAGGACGCACTCAAGTCCATCAAGGACCGCCTCCGGTACTACGACACGTTCCCGCCGGAGAACGGCCTCGTCGTCTTCTCCGGTGCCGTCGACACCGGCGGCGGCCGCACGGACATGGTGACGGAAGTGCTCGAATCGCCGCCCCAGCCCATCGAGTCGTTCCGCTACCACTGCGACGACGCGTTCCTCACCGAGCCCCTCGAGGAGATGCTCGGCGACAAGGGCCTCTACGGGCTCATCGTCCTCGACCGCCGCGAAGCCAACGTCGGCTGGCTGAAGGGCAAACGCATCGAGGCCGTCAAGTCAGCGTCAAGCCTCGTCCCCGGCAAACAGCGCAAGGGGGGGCAGTCCGCACAGCGGTTCGCCCGCCTCCGCCTGGAAGCCATCGACAACTTCTACCAGGAGGTCGCCGGGATGGCCGACGACCTCTTCGTCCCGAAGCGCCACGAGATCGACGGCATCCTCGTCGGCGGCCCCTCCCCGACGAAGGACGAGTTCCTCGACGGCGACTACCTCCACCACGAACTCCAGGACTCGGTGCTCGGGAAGTTCGACGTCTCCTACACGGACGAATCCGGCCTGAAGGAACTGGTCGACCGCGCCCAGGACACGCTCGCGGAAGCCGACCTGATGGACGACAAGTCCGACATGGAGACGTTCTTCAAGGAGCTCAACGGCGGCGACCTCGCCACCTACGGCTTCGAACCCACGCGCAAGAACCTCGTCATGGGCTCCGTCGAGACCCTACTCATCTCCGAGGACCTCCGCAAGGACATCGTCACCTACGAATGTCCCAACGGCCACGAGGAACGCGAACTCCTCGGCCAGCGCGCCGACACCCCCGAACACACGTGCACGGAGTGCGGCGACGACGCCGAAGTCGTCGAACGCGACGACGCCATCGACCACCTCATGGAAATCGCGGACAACCGCGGCACGGACACCCACTTCATCTCCACCGACTTCGAGAAAGGCGAACAGCTGCTCACCGCCTTCGGTGGGATTGCCGGGCTGCTACGGTACGGCACGGGCGTCTAGAACCCACTTTTTCCTGCGCTCGGTCGCTGACGCTCCCTCGCTTGCAAAAACTTGGGGAAAAAGCACTCCTCACCCCCTTCGGGGGTTCGTCGGCCTCGCGGCTTCGCTGCGAGCGAACCGCTTCGTTCGGGTCCTTCGGACCACTCACTCGCGGATGCTTGTCTTTGTTGGTGTAGGTGTTCGTCGACAGTCGCCTTTTCGCCGGCAGGGACAGGTACTTGTTACTCGGTCACATGGCCCAAGATGCATCGCCATGAAACCGTGCCAAAACTGTCAGACGGTCATCGACGAGTACGTCTTGGACAAACAACTCGAACCCCTGCGCGACCTGACAGTCGACGACTTCAACGTCTGCGCGGACTGTGCAACCGTCGTCGACGACGCGTGCGTGGAGTGTGGCGGCGCGGTGTACGTTCCCCGAAGCGACTCGGACGTCCCCGACTTCTGTCCGGCCTGCCGCTCGGACCTCATCGAGCAGACGGGCCACGACCCCGGCTGGCACCGCGACCCGATTTCGACCTGAAGCGCGGACCAGTCGCTGCTATCGCTTTTTGGCTACTTTTGCTCGGCAGACGTGAGTCAAGAAAAGCCGCTCTACGCCAGCGGCGTCCGCTCTACCACTTGGCTGTCGTACGTCGGGTACTGGTCAGACCCACCGTTTTCCCGCTCGGGTGTCCTCGCTCCGCTGCGGGCACCTCTCGCGGCAAAACCCTGGACGAAAAACACCTCGTCCTCGCTGCGCTCGGACGAGCGAATCGCGCCTCCGGCGCGAATACTCCACTCAGGCGAGCGGCGTCCGCTCGACAACCTGCCCGTCGTACGTCGGGTACTGCTCGACGATTTCGCCGCTGTCGATGTCGCCCTCCTCGACCATCTCTTCGAGAATCCACCACGCCACCTCGACGTGGTTGGACTTCACCGTGTAGAACTCCTCGGGGACGCCGAGTTCGCGGATGCGCTGGGGGCTGACGGTCGTCTTCCCGTAGACGAGCGTGCCGTCCTCGGTGACGTCGTCGAACTCCCGGCGGACGTTCCGCGCCATGCGCTTCAGGCGCGAGCGGTGCTGGGCGGCGTCCTTGAAGACGCTCGTGCAGAAGTACACCTTCTCGTGGTCGGCCATCTCTTCGAGGATGGCGTCCTTCGAGCCGTCGACGGCGCTCATGTGGTCCTCTTGGAGTTCGTAGCCGGCGTCCTGCATACGCTCGTAGTTGCCGTCGCTCATCTCGAACTCGTTGACGTTGCAGAAGTCGGCGGCTCCCTCGTCGAGGAAGTCAAGGAACTCCTGCTCGGCGCGGATGCCGGGAATCTCGAACGCCGGGGTCAGACCCTCCTCGCGCGCAATGTACAGAATCTCCTCCCACTCGGTGCCGTGGAGGTCGCCCCACTGCTCGTACGGCGGGTGGAAGCGAATCTCGTCGAGGCCAGCCTCCGAGAGGCGGCGCATGTTCTCGCGGCCGCCCGTGATGCCCGTGTAGAGGTGTGTGTGGTGGTCCTCGCCGAATTCGTCTTTCAGCAGGCGGAGGTACCGGCACGTGCGGTCGAGCACTTCCTGGGGCTCGCCGCCCGTAATCGAGGTGCCGAGCGCGTCCATCAGCTTCGCTTCCTTGACGATGTCCTCGTCGTCCTCGACGGGACGCTCGTTAGCGTACACCTGCTGGACGTTCTTCCGGTTCTCGCCCAGCGGGCAGTAGAAGCAGTCACGCTGGTCGCAGTACCCGTAGACGAAGAGCACCATCTTGCCGCCCTTCGCGCACTGCTCGCAGCCCTTCGAAATCATTCGTTGGAACACCTCTACTCCCCGAGGGCTGAAAAACTGTGCGAATCCAACTGGACGTACGTCCGACTCGGTGTGCGCTCCCGAAAGCAGTTATACCGCCCTCCCGTACCTCCCAGCGAATGCTGCTCGTGCTGTGCGTGGACCTCGACGACGACCTCGGACGGAAGACCGGCGTGCCGACGCCGGTGGTCGGGCGCAACGAGGTCGAACACGCCGCGGTGTCGCTGGCGGAGGCCGACCCCGAGGACAGCGACGTGAACGTCCTCTTCGAGGGCGTCCACCTCCACGACCAGTACAGCACCGACGAGGAGGTGGAGGTCGCCGCCGTCACGGGCCTCGAGCGCGGCGACGTCGCCGCCAACCGGAAGGTCGGACGCGAAGTCGACGAAGTATTGGCGAGCATCCAGAGCGACGACCCCGTTCGCGCGGTCGTCGTCACGGACGGCGCACAGGACGAGTCCGTCGTCCCGGTCATCCGCTCGCGGGTGCCCATCGACGCCGTCAAGCGCGTCGTCGTGCGGCAGGCCCAGGACCTCGAGTCGATGTACTACACGCTCAAGCAGGTGATGAACGACCCCGAGACCCGGGGGACGCTGTTGGTGCCGCTGGGCATCCTCCTGCTCATCTATCCGCTGGCGGTGCTCGCGGACGTGCTCGGGCTCCCCGGCGCGGTCTTGGGCGTCTCCTCGGCAGCGGTCGGACTGTACGCGCTGTTCCGCGGGCTCGGCCTCGAATCCACCGTGGACGCCGCGGTCGAGCGCGTGCGCTCGGGGCTGTACACGGGCCGCGTGACGCTCATCACGTACGTCGTCGCGGCCGCCCTGCTCGTCATCGGCGGCGTCGAAGGGATGAACGAACTCGCGACCGTCCGGGAGAGCACGGCTGGGTCGCTCGCACCCTCGACGGTCGTCGCGGCGCTCACGTACGGCGCCGTCCGGTGGTTCGCGGCGGCGGGACTCACCACGAGTCTCGGCCAGGTCACGGACGAGTACCTCGCCGAGCGGTTCCGCTGGCGGTACCTGAACGCGCCGTTCTACGTGCTCTCCATCGCCGCCGTGCTGCACATGCTGTCGGCGTTCTTCCTCGGGTACGTCACGCTCACCGAACTCGCCGCGGTGCTGACGGCCGGGACGCTGGTGAGCGTGCTGTCGACGTTGACGTTCGCTGTCGTCGAGTCGTGGCGCGCCGACCGGAAGGGCGGCCCGGACGCCGCTTAGGCTTCCCGGGAGACGACGAACTCCGCGAGGTACTCCAAGTAGTCGTAGGCTTCCCCGGCCGGCAGGTCGAGGCTGTCGAGGGCGTCCATCGCGCGCTCGCTCTCGCGCTCGGCGAGCGCGTTCAACTCCGCGGGCGACCGGTCGGTGACGCGCACGATGCTCGGGCGGTCCATCTCCTCGTCGATGCCCGCGGGCTTCCCGAGCGCCTCGCTCTCCGCGGTGGCGTCGAGGACGTCGTCCCGAATCTGGAACGCGACGCCGACGCGCTCGGCGTACTCGCCCAACGCCTCTATCGAGCGGCCGTCGGCGTCCGCCGCGACCGCGCCGAGTTCGGCGGCCGCGCGGAACAGCGCGCCCGTCTTCCGGCGCGCCAATTCCATGTACTCCTCCTCGGTCTCCGGGCGGTCGACGAGTTCGATGGCTTCGCCCTCGCCGAGTTCGACGAGCGCGTCGGTCACGCACTCCATCGCGCGGGGGTCGCGGGAGAACAGCGCGAACGCCTCCCCAAGCAGGCCGTTCGACGCGACGAGCGCGGGACCGTGGTCGAACTCCGCCCACGCGCTGGCCTTCCCGCGGCGGAGCGCGGACTGGTCGATGATGTCGTCGACGACGAGAGAGGCGTTGTGGACGAGTTCGATGCCGACCGCGAACCCCATCGCGTCCTCGCTGTCCCCGCCCGCGGCCTCGCAGACGAGCACGGTGAGCGTCGGGCGCACGCGCTTGCCGCCCGCGAGCACGACGTGTTCGAGTTCGTCGCTGAGCTCCGACGGCTCCACGGCCGCGACGGTCTCCGCGAGCCGTTGCTCGATGGCGGCGCGGCGCGCCTCCACGTACTCCATTATCCGTCTCTCGGGGATTCGCGCGGAAATATATGACGGGATTCCGCGGCCAGCGGCGCGCACGCGTCGCTCCCGGTCCGACAGAACTCGGTGGTCGAAGCTCGCTGCCCGCGTCGCCACAGCCGCGACTCACAGGAGATTACGCCGGCACCGAGCGAACGTGTCAACGAAGTCCGAAAATCCCTATTAACCCGCGCTACGAATATGTAAGTGAAGGATAAACTCAAACTTTTTCACAATTCTTTTTGCGGATGCCCGTATATCCAGAGAAGCCGTCACAGGACCGCGTACACTCTTGTCCATCGCATCGCCCACCAGCCGAGAGCGCAACGACACCATGACAGAGGACAGACAGTCAGCAGCTAGTCCGCCCGAAACCGACCACCGAACGCTCGACATCGAGGCCCGCGACGCCAGTCCGAACGACGAACCAATTACTGTTCGCGTCACGGGCGCGGAACCCGGCGAGGAGGTAACGCTCGTAGCGACGCTCGAAGACGCCGACGGCGTCGAGTGGACCTCGGAAGCGACGTTCACCGCTGACGGCGACGGCAACGTCGACTGTGCCGAGCACGCGCCCGACACTGGGAGTTACGACGCCGTCGAAGCGATGGGGTGGCTGTGGTCGATGACCAGCGACGCGGACGCGCCGTTCGCGCGACTCAGCGGCCTCCAGCACGTCGACGTCACCCTCCGTGCGACCACGGACGACGCGGAAGTGACCCGCACCGTCACGCGCGTCCTCCACGACGGCGACATCGAAACACGACCCGTCGAGCGCGACGGCCTCGTCGGCACGCTCTACCTCCCACCGGGCGACGGCCCACACCCTGGCGTGATAGAACTCCACGGGTCCGGCGGCCGGCGCGCCGACGGCACCGCGAAACAGCTCGCAACGAACGGCTACGCCGCGCTCGCGCTCACGTACTTCGGCGAGGACCACGACGCGCTCCCGGACCAACTCGAACGCGTCCCGCTGTCGTACGGCGACGACGCCGCGGACTGGCTGCGCGACCAGCCCGAGGTCGCCGACGGTTCTGTCGGCCTCGTCGGTGCCTCGCGCGGGGCCGAGTTCGCACTCCTGCTCGCCGCCCACCGCGACTGGGTCGGCGCAGTCGTCTCCTACGCCGGCAGCGGCGTCCCGTGGGACATCCCGAGCGGCGAGCCCGCGTGGACGCACGACGGCGTCCCAGTCCCCCACATCGAAGCAGACGAACACCCCATCGTCACCGACCTCGACGACCGCGACCTCGACGGGAACGTCCCGCCCGTCGAGAACGCCGGCGGCCCCATCCTGCTGCTCTCCGGGCAGGACGACAACATCTGGAACGCCAGCCGGCTCTCCGAAGTCGTCGTCGACCGTCTCGACGCCCACGACTTCCCCCACGACTACGAGCACCGCACCTACGACGACTGCGGGCACCTCATCGGCACGCCGTACGCTCCCGTCGCAGGCATCGATGACGTCGACCATGCCGGCGGCACCTCGCGCGGCACCGTCCGTGCCAGCGAAGACGCGTGGCCCGCCGTGCTCGACACGCTCGAAAACAGCCTAAAGAACGAGAACTGAGTCGATAGCCGGCTTCAGACGCTCGGCGGCTCCCCGCCGAACTCTTCGATGAGCGCGGGCACGACGTCGAAGAGGTCCCCAACAATACCATAGTCCGCGATGTCGAAGATGGGCGCATTCGGGTCGGTGTTGACCGCGATGATGGTGTCCGCGCCCTTCATCCCGGCAACGTGCTGGACCGCACCCGAAATGCCGATGGCGAGGTAGACGGTAGGGGTCACCTGCTTGCCGGACTGGCCGACCTGCCGGTTCTTCGGCAGCCAGCCGTTGTCCACGATGGGGCGCGACGAGGAGAGCGTCGCACCCGTCACTTCCGCGAGTTTCTCCACGAGTTCGAGGTTCTCCTCCTCCTCGATGCCGCGACCGATGGAGACGAGGAACTCCGCGTCGCTGATGTCGACGTCGCCGCCGCCGACCTCCTCGAAGCCCTTGACGTTCGACCGGACGGCGTCCTCGTCGACGTCCATGTCGAATTCGCTGACTTCGGCGTCGCCGACGCCTTCCGCGGGCGGCCACTCGCCGCCGCGGATGGAGACCGCGAACGGGCCTTCGGCGACGTCGACGGTCGTCTCGACCTTCGAGCCGTACATCTCCCGGGTGACTTCCAGCGTGCCGTCCGCGTAGTCGAGGTCGACCGCGTCGGAAACGTACGGGCGGTCGAGCCGGGTGGCGACGGCGGGCGCATAGTCGAGGCCGTTGACGCTGTTGGGCACCACGATGAATTCCGGCGCGAGGTCCGCGGCGAGCGCCTCAACCGCCTGCACGTAGACGTCGTGGTTGAACTCCTCGCCGTACGCGACCGTGTGAATCTGGTCGACGCCCTCGCGGTCGAGGTCCTCGGCGAACGACTCGACGTTCCCCGAAATCACGGCCGCGTGGAGGTCGCCGCCCGCGGCGTCCGCGAGGTCGCGGCCCGCCGAGAGCAGTTCCAGGCTGACGTCGCGCAGGTCGCCGCGTCGGTGGTCGGCGACCACGAGTACATCAGTCATTCGCCGACCACCCCCTTCTCGCGGAGCACGTCAGCGAGTTTCGCGGCCTGCTCGCTGGCGTCGCCGTCGAGGTACTGGGCCTCGCTCTCGGTCTCGGGCTCGTACATCGCCGTCACGTCGAGGCTGCTGGCGACATCTTCGGCACCGACTCCGAGGTCGGCGAGGCTCTGCACGTCGATTTCCTTCGACTGCGCCTGGCGGATGCCCCGGAGGCTGGCGTAGCGGGGCTCGTTGATGCCCGTCTGGATGGCCAGCACCGCGGGGAGTTCGACGTCCGTGAGTTCCTCGATGCCGCCTTCGAGTTCACGGCGGACCGAGGCGACGCCTTCGTCGACGACTTTCTCGGTGTCAAGGGCGTTCACGACCGCTGCCCACTCGAAGCCGACTGTTTCGGCGAGCGCGACGCCGGTCGCGCCGAAGCCGTCGTCGTTGGCCTGCACGCCCGAGAACACGAGGTCCGGGTTCTCGGCTTCGACGACAGCGCCGAGCAGTCGTGCTTTCGTCTCGACGTCGAGCAGTTCGACGTCCGCGATGGCGTCGTCCCAGACGCGGACCGCGCGGTCGGCGCCCTTCGCCAGCGCCATCCGAATCGTTTCCTCGCTTCGCTCGGGGCCGATGGTGACCGCGACGACTTCGACATCGTCGCCGGCTTCCGCGAGCTGGACGGCCTCCTCGACGGCGTAGTCGTCCCACTCGTTGAGGTCGTAGTCGAGGTACGTCTCCTCGATTTCCGTGCCGGAAATCTCGAAGTCGTCCTCGACAGTAGCGACCTCCTTGACGGTGACGAGAACCTTCATCGTGCGTGAGTGCTCCGGGACGGAGGTAAACGTTTTCGGAACCGCGAGGAGCGCACGAACAGTTTCTCCGGCGTTCCGGCGGGACGTTACTCCTCGTCGAGGTCGTCGTTGACGCCCTCTCCGGGCAGCGAGATGAGATTCTCGCGGCCGATGCGGAGCTTCTCGACGCGGCCCTCCTCGGCCATCGAAGAGAGTAACTGGGAGACTTTCGCCGTCGACCACCGCGTCTCCTCGACGATTTCGGACTGTTTCATCCGGCCGCCGTGCTCGTGTAGTAGTCGCTCGACGCGCTCCTCGTCGCTCAACAGCTCGGGGTCGACGTCCTTGGGTTCGGACTCGGCGGCTTCGCCCGCCGTCGTCGCCGCGGCACCGCCGGCCGGTTTCGTCGGTTCGGTCCCCGCTTCGGATTCCACGGACGGCTCGCCGGACGCAGCCTCGCCGCCGGACTCGCTGCTCTGGATGCTATCGCGAACGCGGCGCAGCCACGAGAGCGCCGGCTCGCCACGGTAGTACGCCCACACGGACGCGCCGCCCGCGACGAGCGCGAAGAGACCGACGACGACGAGCGCGGCCATCGAGACGCCGACCACGGAGTTGGCTTCGGTGAACACGACCGTCGGTTCGTCGGAGCCGAACGTCTGTGGCCCGTTCCATCGGTACGCACCGTTCGCGATGCTGTCGGGCCCAGGCTCGACCTGGTCAGTGTCGTAGCCGTCGGGCGGCCGAATCGTCAACGTCTGGTTCGCCGCGAGGTCGCCGAACCACCCCGTGGAGAACGCGTCGACGACCAGTCGCTCCTCCTCGACGCGCGAGAAGTTCGTCCACGTGAATTCGATGGTGAGCACGCCCGTGGAGTTGTTCCCTTCCCGCACGATGTGCGAGGACCGGCTGGCGTCCCGAATTTCCATCTCCCGGCCGACGCTTTCGCTGACCGACGGGGCGACCGCGCGGAACACGTCCACGGAGAACTCGCTGTCCGTCTCGCCGGCTTCGAATCGCTCGCGGAGCCGCTCGAACGCCGCGGTGGCGTTGGCGTCCTCGAGGGGGTACTTCGCAGAGACGTTCCAGCGCGCCGCACCGTCGGACTGAATCTGGACGGTGATGTCGACGCCCGACGCTGCCGGCTCGGTATCTTCTTGGAGGGCGGCCGACTGCGGAGCGGGCGCTCCGACTGCACCGGCCACGGGCACGGCGAGGAGACAGACGACGGCGACGAGGAGGGCGGCCTGCCGCATACCAATTCCGTCCACCCCGCTCGTGCAAAGTATTTTCTATCCCGTGGAATCTGCCACCTCGCCGGCGACGCGGCCGAATTCCGCAGCCACAGTCGTTACAGCGGTCTAACAAGACGTTCCGGCGCGTGAACCGGCGGCGCTCCGACCGAGACTCCGCTGCCTTCGTCGTCTCCTCATCGTTTTGTCGGGTGCGGCCGAACGCGTTCTCATGTCCCGCGTCCGCCCCGCCCTCGCCGCCGTCCTCCTCGTCGTCGCGACGACGGCCACGCTCGCCGCCAGCGGGACGTCGCTACACCCGCCGAACCCAGCGACAACCCCATCGTCGGTACGTCCGAGCGCTCCTCGCACGTGCTCCTCCTCACGGAGGCCGACGCAGCGGCCTACGACGAACCGAACGCGTCCGTGACGAGCACGCTCGAAACCGGTCACGCTGACCTCGCCATCGACCTCCAATTCGGCGAGGTCGAACAGCGCCTCGTGGCGACGGACAACCGGTCCGCTCGCCGCGAAATCCTCCAGAACGCCACCGACGAGGCCGACGAACGCGTCGCGAAACTCTGTGCTCGTGCGACCGCCGCCAACGACGCGTACCGGGACGGCGAGATGACCGCCGTAGCGTACGTCCGCACGCTCGGCGCGGTTCACGCGGAAGCCAGCAGCCTCTCCTCAATGCTCTGGAGTACGTCTAGCCCGGGAACGCTGTACACCTACGCCATCGGGAACAGCTTCTCCGAAACCGGCACGCGAGTGTACCAACTCCGCGCACAACTGGCGACCGTCGAGGGGCCGGTCCGGGAGCGCGTCGCCAAGGTTGTCCACGGCGACCGCGACCAGATTCGGGTCCACGTGACCGCCGGCAACGGCATCATGCTGTCGACCATCGACGACAGCCAGTACGTCCGCGAGACCGTCCGCCCGGACAACGCCGATGACAGTCTCGGCGGCGACTTCTCCGAGGCGTCGGCGATTACCCAGGCGCAGTATCCGTGGCCGGCGAACCAGTCGACGTCGCCGTGCATCACCGAGACACACGGCGGGTACGCCTTCTACTACCGGACGAACTACGGCCACGGCCAAATCACGGCGTACATCGACACGACGACCGAGCGCGTCTACGCGGAACACCACCAGCAGACGCTCGCACAGCTCCCCGCCGACGCCGAACGGAACGACACCGAGAACAACGCGACACTGACCACGTCCCGAACGTACGCTGGCGGGCCGCTGCTCGTTCGGATGGAGAACGAAGCCAGCGAACCCCTCGACACGACGGTCTCACTGAACGGGACGGTCGCCGGTGACACCGGCGCCGACGGCCGGCTCTGGCTGTAGAGTCCGGCCGGCGAGTACAACGTCACGACAGTGCACGACGGGACGACGCTGGAAGTCAACGTGACCGCACGACCGTCGCCCTGACGTTCCGAATCGTCCGAGCGTTCTTGTAGGAGAGCGCGACCACTGGAGCGCGTGGCTCGCGGCTACGCGCCCGTCGCGGTCGTGCTCCTGCTCGCGGTCACCGTCGTCGCCGCGGCAGCCGTCGCGACCGCCGTTCCCGCGCTCCCCGGAAGACCCGCCGCCACAACGCGCGGTAGACGCCGACGCGACCAGCGACGGCCGCGTCACGGTCAAGCTGCTCTCCGGGGAACCGCTTGACGTCCAGAGTGCGACCGTTCGCGTCGCGGTCGACGGCGAGCCGCTGGCTCATCAGTCGCCCGTGCCCTACTTCGCGGCGCGCGGATTCCGCGGCGGGCCGACCGGCCCGTTCAACGTCGCCGCCGACTCGTCGTGGACGTGGGTGAAACGGCGTCGCTACAGGTCGCAGGGCCGAACAGTCCCGAGTTGCGGGTAGGTGCGACGCTCACCGTGCGCGTGCTCGTCAGCGGACAGGTCGTCGCTGTCGGCGAGACGACCGTCGAGAAGGCGTCGTAGTCGTCAGGTAGAGGCGTCGGTGTTAGTCAGGCCGAGGCGTCGTCGCTCTCGTCGACAGGCGCTCGCGCGAGCGTGACGATGGCCCGCGGACTCCCAGGTTTCGCCTGCATCACGTGGTGTTCGACGTCGACGAAGCCGGCTTCCGCGAACATCCGGTCGGCCTCGGCCTCGTCGTAGAACAGCATGATGGCGTCGGCGACCTTCTGGAACACCGTCGAATTCGGGTAGTCGGGGCCGACGACGACCGTCCACTCGCCAGGCTTCAGCACGCGCCGAATCTCGCGCAGCCCCTCCACGGGGTTGGGCCAGTACTCGATGGAGCCCGACGACCACACGGCGTCGAACGTGTCGTCCTTGAACGGCAGGCGCTCGGCGTCACCGTAGTGGAACGCCACGGGGTCGTGCTTGCCGAGCTTCTCCCGCGCCTTGGCGAGCTGGTGGCGGCTCTGGTCGAGGCCGTAGACGTCGTCGGTGTACTGGAGGAGTCCCTCCGTGCCGAAGCCGGTGCCACAGCCGACGTCGAGTACGCGGTCGTCGGCGTCGAGGTCGAGCAGTTCGAGCGCCTCGTCGCGCATCTCCTCGTTCCACACGAACGGGTTGACGCGGTCGTACACCTTCGAGAGGTACTTGTAGAAGGTGCGGGCGCGCGCCTTGTCTTCGAGGACTCCCATTACTCCGGAATTGCGCCCGAGGACGCATAATAGCTTGCGTTAGCGCCCGCGAACTTCGCAACTACCATATAGGCCGTGGCCAAACTTCCGCCCGGTAAGAGTGTATGCCAAGGCCAGAGGTTCTCGAAGATATCAAATCGGCTGAATCGGACGCCGACGACATCGTGGCCGAGGCGGAGGAGGACCGCGAGGAACGGTTGTCCGAAGCCCGGCAGCGGGCCGATGAAATCCGCGACGAAGCGGAGGAGGAGGCTCGCGAGCTGAAAGAACAAAAACTCGAAGAGGCACGCGAAGACATCGAGGCGGAGCGCGACCGCATCCTCGAAGAGGGCGAAGCCGAGCGCGAGCAGCTCGAAGCCCTCGCGGACGAGAACGAGGAGGACGCAGTCGCGTACGCCGTCGAACAGTTCGAGGAGGCGGTACATGCTCAGACCTGAGCGCATGAGCAAGGTGTCGGTGACGGGCTCGAAGCGCGTCATCGACGACGTCATCGAGACGATTCACGACCTGAATCTCGTCCACCTCTCGGACTACGACGGCGAAATCGAGGGGTTCGACAACGGCAACCCGATGGAGGGTGCCGACGACGCCTCCGAGAAGCTCGTCACGGTGCGGTCGCTGGAGTCGACTCTCGACATCGACGAGGCCGACGCCGGCCCGACCCGCATCGTCACCGAGGAAGCCCTCGAGACGGAACTCGAGGAGATTCGCGTCGAAGTCAACGAGCTCGACGACCGGTACAGCGAGCTCGAGGACGAACTCCGCGACGTCGAAGAGCGAATCGACGCCGTCGAACCGTTCGCGGACCTCGGCATCGACCTCGACCTGCTCAGCGGCTACGACAGCCTGCAGGTCGCAGTCGGTGAGGGGAACGCCGACGACGTCCGCGACGAACTCCGGACCGCGGAACCCATCGAGGCGTTCGAGGTCTTCGAGGGGGACGACACGCTCGCGGTGTTCGCGTACCCGCGCAGCGACGACCCCGACGCGCTCGACGACGCGCTCGTCGGCGTGGAGTTCGCGCGACTGGAGGTCCCGGACGCCGAGGGCAGCCCCGAGGCGTACGTCGAGGACCTCCGTCACGAGCGCGAGACTATCGAGTCGAAGCTCGACAGCGTGGAGAGCGAACTCGACGACCTCCGCGTGGAGCACGCGGGCTTCCTGCTGGCCGCCGAGGAGAAACTCTCCATCGACGTCCAGAAGGCCGAAGTCCCGCTGCAGTTCGCGACCACCGAGCGCGCGTTCGTCGCCGAGGGCTGGATTCCCAGCGACGAGTACGCGACGTTCGTCGAGGGCATCCAGGACGCCGTCGGCGAGCACGCTGCCGTCGAGGAACTCGAACAGGCGGACTACGAGCCGTCCGGTCACGGCCACCACGGCCCCGTCGAAGAGGGGCACGACGTGGAGGAGGCCGCGACCGACGGCGGGACGGCCGCCGAATTCGACGCCGACGACAGCCCGCCGGTCATCCAGGACAACCCCGCGCCGACGCGCCCGTTCGAGGCGCTGACGGAGGTCATCAACCGACCGAAGTACACGGAACTCGACCCGACGGTCGTGCTGTTCCTGACGTTCCCGGCGTTCTACGGGTTCATGATCGGTGACCTCGGGTACGGCATCCTGTACGCCGCGCTCGGCTTCTGGCTGTACCGCGGTTTCGACAGCGAGATGATTTCGAAGCTCGGTGGCGTCGCCATGTGGGCCGGCGGATTCACGGCCCTGTTCGGCGTGTTGTACGGCGAAATATTCGGGCTCCACCTCGTCACGGAGTACCTGTGGCACGGTGTGTTCCACCTCGCGGACGCCCCGCTGAAGAAGGGGTTACACGTCGGCGCGTTCGCCGAACTGTGGCTCGCGGCGAGTCTCCTGTTCGGCATCGCGCACCTCGCCATCGGTTACCTGTTCGGGCTCGTCAACGAGACGCGCTCGCACGGCGTCAAGGCCGCCGTCACGGAGAGCGGCGGTCCGCTCCTGCTGATGGCAGGGGTCGGCGCGTGGCTGTTCAGCACGCACATGCAGTCCGGCGGCGGTCCGCGCCCCGAACTGCTCTACCGCGCGCTCGAGCTCCCGCCCATCGTGGGCATCGTGGGGCTCGCGCTCGCGCTCGTCGGCCTCGTACTCGTGACAATCGGCGAGGGCGCTGCCGGGTTCCTCGAGAGCCCGACGTACGCGCTCGTCAACACCGTCTCCTACACGCGGATTGCGGCGGTCCTGCTCGCGAAGGCGGGCATGGCGTACGTCGTCAATCTGCTCGTGTTCGGCGCCTACGAACTCCACCTCGAAGAACCCGAGACGGTCGAGTACATGTTCGGCCTGTTCTCGGCAGTCATCGAGCACGAGACGCACTTCATGCTGTTCAGCACCGACACCCACGGGGGCGAGGTGCTGTTCCCCGGCCTGATTCACATGGGCACCGCAGGGGTGCTCGCCGGCATCGTCGTGCTCGTACTCGGGCACCTCCTCGTGCTGGCGCTCGGCGTCACATCGGCCGGCTTACAGACGCTACGCCTCGAATACGTGGAGTTCTTTAACAAGTTTTATGAGGGCGGTGGCGAGAAGTACCACCCGTTCGGCTACCAGCGAAACTACACCACTGAGGACTAAGTAAAATGTTCGACACAATTCCAGAATTCGTCACGGTCGCACAGCAAACGACAGGCAGCAGCCCCGCAATCACCCCGAAGTCCGCCGCCGCACTCGCCGTCGGTCTCGCCGCCCTCGCCGCAGGGTACGCGGAGCGTGGCATCGGTAGCGCCGCCGTCGGCGCCATCGCGGAAGACCAGGACCTCTTCGGTACGGGCCTCATTCTGACGGTCCTCCCGGAGACGCTGGTCATCCTCGCGCTGGTCGTCGTCTTCGTCGTGCCGTCCGCATTCTAAACCACCGTCCCCCCTCTCATCTATGAGCTTGGAAACAGTAGTTGAGGACATTCGAGACGAGGCCCGCGAGCGCGCGAAGGAGATTCGGAACGATGCCGAATCGCGCGCCGAGGAGATTGTCGCGGACGCCGAAGCCGACGCCGAGGAGATTCTCTCCGAGGCCGAAGCCGACGCCGAGCGCGAAATCGAGCGGGAGCGCGAGCAGCGCCTCTCCAGCGCGAAACTCGAGGCCAAGCAGATGCGCCTCGAAGCGCGCCGCGACGCCCTCGAGGACGTCCGCGAAACCGCCGAGGAGGAAATCGCCGCCATCGACGGCGACGACCGCGAGGAACTCACTCGCGGCCTCCTCGACGCTGCGGCCGATGAATTCGACGCCGACGCCGACGTCAGCGTCTACGGCCGCGCGGACGACGAGGACCTCATCTCGGACATCCTCGACGACTACGACGGTTACGAGTACGCCGGCGAGCACGACTGTCTCGGCGGCGTCGTTGTCGAGAGCGAGACGTCCCGGGTCCGGGTGAACAACACGTTCGACTCGGTCATCGACGACGTCTGGGAGAACAACCTGAAGGAAATCAGCGCACGCCTCTTCGACGAGGAGCAATGAGCGTGTACGGGTCGGCAAACTACGAGTACGTGGTCGCCCGCGTCCGCCACCGCCGAGCCAGCCTGTTCAGCGACGACGAGTACCGGAAACTGCTCCGCATGGGAACCGGCGAAATCGCCCGGTTCATGGAGGAGACCCAGTACGAGGACGCGGTGAACGCGCTGGGCTCGCGGTTCAGCGGCGTCGACCTCGTCGAGCACGCGCTCAACGAGACGCTCGCCGAGGACTTCCAGGACTTGCTGCGGTACAGCGAGGGCCGGCTCTACGAGCAGGTCGTCCGCTACCTCCGCAAATTCGACGCGTGGAACGTCAAGACCGTGCTTCGCGGGCTCTACTCGGGCGCGACCGACGAGGAGGTCCGCTCGGACCTCATCGACGCCGGCGAGTTCGAGGACGCGTTCCTCGACCGCCTGGTCGCCGCCGAGTCCATCGAGTCCGTCGTCGAGCTACTCGACGGCACGCTGTTCGAGACGTACCTCGACAGCGCGTTCGAGGCCTACGAGGAGTCCGGGACGCTGGTCCCGCTGGAGAACGCGGTCGACCGCGCGTACTACGAGAACCTCGTGCCCGACGAGTCCGCGCGCGGCGAGGCCGCGCAGCTCTACCGGGAGTTCCTCGAAGCCGAAATCGACTTCCGGAACGTCCGGAACGCGCTACGGCTGGCGCGGTCGGGTGCCGACGTCGACCCCGCGGAGTACTTCATCGACGGCGGCGCGCTGTTCGACCGGAAGGAGGTCGGCCAGCTCGTCGCGGACCGTTCGACGCTGGTCACGCGCATCCGTGAGAGCAAGTACGGCGACGAGCTCTCGAAGGCGCTGGACGAGCTGGAGGACGCGGAGAGCCTCATCGGCTTCGAGCACGCCCTCGACCGGGCGCTGCTGGAGTACTCCGACCACCTCTCGTACGTCTACCCGCTGTCGGTCTGTCCGGTGCTGGCGTACGTCCTCGCGAAGGAACGCGAAGTGGACAACATCCGTGCCATCGCTCGCGGCCGCGAAGCCGGCCTGAGCGAGGCGGAAATCGAAGAGGAGCTGGTCATCCTATGAGCCAGGAAATCGCAGTCGTCGGCAGCCCGGACTTCACTACCGGGTTCCGGCTCGCGGGCGTCCGGAAATTCGAGAACGTCCCGCAGGACGAGAAAGACGAAGCGCTCGACGACGCAGTCGAGTCGGTGCTGGAAGACGAGGACGTCGGCATCGCGGTGATGCACGACGACGATCTCGACGCGCTCTCGCGGCAGGTCCGCGAGGAAGTCGAGACGAGCGTAGAGCCGACGTTCGTGACCATCGGCGGCGGTGCCGCCGGCGGGAGCGGACTGCGCGACCAGATCAAGCGAGCCATCGGGATCGACCTGATGGCCGAAGAAGACGAATCCAACGAATGAGTCAAGCAGAAGAAATCACTGACTCCGGCGTAATCGAGAGCGTGAGTGGTCCGGTCGTGACCGCCACGGACCTCGACGCCCAGATGAACGACGTCGTCTACGTGGGCGACGAAGGCCTGATGGGCGAGGTCATCGAAATCGAAGGCGAAGTAACAACCATCCAGGTCTACGAGGAGACCTCGGGCATCAGCCCGGGTGGCCCTGTGGACAACACGGGCGAACCCCTCACCGTCGACCTGGGCCCCGGTATGCTGGACTCCATCTACGACGGCGTCCAGCGCCCGCTGGACGTCCTGCAGGGCGAGATGGGCGCGTTCCTCGACCGCGGTGTCGACGCGCCCGGTATCGACCTGGAGAAGGAGTGGTCGTTCGAGCCCGTCGTTGAGGAGGGCGACCACGTCGAGGCCGGTGACGTCCTCGGCACCGTCGACGAGACGGTTAGCATCGAGCACAAGGTGCTCGTGCCGCCGCGCAGCGACGGCGGCGAGGTCACCGAAGTGAACGCCGGCGAGTACACGGTCGACGAACCCGTCGCCGTGCTCGACAGCGGCGAGGAAATCGCGATGCGCCAGGAGTGGCCGGTTCGGCGTGCGCGTCCGTCCAAGGACAAGCACACGCCGCGGACGCCGCTCGTCACGGGCCAGCGGATTCAGGACGGCCTGTTCCCGCTCGCGAAGGGTGGGACGGCCGCGATTCCGGGGCCGTTCGGCTCCGGGAAGACGGTCACCCAGCAGCAGCTCGCCAAGTGGTCCGACGCGGACATCGTCGTCTACATCGGTTGCGGGGAGCGCGGCAACGAGATGACGGAAGTCATCGAGGACTTCCCTGAACTGGAAGACCCCCAGACCGGGAACCCGCTGATGGCACGGACGTGCCTCATCGCGAACACGTCGAACATGCCGGTGGCGGCCCGCGAGTCCTGCATCTACACGGGCATCACCATCGCGGAGTACTACCGCGACATGGGCTACGACGTGGCGCTGATGGCCGACTCCACCTCGCGGTGGGCCGAGGCCATGCGCGAAATCTCCTCGCGCCTCGAGGAGATGCCGGGCGAGGAGGGGTACCCCGCGTACCTCGCCGCTCGCCTCGCACAGTTCTACGAGCGCGCGGGCCTCTACACCACCCTCAACGACGACGAGGGGTCGGTGTCCGTGGTCGGCGCGGTCAGTCCGCCGGGCGGCGACTTCTCCGAGCCGGTCACCCAGAACACGCTGCGCATCGTGAAGACGTTCTGGGCGCTGGACGCAGACCTCGCCGAACGCCGGCACTTCCCCGCTATCAACTGGAACGAGTCGTACTCGCTGTACAAGGACCAGCTCGACGACTGGTGGCGAGAGAACGTCTCCGAGGACTTCCCGGAGGTCCGGCAGTGGGCCGTCGACGTCCTCGACGAGGAGACCGAACTGCAGGAGATCGTCCAGCTCGTCGGCAAGGACGCGCTGCCGGACGACCAGCAGCTCACCCTCGAAGTGGCGCGGTACCTCCGCGAGGCGTGGCTCCAGCAGAACGCGCTCCACGACGTCGACACCAACTGTGAGCCGGCGAAGACGTACAAGATGCTCACGGCCATCAAGACGTTCAACGACGCGGCCTTCGACGCACTCGAAGCCGGCGTCCCCGTCGACGAGATTCAGAACGTCGACGCGGCGCCCCGCCTCAACCGTATGGGCGTCCAGGAGGACTGGGACGAGTACATCGAGGAGCTGAAAGACGACCTCACAGCGCAACTACGGGACCTCTACTAATGAAAGAGTACAAGACAATCTCGGAAGTCAGCGGCCCGCTGGTGTACGTCGACATCGACGAGCCGGTGGCCTACGACGAGATGGTGGAAATCGAGACACCTGACGGCGAAGTCAAGCGCGGTCAGGTGCTCGAATCCAGCGACGAGTTCGTCGCGATTCAGGTGTTCGAGGGCACCGAGGGCATCGGGCAGGACGCTTCGGTGCGGTTCCTCGGCGAGACCCTGAAGATGCCCGTGACCGAGGACCTCCTCGGTCGCGTGCTCGACGGCTCCGGCCAACCCATCGACGGCGGCCCGGACATCGTGCCCGAGGAACGCCGCGACATCGTCGGCGAAGCAATCAACCCCCACGCGCGAGAGTACCCCGAGGAGTTCATCCAGACGGGCGTCTCTGCCATCGACGGCATGAACACGCTCGTGCGCGGGCAGAAACTCCCCATCTTCTCGGCGTCGGGGCTGCCCCACAGCGACCTCGCGCTCCAGATTGCGCGACAGGCCTCCGTCCCCGAGGAAGAGGCCAGCGAAGAGGGCGGCAGCGAATTCGCCGTCGTCTTCGGCGCGATGGGTATCACCGCCGAGGAAGCCAACGAATTCATGGAGGACTTCGAGCGCACCGGCGCGCTCGAACGCAGCGTCGTCTTCATGAACCTCGCGGACGACCCCGCCGTCGAGCGGACGGTCACGCCGCGGATGGCGCTCACCACGGCGGAGTACCTCGCCTTCGAGAAGGACTACCACGTCCTCGTCATCCTGACGGACATGACCAACTACTGCGAGGCGCTCCGCGAAATCGGTGCGGCCCGCGAGGAAGTCCCCGGCCGCCGTGGCTACCCCGGGTACATGTACACCGACCTCGCGCAGCTGTACGAGCGCGCCGGCCGCATCGAGGGCCGGGAGGGGTCGGTCACCCAGATTCCCATCCTCACGATGCCCGGCGACGACGACACCCACCCGATTCCGGACCTCACGGGGTACATCACCGAGGGCCAGATTATGATGGACCGCGACCTGAACAGTCAGGGCGTGACGCCGCCCGTGAACGTCCTCCCGAGCCTCAGCCGGCTGATGGACGACGGTATCGGCGAGGGCCTCACGCGCGAGGACCACGGCGACGTCTCCGACCAGCTGTACGCGGCGTACGCGGAAGGTGAGGACCTCCGTGACCTCGTGAACATCGTCGGTCGCGAGGCGCTCAGCGACCGCGACAACCTCTACCTGGACTTCGCGGACCGCTTCGAGGCGGAGTTCGTCGACCAGGGCTTCGACACGAACCGCAGCGTCGAGGAGACGCTGGACCTCGGCTGGGAGCTGCTCAGCCTCTTCCCGAAGGAGGAGCTCAACCGCGTCGACGAGGAGCTCATCGAGCAGTACTACGTCGAGGACGAGGCCGAGGCCGAAGAGGCCGCGGCCGCCGACTAACCGCCGCGCCCGCGGCGTGCCGTCCACGTATCTTTTGCAGACGACCACCGTCGACCAGCCACGCGTGCGCACGGACGAACCGAGGGCGACCTGATGGCGACGTACCTCCAGTTCCTCGCCGCGTTCGTCGCGCCGCCGCTGCTCGCGCTCGCCGCGCTCCGCTTCCGTAACCACCGCGAGGACTGGTGGTCGTTGGCCGGCGTCGGCGTGCTGGTCGTGCTCGCGCTGGCGTACACGACGCCGTGGGACAACTACCTGATTCGCCGCGGCGTCTGGACGTATGGCGCGGACACGGTTCTGGGGACGCTGTGGCTCGCGCCAATCGAAGAGTACGCGTTCGTGGCGATGCAGACCGTCGTCGCGGGACTGTGGGTGCAGTTCATTGCTGGCCCGCCGGACGCCGGATTCGGTCCCTCGAAGCGTGACGCTGCAGTCGGCGCGCTCGCCGGCCTTGTCGTCACCGCCGCGGGCGCCGCGTTCCTCGGGACGGCGAGCACGTTCTATCTCGGCGCGATTCTCGCGTGGGCCGGACCCGTGCTCGCGCTCCAGTGGGCCGTCGGCTGGCAGTACCTCTGGGAACGCCCGCGCACAGTCGCAGTGGGCGTCGGCGTGCCGACGCTGTACTTCGCCACCGTGGACCGCATTGCGCTCGCGGACGGTATCTGGACGATTTCGACGGAGTACACGACCGGCGTCGCCGTCGCGGGCCTCCCGGTCGAGGAGGGCGCGTTCTTCCTCGTGACAAACCTCTTCGTCGTGCAGGGACTGCTCCTCTACGACTGGGTGGTCGCGCGATGGGCGTGAACAGCCTCGACGAGGACGTCCGCCGCACGCTCGCGCGTCCAGTGCTCGCTGCCGGCTGGATTGGGGTCGCCGTCGCAGCGCTTCCAACGCTCGCCGGCGTCGAGTTGCCGACGACGCTTCGGTACGCGCCGCTGGTCGCGAGCGTCGTGCTGTTCGGCTTCCCGCACGGCGCCATCGACTACGTCGCGCTCCCGCGCGCGGTCGCAGGTCGAGTGACCGGGCGCTGGCTCGCCGTCGTCGGCTGCCTCTACCTCGTACTCGGCGGCGCGTACGCAGCGGCGTGGTTCGCGTGGCCGGTCGCAGCGGCGCTGGCGTTCGTCGCGCTGACGTGGCTCCACTGGGGGCAGGGCGACGTCTACTCGCTGGCCGTGCTGCTGGACGCGGATTATCTCGATTCGCGCGCGCGACGCGTGGCGACCGGCGTCGTCCGCGGCGGCCTGCCGATGCTCGTGCCGCTGCTGGGCCACCCGGAGACGTACCGCGAGGTAGTGGCGGCGTTCGCCGCGCCGTTCGGCGGCAACGTCGGCGACTTGTGGCTGTTCACACCGGACGCCCGGCTCGTGCTCGGCGTCGCGTTCGCAGTCGTAACCGTCGGGACGCTGGCCGCGAACCGGCTCGCGACCGCCGAGTCGCCGCCGACCGCGTGGCGCGTCGACGCCGCCGAAACCGTCGGCCTGTGGGCGTTCTTCCTCGTCGTTCCACCTGTGTTCGCTGTGGGGGTGTACTTCTGTCTGTGGCACGCGGTCCGCCACGTCGCCCGCGCGGTCGCCGTCGACGGCACCTCGCGGCACGCGCTCGCGGCCGGCGACCTCCGGAAGCCCCTCGCGCGATTCGCGCGCGAGGCGACGCCCCTGACAGTTGCCGCGCTCGCGCTGCTCGCCGGCTTCTGGGTCGCCGTCCCGAACCCGCCGACGACACTCGCAGGCGCGACCGGACTGTACCTCGCGTTCGTCGCGGTGTTGACGCTCCCCCACGTCGCCGCCGTCACGTGGATGGACCGCGCGGCAGGACTGCTGTAGTTGGCGGCAGCGACAGGAAACGTTTACCTCCCTCCGTCCAGAAGTTGCTGCCAAGAGAACAGATGGCCCAGGACATCAAACCGACCCGGAAGAACCTCATGGAGATCGAGGACCGCATCGAACTCTCCGAGCGGGGCCACGACACGCTCGAGCAGAAGCGCGACGGCCTCATCATGGAGTTCATGGACATCCTCGACCAGGCACAGGACGTCCGCGAGGACCTCGAAGCCAACTACGAGACCGCCCAGAAGAAGATCAACATGGCGCGCGCGATGGAGGGCGACATGTCGGTCCGCGGCGCGGCGGCGGCCCTCGAAGAACACCCCGAGATTACGGTCGAGTCCCGGAACATCATGGGCGTCGTCGTCCCGCAAATCGAGTCCTCGAAGGTCCGCAAGAGCCTCGACGAACGTGGCTACGGCATCCTCGGCACGAGCGCGCGCATCGACGAAGCCGCGGAAGCCTACGAGGAACTCCTGGAGTCCATCGTGCTCGCGGCGGAAGTCGAGACCGCGATGAAGAAGATGCTCACGGAAATCGAGACCACCAAGCGCCGCGTGAACGCCCTGGAGTTCAAGCTCCTCCCCGAACTGTACGAGGGCCAGGAGTACATCGAGCAGAAGCTCGAGGAGCAGGAGCGCGAGGAAATCTTCCGCATGAAGAAGGTCAAAGCGAAGAAAGAGGAAGACGAGGAAGAGGAGGAGGAAGCCGCGCAGGCCGCCGAGGAAGCGCTGGCGGACTGACCGGTCTCGTCCACGCCGGCTAAGTACGACCCCTCCGTTCTCCGGGTATGAGCTGTCCGAACTGCGGCGGCGACGAAGTCTCCTTTCCCGTGCCCGACGCCGTCAGCGACTACCTCCCCGACGAGCGGCCCGCGGCGACGCTGTGCACGAACTGCCTACACGTATCGCCGGCCGACGAGGCGCCCGACGAGTATCCGGACTTCACGCGGGTCAGCGACGCGTTCCCCGCGGACGGCGAGACCGGCGCGGTCTTCGCGTGTCTGCTCGCGCTGCTCGACCGGCTGGTCGTCCACCGCAGCGACGCCGAGCAGGTCGCCACCGAGGCCGAACGGCGGGGCGTCGACGTGTTGCTCGTTCTCGACCGGCTCGCCGCGGACGACGGCCTCGACCCCCACCTCGACCTCGCCCGGCGACGCCGCCAACTCGAACAACTCATCTAGGGGCGCGGCCGGCCGTTGCCGGCGAGCGCGCGGGTGCGCTGACGCCGCTCCGGGACAGCGACGGCGTGCCGCAAGGGTTTAGCCGGCCGGCCAGTAACTCCCTGTATGGCAGACTGTCCACTCGCCGACGAATGCCCCAGTTTCCAGGAGCAAATCGAAGGGATGGGGTGTCAACACTACGGCGACCGCGGCGGGATGGAGTGGTGCAACCACTACAACCAGCCCATCAACGACCTGAAGACCGCGCCCGTAGTGCCCGGCGAGGAGGTCGTGCTGGAAGTCGACGACATGCACGAGAGCGGCGCCGGCGTCGGCCGGCAGGAGGAGAGCGGCTTCATCGTGATGGTCGACGGTGTGCTGCCGCCGGCCCGCGTGAAAGCCGAGATTACGAAGGTGAAGTCGAACTACGCCCGCGCCGACCTCGTCGAGAAGCTCCCCGACGAGCCCGAAGGCGAGGAGGGCGAAGAAGGTGAACCAGGCGAGGAAGACCGCGAGGACGTCGAGAGAGAGGAAGACGAAGACGAGCAAGCGGAAGAATCCGAGAGCGAGCGGCTCGGCAGCCGCGAGAACTTCTGGGGCAACTAGCGGAACTGCTCGACCGAGAGGTCGTCGGTGAGGCGGACAGTCCCGTCGACGAGTACCGGGATACCCGAGTCTGCGAAGAACTCGTCTAGTGCCGACTGCGGGAGCGTCGTCTCCCGGACCGACGCGTCGTAGACGGCCGAGGACGTGTCCGTGTGCAAGTACGCCGACATCCCGCCGATGCCGCTCTTCCTGTGTGGGTAGTGATGGAGGGACACTGGCCACGCCCCGGACGCTGCCCGGACGGCGTCGGTGTCGAATTCGTGGAGAATGGAGACGTTGGAGTGGCTCTGTCGAACGTTGCTCTGCCCGTCGCCGAGAATCGTGTACCGGTCGGCCGGCGTGCCGGCGAGTTCGAGCGCGTCGAGAATCCCGTACAGCGGGAACCCAACGCCGAGGAGGGTCGCCGCCATTTCGCCGACTGACCGCGCATCGTCGTCGGCCACGTCGTCTACCGTGACGAAGCCGCCGGCAGCGCCGGCAGTCAACAGCGCGCGGCCCTGCTCGTAGGAGCGACAGCCGTTCAGGAAGAACGCCTTCACGCCCGTTCGCGCCAGCGTTCGGGTGTCGAGCGCCCCGTCCGGGCACATCATCCCCGAGTCCGTGACGTGGCCCACAAAGTGGAAGTAGTCCACGTCCTCGTACAGCGCCTCGCGTAGCTCCGCCGTCGACAGGTCGTGGGACACCCGCACGTCCGTCTCCCGGTACGGGTGCGAGTCGAACAGGGAGACGTCGCCCTGCTGGAGTCGGGCGTCGTTGAACACGACGTGGACGTCGAGCGCGCCGGCGTCAGCCGACGCCGAGAGGTCCCGTCGGAACGACCCCACCGTCGGGTTCGACGCGCGGACCGCGTGCCCGGGTGCGACCCACGAGTGGCCGGGCGTCTCGGCGTCCTCCGGCACGACCACCGAGCGCGGCGTCGGCGCTGCCGTGCTCGCGGACCGTGCGAGCGCGCTGTCCGTGGACTGGAGCGCGTTCGGGGACGGCGTCAGGTCGACCTCCGAGGCCCGCCGCGGCGGACTCCGCACCAGCGCCAGGTCGTCGAGCAAATAGGGGAGCACCGGTGCGTACGCCGAGTCCGCTTCGACGTCCGCCGTGTAGTGCCAGTCGAGCAATCCTTCTGTCGCCGAGCGCGGAATCTCGAGGTACTCGGCCGTGCGCTCGGCCAGCGGCAGCTCGAACAGCCGCTGGTAATCCAACTCCACGCGCTCCTCCAACGCCGTGACGACTGTCGTCCGGAACGGGTAGACGCCAGCTGTCCGCACCGCGCAGTCCAGCGTGAACACGTGCTCCAGTATCGACCGCACGCTCTCGGCGAGGGCGTCGACACAGAAGTCGCGGCTGCGGCCGGCCGCGACGATTCGTGGCCGGTTCCCCGGTTCGACGGTGGCACCGAGGTAGTACGCCAGTGGCGCCACCGTGTAGATGGCCCCGTACTCCGGTGGGACCTCGATGCGCACTCCCGTCTCCGGGGGCGCGACCTCCGGCGGGATATTCAGCGTATCTCCTCGCTCGATGGCCGGCGGATGGCCCCGTAGCGTCGGCCACGACCGATCCGGTGACTCCGTCTTCAGCGCCGACCCGAACGTCGACACCGCAGCCATCAAATCTCGTGGGTCGTCCGTCGTCGTCACCGTCCCCGCCGGCGTCTCGTGGTGCGACCGAATACCGAGCACCATCCGCGTCGCGGCCTCCGTCTCGAGAACCGACCGACCGTCGTCGAAGCGAGTGGACGGCGCGGCGTCCTCGACGCGCACGTAGAGCTTCGCGTCGGGCGGCGAGAAGTCGACCTCGTAGGTGCCCTGCGGCAGTTGCTCGGTGGGCGCCCCAGATTCGGTGCGGTGGATGGCTTCACCGTCGCGCCAGAAAACCACGTTGGCGAACGTCGGCATGCGGAGTTCGCACGCTTCGACGGCGACCGCAGTATCGACGGGCATCGTGAACCCGTCAGTCGACGCGGGCGTCGGGTCGACGGCCCGGTCCGTGTACAGCGGGAACTGTTCGCCCTCGACAGTGTCCCGTACGCAGATTCCGTGCTCCTCGTCGAGCACGTCGACGTGGAACGTCACGCGTCGCGGCCCCCGCTGGCGGCCGCTTTCCAGTACATATCCGGACATAGGATGTTTCGATTAAAAACATTCGCCTCGCGGGGCGGCGCTTCACTCGAAGTCCGCCATCGTCAGGTTCGGCGTGTACCGGAGCTCGCCGTCGAGTAGCACGGGTGCCGGGGAGGAGTCGAGCAGCCGTTCGAGTTCCGACCGCGAGATTGGGTCGCAACGAGCGCTCGCGTCAGCGATGACCCCATCGACAGGAGTGTACGTCGGAGCGGCGAACGCACCCATCCCGTTTTCGTCGTAGGGGTACTGTCGGATAGTCACCGAGGTAGTGTCGGAGTCGGCGTCGAACTCGTCGACGTTGAAATCGTACAGCATCGGCAGCCCGCTCGCACTCTGACGAAACGCGAGTGTCCCGCTGCCGAGAATCGAGTAGCGCTCCACAGGCGTGCCAATCTGGTCGAGCACGTCCAGCACCGCGTACAACGGGAATCCGCTGTCCAACAGCAACGAGATGTCGTGGCCGACCCTCCCCGCCACGTCGTCGGCCACGTCGTCGACCGTGACGATACCCCCGACGCTCCCCGCGGTTAGCAGCGCCCGCCCCTGTTCGTACGACCGACACCCGTTCAGCAAGAACGCCTTCACGTCCGTTCTCGCGAGCGTCCGCGTGTCCAACGTCCCGTCGGGGCAAACCATCCCGTCGTCGGTGACGTGCCCCACGAAGTGCAGGAAGTCCGTCTCCTCGTACAGCGCTTCCCGGAGTTCCGCCGTCGTCAGCGAGTACGACACCTTGAGATTCGTCTCCGCCGTCTGGTGGGTGTCGTAGGCAGTCTCGTCGCTGGCGTCCAACCGTGCGTCGTTGTACACCACGTGTACGTCCAGCGGGTCGTCGCCCTGTGGCCAGTCGAACCCTCGCCGGAACGACCCGACTGTCGGGTTCGCTGCGCTCGGCGAAAAGTCGCCCGCGACCCACGAACGACCGGGCGTCCCCGTGTCCGACGGAACGACACCCGAGAGCGGTGCTGACGTGGTGTCGACGACCGAACGAGCGAGCACGCCGTCACTCTCCCGGGCAGCATCCGGAGAGGGGGTCAGGTCGACCTGCTGGGACCGCTGTGGTGGGCTCCGTACGAGTGCGAGTTTGTCCACCAAGTACGGCAGCGCCGATGCGTACTCGGGGTCTGCCGCCACGTCCGCCGTGTAGTGCCACTCCAGAATTCCCTCTGTCGCCGACCGCGGAATCTCGAAGTACTCGGCGGTACGTTCGTCTAGCGGTAGCTCGAACAGCCGCTCGTACTCTAACTCGACTCGCTCCTCCAACTCGTCGACAGCAGTCGTCCGAAACGGGTAGACGCCCGCCATTCGGACGACGCAGTCCAGCGTGAATACGTGCTCCAACACCGACCGTACGCTCCCCGGAAGGTCGTTCACGTTCAGATCGAAACTCTGTCCGTCCGCGACCACTCGCGGCCGAGTCCCCGATTCGACAGTCGCGCCGAGATAGTACGCCAGTGGCGCCACCGTGTAGATGGCCCCGTACTCCGGTGGGACCTCGATGTGCACGCCAGTTTCGGGGGCGGCGACCGCTTCGGGGATATCGAGTTCGTCGCCGCGTCGAATCGCCGGCGGATGCCCCCGCAGCGTCGGCCACGACCGGTCCGGCGACTCCGTCTTCAGCGCCGACCCCAGCGTCGACACCGCAGCCATCAAATCTCGCGGGTCCTCCGTCGTCGTCACCGTCCCCGCCGGCGTCTCGTGGTGTGAGCGAACCCCCACGACGACGCGACTCGCGTCACCGAAATCCAGGTAGGTGTGGTCGTCGACGAATTCCGCGGTCGGCTCAGCATCCTCGACGCGCACGTACACCTTCGCCGCGGGCGGCGAGAAGTCGATTTCGTACGTTCCACGGGACAGTCGTGGGGCATCGTCGCGCGTCGCGCGGTGCACGACTTCGCCGTCCTGCCAGAATATTGGCGAGAGGAACACAGGCGCGTGAAGTTCGCCAGCGTCGATAGCAACTGCGGTGTCGACCGGCATCGTGAACCCGTCCGTACTCGCGGGTTCCAGATTCGGTTCGCAGTCAGTACGCAGCGCTACCGCTTCACCCTCAGAGGTGTCGCGAATTCGGATTCCCGGGCCGTCGTCGAGCGCGTCGACGCGAACCGTCACAGCCTGCGACCCCATCCAGGAGCAGGCCTCTCGTTCATGGTGGGGGAAAGCCACGTTCGCGTAAAAGGATTCTGGGGCGCCGTCCACGGGGTTTTTGCGTTCCGGCGGCGTCGGTCCACGCATGGACGAGGGGGTTCCGGACGCCGACGAGGTGCTTGCCAGCGCCGGCTTCGACGCCGACGAGAGCGTGTTGACGCGGCGGCAGGCGGAGGTGCTGGCGCTGCGCGAGCGCGGCGCCTCCCAGGCCGCCATCGCCGACCAGCTCGGGACGTCCCGCGCGAACATCTCGAAGGTGGAGGCGAGCGCGCGCGAGAACGTCGCGAAGTCCCGGGAGACGGTGGCGTTCGCGGAGGCGCTGCAGGCGCCGGTGCGCGTGGAAATCGACGCCGGCACGGACCTCTACGACGTGCCGGACATGGTGTACGCGGCCTGCGACGAGGCGAACGTGAAGGTCTCGCTGTCCGCTCCGGAAGTGATGAAGCGCGTCAGCGACGCCGCCGGGTCCGCCGTCCGAGGCCGTGGCGTGCACGCGCCGCTTCTGGTGTCGGTGACCAGCGACGGCGACATTCAAGTCCGAGAGGGCGACGGCGAGTAGCTCAGAACTGGTCGTCCGCGCGGAGTTCGGCGACGACCTCGCGGACGCGCTGGGCGTCGTCGGTCGGCACGACGAGCACGCGGTCGTCGAACGCCGCGACGACGAGGTCGTCCGCGCCGACGACGGAGATGTGTTTGTCGTCGCTCGCGAGGACGTTCCCCGACGCGTCGATGGCGAGTGTGTCGCCCAGCGTCGCGTTCTTCTCGTCGGCGAGGCGGAGTAGCGCGTCCCACGCTCCGACGTCGTCCCACTCGAAGTCCGCCGGAACGACGCGCACGTCGTCGGCGCGCTCCAAGACCGCGTAGTCGACGCTCACTGAATCGATCTCGTCGAACGCACCAGCGACGTCGCCCCCGGTTTCGAGCGCGTCAACGACCGACTCGAGCGGGCCGTCGCGGGCGACGTCGAGGAACGCGTCGGGCGTCCACACGAACATCCCCGCGTTCCAGTAGCAGCCCGCGTCGAGGAGTTCCTCGGCCGTTTCCTCGTCGGGCTTTTCGCGGAACTGGTCGACCGCGTAGTGGTCGCCGTGGTCGGTTCCGGGTTGAATGTAGCCGTAGCCGGTAGCGGGGCGGTCCGGCTCGATGCCGAGCGTGACGAGCGCGTCGGTGCGGGCGGCCACGTCGACGGCAGTCTCGGCCGTCGCGCGGAAGCCGTCGCCGACGACGTGGTCGCTGGGCAGGCAGAGCAGTACGGCGTCGGGGTGGCGCTCGCGGACTTCGCTTGCGGCGTACGCGAGCGCCGGGCCGGTGTCGCGGCCGGCTGGTTCGACGAGCACGGTCGCTTCGGGGACGATGTCGCGCACGCGGTCGGCGTACGAGTCGCGCGTGACGACGAACAGTTCGTCGACGAAGTCGGCGCGGTCGGCGGTCCGGCGGAGGAGACTGCGGTCGTCGTCCCCAAGCGCGAGGAACTGCTTCGGGCGGTGGCTGCGGCTCGCGGGGTAGAGCCGCGTGCCGGTGCCGCCAGCGAGCAGGACGGCGGCCGTGGTCACCACGCGGAACCACCGGGGTTCGCGTGCGGCATCTCGTCGCAGACCGTGGGCGAGCAGTGCATCGAGTCGGGCTTGCACGGCTCGCGTTATAGGCCTGTTCGCGCGGGGGATTGCGGCGACCGCGAGGCTTACCGGGCGCGGCCGCGTCGGAGCGGTCGTGTTCGACGCGGGATTCGCGGCGTTCGTGCTCGCTGCGGCTGCGCTCGTGCTCGCCCCCGGGCCCGACACCGTGCTGGTGCTCTCGGCGGGCGCGACCGGCGGTCAGCGAGCGGGTGCGCTCGCCGCGCTCGGCGTCAGCGCGGGCGTACTCGTCCACACCGGACTCGTGACCGTCGGTGTGGCCGCGCTGCTCGCCGCGTCGCCGGTGGCGTTCGCGGCGCTGAAGCTCTGTGGCGGCGCGTACCTCTGCTGGCTCGGCGTCCGGACGCTCGCCGGCGGCGGCAGCCTCGGAAGCGGGAGTGACGTCTCGCGGCCGTTCGTCGCGGGCGTGACGACGAACGTCCTCAACCCGAAAGTCGCGGTGTTCTTCCTCGCGTTCCTCCCGCAGTTCGTGGATGGCGGCGCGGCGACGAACGTCCCCGTGCTCGGTGGGACGTACGCGGTGCTCACGGCAGCGTATCTCGGTGCGGTCGGCGCGACGGCCGGCCGAGCGCGCAGCCTGTTCGAGGAGCGCGCCGTACTGCTACGCGTGGTATCCGGCGTCGCACTCCTCGTCCTCGGTGTTGGGGTGCTCGTCGAGGCGGTCCCGACCTCCACTTTCACCACGGTTACGACAATTTAAATACGGTAGCGCACCAACCCCAATACGTCTCCCACCGAAAACACGCGGAGACGAATACGACCATGAGCGACCTTTCAGACACCGCTACGGAGATACACGACGAGCTCTCCGAGCACGTCGACGCCACCGTCGACGACGTAGAAGCACGGCTAGAGAAACTGGTTTCCGAGTACAAAGTCCCGCTCGACGAGGCACGGCGCTCCGTCGAGAACCACTACCTCGACGAGGCCGGCCTCGACCGCGACGACCTCGCGGGCGGGGGCGGCAACGAGACCGTCGAAATCGAGGACGTCGACGAGCCCGAGCAGTGGGTCGACCTCACTGCGAAGGTCGTCGAACTCTGGGAGCCCCGCTCGGACTCCGTCGGGCAGGTCGGCCTGCTCGGCGACCCGACGGGCACCATCAAATTCACCAAGTGGGCCAAATCCGACCTCCAGGACCTCCAGGAGGGCCAGACCTACCGCCTCGGCAACGTCGTCACCGACGAGTACCAGGGCCGGTACTCCGTGAAGCTCAACCGCACGACCTCCATCCAGGAGGTCGACGAGGAGTTCGACGTCGGCGACAACGAGGACGAGGTCGAGGGCGCGCTGGTGGACATCCAGTCCGGGAGCGGGCTCATCAAGCGCTGCCCCGAGGAGGACTGCACGCGCGTCCTCCAGAACGGCCGCTGCAACGAGCACGGCGAAGTGGAGGGCGAGTTCGACCTCCGCATCAAGGGCGTGCTCGACGACGGCCGCGACGTCCACGAAGTCATCTTCGACGAGGAAGCGACCGAGGCGCTGACCGGCATCGGCCTCGAAGAAGCCAAACAGATGGCAAAGGACGCCCTCGACACCACCGTCGTCGCCGACGAGATGCGCGAGACGGTGCTCGGGCGCTACTACCGCGTGACCGGCCCGACGTTCGGCCGGTACGTGCTCGCCAACGACACCGAACAGCTGGGCGAGCCCGCGGACCCGGAAGCCGTCCTCATCGAAGCGAGGTCGATATAACATGAGTAACGCACCCACTCGCGAGGTCGCACGCCGCGCCTTCGCCGCCGAATTCAACGACGCCGAATTCACGTTCAAGGAGTCCGACGACGAGCGCGCGCCGCTGTACGCGCTGTTGCCGACCGGGGAGCGCGCGAACCGCGTGTTCGTCGTCGGCACGCTCACCGAGACCGAGGACATCGGCGAAGATTCGGAGTACTGGCGGGGCCGCGTCGTCGACCCGACCGGGACGTTCTTCGTGTACGCGGGCCAGTACCAGCCGGAAGCGGCGTCCGCGCTCCGCGACGCCGACACGCCGCAGTACGTCGCCGTGGTCGGGAAGCCGCGGACCTTCGAGACCGACGACGGGTCCGTGAACGTCTCCCTGCGGCCGGAGTCCATCACGGCCGTCGACGAGGCGACCCGGGACCGCTGGGTCGTCGAGACCGCCGAGCGCACGCTCGAACGCCTCGACGCGTTCGACGACGAGGGCAACGAGTACGCCGAGCGCGCCCGCGCCGAGTACGGCGAGGACGTCTCCCCGTACCGCCGCGCGCTCCTCGAAGCCTTGGAGGACTTCGATACCGAGGGCGACGTACCCGCCGACGCGTGACTGTCTGACAAACGCTTATAGGGCTCGTTTCCTTATCTGGCGGTAGATGGGGAACAAGAACAAGACCATCTCGTTCCGCGTGAACGAGGACACGTTCGACGCGCTCCGGGACATCGCCGAGGAGCGCGACCTCTCGCTGTCCGCCGTGTTCCGGGACTACGTCGACTCGCTGGTCGCCCACGACGGCCAGGTCCGGGTCGTCCCCGAGAACCAGCCCGAGTCCGTGGAGAGCGAGGAGTTCCCGCCGAAAGTCGAGGTCCCGAAGAGCTTCGTGCGCGAGCACGAGCGTCTCGAACTCGAAGCCGAACACCTCCGCGACCAGCTCGAGGAGCACAAGAAATACATCGACCACCTCCGCGAGCAGGTCGAGTCCGAGGGCGACGTCGAGGAAGTCATCCACCTCGAAGAGTTGGACGGCGACGACGACGAAGAGCCCTACCAGCTCGGGTAGCTACCGCGACAGTTCGCGTTTCTCTCTGGTCGCGCGCTCGGCCTGCTCCTGGCGGCCGTCCACCTCGGCGAGGTCCTCGACGGCTTCGAGCGTGCGGACCGCGTCGTCGAGGAACGAGTAGATGTCACCGGGGTAGGCGTACACCATGTAGTCCTGGGTCATCACGTCGACCATCGACTCGGGGTCCAGTCCCTGCGCGCGCAGTTCCAGGAGGTACTTGACGAACTTCCGCTCGGGGTGGCCACAGTAGGGGTTGGACTCGCAGCCGCAGTCCAGGAAGTCCTCGGAGAAGTCCAGCACTTTGTCGCGGGTGGCTTCGTCCAGGTCGGAGAGGTCGCCCGTGAAGAGGATGTCCAGGGTCGCGCCGCTGAACGCGCTCTTCGGGAAGCGCGTGTCTATCTGGGACGCTATCTGGCGGTGGTTCTTCACGTAGATTTTGTCCGTAACGGCCACAGTCACCCGACAGTAGGCGGCAGCCGTGGAAAAGCGTATCGTCCGGTCAGTCGCCGGCGAGTTCGTCGAAGAGGTCAGCGACCCGTTCGCGGACGTCGTCCCGAATCCGCGCGACCTCGGCCGGAGAGCGGCCGTCGGGGTCGTCGAGGTCCCAGTCTCGGTTCTCGCCCGCCCAGCCCGCCGGACAGACGTCCTCCGCGGAACAGCCCATCGTAATCACGTAGTCGGCGTCCCGGACTTCCTCGAAGGTGACTTCTCTGGGCGAGCGGTCTCCGATGTCGAAGCCAGCGTCGGCCATCGTAGCGACGACTTCCTCGTGCACGTGGTCGGCAGGGTCGGTCCCGCCGGTCACGAGGTCGATTTCGGATTCGAGCCCGCGGTTCGCGCGCTCGCGCTCGGCGAACGCGTACGCCATCTGAGAGCGGCCAGCGTTCTGCACGCAGACAAAGGCGAGCATAGTCGTTTCAGTCATCGGTGAGTGGGGCGTCGAGGCTACCGGTGGTGTGGTCTGTCCAGTCGTAGCGGCGCTGGAAGTACAGCGCGACGTTCACGAGCGCCAGGAGAACTGGCACTTCGATGAGCGGGCCGACGACGGTGGCGAACGCGACGCCGGAGCCGACGCCGAAGACGGCGACGGAGACGGCGATGGCGAGTTCGAAGTTGTTCGAGGCGGCGGTGAAGCCGATGGCGGTGGTGGTGGAGTAGTCCGCGCCGATGCCCTTCCCCATGCCGAAGCTCACGAGGAACATCACGACGAAGTAGACGGTGAGGGGGACCGCGACGAGCAAGACGTCGCCGGGCGCCGCGACGATGTTGTTCCCCTGCGTGGCGAACATCACGACGACGGTGAACAGCAGCGCGACGAGCGTCAGCGGGTCGATTTTCGGCACGAAGTCGTTCTCGTACCAGTCCTCGCTACGGAGCCGCGTGCCCGCGAACCGGGTGAGGAAGCCCGCGGCGAACGGGACGCCGAGGAAGACGACGATGGCCTCGAAGACCTGCATCGGAGTGACGTCGAAGGTGGTGATGCCGGCGGCGAGCGCGTCCAGCCCGAACGCCGACGGGAGCACGAGCGCGAACAGCCAGACGTAGACGCCGTACGTGAGAATCTGGAAGAGGCTGTTGAACGCCACGAGCCCGGTGACGTACTCCGTGGAGCCCTCCGCGAGTTCGTTCCAGACGAGTACCATCGCGATGCAGCGCGCCATCCCGATGAACACGAGTCCGAGGAAGTACTCGGGGCGCGCGGGCAGCCCGGGGACGACGCCGCCGAAGAAGACGACGGCGAGCCCGAACATCAGCGTCGGGCCGATGAGCCAGTTCTGCACGAGGCTCAGGCTGAGGATGCGCCAGTTGCTGAACACCGCGCGCAGTTGCGAGTAGTCGGCTTTCGCCAGCGGCGGGTACATCATCAACACCAGCCCGATTTCCACGAGGTGGAGGTCCTGAATGGGCTGTGTGACCGACGGCGCGGCGTAGCCGAGGCCGACGCCGGCAGCCATCGCAGCGAAAATCCAGACAGTGAGGTACTTGTCGAGGACGTCCATCGAGCGCGGGTCGCCGCAGGCCTCGCAGCCGCAGTTCGGGCCGTGCTCGTGAGCGCTACTCATCAGTCTCCCCGCGGTCGGCGGCGGCGAAGAGGTCGTCCGCGAGCGCGGTGGTGTCGTAGTACCGCCAGTTGCCGTCCTTCCGCCGGGTGACGAGTCCGGCGTCGACGAGGTCCGAGAGCGCGTGGCTGACGGCGCTGTCGGAGACGTCGACGAGCGGTTCGAGCTCGCAGACGCAACGCTCGCCGTCGCTGGCGGCGAGCACGCGCGCGAGCCGGTAGCGGGTGTCGTTGCCGAGCACCGCGAACACGGACTGGGTGTCGTCGTCGAACGCGTCGTCAGCGAGCCCGTGGAGTTCGTCGAGCCGCCGCTCGACGTCGCCGTCGCAGCACTCGCCGAGTTCGTCGGTGAGCAGTCGTCGCAGCCGGTCGGCACTCTGAGCCATACGCCTACCTGAATTCTCGTTCAGATAGTCGTTCCGATGTGAACTGTCGTTCAGATAACGTGGGTGGCCCGGCGCGTGTCGTAACGTATTTGAATTCCAGTCGGCTAGAGATGGATGCAGTGTCCGGGGTAGGGTAGTGGACTATCCTTCAGCCTTGTGGAGGCTGAGACGCGGGTTCGATTCTCGCCCCTGGACCTTTTCATATACTCGAGCCACACAGCGACCGCTGTGCGCGCGCATCTGAACGCGTGCCACGCCACGGCAACGACTTTACACGTTCGCTACGCGTCACCGGTATGCGACGCAGAGCCCTCCTCGCCGGCTTCGCAGCCGGCACGACGACCGTCCTGGCCGGCTGCACGGACGCCGGGAGCCTGTTCGGCGACCCGGTGCAGGAAACCCGCGAGCAGTACTTCGACGTGCCCGACGGCACCCGAATTCGCGTCGAGAACACGAACGGCGACGTGGACGTGACCGGTCGCGACAGGCCGGATGGGAGCGTCGACGCGACGGTGACAGTGCCCGGCGAGAGCCGCCTCGACGACGTGACCGTCGCAGTGGACGAGGGCGGCGACGAGGTCACAGTCGCCGTCGACATCGGGGGTGACACCAGCCGTGTGAGCGTCGACCTCGACCTGTTAGTTCCCGAGGATGCCGCGATGGCAGCCGTAGAGACGGAGAACGGCCACGTCGAGGTGCGGGACGTATCGGGCGTGGGCACGGCGCGCTCGGCGAACGGGAACGTAACCGTCCGGAATGCAGGCCCCGTCTCGACGGTGTCGAGCGCGAACGGTGACGTCGCCGCGGACGTGCCGGCGCCGCTCCCCGGCGACGTGCTGGTGCGCACCGAGAACGGGAATGTCGAGGCGGCGCTGTCGCCGGACGTCGACGCGACGCTGGACGCGCGGACGGAGACGAAATACGTGGAAATCGAGGACGTAGAGGTTCAGAACCGGAGCGGCGACAACGCACACGTCACGGGGACGCTCGGGGACGGCACCCACGACGTGACGATGCGGACGACGAACGGCCGCATCGAGATTCGGGCGCTCCAGTAGTCAGGGCGCGGACTGGCCGCTCGCGCCGGGTATTTTGGGCTCCTCGCTGACGCCCGTCGACTGGATGATGTCGAAGGCAGTCATGAGGTCCGTGCGGGAGACGAGCCCGACCATCTCGTCGGCCTTGTCGACGACGACGAGGCGGCCGACGCCGTGCTCCTGCATGGCGTCGAGGGCGTCCATCGCGTTGCTGGACTGGGAAATCGTGTAGACTTCCTCGGACATGACGTCCTCGACGTGGATGGCGTCGCGTTCGACCGGGTCGACGTCCCGGGCGTCGTCGAGCGTGACCATGCCGACGACGCTGCCGTTGCGCATGACGGGGTAGCCGGTGTGGCGTTCTTCGAGCATGCGCTCCATGAGTTCGGCGACGGAGTCGTCGGCCTCGACGGTGTGGACGTCGTGGGTCATGATGTCGGCGACGCTGACGTCCTGGAAGACGGCGTTCATGACGGTGCGCTGGGCTTCGCCGGACGCGCCGATGTAGATGAAGAAGGCGATGGCGATGAGGATGAGGTTGAACCCGAGCAGGCCGACGATGCCGAGCAGGAGCGCGAACAGCTTCCCGACCTCGGCGGCAATCTGGGTGGCGCGGGCGAACGAGCGCTTGCGGGCGAGCAGCGCGCGGAGGACGCGGCCGCCGTCCATCGGGAAGCCGGGCAGGAGGTTGAACGCGGCGAGCGCGAAGTTCATCAGCGCGAGGTAGCCGAAGACGAACCGGAACGTGTCCAGTGACGCTGGCAAGAAGTGGAGCGCGCCGAACGACAAGACGCCGAGCGCGATGCTGACGATGGGGCCGGCGATGGCGATGAGCAGTTCCTGGCTCCACTCCTCGGGCTGGTCGGAGAGGCTGGCGATGCCGCCGAGAATCCACAGCGTGATGGAGTCGATGGGGAACCCGAAGTGCATCGCGACGACGCTGTGCCCGAGTTCGTGGAGGACGACGCCGGCGAACAGGCCGACGGCCGCGGCGATGCCGAGGTACCACCGCATGTTGCCGTCGGTGAGCGCGGCGGCGTCGAGGTTCGCGTTGAACGGCACGCTGTTGAGCGTCTCTATCCAGACGTCGACCTGCATCCCGATGAGGTAGGCGAACACCGGGAGAATCAGCAGGAACGTGACGTCGAGTTTTATCGGGATGCCGAACGCGCTCCCGATTTTGAAACTTCGCATACCCAACGATACCGGGGCGTCCCGCTTAAAAGCGGGGGCGGCTGTCCCACACGAGCACCGACGGCCGGGTCAGTAGGCCGCCCGGAGGACTGCTTCCACGTCGTCGGTCGTGAGGTCGAGGTCAGGTGGCGCGTTCGCCATGAAGGCGTCCGCGACGACAGTCTCGGCGACCGCAGGGAACTCGCTGGGCTCGGGACCAGCGACGTCGGCCAGCGAGTCGGGGAGGCCGAGGGCGTCCCGAACGTCCGCGACAGCCTCCACGACCGCTTCGGCGGGGTCGTCGGCATCCGCAGCGCCGAGCGCGTTCGCGAGCAGGTCGCGGCGACCGTCCACTTCCGCGAAGAGGTGGCGGAGGACGTGCGGCGCGACGACGGCATGGGCAGCGCCCTGCTGGACCGCGTAGCCGTCGGTGAGTCCGTGCCCGAACGCGTGAATCACGGAGAGCGTCGTCTCTCCCGGCCGCGAGATGCCGTACTGGACGAGCAACAGCCCCTCCAAGACGGGTTCGAGGGTATCGGCGTCCACGCTGCCACGCCCTAACTCGCGCAGGCCGTCGGCGAGAAGCCCGAGCCCGCGGGCAGCCGTCGCGTCCGTGACGGGCGTCGCGTTCGCGGCGTACAACGTCTCGATGCCCTTGTCGAAGCCGTTCATCGCGGAGCCGACGAGCACGTCCCGGGGCGTGGTGGCGACGAGCGCGGGGTCGTAGCAGACCGCGCACGGCATCAGCCGGCGGTCCGAGAGCCCCCCGCTGACAGGCACGTCGACCAGCCCGGACTCGGGGTGAGCGTTCAGTCCAGCGACCACGGAGAGGTCCGCGCCAGCGAGCGTGGTCGGCACGGCGACGATTGGTTCGAGGTCGCCGTCGGCGGAGAGCGTCCCGGTCTCGGCGAACTCCCGGGCGGCTGCCTCGGCGTCTTGGCCGCCCGTAGCGAGTACGCTGACGGCTTTCGCGACGTCGAGACTACTGCCGCCGCCGAGCGCGACGAGCACGTCGGCGTCGTGCTCGCGGTACGCGTCCCGGGCGTCGAGCGCGGTCGAGAGCCGCTTCTCGGGCGTCGTCTCGTCGAAGACGCCAGCCAGTTTGTCGCCCAGCCCGTCACGAATCGGCTCCATCACGGCGGGCGTGCTGCCGACGGTTGACCCGCAGACGACGAGCGCGCGCTCGAACCCCTGCCGGTCGAGTTCGTCGGCGAGGTCGGCGACGCTGTCGGTGCCGTACCGGAGCACGCCGGGGTCGTAGTCGAAGCGGAACGGCTCGCCGACGCGGTCGTTCGTGGCTGGGTTGGTCACGCTACGCCCCTCCGTTCTCTGGGTGGGGTGGTTCGAACTCGGGGAGCGCGGCCTCGATTTCGGCGCGCTCGGCCTCCAGCCACTCCGGGAGTACGAGACTGGACCCGAGGTCCTCGACGTCCTCGTCGACGTCGAAGCCGGGGCCGTCGGTCGCGATTTCGAAGAGCACGCCGCCGGGCTCGCGGCAGTACAGCGACTGGAAGTACTTCCGGTCGATGGGGCCGCTGGCGGAGAGGCCGTGGTCGGCGTAGGCTTCCTTGTACGCCTCAAGTTCGTCGACGTTCTCGGCGGTGAACGCGACGTGGTGGACGGTGCCGACGCCCATCGTGCCGCGGCCCGCGTCCGTCTGCACGAGGTCCAGAATCGAGTGCGGGCCGCCCGCAGGCGTCTGGTAGCGCCGGCGGTCGCCGTCGTCGCCGACGTGCTCGTAGCCCAGTACCTCGGTGAGAATCTCCTCGGTGGGGCCGAAGTCGCGGACTGCGAGCGTGACGCTGTGGAACCCGCGCAGTTGGTGGTTCTCGGGGACCGGGCCGTCGGGCCACGGCACCGCGTCGGAGTCGCGTGCGTGCTCGCTGGCGACGAGTTCGAGGCCGATGCCGTCCGGGTCCGAGAACCGGATGACGGTGTCGCCGAAGCGCTCGGACTCTTCGACGGCGACGCCCTGTTCGTCGAGGCGCTGGACCCAGAAGTCCACGGACTCGGGCGGAATCAAGTACGCGGTGTCCCGCGTCTGGCCCGCGCCGAACTGCCCGTCGCGGCCGCTGTCGCTCCACGGGAAGAATGTGATGTTCGTCCCGGGCGTCCCCTCGTAGTCGCCGAAGTAGAAGTGGTACGTGTTGGTGTCGTCGTGGTTGACGGTGCGCTTGACGAAGCGCAGGCCGAGCGTCTCGACGTAGAAGTCGGCGTTCGCCTGCGGGTCGCCCGCGATGGCCGTGACGTGGTGGAGTCCCGGCGTCGAATCTGTCATGCACCGACGTAGGCGGCCCACACACGTATAGCCACGTTAGACGGCACTGTCACCGGGTGACGCCTCCGTCACCACCGGACGGGGAGGCCAGCGAACGGTTAACACGCCGGCGGGCGAACGCGACGTATGACCTGCCCGCACCTGGAGTACCGCGAGGAGGGCGACGGCCACGAATTCGACACCGCGCGGGCGTACTGCACGATTACCGAGGAGTTCGTCCAGCCGATGCGCGCGGACGTCTGCAACGACCGCTACGGCCTCGACCACGCCGCGCACTGCGAGATATTCCGCGAGCACGAGGGCCAGTCGTGAGTTACGAATCGTTCCTCGCGGGCGACCCCGTCGTCGTGACGGCGGCGCTGACCGGCGGCGTCCACGGGAAGGAAGCGAACCCGAACGTCCCGGAGACGCCCGAGGAGATCGGACGCGCGGCCGCGGCAGCCGAGGACGCTGGCGCTGCGGTCGTCCACGTTCACGCGCGGAAGCCCAACGGCGAGCGCTCGTTCGCGACCGAGGACTTCCAGGCCATCGACGACGCCATCCGCGAGCACGCCGCCGACGTGATAATCCAGCACTCGACGGGCGGCACTGGCGCACCCGACGAACTCCGACACGAGCCGCTTCGCACGGACCCCGCGCCGGAGATGGCGAGCCTCGACATGGGGCCGCTGAACCGCTACGACCACCTCACGAGCGAGAACACCCGCGGGCTCGTGGACTCACTGTACGACGAGATGGACGAGCGCGGCATCAAGCCCGAGTTGGAGGTGTTCAACGACGGCCACCTCAACGAGGTCCATGGCCTGCTCGAGCGCCGCGACCTCGCCGACCCCGTCTACGCCACGCTGATTTTCGGGCCGGGCACGCTCACCCGGCCACGCCCCCGGAACTTCCTGAACCTCGTGTCGAACCTCCCCGATGGCGCGGCGTTCAACACGCTCGGGTTCGGCCCACACCAGCTCCCGTTCGCCACAATGGGCATCATGTTCGGCGGACACGTCCGCGTCGGCCTCGAGGACAACGTCTACTACGAAAAGGGCGAACTCGCGGAGAGCAACGCCCAACTCGTCGAGCGCGTGGTCGGCGTCGCGGAGACGCTCGGTCGCCCGGTCGCGTCGCCAGCCGAAGCCCGCGAGGTCCTCGGCCTCCGGGACGGTGACGCCTAAGGCCCGGGACCGCCACGGTACGTGTATGACGACTTCCGAGACCGCGAGCCACGTGGTTCGCCGCGCTGCCGACATCGAGTACGAGACCGTGGACGCCGCCGAGGGCATGCGGAAGGGCGTGCTGCTGGACGACACCGATGGAGCGCCCCACTTCGCGATGCGGCGGTTCGTCCTCGAACCGGGCGCGAGCGTCCCCGAGCACACGAACGAAGTCGAACACGAGCAGTACGTGCTCGCGGGCGAGTACACGGTCGGCATCGAGGGCGAGACCTACGAGGTGAGCGCCGGCGACAGCCTCCTCATCCCCGCGGGCGCGGTCCACTGGTACGACAACCCCGGCGACGAGGAAGGCGCGTTCGTCTGCGTCGTCCCGAACGGCGACGACGCCATCGAACTCGTGGAGTAGCGACGACACCGACCACCGCCGACAGCGACTGAACAACCGACACCGGGTGGACTGAAAGGGGCGGCACGGTCGCCGAACCCCGGCGACGTGAGCACGCGAATGAAGTGAGCGCGCGCAGCGAGCCGCGGGAGGCGACCGCGTCGAGGCTTTCGAGGACACGTCGAAAACACCGATAGTGAGCACGACCAATACGCGAAGACCTAGCAAGCGAATCGCTGAAATACCGTCCTCCCGTACGTTGGTTCGTGTCTGAGCAGGTCCAGCGCGTGGATACGTTGTTCCTCCACGAGACCGGAGACGACTACTTGGCGGTCGCCCAGCGGAGCGGCGACCGGTTGTTCCGCGCGAAACTGGAGTTAACGGAACGGGATGCGGGGCCGCGGCCCGGACGATTTCGCGTGAAGACGGGGAGCGGCGAGGAGCCGCGCAGCCCCGACCAGTTCGTGGACATCGCGCGGCGCGCGGACCGTATTCGCATCAGCGAGCAAACGAGCCGGAGCGGCCGCGAGGAGGTCCGGGAGATGCTGGACGCCTACCAGCAGGACGCGAAGGTCGTGCGGACGTGCCGGTACTGCGCGGGGAAGGGGCGGTACTCGCCCATCACGTCGGAGACGGCCATCGAGGCGGACGGCGAGTTCATCTGTCAGGACTGCGCGATTCGCGAATTGGAGCGCGAGCTATCGTTCAACGGTGGCATGACGGGCGCGGCGCAGGACCGCCTCGAAGAACTCCTGCTGGAGGAGCAGGACCTCGACCGCATCACCGGGCTACTGGGCGGGAACCTCGACCCGGACTTGACGAAGTTCGACGAGGTGAGCGCGACGACCGACGAGGTCGACCCGGTGCCGGTCGACAGCCTCGACCTCCACCCGGACGTGAAGGAACTGTTGACGGCGCGCTTCGACGAGTTGCTGCCCGTGCAGAGCCTCTCCGTGGAGAACGGGCTGCTCGACGGCGAGGACCAGCTGGTGGTGTCGGCGACGGCGACCGGGAAGACGCTCGTCGGGGAGATGGCGGGGCTGCACCGCCACCTCTCCGGGAAGGGGAAGATGCTGTTCCTGGTGCCGCTGGTCGCGCTCGCGAACCAGAAGCACGAGGACTTCAAGGACGAGTACGGCGACCTGGCGAACGTCACGATTCGCGTGGGGTCGTCGCGGATTCGGGACGACGGCCACGCGTTCGACCCGTCGGCGGACATCATCGTCGGGACGTACGAGGGCATCGACCACGCGCTCCGCACGGGGAAGGACCTCGGCGACGTCGGGACGGTGGTCATCGACGAGGTGCACACGCTCAAGGAGGACGAACGCGGCCACCGCCTCGACGGCCTCATCTCGCGGCTGAAGTACTACTGCGAGCAGCGCGAACAGCAGTACCGCAACTACGAGGGCGCGCAGTGGATCTACCTCTCGGCGACCGTCGGCAACCCCGGCGAACTCGCGCGGGGGATGCGCGCGAACCTCGTGGAGTTCGAGGAGCGCCCGATTCCCATCGAACGCCACGTGACGTTCGCGGAGGGCAACGAGAAGCCCGACATCGAGAACAAACTCGTGCGCCGGGAGTTCGACAAGGAGTCCTCGAAGGGGTACAAGGGCCAGACCATCATCTTCACGAACTCCCGCCGGCGCTGCCACGAAATCTCGCGAAAACTGGACTACCCCTCCGCCGCGTACCACGCGGGGCTGGACTACGGCGAGCGCAAGTCCGTCGAGCGCCGGTTCGGGAATCAGGACCTCTCGGCGGTCGTGACGACGGCGGCGCTCGCGGCTGGCGTCGACTTCCCCGCCTCGCAGGTCATCTTCGACACGCTCGCGATGGGCATCGAGTGGCTCTCCGTTCAGGAGTTCGAGCAGATGCTCGGGCGCGCGGGCCGCCCCGACTACCACGACCGCGGGAAGGTGTACATGCTCGTCGAACCCGACGCCTCCTACCACTCCTCGATGGAGGGCACGGAGGAGGAAATCGCGTTCAAACTCCTCAAGGGCGAGATGGAGGACGTCGTCACGCACTACGACGAGACCGCGGCCGTCGAGGAGACGCTGGCGAACGTCACGGTCGGCGGGAAGGCCGCCAAGCGCCTCAACGACCGGATGCTCGGCGAAGTGCCGACCAAGCACGCGCTCGGGAAACTCCTCGAGTACGACTTCGTCGACGGCTTCGAGCCGACGCCGCTCGGGCGCGCGGTGACGACGCACTTCCTCGAACCCGGCGCGGCGTTCACGATTCTGGACGGCGTGCGCAAGGAGAAACACCCCTACGACATCGTCGCGGACATCGAGTTGCGCGGCGAACAGCAGTAGTCCGGCGCGCCCGCTGGCGGGTCGCGCCTGCCGTTCGATTTTAACCGGAGGCGTGTGAACGGGTCGCACATGACTCTGGTCGCCGCGGCTGGACTGGCCGCGCTCTCGGTCGCCGCCGCCGGGCTCGTGCTCTACGCCGCGTGGCGCGCGGAACCGTCCCGCGACGCACAACCGACGCCGCCGAGCGACGGGAACGCGCTCGCGGACGGCGGCGAGCGCGCCAGCGGCCCGGCCGACGCCGAACCCGACGGCGGCGAACCCGCCGAGTCGGGCTACCTCCTCGGAACTTCCGCGTCGCACAAACTGAGCGGCGTCACGCGCTGGCTGACGACGGTCGACCACAAGGACATCGGGCTGCTGTACCTCGCGTTCGCCGCGACCGCGTTCCTCTGGGGCGGCACGGACGCGATGATGATGCGCACCGAACTGTACGACCCGGCGGTCTCCGTCTGGGACGAACACACGTACAACGCCCTGTTCACGATGCACGGGCTCACGATGCTGTTCCTGTTCGGGACGCCCGCGCTCGCCGGCCTCGGGAACTACCTGCTCCCGCTGTTTATCGGCGCCGACGACATGGCGTTCCCCCGCATCAACGCCATCGCCTTCTGGCTGCTCGTGCCCGCGCTCGTGCTCATGCGCGCCGGCCTGCTCTCGGACGTCCTCGGCCACGTCTTCGTCGCGGGCGGCCTCGGGGCCCTGGGCGAACAACTGCTCGCGCTCGCGCCGCCCGCGACCGGGTGGACGTTCTACGCGCCGCTGTCCGTGCAACTCGAACTCCCGACGGTGAGCGTCGTCCTGCTGGGCTTGCACCTCTCGGGGGTCGCCACCACGATGTCCGCCATCAACTTCATCGCGACCATCTTCACCGAGCGCGAGGTGTCGTGGCGCGAACTCGACATTTTCTCGTGGACGATGCTCACCCAGTCCGGCCTCATTCTGTTCGCGTTCCCGCTGCTGGGCAGCGCGCTCGTCATGCTCCTGTTAGACCGCACCGTCGGCACGACGTTCTTCGCCATTCAGGGCGGGAGCCCCATTCTCTGGCAACACCTGTTCTGGTTCTTCGGCCACCCCGAAGTGTACATACTGGTGTTGCCGCCGATGGGTATCGTCAGCCTCCTCGTCCCCAAGTTCTCGGGGCGGAAGCTGTTCGGGTTCAAATTCGTCGTCTACTCGACGCTGGCGATTGGGGTGCTCTCGTTCGGCGTGTGGGCCCATCACATGTTCACGACTGGTATCGACCCGCGGCTCCGCGCTAGCTTCATGGCCGTCTCCATCGCCATCGCCGTGCCGTCGGCGGTGAAGGTGTTCAACTGGATTACGACGATGTGGAACGGCCACGTCCGCCTCACCGCGCCGATGCTGTTCTGCATCGGCGGCATCGGGACGTTCATCGTCGGCGGCGTCACCGGCATCTTCCTCGCCGCCATCCCCATCGACCTCCTGTTGCACGACACCTACTACGTCGTCGGCCACTTCCACTTCATCATCATGGGGCTCATCTCGTTCGCGGTGTTCGCGGGCGTCTACTACTGGTACCCCCTCGTCGTCGGCAAACACACCGACTACCGGCTCTCCGTCGCGCACTTCCTGCTCACGACCGTGGGCATCGTGCTCGCGTTCGGCCCGATGATGATTATGGGCCAGGAAGGGCTGCCGCGGCGGTACGCCTCCTACCCCGCGGAGTTCGCGGGCCTCCAGCAGGTCGCGACGCTCGGCGCGATTCTCATCGCGCTCGGCACCGTCGTCTGGCTGTTCAACCTCGTGCAGTCCTACCGGATGGGCGAACCCGTCACCACGGACGACCCCTGGGACCTCCGCGAGCACGGCGACGACCGCACCGCGGAGTGGGACGAACTCCCCTACGGGCGCGGGTAATCAGACGTCTTCGAGGGAGTGGTAGACCGCGCCGAGCGTGAAGCCGTAGAGGAGGTGCGCGAACAGCGTGAAGGAGAGGTGGAGCGCGCCCTCCAGGGAGGTGAGGTCCGGCGACGCGACCACGACGTACACCACCCACAGCGGGATGCTGAACGCCATCCCTCGAATCGCGGGGTCGCCGCCGCCCGGCACCGTCGAGAGCACGCTTTCGAGGCGCACGAACACCAGCGGGAAGAGTACCATCCCCGCCAGCAGGAACACGAACAACCCCAGCACGGGCTGGTCGGAGACGCCCGCGTACCGCGCTATCGCCGGGCCGACGCCCAGCTCGAAGCGCGCCTCGACCTCCGCGATGACGAGCACCACGGACATCACGATCGTCCCGGCGACACCACCACCAATCGCGCGTCGTATCGGGTCCATGCGTTGTCACCTCCTCAGACCACCAGCGGCACCGCCAACAGCCCCGGCACGAACGCCACCCCCAGCGTCGCCAGCAGGATGACGAGTATCGCGCCCGGCAGCCCGCCGATTGCCACCACGAGCAACACCAGCGGCGTCACCGCCACCTGCGCGCCCAGGAACTCCGCGATGAGGATGACGACGAGCCCCACGACCGCGTTGACGATGAACGGCTTCACCGCGCGAATCACGCGGTACGCGCCGAACAACGCCACCAGTACGAGGACCGCGAGCCCGACCTCCAGCATCGTTGGCATACGTACCCGTGTGACACCCACCGCGAAAGTCGTTGTGGCGACAGCCCGCCGAACGAAACCCTTACGCCGTCCCCGGCGGTACGTCTACGTGCGGGACCGTGGGGTAGCTTGGTATCCTTCAGCGTTTGGGACGCTGTAACCCCGATTCAAATTCGGGCGGTCCCACTTCTCTGCGGCGCTACGACGACTAGCCCGGCTGCCGTAGCCCGGGTAGTCCGTAAGCATATATCTAATCGCGACGATATTATTTCGCATGGAGTCGCATCGGAAAGGAGACCTGACCGAAGCCACTGTAATCACGGAGTTGAAGCGGCGGGAGGTCCCCGTGGCAGTTCCGTTCGGTGACAACGAGCGCTACGATTTGGTCGCGGAATCAGCGGGCGACCTCTATCGGATTCAGGTGAAGACCGGCTGGCTCTCGGACGGCTGCGTGGAGTTCCACGGGAAATCGAGCCACACGAATTCGGCCGGCAACGTCTACAAGACGTACGACGGCGACACGGACTTCTTCGGGGTGTACTGCCACGAGCTCGAACAGCTGTATCTCGTCGACGAGGACGCGTTCGAGACGGAGATGCGCCTTCGCGTCGAGGACCCCGAAATCGAGCAGCCGAGCATCAACTGGGCCGCCGAGTACAAATTCGACGAGCAGTGGCCGCCGGAGGACGGCACGAACTCCGTCACGGGCGAGCGCGAGGCCATCGTCCGGACGCTGCGCGACCGCGGCGTGGACGTCATCGACGCGATGGACAGCGACGCGCCCTACGACGTCATCCTGCGCACGCCCGCGGACGACCTCCTGCGAGCGGCCGTGCGCCGGGGCTCGGTGACGAACGGCCGGATTCGGTTCGACACGAGCCAGACCGTCCCCGGTCCCGACGACATCGAGTACGTGGTCGTGGACTGCGCGGAGCGCGGCGAGCAGTATCTCGTCGAGCGCGCGAGCTACGAGCGCACGATGAGCCTGCGCGTGGCCGAACCCGAGCAGGCGCAACCGTCGATAAACTGGGCGGAAGAGTACGAGTTCGGGACGTGCTGGCCGCCGGGGTAGGTTCGCGTGGGATGTGGTCTGCCGCGATTACTGTGCAGAGGTTAGGGTCGCTAACCTCCCCCGTGATGGGGTCAGTTTTAGAGAAAGTTAAGTGAGAGCAGTTGAAGAGATTCTCAGTTCCCCGAATTTCTTTCGTCTTCGAATTCGTCCTTGAGTTCTGGGAACATGTCAAGAAGATCCTCACGGATCTCTTCTTCGTGCTTCTCGACTTCCTCGAAGTTCATTTCGGAATCATAGTCTGTATTCTCGTAGAGCCAAGACTCTTTACTCCAATTTTCGAGATCATCGTTGGAAATCCCAGCGGTTGCTTCCCGGATTTTCTCGATTAGATCTTCGTACTGGCTATATCCATCCGGATTCCCATCATTTACTCGGGGATGGTCAGCACCAAGATATTTCGTGACAACCTTCCCGTATAGCCAGTCCTGCTCTGTCGGTAGTTCTCCTTCTAAACCGTTCAGTGTGTCTCGAAGGCTATCCGAATAGCTACCGTACATATAGGGTTTAAAATCCGCATCAGTAGCGCGCTTTCCGTCTTCCTTTAGAGAAGTTACTAGGTCGAGGATGTAAACTAGCTTCTGCAGGCGAAACTCGTGAAGGTATTTGTGATGACGAAGGAAGTCTCGGAGGATAGCCTCAAGACTATCCGCATCCCTTTCCTCGGACATAGCGGAATCCTCCGTCTCACTCATACTAGAAGTTTAGAGCTAGAGCCCTCTAACTCCCACGGCCGTATTGAAAGTATAAATTTGTTTTGTCATTCTTCCCTTAGAACTCGCTAAGAGTCTGTTGCTGGCCTTCTTCAGTTTCATCCAGCTCGTAGTGGTCAATTACGAATCCTTCAATAACGTACTCAATATAGTGCCTCTTGTAGGTCCCAGCCGCGTCAACAAACACTACTGTGGCGATTAGTGTTAAGCCGGGAAGTAGTCGTTCAGTCTGACCGGGGAGAAGATAAACTATCCGGGGAGAATGAGATAGAATAGCAAAATCACCGAATGGCTGATAGAGCGCTAGTATGTACCCGACTGTTAGGATTAGAGAAACTACCCACATACTCCGACAGAACGAGTAAATTGCCTGAAACCGACGGTGAACAGAGAAGGGAGATATAGAGAGTCGAGCAGTTACTCGTGTATATAGATCGCAGGTTTTGTTGACGTCCTGCTGCCGGACGTTAATGTCAAACACTTCATCAACTGCCTCGGCAAAGGGTTCCAGCGCCTCATCACGTGCGCGTTCCTCCCAACGACTATCGAAAGGACGCCGACCGGAGGGCGGGTAGTTCCACTGGAACCACTTCGCGAATAGATAGCGGTGGCCGACAAAAGAATCGTAAGTTCCCCAAATACGTCGTCTTATCCAATCAACCATTCCGTTCCGCCAAGTCGGTGGAAAACGTGCGAAGCCAGACTTCCCCGTAGCCGAATCCACATTCTTAAAAGAGTCCAGATCGGTCGAGACATTCTTGAACTTCAACATCTGTTGTCCCTCGTATATCCGGCCTATAATCCAACCAAACATCTTCTCAATATTCTCTGCAAGAGTGTGCAAACCCTGACCAATCATCAATCCAATAACCAGAAGGACGACTAACAACGCGGCTGCACTCACGATTGAGCCACCATTAGGAACTGCCCCCGTCATATTAGCCTGACTAATAGGTAGCAGAGTCCAAATACCGAAGACAAGCGCTGCTCCGGGTACAGATTTGCCAAAGAAGTCATAAGATCCCAACAGCTGTAAAATGCTATATTGCATATTCAGTCAGTTATCATTTCATGTTCTCCAGGTTGAGGTTCTGCTTCTTCGGGCTGCTCGGACGACGAGACCCGCTGGATCACATGTGTAAGGAGGGTCCCGAGAAATCCCATCAGGGCATACATAAGCAGGAGGGCGTTGAGGCGAGTACTTCCGTCGAATAGTGTTGGGTCGGGAAGAAACTCGAACCCAAAAATCATTATCGCTGCTACGGCAAGAGTTACGGAGAGATACCGGTGGTCTGTTTCATCGGGTCTCCCGGTATGAGAACAAGTACTGGATGCAGTAAGTAAGCTGACGAAGAGTACGACCATAAGAGCAAATGCACCTAAGTCAGCCGAATTAACTAGATTCGCAGTGAGTAGATAAAGCCCACCGAGAAGGACTACACGTGGAGTCGTGATTTTCGTCTCTAATACAACGTAAGAAAGATAGGAGCGATTGGCTATCCCACTAATCAGGAGAAGAACGAACAGCACGACAATATCATCAGCTACCAACGGAATAATTCCTGCCACTCTGTACCTTATTCGTTTGGTGCGGGATTTTCCATAGTAAAGTTTTCGCCGTATTGTAAGGTCAAGTTCTGAAATTGACTCACAGAAAAGCGGGGCCGCTGTTAGTTCGCTATGTGTGGCACGACGATTTCGTGCAAGAAGCGAACGAACTCCAACGTATCGACACTACTATCGTAGATGTCGACATACCCGCTCTCAGTGATGAGGAACTTCAGCGACCGTCCGTTATAGCCGAAGTTCTCGACACCGAGGCGATTAATCGCTGCTTCGTCGATGAACTCGCGTGCATCCGTATCGCCACTGAGATCGCCGATATGGACACCCTTCTCAACTGGCCCATCGCGATCGTAGAAGCCACCCAGCCAGATATCAGCTTGGGGGTACTCCTCCGCGAAAGTACCAAGGTCGAGTTCGCTGTTGACAAGGGTCCCGCCAGTCGCGTCTTCGATGAGATTGTGCGCGAAATCGCTCTCGGTGTCGTTCGTGACGATGAACTCACCTTCAAGATGGAGGATATCCGTATCCTGAGTCGCGATTTCCGTTCCTTCGTCGTCAACAGCGATGGTACCGTCGTCCTGAATTCGAGTGGTTTCTACGTCGACGACATGCTCTTGTGCAGCACGACCGCGGCTTAGATCGAGTGGACCGCCGCCGTTGAACGCGCCGAGGTCTGTTTGCATGATCTCGCCGCGCATGTTGAGCGAGGACTTCAGCTCATGTCCCTGCTCAGTTCGGAAGTTGGGGAAGTCACCATCGTCGATCTCACTTCCTGGGTTGACGAAGTGCGCGAGTGCACCCCTATTCATGGGTGATACCTCGTTCGTGGGGAGTCGATTTTTGTCTGGTCATGTGACGTAGTTTCAGAGCCGTGACTCCCCCCTCAGAGAAACATTTACTAGGTCTGCACTCGCTTCATACGAGTGCTGGATTAGACCTCTGAGGCGGTCAAACGGTGTCTGCTGCCACAGCCACCGTATTGGCCCTTCTACAGCGTTGGTTCGCGAGTATCACACGAACCTATCAGTGATTACGTGGGTTGCGGTAATAATGGTACCCAAAGCGCGGTGAAAGTAGTTGAATTTGGTCGATTAAACCGTCTGTAGTATGCCGTTTTTTAGTTTCGGCAGCCCAGTGGAAGTGAAGGGGTCGATCTCTTCTAACGGTATGATATGATGAGAATCAATTAAAGCGATACACTTCAGCCGAAGTCTCAACCGATACCGCTTGTCGACCTCGCGTTCAAAATAGGGGGCACTCCTGCAGTTAACTCAGACGTCCAGCTGTAAATCGACTCCATACGGCCCACAAACAGCCGGCCTGGCACTCGAGTTCCATCCTCTAACTCATTCATTTCATCCCCACCTTCCACCCGGGAAAATACATTTACCGTCACCCCACCAACACGTACGCATGAGCGACCTGTCCCCGACTGACGTGGCACCGGCGTGGGTGTGGCTCGCGACGGCCGCGAGCGGCGTGCTCGCAGCAGTTATACACGTCGCGGGCGGCGCAGCCTACGAGTCCGTTGTCGGCGTGCTGACCGCCGGCGCAGTCGTCGGCGTGCTGTACCTGCTCTACCAGTGGGGACAGATTCGGGAAAAGCCGACCAGTGCGAAGAGCGACCGCAAGAAGGAGATGGAAGCGGAAGCGGGCGGCTACGGCGGCAACGGCGGCGGTGGCTAGCCCGGCCGCCTATTCCTCGCGGAGGACGTCGTAGACGCCGACCATCTCCGTTTCTTCGACGCGCGCCGTGAATTCAGCGCCTTCCTCGGGCGCGTCGTCGGCGACGAGCGTGACGGCTTCGATGGGGTCGCGCAGCAGGAACGACTTGATGCGTTCGAGCCACGACGGCGCGCCGCCCTTCCGGCAGACGAGCACGTACCGAGAACTGGCGAGGTCGCGGAGGGCGGGCTGGAGGTCGTGGTCGTCGACGTCCTCCGGGGGGACGACGGCGAGCACTTGCGTGTGAAGCGTTTCGGGCACACGCGACCCGAGGGGTTCGACCGGAATGAGTCTTGCTCGAACGCGGTGCTTTTCCGACGCACGCGAAACGCACCGGTATGGTCGGGTCGTCGGTTCTCATCGCGGTCGTGGCACTCGTGTTGTACGGCGCGTGGGCGGTCACCGCGGGCGTGGCGACGCGGAGCATGGCGCCCGTGAACGCCGTGTTCGTCTCGTACGTCGCGGGCATCGCTGTGGCTGGCGGGTACGCGCTCTGGACGCGCCAGCCGGTGACGGGCTCGCGCGTCGACCTCGCGTTCGCGGCAGTCTCAGGCCTCTGTCTGGCCGCCGGCACCATCGGCTTCTACGCGGCGCTGGCGCGCGGGAACATGGCCGTCGTCTCCGCCATCGTGGCGCTGTACTTCGTGATTCCCGCGGTCGTCGGCGTGCTCTACTTCGACGCGGCGCTGTCCGCGACGAACGTCGCGGGGCTCGTACTCGCGGTCGTGGCGGTCGTGCTCGTCGCGTCCTGACGAGATTCGACCCCGCTTCCGGGACTCTCTTATAGGCAACTCCGAACATCATCCGGGCGGCTCCCACGCAGTGAAAACTGCGAGGGTGGTTCTTGGAGAGCGCGCGGAGAGCCTCCGCTGACGGTCGAATCACGCGAGAGACGACGGGCGGCGGCCATTCGAGTCGCCCGCACGACGGAGGCTGACACGAATGCCAGACTCAGACGACGACACCCCAATATCGTTCGACGACGACGAAGAGGAGCGCATGGAGCGCCTGCTCGACGACACCGAGTACGACACGGAGCTCGGCGTCGAGATGGCGAAAGACGCCCAGCGCGTCGCCGCGGGCGAGCTCTCGGAGGCGGAGTTCTACCGCCAGTACCACGAGGACGTCCTCGAGGAGTTCGGCGAGGACGACCGCGAAATCTCGGGGCTGCTCGACGACGCCGGCGGCGACGGGTTCGCCGACCGGCTCTCCGGGCTCGCCGACGACGAGGGCCTCTCGCGGCGCGAAGTGATGAAGAAGGGTGGCGCCGCGGCGGTCGCGCTCGGGCTGTTCGCGAGCGTGGACAGCGAGACCGCCGCCGCTGCCCAGGAGGGCGACGAGGGCGAGGGCACGCGCTACGGGATGACCATCAACCTCAACAACTGCGACGGCTGTCTCGCCTGCGTCGTCGCGTGCAACGAGGAACACGGCACGTCCCGGGGCGCGAATTGGATGTACGTGTTCACGTACGAAGACGAGGCCCAGGGCGACGAGAACTTCCTCGTGCGGCCGTGCCAGCACTGCACCGACTCGCCGTGCACGAAGGTGTGTCCGGTCGGCGCGCGTCACACCCGCGAGCAGGACGGCCTCGTGCTCACCGACTACGACATCTGCATCGGCTGCCGGTACTGCGAGGTCTCCTGTCCGTACGGCGTGAACTACTTCCAGTGGGGCGAGCCCGACGTCCCGGACAGCGAAATCGACGACGACCACCAGTACGACGAGCGCGGCCGCTGGGTCGGCTCCCGGCCGCCGAAGGGCGTGATGGGCAAGTGCACGTTCTGCGTCGACCGCCAGGACGGCCAGATGGGCGAGGACAAAATCGGGACGACCGCCTGCGAGGAGGCGTGCGCGATGGACGCCATCCACTTCGGCGACATGAACGACCCGGAGAGCGCGCCCAACCAGCACCTCCGGGAGTACCGCGAGCAACAGGCCAACGACCAGTCGTACCCGAACCGCAAGGAGCACACCGTCTCCACGTTCGAGCTGATGGAGGAGCGCGGTACGGACCCGAACGTCCACTACATCGGGAACGAGCCGTCCCCGCACGCCGAACAGGTCGAGGGCCCCGTCACGTACGAGGACGCGGGCATCGTCGACAACCGCAAGGAGGAGGTGCTGGACAACGGCGCGATGGCCAACACGGAGGGCGAAGAGGCATGATTGGGGCCGCCGACCGCGAACGGCCCGAGCGCGCCGCCCGCGACGACGGGACGCGCCGCGTCACCACGAACGGAGGTGAGCGGCCGTGAGCGTCGACGTCACCGGCGTCGGCCGCGACACGCTCGTGCGGCCGATTCAGACGTTCTCGAAGCAATACGTCGCCGCCTTCCTGCTCGCGCTCGCGGGCGTCGGCGTCTGGCTGTTCTTCTACGTCCAGCAGCTCGAACACGGCCTCGTCGTCACCCACCTCGGGGACTGGGGCTCCGGCGGCGGCGTGCCGTGGGGCCTCTATATCGGCGCGTTCATCTGGTGGGTCGGCATCGCCCACGGCGGCATCATCCTCTCCGCCGCGGTGCGGCTGCTCGGCATGGACACCTACCAGCCGGTCGCGCGCATGGCCGAACTGCTCACGATTGCGGCGCTGACCTGCGCGGGTCTGTACATCCTCATCCACGTCGGCCGGCCGGACCGCCTCGTGACGAGCGTGCTGCCCGCGTGGCCGACGCGCGTCCAGTGGTCGCCGCTCGTCTGGGACGTCACCGTCATCACCGCGTACTTCGTGCTGACGGCGACGTACCTCCTGTTGACGATTCGCTACGACGTCCACCGGCTGCGCGACCGCCTCCCCGACCGCTTCGAGCCGCTGTACAAGGCGCTGCTCGTCGGGTACAGCGAGAAGGAGGACCAGGTCGTCGAGCGCATGGTGTGGTGGCTCGCGTTCGCCATCATCATCATGGCGCCGCTGTTGCTCCACGGCGGCGTCATCCCGTGGCTGTTCGCCCTGCTGCCGTCGATGGCGGGCTGGGCGGGCGGCGTGCAGGGGCCGTCGTTCCTCTCCATCGCGCTCACCTCGGCGGTCAGCGGCATCATCATCATCGCCGCGGCGTTCCGCTACGCCTACGACTGGCAGGAACTCATCCCGACGCAGGTGTTCTACGGCCTCTCGAAGTGGCTGGGCTTCTTCGGCCTGCTGTTCCTGTGGCTGCAGCTCCAGCAGGTCATCACGGGCATCTTCGCCGCGCCGACCACGCTCCAGCACGCCACCGAAGTGAAGATCGCGACCCCCATCTACTGGGTCGCCATCGGGCTCGTCGTCGCCGCGGAGCTGTACGTCTTCGCGGCCGCGCTGAAGTCCTCACTGTTCTCGATTCCGCGCATCGTCGCGGTCTCCGTGCTGGTGCTCGTCGGCACGCTCGTCGAGAAGACGCTGTTCGTCGTCGAGGGGCTCCAGCACGCGCACTTCCAACTGTACGACGCCGTCCCCGGCGTCTACGTGCCGTCGCCCGTGGAACTGTCGTCGCTGCTGGGCGCGGTGGGCATCGTCGTGCTGTTCTTCCTCGCCGTCTCGAAGGTGATTCCGGTGGTCGAACTGCACGCCATCGAGGACCACGAGGAGGTGACCGACTGATGTTGCCGCTCGCGTCGGCGCCGTACACGCTGCCGTTCGTCGGCCCGGGCACGTACCTCATCTTCGGCATCGTGCTCGCGCCCGTCTACGTGATGCTGGCCGCGTGGTACCTCGGCGAGCCCAGCGACGGCCGCACCGCCGGCCTCGGCGCCGCCTACCTCGCCGGCCTCACGACCGTGCTGTGGGGCGGCCTGTTCGTCGCCACGATGGTCATCAAAGTCGCGTTCTTCTGACAGCCAGCCACCCGCGCCGGGGGGACCCCGGCACCCACCCAACACCATGACCACTGCACCCGAACTCCGAGCACGACTCGCCGACGTGGAGGACCCGCTGAACGACGACGACATCGTCTCGATGGGGCTCGTCAACGACGTCACGGTGAGCGAGGACACCGCCCGCGTCTCGCTGGCGTTCAACGCGCCGTACTCGCCCGCCGAAATCGAGATCGGCAACGAAATCCGGGACGTCGTCGAGGGCGCCGGCCTCGACCCCGACCTGCGCGCGAACGTCGACGACGACCACGGCTTCGACGACGAGATTCTCCCGGGCGTGAAGAACGTCGTCGCCGTCGCCAGCGGGAAGGGCGGCGTCGGGAAGACGACGGTCGCGGCGAACCTCGCGGCCGGCCTGAACGACCGCGGCGCGCGCGTCGGCATCCTCGACGCGGACGTCCACGGTCCGAACGTCCCCCGCATCCTGCCGACCGAGAACGAGCCCGGCGTCACGCCCGACGGCGACATCGTGCCGCCCGCCTCGGACGGCGTGCGCGTGATGAGCACCGACCACATGATGCCCGACGGCGACGAGCCCGCGGTGATGCGCGGGCCGATGGTGAACAACGTGATGATGAAGTTCATCAACGAGGTCCAGTGGGGCCGCCTCGACTACCTCGTCGTCGACCTCCCGCCGGGCACTGGCGACGCGTCGCTGAACCTCCTGCAGACGCTGCCCGTCGCGGGCGTCGTGGTCGTCACGACCCCACAGGAGATGGCCGTCGCGGACGCCCGGAAGGGCCTGAAACTGTTCGCCGAGCACGACGCGCCCGTCCTCGGCGTCGTGGAGAACATGGCCGCGTACCACTGCCCGAACTGCGAGGACACCCACGAGGTGTTCGGCAGCGGCGGCGCCGCCGAAATCAGCGACGACTACGACGTCCCCGTGCTCGCGGAGCTCCCCGTCCACCCGGACTTCGGCAGCGAGGCCGGCGGTCCGACGATTCGCGACGAGGACAGCGCCGTCCAGGACGACCTCTTCGACTTCGTGGACGAGACCGCCGACCGCGTCGGCGAAATCAACCGCCGGAAAGTCGCCGAACACGTCGCCGAGCGTGGCGACGACGTGCCCGAGGAAGCCGACGCCCCCACTGGGTCGCCGTAGGCCGCGGCGTCACTCCGCGGACTCGACGCCAGTAATTTCGAAGCGCGCGCCCGTCTCACTCTGCGCCGCGTCCGTGGCAGCGACCTCCCAGCCGTGCGCGGACGCGATGGTTTCCACGATGGAGAGCCCGAGGCCCGTACCGTCGCTGGTCGTGTACCCCATCTCGAAGATGTCGTCCTGCAGGTCCGCGGGGATACCGGGGCCGTCGTCCTCGATATAGAACCCCGAACCGTCGGCGAGCGCGCCGACGCGCACCGTGACGTCTGGACCGCCGTGTTCGACGCTGTTCCGGTAGAGGTTCTCCATGAGTTGGACGACGCGGTCGGCGTCAGCGTCGAACGCGAGGTCGCCATCCACGACGTGCGTGGCTTCTTCGGCGGCGACCGACGCCCACGCCTGTTCGGCCAGTGCCGCCAGCGACACGCGCGAGCGCTCACCGATGTCCTCGCCCTCGCGCGCGAGCATCAGCACGCCCTCGATGATTTGCTCCATGCGGTCGAGCGCCCGCGCCGCCGCGTCGAGGTGCTCGCTGTTGCGCTGGTCGCGCTCCAGGTCCACGCGGCCCGCGGCGACGTTGAGAGGGTTACGGAGGTCGTGGCTGACGACGCTGGCGAACTGGCCGAGGCGCTCGTTCTGGCGCTGAATCTGGCGGCGCGCGTGCTCCTCGTTGGTGACGTCCGTGACGACGACCATCTCGCCGACGCGCGTCCGCCCGAACGTGAACGGCGTCGCCGACACCTGGTAGAACCGCCGCTCCCCGCCCCGGTCGAGTTCGATGACGTCGCGTTCGCCGGCGAGCCGGTCGGCGATTGCCGGGACGACGTCGGCGAGCGGTTCGCCAGTCGCGCCCATCAGCGCGGGGAACAGTTCGCGGGCGCGCTCGTTCGTGTCCCGAATCTCGTCCTCCTCGGTGAGGAAGACGACCGCGTTGTCGACGTCGCCCGCCAGTTGGACCGCCTGGAACCGGTCGAGGAAGACGAACAGCACGCCTACCGCGAACGCCGCGACGCCCAGTGACTCGTAGCTGAGTTCGGGAATTATCGACGTGGACGCGCCGACGATGTCCGCCGCGACCGGGAGGCCGGTGATGCCGACGAGCACGAGCAGGGGGCGCGTGTCGTAGCCCGTCTGCCCGAGCAGCTCGAACAGCATGAAGTAGCCGACCGCGGCGAGCGCGTACGCCGTCCCCATCACGACCCAGTGGAGGACGTAGTGGTCGACTGCGAGGTGCCGGAACGGGGCCGACGCCTGCTCGACGCCGAAGTAGAAGCCGTGCACGGGGTTCGTGACCTTCACCGCGACGACGGCGAGGAAGACACCCAGCGCGACCCGGCGGACCAGCGGGTCGCGGTGGAACGCCCGGCCCGTGTACGCCGAACAGAAGTACAGCCACGCGCCCACTGTGGCGAGCCCGAAGATGAGGCCGCCGGTGTACGCGGCGACCTTGAGTTGCGTCGACGGCAGGGCGAGGAAGCCCGCCTGCGCGGCCGCCCAGCCGCCGCTGGTCACGAGCAACGCGGCGAGCCCGCGGCGCGTGTCCGGGTCCTTGACGTGCTCGACCTGCGACAGCCCCGCGACGCACGCGAGCGCCGACACACCGAACACCGCGACGTAGCCAACGAACACCAGTCCTGTCATCAGACGACTCCGTAGTTGTCGGGGGTTCTCGGCGGAGCGGGATACCTGTTCGGGCGTGGATTCACTTCCACCCCGGTTTGCGAACCTTCTTAGGCGAGCGCGCGCTACCTACCGTGGACAGAATGGCCCAGGCCGCAAACCAGGAACTCGTCGACAGGTTCGAGGAGTTCTACCGCCGGTACTACAGCGACGACATCGCGGAACTCGCCCGCAAGTACCCCCGCGAGTCGAAGTCCCTCCACCTCGACTGGCGGGACCTCTACCAGATGGACCCCGACCTGGCCGACGACTACATCAACCACCCCGACGACCTCCGGGAGGCCGCCGAGGAGGCGCTGCGCCTCTACGACCTCCCCGTGGACGTCAGCCTCGGACAGGCCCACGTGCGCGTGTTCGGCCTCGACGAGCACACCGAGATTCGCGCGATTCGCGCCGAACACCTCAACACGCTCGTCAGCGTGCAGGGGATGGTGCGGAAGGCGACGGACGTGCGCCCGAAAATCGAGCGCGCGGTGTTCGTCTGCCAGCGCTGCGGCGCCGAAACCGAAGTGCCCCAAGGCGACGCCGGCTTCCAGGAGCCCTACCAGTGCGAGAGCTGCGAGCGCCAGGGGCCGTTCAAGCTCGACCCCGAGCGCTCCGAATTCGTCGACTCCCAGAAACTCCGGATTCAGGAGTCCCCAGAGGGGCTGGCGGGCGGCGAGACCCCGCAGAGCATCGACGTACACGTCGCCGACGACATCACCGGCGAAGTGACGCCCGGCGACCACGTGACCGTCTCGGGCGTGCTCCGCCTCGACCAGAGCGAGGGCAGCAACGAGTCTCCCGTCTTCGACCTCTACATGGAGGGGACGTCGGTCGTCATCGAGGACGAGGAGTTCGACGAGATGAACATCACCGAGGAGGACAAACAGCAAATCGTCGAAATCTCGAACCGCGAGAACATCTACGAGCAGATGGTCGACTCGATGGCGCCCTCCATCTACGGCCACCGGGAGGCCAAGCTCGCGATGATTCTCCAGCTGTTCTCCGGCGTCACCAAACACCTCCCCGACGAGTCCCGCATCCGCGGCGACCTCCACATGCTCCTCATCGGGGACCCCGGGACGGGGAAGTGTCTCGACGGAGACACGCACGTGACACTCGCGAACGGCACCGAACGCCCGATTCGGGACATCGTCGAGGAGAACCTCGACGATCCGAAGTCGGTCGACGACGGCGTGTACGACGACATCGACCTTCCGGTGCTCTCGATGGACGCCGACGGGACGCTCACCAAACGGCGAGCGACCCGGGTTTGGAAGCGCGAAGCACCGGATGAGATGTACCGGATTCGCACGTCAAGCGGACGTGAACTCGAAGTGACGCCGTCGCACCCGCTGTTCGTACAGCAGGACGGTAAAATCGAGGCACGAACGGCGGACGAACTCGGCACAGACGAGTTCGTCGCGACGCCGCGGTCGCTACAGACGAGCGGCGACGACACGCTCGACGTCGCGTACCGGCGCGCCAAGTCGGAGAACGCGGTCCGGCTGGACCTCCCGGACGAGTGGACGCCGTCGCTCACACGGCTCGTTGGCTACATTATCGCCGAAGGGTACGTCGTGCTCAACGACGACAACACTGGCGACGTCAGAGTGACGAACGAAGACGACGAGATACTCGACGACGTCACCGACGCGTTGGATAACCTCGGACTCAACTACGCAATCAGCGGACCGCGAGACGGAAAATCCGCGAAGACTGTCCGCTGCACCTCAGGCGAGTTCGCGAGCTTCCTCAAGAACCTCGAGCCGGCGATTCTGCAGCGGTCGGCGGACCAGCGCGTTCCCGACGCGATTCGTCGCGCGACTGCGGAGACGAAATGCGCGTTCCTTCGTGCGTACATCGACAGCGAGGGTCATGTCTCGGAGACCCAGCGCGAAATCACGGTCGCCTCGATGAGCCGCGAACTGCTCGATGACGTTCGCTCGCTGTTGCTCGCGTTCGACATCACCTCGAGCGTCGAAGCGCGGAACAACGGAAGCCACCGGCTCCGAATCGGCGGCGACAGCTTCAAGCGGTACGTCGAGCAGGTCGGCTTCGTCACGGAGCGAAAGTCGACGGCGGCCGGCTCCTACGACGACCAATCCTCGAACACGAACGTCGATGTCGTCCCCAACATCGGCGGCGAACTCCGCCGCATCCGAGAGGCACTCGAGGTCTCGCAGTTCGACTGCGGCGTCCCGAGAACGACGTACCAGCACTACGAGCGTGGCGACCGGAATCCGAGCCGGGACAGCCTCCGGCGGGTCGTCGAAGCGTTCGAGGATCGACTCGCGTGGCTCCGGGAAGTCAAACAGAGCGTCGAAGACGGAGACTGGCGAGACGTCTCCGCAGTCCGCAACGAACTGAACGTCTCGCAGGCGGAGCTTGCGGACGAGATGGACGTCGAGCAGACCGCTGTGAGTTACTACGAACGGAATGACGCCGTTCCGGATGGCGGGAAAGTGGCGTCGGCAAAGCGCGGGCTCGGCGCGCGAATCGACGAGGCGCTCTCGGTCGAGACGGACGTCGAGCACCTCCGTCACCTCGTCGAGAACGACGTTTCGTGGGACCGCATTGAGTCCATCGAGACCGTCGAACCGGCCGAGGAATGGGTGTACGACCTCGAAGTCGAGGGGACGCACGCGTACCTCTCGAACGGCGTCGTCTCCCACAACTCCGCGCTCATCTCCTACGTCCAGAACATCGCGCCGCGCTCCGTCTACACCTCCGGCAAGGGTTCGTCCTCGGCAGGTCTGACGGCGGCCGCGGTACGGGACGACTTCGGCGACGGCCAGCAGTGGACGCTGGAAGCCGGCGCGCTCGTGCTCGCCGACCAGGGCGTCGCGGCGGTGGACGAACTCGACAAGATGGCCGCCGACGACCGCTCGGCGATGCACGAAGCGCTCGAACAGCAGAAGATCTCGATTTCGAAGGCGGGCATCAACGCCACGCTGAAAGCCCGCTGTTCGCTGCTGGGCGCGGCGAACCCGAAGTACGGCCGCTTCGACCAGTACGAGCCCATCGGCGAGCAGATCGACCTCGAACCCGCGCTCATCTCCCGGTTCGACCTCATCTTCACGGTGACCGACGAGCCCGATCCCGAGGAGGACGCGAAGCTCGCCCGCCACATCCTCCAGACGAACTACGCGGGCGAACTCAACACCCAGCAGGAGCAGCTCGCGAGCGCGAACCACACCGAGGACGAGGTCGACGCGCAGACGGACACGGTCGCGCCGGCCATCGACGCCTCACTCTTGCGGAAGTACATCGCGTACTCGCGGCGGAACTGCTACCCGACGATGTCCGACGAAGCACGGGAGGCCATCGAGGACTTCTACGTGGACCTCCGCGCGGAGGGCCAGGGCGAGGACTCGCCCGTGCCGGTGACCGCGCGCCAACTCGAAGCGCTGGTGCGGCTCGGCGAGGCCTCCGCGCGCGTCCGACTCTCGGACACCGTGGAGGTCGAGGACGCCGAGCGCGTCATCGAAATCGTGCGCTCTTGCCTCCAGGATATCGGCGTCGACCCCGAGACCGGCGAGTACGACGCGGACGTCGTCGAAACCGGGCGCTCGAAAACCCAGCGCGACCGCGTGAAGAACGTCAAGGCCATCATCAAGGAGATCGAGGACGAGTTCGACGAGGGCGCGCCCGTCGAGGAAGTGTTGGACCGCGCCGAGGAGGTCGGGATGGACGCCTCGAAAGCCGAACACGAGATTGAGAAACTCAAGGAGAAGGGCGAGCTCTACCAACCGAACAAGGACCACCTGCGGGCGATATGAGAATCGGCGCGATCTGAAGGGCGCGAGTCCACGATATTTGGATGATTCTGGGTTGCGGTGACGCTACGTCAGTGGTTGTCGTCACTGGAACAAAAATTCAGGTGTTCGTCGCGTTACTCTTCGCCGGCGCCTTCAGCGATGCTGTCCGCGATGTCGTCGAGTTCGTCGTCGGCGAGGTCGGGACGCTCGCCGGCGACGGCGTGGATCGGCCGGCCGCCGTCGTCGTCGAAGCGCGGGATGATGTGGCCGTGCACGTGCGGGACTTCCTGGCCGGCGGCTTCGCCGTTGTTGAACGCGACATTGCTGCCGTCGGCGTCCACGACGTCCTCGACGATTGGCGTGAGGTAGTGCAACGCCGCGAACATCATCTCGCCGCTCTCCGGCGGGACGTCCCCGAGCCTCTCGTGGTGATCCTTGGGGATGACGAGCGTATGCCCGGGCGCCAGTGGGTTCGCGTCGAGGAACGCGAGCACGTCGGCGTCCTCGTAGACGACGCGTGCGGGAATCTCTCCATCGACGATCTGACAGAAGATGCAGTCCTCGGCCATACGCGGCCCAACACGGGCCTCGATTAAAAGCCTACTCGCAGGTTAGCGGTCGGCGACGCTGTCGCGGAACTGGTCGCGGTCGACGACGCGGAGCGTGAGGTCCCCGGTGGCGACAGATGCGCCGTCGTCGCGCTCGGCGCGGCACGCGAACGAGAGGTCCGGGCGGTCGACGCCGACGAGCGTCGCAGAGACGTCGACGTTGCGGCCGACGGCGACGGGCGCGAGGTGCGAGACCGACGCGCCACGGTCGACCACGCCCGTGCCTTCGGGGAGGTAGCCGCGGAGCGCCTCGCGGACGACGACCTCGAACTGTGCGAGGAGGTACGGCGTCCCGAGCACGCGCGTGGCTTCCTCGGGAGTGGCGTCGACGGCGGCGGGGTCGCCGGGCGGGTCGTCGTGGGAGCCGAACGCGACGGTGGCGTGCTCGGCGTCGAGCGTGAACGTGGACTCCCCGCGAACGTCGGCGTCGTCGAGGACGGCGAAGGCGTCCGTCATGGGTGACGAGACGGTGTAGCCGGTGTTAGTCCTGACGGCGAGTAGAACGCCGACTGCGTCGAAGCCGAGCGACCGGGCGGCCACGCTACTCCGTCAGCGGGAGGAGAACGCCGAAAACGAGCGGACAGACGACGATGCCGAGTACGCCGAGGACTTCCGCGTCAAAGAGGAGCGCGTGCTCCCAGCCGGGCAGCGAGGAGCCGCCGAGTTGGAGGCCGAGCGCGCCGACGACGAACAGCGCGAAGCTCGCCAGCGTGGAGCGTTTCACGAGCGACGAGTAGTCGAGGTTGCCGTAGCGTCCCATACGCCGAGGACGCGTGTCGTCGCTACTAAGCCTTCTGTCTCGAACAGAAAGGCTATGAGCGGTGGCTGGCTACGGCCGAGCATGCTCAGCAACTTCGCGGAACTGTTCGACGTCGCCATCACCCTCGCGTACGCGGTGCTCGGCGCGGGGCTCGTGGGGACGGGCGTGCTCACCGAGCTGCGGAGCGTCGCCACACTCGGCAGCGGCAACCTGGTCCTCGGCGCGTGGCTAGCGGTCATGGGGGTCGTCGCCATCGCCGCCGGTACGATGCTGTTCACGGACAAGGTGCGGGCGCGGGTCGGCAGCGGCAGCGCGTAACCCGGCGCCGACTGTACAACCGATTACCCTTTTAGGTGCGAGCGAGACGGGTACGCCATGAGCCGATTCGCCGACGTACCCGACCAGTACGACCCCGAGGACGTCGAGGACCGGGTGTTCGACTACTGGGACGACGTCGACGCCTACGAGCAGGCCAAACAGCACCGCGCCGACGGCGAGGACTTCTTCTTCGTCGACGGCCCGCCGTACACGTCCGGCGCTGCGCACATGGGGACGACGTGGAACAAGACGCTGAAGGACGCCTACATCCGCTACCACCGGATGCAGGGCTACGACGTCACGGACCGCCCGGGCTACGACATGCACGGGCTCCCCATCGAGACGAAAGTCGAGGAGGAACTCGGCTTCGAGTCGAAGAAGGACATCGAGGAGTACGGCGAGCAGAACTTCATCGACGCCTGCAAGGAGTTCGCCGACCGGAATCTCGAGGGCCTGCAGTCGGACTTCCAGAGCTTCGGCGTCTGGATGGACTGGGAGAACCCGTACAAGACCGTCGACCCGTCGTACATGGAGGCGGCGTGGTGGGCGTTCGACCGCGTGCACGAGCGCGACCTCGTCGAGCGCGGGAAGCGCTCCATCAGCCAGTGTCCGCGCTGCGAGACCGCCATCGCGAACAACGAAGTGGAGTACGACGACGTCGAGGACCCCTCCATCTACGTGACCTTCGACCTCGACGACCGCGAGGGGTCGCTGGTCGTGTGGACGACGACGCCGTGGACGATTCCCGCCAACGAGTACGTCGCCGTCGACGAGGAGGGCACCTACCAGCAGGTGCGCGCGACGAACACGACGACGACGCCCGACGGCGAGGAACTCGTCGAGGAGGACGTGCTCTACATCGCCGAGGAGTGCGTCGAGGACGTGCTCCGCGCGGGCGGCTACGACGACTACGAGGTCGAGGAGTCGTTCCTCGGCAGCCACATGCTCGGCTGGTCGTACACGCCGCCGCTCGCCGAGGAAGTGCCCGCGAACCCCGTGGACGCCGACGGCACGCACGAAGTCTACCACGGCGACTGGGTGGAGGCCGACCGCACGGGCCTCGTTCACTCCGCACCCGGCCACGGTGAGGAGGACTTCGAGCGCGGCGAGGAACTCGGCCTGCCGGTGTTCTGTCCGGTCGGCGAGGACGGCGTCTACACCGAGGAAGCCGGCAAGTACGAGGGTCAGTTCGTCCGGGACGCCAACGAGGGCATCATCGAGGACCTCTCCCGGAAGGGGTCGCTACTCGCCAAGGAGACGGTCACACACTCCTACGGGCACTGCTGGCGCTGCGACACGGGCATCATCCAGATCGTCACCGACCAGTGGTTCATCACCATCACGGACGTCAAAGACGAGCTCCTGGAGAACATGGAGGACTCGGAGTGGCACCCGCAGTGGGCCCGCGACAACCGCTTCCGGGACTTCGTGGAGGACGCGCCGGACTGGAACGTCAGCCGGCAGCGCTACTGGGGCATCCCGGTCCCCATCTGGACGCCCGAGGACTGGAGCGGCGACATGGACGACGTACTCGTCGTCGGCACTCGCGAGGAGCTCGCGGAATTGGCCGACCAGGAGGTCGACCCCGAGACGGTGGACCTGCACAAGGACACCGTCGACGACCTCACCATCACGCACCAGGGGACGACGTACACGCGCGTCCCGGACGTCTTCGACGTCTGGCTGGACTCCTCGGTGGCGTCGTGGGGCACCCTGAACTACCCCGAAGAGGAGGAGGACTTCGAGGAGCTGTGGCCGGCGGACCTCATCATGGAGGCCCACGACCAGACCCGCGGCTGGTTCTGGTCGCAACTCGGCATGGGCACCGCAGCGATGGGCGAGGTGCCCTACGACGAGGTGCTCATGCACGGCTACGCGAACATGCCCGACGGCCGCGGGATGTCCAAGTCGAAGGGCATCACCATCGAGCCCAACGAGGTCATCGAGGAGTACGGCGCGGACCCGATGCGCCTGTTCTTGCTGTCGGTGAGCCCGCAGGGCCAGGACATGCGGTTCTCGTGGGACGAGACCGAGAACATGCAGCGGGACCTCAACATCCTCTGGAACGTGTTCCGGTTCCCGCGGCCGTACATGGCGATGGACGACTTCGACGCGAACGTCCCCGAGCCGTTCGGCGGCGACGGGGCAGGGGTGTCCGTCGACGACGTCCACCTCGAGACGGTCGACCAGTGGCTGCTGTCGACGCTCCAGCGCGTCAAATCGGACGCCACCGACCACTGGGACGCCTTCGAGCAGCACAAGGCCCTCGACGAGATTCTGGACTTCGTCACGGGCGACCTCTCCCGGTACTACGTGCAGGTCGTCCGCGAGCGCATGTGGGAGGAGGGCGACTCCGAGTCGAAGACCGCGGCGTACGCCACCCTCCAGCGCGCGCTCCTAGAAGTGACCGCGATGCTGGCGCCGTACGCGCCGCTCGTCACCGACGAACTCTACCAGCACCTCACCGACGGCGACGCCTACGACACCGTCCACATGTGCGACTGGCCCGAGGTCGAGGAGCGCTACCGCCAGCCCGCGCTCGAGGACGACGTCGCGGCGCTGCGCGACATCGAGGAAGCCGGCAGCCACGCGCGCCAGCAGGCCGGCCGGAAGCTCCGCTGGCCGGTGACGCGCATCGTCGTGGATGCCGACGACGACCGCGTCGCGAGCGCGGTCCGCGACCACCCGAGTCTGCTGCGCGACCGCCTGAACGCGCGCCGCATCGAGGTCGTCGACGAGGGCGAGAACTGGGACGAACTGGCGTTCAGCGCGCGCGCCGACATGAGCGTGCTCGGCCCCGCGTTCGGCGACGACGCCGGCGAGGTCATGCAGGCGCTCAACGACGCGCACGTCGAGTCCGCGGACCTCGACGCGCTCGCTGAACAGGTCAGCGATGACCTCGGCCACGACGTCGAACTCACGCCCGAGATGGTGGAGTTCGTGGAGGAAGCGCCCGAGCACGTCTCCGGCGCGGACTTCGACGGCGGCACCGTCTACGTCGACACCGAACTCGACGAGGACGTCGAGAGCGAGGGGTACGCCCGCGAGGTCATCCGGCGCGTCCAGGAGATGCGCAAGGACCTCGACCTCGCGATGGACGCCGAAATCCGGCTGGACGTCGTGGTGTTCGACGACCGCGTCGCCCGGCTGGTTTCCGAGCACGAGGACCTCATCGAGGAGGAGACCCGCGCCCGCGAGCTCGGCGAAGTCGAGGACGGCTACCGCGAGGAGTGGGACGTCGAGGGCACGAAGATGGCGCTCGAAGTCGAGGAACTGTAGCGGGCCGCGAGCGCGAACGAACGACTATTTTCGGGGGAAAGAGCGCGTTACAGCGACTGCAGCGTCTCCGCGACGGCGGGCGCGGCACTCACGGTGGAGACGGCGCGCTCGATGGTGTCGGTGCCGTAGACGGCTTCGACGCCGGCGTTCGCTAACTTGAGACGGGCGTTCCCCACGAGCAGCGGGTGGACGCACGTGACGTAGACGCGCGCCGGGTCGTCGAGTTCGCCGACGGCCTCGCTCATCGTGGAGCCGGTGGCGATGATGTCGTCGACGACGACGACGTCGCGGCCGGAGACGTCGACGTCGCTAGGCGTGACGGTGACGTCGCTGCCGGAGTGGCGGTGTTTCTCGAAGTGGTCGGTCTCGCCGACGCCGTAGCCGTCCCGCACGGACTGGGCGAGGCCGACGGCCCCCTCGTCGGGCGCGAGGAAAACGGGATCCGCGAGGTCCGCGGGCAGCGGGTTCGCGAGGTGTGCGGACGCGTCCACGCCGGTCGCGGGGACGTCGAAGAAGCCGAGCACGCTCTGTTCGTGCGGGCAGACGGTGACCACGCGGTCGGTGCCCGTGGAGATGGCGCGCGCCATCGTGCGGGCCGAGACGGGTTCGCCGGGCTCGAACGCCTCGTCCTGGCGCGCGTAACCCATGTATGGAATCACGGTGACGATTTCGTCGGCGCCGGCCTCGTGAGCGGCGTCCTGCAACTGGAGGAGTTCGACGTGGGCGTCGCTGGAGACTGTCGACGCGACGACGACGGCGCGACCGTCGATGGGTGGGACGCGGACGATGTGCTCGCCGTCCGGGAACGACTCGTACTCGACGCGCGCGAGGTCGTCGCCGAGCTCCGCCGCGAGCGCCGCGGCGAGCTGCTGGGTCGCGGACCCGCTGAGTATCATACCAGACGCGAGGCCTGCCGGCGGCTTACGCGTTTCCCTCGGCGACGACGGCGAGCGCGGACGCCGCGCGGAGCCCGAGGCTGCGGTGCCGGAAGCCGTCCCCGGCGTCCGCCGCGAGCGTGCCGTCGGCAGTGAGCACGACGACGGCGTCCGTGGCGTACGCGACGTCGGCGACTGAGTCCTCGATGGGGAGGTCGCGGGCGTGCCATTCGTCGGCGGGGTCGTCGGGTGCGTGCTCGTAGAGCGCGTCCGCGGTCGCGGCGTGCGCACGGCCGAGGTCGCCCGCGTCGGCAGTCACGGGGTCACTGGTGACGACCGCGAAGTCGCCGTCGGCGGCGTGCATCCAGCCCGCACCGAGCCAGTAGAGGCCGTCGGACGTCGCGGCCAGCGGGACGCCGGCGGCCGCGACGTCCTTCGCGTCGTCCAGTCCGACCGCGGAGAGGCCGTCGTCGGTGAGGCGGTGGACGCCGTCCGCGGCGGCGACGAGGTCGGCGTCGAGCGCGCGAACGTCGCTGTCCACGGTGCCGACGGTCGTCCACGCATCGCCATCGTAGCGCGCGAGCCGCCCGTCCTCGCCAGCCGCGAGCACGTCGCCGTCGTAGGCCGTGACCGCGACTGCAGGCCCGAAGCCGGTCTCCTCGAAGCCGTCGTCGTCCCCGAGGAGGACGTCCTCGTCTGTCGCTGCGGCGATGCCGCGCGGGGTCGCCGCGACGTCGCGGGCCGTACAGCGCTCGACGAGACTGAACTCCCCGACTTTGTCCTGCGAGACGCGCGCGACGGCGACGCCGAGGTCGGCGGCCACGTACGCGTCGACGGTCTCGGACTGGTCGGTGTAGACGCGCTTCTCGCGGATGGTCGGCATACGTGAAGGCGTCTCGCGGGCGAGCGAAAGCGTTGCGGTTGCGCCGTGGACCGGGAAAAACCTTTGCCGTGGCCGCCGTAGGCGGGGGCATGCGACGGCGGGCGGTGCTCGCAGCGGTGGCCGCGCTGGCCGCCGGCAGCGGCTGTTCGCGGGTGGTCGGCGAGGACCCGGTGGAGGTCCGGGTACGACGTGCCAGCGAGGCCGCCGTCGAGAACGCCGACGTCCACTGCCCGCTGTCCGCGCCGTTCGTCGAAGCCCACCCCGCTCTGGAGCGCGTGCTGACGTCGGCGACGACCGCGCCCGACGGCGAGTGGGTCGTCACGGACGTCGACCGGGAGACCGGCGAAGCGCTCGCGGCGGACCTCCGGAAGCGCTGCGGACAGGTCGACGCCGTCTACCACTACGAGGACGACGAGTACCGGGTGCGCGTACTGGTCGAGGACAACAGCACGCAGAACCGGAACAGTTCGGCCAGTTCGGAAGCGATTAGGCGCGGGCCGCCCCAGAAACGCACATGAAAGTGTTCGGGTCCAGCGGCACCCGGGGCGTGGCGAACGAGGAACTCACACCCGGGTTCGTGCAGGGGGTCGCGAAGGCCGCGGGGTCGGTGTGGCGGACCGACCGCGTGGCGGTCGCGCGGGACACGCGAACGACCGGCCGGATGCTCGTGAACGCCGCGACCAGCGGCCTCCAGAGCGTCGGCATCGACGTCGACCGGCTTGGCGTGGTGCCGACGCCGGGCCTGCAGGCGTACGCCGAACGCGAGGGGATTCCCGCGGTAATGGTGACTGCGAGCCACAACCCCGCGGAGTACAACGGCGTCAAGCTCGTCGGCGCGGACGGCGTCGAACTCCCCGTTGACGAACTGGAGCGCATCGAGCGGAAGTTCCTCACCGAGCAGTTCGACGAGGTCGCGTGGGACGCGGTCGGCGCGGACGTCGATGTGGAGTCCGCGCGCCGCGAGTACGTCGAACAACTATTGGAAGCAGTCGACCGCGAGGCCGTCGCGGACGCGAACCTCACGGTCGCGCTGGACCCCGGCCATGGCGCGGGCGCGCTCACGAGCCCCGAGTTCTACCGCCGGCTCGGCTGCAAGGTCGTCACCGTGAACAGCCAGCCCGACGGCCACTTCCCGGGCCGGGACCCCGAGCCCGTCGCGGAGAACCTCGACGACCTCGGCGGCCTCGTGCGTGCGACGGACGCCGACGTCGGCATCGCCCACGACGGCGACGCGGACCGCGCCATCTTCTTCGACGAGCACGGCGACTACATCGAGGGCGACGCGACGCTGGCGGCGCTCGCGGAAGCCGAACTCGACGAGAGCGACACCACAGTTTCGGCGGTGAACGTCAGCCAGCGCCTCGTGGACGTCTGCGACCGCACGGGCGCGGACCTCGAACTCACGCCCATCGGGAGCACCCAGATTATGACCCGCATCCGCCAGCTCGAGTCCGAGGGCGAGACGGTACCGGTCGCCGGCGAGGGCAACGGCGGGGTCATCTTCCCGGGCTACCGGATGACCCGCGACGGTGCGTACACGGGCGCGCGCTTCCTCGAACTGCTCGCGGACAGTACGGCCAGCGAGGTCGTCGCGCCGTACAGCGACTACCACAACGTCCGCATCAACGTCGGCTACGACAACGACGCCGAGCGCGAGGCGCTGCTCGGCGCGGCCGAAGAACAGGCGCTGGACGCGGACGCCGAGCGCACCACCATCGACGGTTACCGGCTCGACTACGGCGACGCGTGGGTGCTCGCACGGCCCTCGGGCACGGAACCCGTCGTCCGCATCTACGCGGAAGCCACCAGCGAGGAGCGCGCGCGCTCGCTCGCCGACGAGTTCGCGGCCGCGCTCCGCGCCGCGAAGGCCGGCGTCTAGAGCCGGTCGAGGGCGTCCCGGAGTTCCTGCTCGGCCTCGCGGGCTTCTGCGAGGTCGTCGGCGACCCCGGCTTCGATGCGCTGTTTCTCAGAATCAGTGAGTTCGTGCTCCGCGACGGCAGCCGTTCGCAGTCGCTGGTAGTCGTCGTCGCGGACCCGGCGACGGACCGCGTGGAGCGCCGCGAGCACGTCGTCGTCGGCGAATCGCGCGACGACCGAGACGAGTTCCTCCAGCCGGTGCGTTAGTTCCTCGGCGGGCGCGGGCGGCCAGCCGACGGTGAGCGGCTCGGCGTCCAGTCGGTCGAGGTACGTGCGGTTGCCGCCGACCGCGCGCTTCAAGGCTCGCGGCTCGGCGACGTAGTGGTCGAGTTTCGACGGCGAGTACTCCGCATACTCCAGCAGTTTCGGGAGCGGCTCGGTGCCGGCCTCGCGGTCCGCGACGAACGCCTCGAGGTCGTCGGGCGCAGGGTCGAATCCCACGAGCGGGTACGACTGCGTCGTCTCCACGAAGCCGAGCACGTCGCGGGCGGGCGCCGACTCGCGGAACTCCCGGAATGCCGCACGCACGCGCTCGTCGTACGTCTGGATTGGGTCGCGCAACGTCTCCACGGGCGCGTCGAGGTCCGCGTCCCCGAGCCGCTGGAGGCGCTCCAGTTGCTCGACCTCCGCGGCGTACTCGTCGGCGCGCTCCGCTACCCGGGTTCGTGTGTCGCCGTACGCCTCTCGGGCATCCTCGAGGTCGTCCAGCCGGCTGACGAGGTCGCGGGCGTCCGCGAGCCGGTCGCGCGCCTCCGCGAAGTCGCTCTCGGAGAGCCGGCGCTTCTTGAACAAGTCCAACAGCGACTCGAAGGCCTCCCGCTCCGGGAGGTCCTCGTCCAACTCCTCGACGAACGCCACGAGGTCGTCCTGGAAGTCGATGTACGACTTGAAGTCCCCCGTGCCGGTCGCGTCGGCCTCGTACTGGTCGAACAGCCGTTCGAGACCGTCGAGAGCGTCCCGGATTTCACGGAGTCGAGCCTTGCCGACGTCCTCGACCGCTTCACGGGCGTCCTCGCGAGCGTCCCGCGCGGCTTCGAGGTCGGCGACGAGGCCGGAGGGGTCGGTGGTGCGGGCGGCCTGCGCGTCGGGCATTACGTGAATTGTGGGCGCTCGCGCTGATAGGCTTTCTGTGCGACGCATGGGAGCATCGTGGAACACTGCGAATGGTTCAGACAGTGCCTCTTCGAAAGCCCCGAGGCTGTAGACTCGGGAGGCTCGCTGTGCTCCTCGCTCACTGCGTTCGCTGCGGTACTTGCATCGCCTGCCTTCGTCTACAGCCGCGCCCCTTTCAATCCGCCCGTTGCCGGCTGACCAACCGGTCTAGGAAGGGCTTTCGAGGTCAGCCAAGAAACAGTTGGAACGACGAATACGAGCAGAGAATCACAGACGGAGTCAGTACACGTCGTCGGGGTCGAAGACCTGCTCGCCCACGACTTCCCCATCGAGCGTGCGGTGGAAGCAGGAGTGGTAGCCGGTGTGGCAAGCACCACCGGATTGGTGGACGCGATAGAGGAGCGCGTCGCCGTCGCAGTCCACGCGGACCTCCTCGATTTCCTGGGTGTGGCCGCTGGTCGCGCCTTTCTCCCAGAGTTCCTCGCGGGAGCGTGAGTAGTAGTGTGCGCGTCCGGTCTCGACGGTCTGCTCGACGGCGTCGCGGTTGGCGTACGCGAGCATCACGACTTCCTCGGTCTCGACGTCCTGGGCGACGACCGCGACGAGGCCGTCGTCGCCGAAGTCGAGGTCTACCTCGAAGTCCATACGGGAGCGACGGGGGCCGGCCGGTTAGCGGTTACGTCCCCGTCAGGCAGGCACGAGGCCGAGCACGTCCATCACCCAGAAGAGTACGTCGCCGCCGGTGAGTGCGACCAGCAGGCCGACGAACAGCGGGATGATGAACGGGACGCCGGGCGTCACCCAGACTTCCTCGTTGTCGACGATGACGTCGAGGCCCTCGCGGAGGTCGGCGGGCGTGGTGCCGTACGCGGAGCTCTCGATGTCTTCGAGAAACGCAGCGGCGCCCCACGGGTCGCCGCTGCCGTCCGTGACGACCGCGCCGCCGGTCGGGTCGTTGGGGTCGTCGGGGAGCGTGTCGGGGTCGCGGAGTTCCGGGTGTTCGCGGAGGTCCGCGAGGTCGAGGCCGCGCCACCGGAGGTACATCCGGAGTGCGTCCAGGTCGAGGCCGTCCCGGGTGAAGCCATCGTGGGTTTCGAGGAGGCTGCCGTGGGTGTCCGTGAGTTCGGGGACCGGGACGCGGCGGCCGACGAACATCACGACGGAGAACTCGCCGACGAGGGCGTTCCGGACGCCGAGCACGAGCGGGTACGCCAGCCCGAACAGGACGGTGTTCGTGAGAATCGTCAGCGAGAACACGCCGAGCGCGGTCTCGACGACCGGCAGGGAGTAGCCCAGCAGTTCGTAGGAGGGGTACGTCGGGAACACGACCGCGAGCGTCATGAACGCACGGGCGTCGGCGCCGCCGAAGCCACCGATGTACCAGAACGCGTACGCGAGGGGGACGACGAAGAGGAGACTAAACGCGACGCGGACCGCGAACGGCTGGAAGGCGTACGGCGTGCCGAGCGCGGCGTAGCCGTCCCAGACCAGGAGGACGGCACCGAGCAGGACGAGCGGCCCCCAGAGGTCGTTCGGGACGCGGCGCGTGCGCCAGTCCCGGAGCGCCGCCCAGCCCAGCGCCGGCACGACGAGCAACCGCAGGAGGTCGGGTATCGAGGCGTCCACTACCGGGTGTCGGGGACGCCGCCGGCTTAGGTGTTGTCCTTACCCGGGGACGGCGGTCGCTACGGGGTACGCGTGGATACGGGAGAGAAGACACGCCGTCCTCGGCGGACGGCGGCTCGCAAAAATTCGGAGTCGGGAGCGACCCGTGTCGCGGCTTAGATGACGCGGTTCTGCAGGTAGTCGAGGTGCTTGGCGTTGTAGACGATCTTGACTTCGTCGGCGGCCGGGGAGCCGATGCAGGTCAGGCGGACGTTCTTCTCTTCGACTTCCTCGTCGGAGAGAATCTGCTGCATGTCCATGTCGATTTCGCCTTCCTTCACGATGGACGCGCAGTTCGCACACGCGCCGGCGCGGCACGAGAACGGCCAGTCGTAGCCCTGCGCCTCGGCGGCTTCGAGGATGTACTCGCCCTCGGCAACGTCGAGCGTGCCGTAGTCCTCGTCGTCGAGGCCTGCGTCGGCAGCCTTCTCGAAGAGGTCGTCGTCGTCCATGTCCCAGCCCTGGTCGTCCAGAGTCTCGTAATTGAGGTATTCAACCGTCGGCATCGTTCGAACCGTTCGCAGTCCGCCGGCATAGTAGTTTTCGTTCTCGGCGAACGACGGGAATGGGTGCAACACCCCACGAACGTTCGATTTTCCGGGATTCGCCAGTGACGGGACGCTTTTAGGGGAGCCACCCCCACACGACGGTATGGCGTTCGAGTCCTTCGAGGTCGTACCGGCGGTGGACATGCAGGACGGCGAGGTCGTCCAGCTCGTGCAGGGCGAGCGCGGCACCGAGCGGCGCTACGGCGACCCCGTGGAGGCCGCCCAGCGGTGGGTGTCGGCGGGCGCGCGGACGCTCCACCTCGTCGACCTCGACGGGGCGTTCGAGGGCGAGCGCGGGAACGCGGAAGCCGTCGAGCGCATCCTCGACGCGACGAGCGTGGACGTCCAGGTCGGTGGCGGCATCCGCAGCGTCGCGGACGCCACCGAACTCCTGGAGCGCGGCGTCGACCGCGTCATCCTCGGCACCGCGGCCGTCGAGAACCCGGAAATCGTCGGCGAAATCAGCGCAGAGCACCCGGGCAGCGTGATGGTGAGCCTCGACGCGAAGGACGGCGAGGTCGTCGTCGAAGGCTGGACGGAGGGCACGGGCCTGGACCCCGCTGAGGCCGCCCAGCGCTACGCGGACCTCGGCGCTGGCTCGATTCTGTTCACGAACGTCGACGTCGAGGGCCAGCAGGAGGGCGTCGAGACCGAACCCGTCCAGCGGCTCGCCGACAGCGTGGACATCCCGGTCGTCGCGAGCGGCGGCGTCGCCGAAATCGACGACGTGCTCGCGCTCCGCGACGCGGGCGCGGCCGCCGTCGTCGTCGGCACCGCCCTTTACGAGGGGAACTTCACCCTCGAAGAAGCCAAGGAAGCCCTGTAATCGCTGCTCCTGCGCCAGATTACAGCCGTCCGACCAACCGCCGAACTCCAGCCGATTGACCAACCGATAGGGCGGGACTGAAAGGGGGCTTTCGAGGAAGCGTCGACTACGTTCTTGCAGGTGTCTCGGTTGAGTCTATCTAGCAGGCGGAACGGCCTTGTAGACGGACGCCCACGCCCCGTACATGACCGACCGGACGGCCGCCGTGAGCCGCGAGACGGCGGAGACGGACATCGACGTGACGCTGGACGTGGACGGGGACGGCGACAGCACCGTGGACACCGGCGTGGGCTTTTTCGACCACATGCTGGAGTCGTTCGCGAAGCACGGACTGTTCGACGTGACCGTGCGCTGTGACGGCGATCTAGATATCGACGACCACCACACCGTCGAGGACGTGGGCATCGCCGTCGGGGAGGCGTTCGCGGAGGCGCTCGGGGAGAAGCGCGGCATCGAGCGGTTCGCGGACCGCCGCGTGCCGCTGGACGAGGCAGTCGCGAGCGTCGTCGTGGACGTCTCGGGGCGGCCGCTGTACGAGTTCGAGGGCGAGTTCAGTCAGCCGTACGTCGGCGAGTTCACGAGCACGATGGCGGCGCACTTCTTCCGGTCGCTGGCGATGCACGCGGGCTTGACGCTGCACTGCGAGGTGGAGGGGGAGAACGCCCACCACGAGATAGAGGCGCTATTCAAGGGCGTCGCGCGGGCGCTGGACGACGCGACGCGCATCGACGAGCGGCGCTCCGGGACGCCGTCGACGAAAGGAGAACTGTAGCAGCCGACGGCGAGTCGGTGTGCGCGGCCGGTGACGGGCGCGCTATCGCTATCGCATTATTCGCGGAGGCACGCCGAGCAGCTGCCGGGCGTCGTCAGCGTGACGCGGTACTCGGTTTCGACCAGGCCGCTGCCGTTCTCGCTGGTGACGATCGAGTCCCACTTCGGGAAGACGAAGTCCGGCTCGCCGCCACAGTCGAAGCAGACGGCCATCGAGCAGCCGCCCGGCTCCGCGTGGCCGTTCAGCCAGCTCGTCTCGCAGGCCACGCACAGGCCGCCCTCCACAGTACCGGAGGACCGCTTCACGGTGATTCGGTCGTAGTCGCCGCCGCGGCCGCATCGGAAACATTCCATCGTGTGTATCTCGCTGGTCCCGGCGGAGCAGCGCTTCGAGTAGGACAGTGACGCAGGGCCTTATCAGTATTTGGGACGCCGCGACCGGTGCTCAGGTCGTCCGCAAGCCCGCAGGCGATTCCTCGAGGTCGCCGTTCTCGACGGCGGCCTCGACAACTTCGTCGAACTCGCGGCCGCCGAGGTCGTAGGCGTTCGTCGCGAGCGCGCGCAGGTCGTCGCGGGGCATCGCGCCGTCGCGGTTCTGGAGCAAGCGAATCACTTGCGCGTAGCCCGACGGCCGGCGCTTCGACTGCGTGCTACTGGTGTCGGCGTCGTCGACGTCCACCGTCTCCGCTGCTTCCGGTTCGTCCGCACTCCCGGATTCGATGACGATGCCGTCGTCCGCGGCGGGCTCGGCGGTCGAGTCGGCAGACTCGGCCGCGTCGGTCTGAGTATCGTCGTCAGTCCGCTCGGCGGATTCAGCCACCACAGACTCGCTCTCGGGTTCGGGGGCGGCGGACGGGGAGCCCGCGGCGTCGAGCAGCGGGTCGACGACCGACTGGAGGGTCGCTCGGCAGTCCGTGCAGAGCGCGAGGCGTCGGGACTCGCCGGCGACGGAGGCGGGCACGACCTCGTAGACGCCGTCGGCGGCGTCGCCACAGAAGTCACACGTGTCGAGTTGGCGCATGCACGAGGCGACGAGGCGGGGCGGCAAAAGTCCTGCCGAGCGCCGCGCACCCACACCGTTTTGCCGGCCCGCCGCCTGCGTCGTCGTATGTTCGAGGACATCATGCAGAAGTTTGCGGGCAGCCCCGGCCAGCAGGCCGTCATCCGGCTGCTGCTCGAACGGGGGTTCTCCGTGAACGACGACGGCCGCGTGGTCTCCGGCGACATCGAGATTCCGTACACGCAGGTCGCCGACGCCGCGGGCGTCGACCGCCGCGTCGTGGACTCGACGACGGAAGCAATCCTCGAGGACGACGAGTTGCGCCGCATCTTCCAGAACATCAGCCAGATTCCGAGCCTGATGGACCTCGCGCCCGTCCTCGACTTGACCGTCGTCACGGTGGAGGTGCAGGACGCCGACGAGCCCGGCATCGTCGCCGAAGTGACGGGGCTGCTCGCCGAGCACGGCATCAGCATCCGGCAGACGATCAGCGAGGACCCCGAATTCACGGACGAGCCGCGGCTCTACCTCGTCACGGACGAGGACCTGCCCGGTGACGTGTTGACCGAACTGATGAACAAGCCGTTCGTGCGGTCGGTCGAACTCTCCTAGCGGTCGCCGACGACGCTCGCGATGACGAAGAGGTAGCCGATGGTCGTGAGCGCGTAGTTGACCGTCAGGAGGACGATGGCGTTCCGGAAGTCCTGGGAGAACGCCGACACCGTGGTGGCGATTGCGGCCGCGACGATGATGGAGAAGCCCAGCGAGAGCAACAGCATCTCCCGGCGCTCGGTCTGGAGGTAGGCGTTCGCGGCGAGCGCCACCATCGCCAGCCCCGAGAGGGAGAGCGCGATGCTGAAGAGGACGTAGACGAGTTCCAGCGTCGTCAGCGCGGCCATCGACGTTCTGTTGCGCGAGCGTACGCATAACCCTTTGGGAGCGCGGCGCTGGCCCGTACTTCGGGCGACACGCGACCGTGCGTCGCCCGGCAGACGCGGCGCGCGCAACCGCAAACGGGAACGTGCTCGCTCCCCGAGACGAGCACGTGACTGACGCGTACCGGACGCTCGCGGGCCGCGGTGAGGCCGACTTCGAGGTGCAGGGCTCGGAGTTTATCGGGTACGCCGCGCCCGCGCCCGCCGTCGAGGACGCGGAGGCGTTCGTCGAGTCCGTCGAGCGCGAGCACGCTGACGCCACGCACAACGTGCCCGCGTACCGGGTGCGCGTGGAATCCGGCGGTCCCGGCGACGGGTACATGCTCCGCGAGTACCAGTCCGACGACGGCGAGCCCACGGGCTCCGCGGGGAAGCCCGCGCTGAACGTCCTCCAGCAGCAGGACGTCGAGAACGCGGTGGTCGTCGTGACGCGCTACTACGGCGGCACGAACCTCGGCGTCGGCGGGCTCGCGCGAGCGTACTCGCGGGCCGCGAAGGAAGCCATCGAGGCCGCCGGCGTCGTCGAGCAGCGGCCACAGGAGCGGTTCACCGTCACCGTGGAGTACGACGATTCGGGCACCGTGCGGGGGATTCTGGAGAGCGCGGACTGCGACTTCGACGCCGACTACGGTGAGGACGTAGCCTTCGACGTGACCGTCGCCAGCGAGGACGCCGGCGACCTCCGCGAGCGCATCCAGAGCGCGACGAGTGGGCGGGCAGCCGTCGAGTAGCCGGAAGACGTCGGGGAGCCAAACGCCTATGCGCGCGCCGGCAGTGGGTGCGGGCATGAATCGCGTCGAGGCCAGCGACTACTTCGAGTTCTCGCGGCTCTCCCACCCGGCGGTGTCGCCGGCCGGGGAGCGCGTGGCGTACGTCCAGCAGACCCCGGTATCCGAGACCGAGTACGAGGCGACGGTGTACGTCGCCCCGACCGACGGCGGCGAGCCAAAGCGCTTCACCGTCGAAGAGGGCATGGACTCCGAGCCGACATGGAGTCCGTCGGGAGACCGCATCGCGTTCGTTTCGACCAGAGGCGCGAGTGACGAGCGACCGCAGTTGTGGGTCGTGCCGACGGATGGCGGCGAAGCGGAACAAGTGACGGACGTTGTGGGCGGCGTCTCCGGCATTGCGTGGGGACCCGACGGAGAACGGATCGCCTTCCTACAGTCAGTGCGCCCGGAGGAAGTCGAGGCCGGGCACGACCTCGAAGTGGCCGCGGAGTACGAGCGCGAGGATCCGGACCCGCGGGTCATCGACCGCCACATCTACCGGTCGAACGAGTCGTACGCCGACGGCGCGCGCTCGCACGTCTACACCGCCGACGTCGACGCGGGCGAGGTCGAGCGCGTCACGAGCGGCGACGTCGACTGCCTGCGGCCGGCGTGGGGCGACGACCTCTACTACCCGATTCGGTACGGCAGCGACGACGAACTCCGCTGGGAGGTCGAGGCCTACGACCCCGAGGATGGCGAGACCGAGACGGTCACCGTCGTGGAGGGCTGGGGGCCGACGCTGGCCGTGGACTCGTCCCGGCCGCACGACCGCATCGCGTACACGACGACGCCCGCCGACGAACCGACGCTCGTCCAGACCGAGGTCGAACTGTTCACCCGAGAGGTCGGTGAAGTCACGCACCTCACGGCGGGCCTCGACCGCGACCTCGAACTGTGGAACGCGAGCCACGCGCCCGAGTGGGGGCCGGCCGGCGACTACCTCTACGTCTGCACACCCGACGAGGGCGGCTACGTGCTGCGGCGCCTCGACCCGAAGACGGGGGCGGTCGAGGTCGTGCTCGGTGGCGACCGCCACGTCCACGGGTTCTCCGTCTCCCGTGACGCCGTCGGCGTCGTGCAGTCGGAGTGGGACCACCCCGGAGACGTGGTGGCGGCGACGCCGGGCGGGGCCGAGGAGGTCACGCTGACGCGCGTGAACGCCGACTATCTCGCCGGGCGCGCGGTCCGCGAACCCGAGGAGGTCCGCTTCGAGTCCGGCGGTACGGAGATTCAGGGATGGGTGTTGACGCCGCCGGATTTCACGCCCGACAAGGAGTACCCGCTCGCCGTGGAGATTCACGGCGGCCCCCACCGGATGTGGTCGACGACGGGGTCGATGTGGCACGAATTCCAGACGCTGGCCGCGCGCGGCTACGTCGTCTTCTGGTGCAACCCGCGCGGCTCCACGGGCTACGGCGAGGACTTCATGACCAGCATCGAGCGCGACTGGGGCGACGTGACGATGCAGGACGTGATGGCGGGCACCCGCGAGGTCGCGGACCGGGAGTACGTCGACGAGGAAGCGGCGTTCGTCACGGGCGGGAGCTTCGGCGGGTTCATGACCGGCTGGATCGTCGGCCACACGGACTTCTTCGCGGGCGCGGTCGCCCAGCGCGGCGTCTACGACCTCACGGGCTTTTTCGGCTCCACGGACGCCTACAAACTCGTGGAGGGCGACTTCCGGGCGGTGCCGTGGAGCGACCCCGAGTTCCTCTGGGACCAGTCGCCCGCGGCGTACGTCGAGTACGTGGACACGCCCACGCTCCTGCTGCACTCCGAGCAGGACTACCGCACGCCCGCCAACACCGCCGAACTGTTCTACCTCTCGCTGAAGAAACACGACGTGGACACGCGGCTCGTGCGCTACCCCCGCGAGGGCCACGAACTCTCGCGCTCCGGCGAACCCGGCCACGTCGTCGACCGCATCGAGCGCCTCGTCCGGTGGTTCGACGGCTACACCGAGCACAGCGACGCCGAGCGCGCGCTCGACCGGCCGCGGAACGACGGGCTCACGGCTGGCGAGGAGGATGCCGACGAGAACGCTGACGACGAGCGCGAGTAGTCGGGAGCGCTCGGGACGACTATAGAGCAGTTCGGGGGTCGGCTTCGGGAGTGCCCGGGGAGCCGCGAAACCCCGTGACTGCGTAGGTCTCGGGAGGTGAAACGAAGGGGTCGCGGTTCGGCGTCAGTCGACGATGATGTCGGTGTCGCTGTCGCCGTCCTCGATGACGGTCTGGTCCGAGTCGTCGTCTTCCGGGCGCATCTCCGCGTCGTAGCGGTCGATCCAATTCGCGAAACACTCCGGGCAGAGCCGCTGGCTGTCGATTTGCGAACGGTCGACCGTCACGCGGACGGTCCGCGAGAGCGGGTCCGCCACCGACTCCCCGCACCAGTCACACGGCTCCGTGTCCTCGCTCATGGCCACGAACAGAACGGGCGGCGTCTTATACGTGCGGGTCAGGTCGTGCGGAACGCGCGGTCGCCGGCGTCGCCGAGGCCGGGGACGATGAAGCCGTCGTCGTCGAGGTGGTCGTCGATGGCGACCGTCAGCAGGTCCGTCTCCGGGAACTGCTCGCCGACGCGGAGCAGGCCGTCCGGCGCGCTCACCGCGGACAGCACGAACAGGTCCTCGACGTCGTCGGGCGCGACCTCGGTGACGTGGTCGAGCACCGTACACATCGTCGAGCCGGTGGCGAGCATCGGGTCCGCGACGATGACGGTGTCCTGGGGCGTGATTTCAGGGAGTTTCACGTAGTCGATGGTGATGGGGAACTCGCCGGCCTCGTTCATGCCGGCTTCCTCGTCGCGGCCCGCGCTGATGACGCCCTGCTTGGCGCGCGGGAACGCCTTCAGCAGGCCCTCGACGAACGGCGTGGCGGCGCGCAGGACGTTGATGATGACGACGTCGTCGAGGCCCTTCACGCGCTCGCCGGTCGTCTCCGTGAGCGGCGTCTCGATGGCGACGAACTCCGTCTCCATCGCGCCGTCGATGATTTCGTACCCGCAGATGCGGCCGAGCTTCACGAGGCCCTTGCGGAACTCCACCTGTTCGGTTTCGACGTCGCGGAGCCGCGAGAGCGTGTCTTTCGCCAGCGCGTGCGTGAGCACGTTCGCGTCGCCGCGGTCCTCGATGGGCATACGTAACGAGCGAGTCCGAGTCCGCTTAAAACCCGCTATCGCTCGCGCGCCGGGTGTGGCGCGTGCACACGACGCGACAAGATGTTTATTGGCGGGCATCGTAGGGGTGCCAACGATGGAGGAGAGCGTCGCCGGGTTCAAGGAACGCGGCACGTGGGGAGACGTCGTCGAGCACGGGGAGCGCGTGACACAGGCGCTGCGCGAGGCCGACGCCCACGAACAGTACCCGGACGCCTTCGAGGAGTGGAACGACTGGCGGCCGAAGTCACACGAGCGCATCGAGGAGGAGGTCAGCGAGAAGACCGCCGAGCAAGCCAGCGTCGGCGAGAGCGAGGGCGAGAAGGAAGGGCGTTCGCCCGACGAGGAGGTCCAGACCGCCGGCGAGCGCCTCACCGAGTCCTACGAGGAACTCGAGGAGGGCGAACCAGACACCGCCGTCGAGAAGTGGCAGGACACGCTCGGCCACGTCAAGCGCGCGGCGGACACGGCCGGCCGACAGGCCCTCCGCAAGGTCGAGAACGTCGTCTATCAGCGCGTGATGACCCAAGTCGCGCCCTACTACTTCGATAACGACCTCGTGAGCGCGAACATCCAGCGCATCCGCAGCCAGGAGGAGTTCGTCTTCGAGGTGAACGTCAACGACGACGACGTCAAGGACGGCGTCCGCGAGCACCTCGAGTCGTTCGAGGACCTCGACCGCTGGCACGTCGACACCGAGCGCGAGACCGAGACCGCGGAGGCCGTCGAGGGCGTCGAGCCGCCCGAGCAGAACGGCGACGACACGGACACGAAGTCCACGACGAACTGAACGGGTGCGGCAGCCCGACAGGTCGGTAGTCTCTTAGGTGGGCCGCACGGAGAACGGGCGTAATGGCTGGAGCCGGACTCGCGGTACTCGTGGTCGCGGCGGTAGCGAGCCTGTTCATGGCGTGGGCTATCGGTGCCGGCTCGTCGGGGTCGACGCCGTTCGCCCCCGCAGTCGGCGCGAACGCCATCACCGTGATGCGTGCCGGCTTCATCGTCGGCATCCTCGGGTTCGCCGGCGCGGTCTTCCAGGGTGCGAACGTCTCCGAGGCGGTCGGCAGCGAACTGCTCGTCGGCGCAAACCTGTCGCCGCTGGCCGCCACGACCGCGCTCATCATCGCCGCGACGCTGGTCGCCATCGGCGTGTTCACCGGCTACCCGATAGCGACCGCGTTCACCGTGACGGGTGCGGTCGTCGGCACCGGGCTGGCGATGGGCGCGGGCCCGGCGTGGGCGAAGTATCAGCAGATTGCGACGCTGTGGGTGCTCGTGCCGTTCGTCGGCGGCGGCATCGCGTACGTGACCGCGCGCGGTCTCCGCGGCATCGACCGGGACACGCAGACGGTACCGGTGCTCGGCGCGGTCGTCGGCGTCATTCTCGCGAACGTCCAGTTCGTCTTCCTCGGGCCGTCCGGGACGAGTCAGTCGCTCGCCCGAGCAGCCGCAGTCAGCGCCGGCCGGTTCGAACTCGGCGTCCACGTGGGCGTCACGCTGCTGTGCGCGCTCGTCGTCGCGGGCGTGCTCTACCAGGACCTCAAGGGCGACCCGGAGCGCGGCCAGCGCCACTTCCTGCTGGCGCTCGGCGGGCTCGTCGCGTTCTCCGCGGGCGGCAGTCAGGTCGGGCTCGCGGTCGGGCCGCTGCTCCCGCTGGTCGGCGGCGACATCCCGTTGACGTACGTGCTCGTCGGCGGCGGCATCGGCCTGCTCGTCGGGTCGTGGACCGGCGCGCCGCGCATGATTAAGGCCATCAGCCAGGACTACTCCTCGCTGGGGCCGCGGCGCTCGATTGCCGCGCTCATCCCGAGTTTCGCCATCGCGCAGACCGCCGTCTTCTTCGGCATCCCCGTCTCCTTCAACGAAATCATCGTCAGCGCCATCGTCGGCTCCGGCTACGCAGCCTCGACGGGCGGCGGCGTCAGCAAGCGCAAGATGCTGTTCACGGTGCTGGCGTGGGTGGCGTCGCTGGCGCTCGCGCTCGGCATCGGCTACGGCGGCTTCCTCGCGGTGGACGCGATTCTGTAGCAGGAGCACTGGCAGTTCGTCGCGTAGAGCGACCCGGAGAACAGCCGGAAAGCGCAGGGGATAGTCGACGAACGGCGGGCGGATACTGTGTCCCACCGGCAGGTCTTTTAATCCTGCTGACGTGAACGTGGTATGGCACTCAGTGCTCGTAACAGACTCTCCGGAACCGTCAAGTCCGTAAATACGAACGACGTCGTGGCCGAAGTCGTCATCGAACTTCCCGACGGACAGACAGTCGCGTCCACCATCACGCGGTCGTCTGCCGACCGACTCGACCTCGCCGAAGGCGACGACGTTCAGGCCGTCATCAAGGCTAGCGAAGTGATGGTCAACAAAGACTGAGCGAGGAACCCGCGCCAGCAGCCACGCGGAAACGAACGGGGCCGGCTACGCTTCGTGCAGGTCGTCGTCTTCGAGGGACTCGTGTTCGGTCTCCTCGGAGGCTTCCTCCTCGGGGAGCCGACGCACGCGCGCCTTCATGATTCGGGTGTTCTCCACGCGCTCGGCGGTGAGCTCGACGTCCTCGAAGCGGAACGTCTCGTCCTCCTCGACCAGCCGGCCGGCGCGATTGAAGATGAACCCCGCGATGGTCTCGAACTCCTCGCCCTCCGGCAGGTCGATGTCGAGGGCGTCGTTGACCTCCTCGATGTTCACCTCGCCGCGCACCCGGACGGTGTCGTCGTCGACGAAGTTGAGGGGGAGTTCCTCCTCGCCCTCCAGGATTTCCCCGACGATCTCCTCGGTGATGTCCTCGGCGGTGAGCAGGCCCTCGGTGGTGCCGAACTCGTCGATGACGATGACCAACTGGACGCGCTCGTCCTGCATCTCCCGGAGCAGGTCGTCGACGTTCTTCGACTCGGGGACGTGCAGCGTCGGCTCGATGAGGTCCTCGAGTTCGATGCCCTCGCTCTCCCCGTAGAGGTACTCGCGGACGAGGTCTTCGAGGCTGACGACGCCGATGATGTTGTCGAGTGCGCCCTCGTAGACCGGGATGCGCTCGTGGCCGGCCTGCGTGCACGTCTGAATCGCCTCCTCGATGGTGGCGTCCTTCGGGACGGCGTTCATGTCCAGGCGCGGCGTCATCACTTCCTTCGCGATGGTGTTGTTGAACCGGAAGATGCGCTGGAGCATCTCCCGCTCGTCCTCCTCGATGACGCCCTCGCGCTCCCCGGTCTTGATCATGTCCTGAATCTCGGAGCGCGTGACGTAGCTCGTCTCGATGGCGGCGCGACCGCCGGTCACCTGGTTGACCCACCGCGTCAGGTGGTCGAAGAGGACGACCAGCGGGTAGAGCAAGCGCTCGGACCACTTCAGGGGGCCGGCGATGGTGAGCGCCCACGACTCCGTGTTCTCGACGGCGTAGGACTTCGGCGCGCTCTCCCCGAACAGCAGGACGAGCGCGGTGACGCCGAACGTCGCCGCGAGCACGGCCTGCCCCTGCGAGAGGTAGAAGCCCAGCAGGCCCGTCGCGATGGAGGACATCGCGATGTTCACGAGGTTGTTGCCGACGAGAATCGTGATGAGCAGGCGGTGCGGGTCGCTCTTGAGTTCCGCGACGAGGTTCGCGCCGGGCCGGCCGTCCTCCTGGAGGGCTTCGATGCGGTGACGCGCCAGCGAGAACATCGCCAGCTCCGACGACGAGAAGAACGCCGACAGCCCCATCAGGACGACCATCGCGACGACGCCGACGATGGCGATGACGTCCTGCGTGAGCTCGACCCCGAACAGGAACACTGCCAGCGGGAGCGACGAAGTACCCATTCCAGCCTCCCTTTTCAGCGCGCGGTTTAAGAGTTTACTCACTACACCCGCGGAGGCCGCCGCGGGCGAAGCGTTTACCCGGGTTTCGAGCGAACGACCGTACATGAGCGCGCGAACCGCACCGCCGCGACCCGAGCACAGCGACGCCCACGTCACGCTGTACCGCCTGCAGGCGTGCCCGTTCTGCGAGCGCGTCGTCCGCAAGCTGGACGAACTGGACATCGACTACCACTCCCGGTTCGTCGAACCGATGCACTCCGACCGCGACGCCGTCAAGCGCATCGTCGGCGCGCGCACGGTGCCCGCCATCATCGACGACGAGACCGGCGTGGCGATGGCCGAGAGCGCGAACATCGTGGAGTACCTCGACGCCACCTACGGGGGTGACGACTGATGGAACTCGACTTCGAGGTCGTCGACCTCCCCGAGACCGACCACGTCGAGGAGGGCGACGAGGCGCCCGACTTCACGCGGCCGCTCGTGAACGACGAGTACTGGGAGGACGTCGCGCTGTCGGACCTCCTGAACGACGGTCCCGTCCTCCTGGTGTTCACGCCGATGGACGGCGCGTTCCCGACGACGTACATCTGGAACGAGCTCCGCGAGCGCGGCGTCGAGGAGTACGGCGTCCAGATTGCGGGCGTCTCCATCTCGACGCCGTACGAGCACAAGACCACCATCGAGGAGCGCGACATCCAGGACTTCGTGGGCCTGTTCAGCGACCCGCAGAACGGCGTCGCCGAGCAGTACGGCATCAGCCACGACCTCGACGGGATGGCGGGCGTCAGCGAACCCCGGCCCGCGGTGTTCCTCGTCGCCGCCGACGGCACCGTCGAGTACGCGTGGGTCGCCGAGGAGTGGCCGAACTTCCCGGACTACGACGCGGTCGAGGACGCGCTCGTCGGCCTGTAGCCCGAGACTGTAACGCTTTTTCGCGCGGCGACCGACCACTCGAGTATGACTGTCAGCGACGCGGCCCTCGACGCGGCCGCCGACACCATCCGGGACGGCGGCCTCGTCGTCTATCCGACAGAGACCGTCTACGGCCTCGGTGCGGACGCCCTCGACGCGGACGTCGTCGAAGCCGTCTTCGAGGCGAAGGGCCGAGACCGCGACAAGCCGCTCTCCGCGGCGTTCCCGGACGCGCGCAGCGCCAGCGAGCACGTCCGACTGAGCGAGACCGAGCGCGCGTTCGCCGACGAGTTCCTCCCCGGTCCGGTGACGCTCGTCTGCGAGAAGCGCGACAGCGTGCCGGACGTCCTCACGGGCGGCCGCGCAAAGGTCGGCGTCCGCGTCCCCGACCACGACGTCGCGCTCGCGCTGCTCAACCGCGTGGCGCCGATTACGGCGACGAGCGCGAACGTCTCCGGCGAGCCGAGCGTCACGAACCCCGGCGACCTCAACCCCGAATTCCGCGATCAGGTCGACGCCGTCCTCAACGCCGGCGAAACCCCGGGCGGGACCGGGAGCACGGTCGTGGACGTCGAACGCAGCGAGATTCTCCGCGAGGGCGCGAACGCCGACGCTGTCCGCGACTGGCTCGCCGAGCACGCGTAGCGCGACCGCTCGCGATCAGTCGTCTCCGAGCGACAGCAGCGAACTGAGCGTGCGGGTCTTCGTCCCGCACTCGTCGCTGTACTCGCAGGCGCCGCACTTCGCGTCGTCGTGGAGCCGCGGCGGTGGGCCGTCGAGCGCGCGGCCGGCGCGGAGCGCACGCTGGTAGGCGGCTCTCCGGCGGGTCGTCAGCGTGAGTTCGCGGACGACGCCGTGGCGAGCGTACTCGACGTCCGCGCGCTCGACCGGCTCTTGCTCTCGCCACGCGAGCGCTTTCGCGTCGGCAACCGTGCGCACTGACTGGGGCTCCCACACCCCGGCTTCGGGTGGGCTCCCGGGCGTGACTACCGACACCGCCAGTGGGCCAGTGTGAACGCTTCCCACGCGACCGTGTGCGCCCTTCCCGCGGACGAACACGGCGGTCTCCGCGGGGTCGGCGACGCGGGGGTGGCGGTCGAGGCTAGCGCGGAGGTTCGACCGGAACTCGGGGGGTTCGACAGCGAGGTCGTAGGTCGCGAGCGCAGCCTCGGAAGCGACCGCGAGCGCGTCGTACTGGCCGGCGAGCTCGCGGGCGTGGTCGTGCTCGGCCGGCGGGCTGCGATCGTCGCGACGCGCGTAGTAGAGTTGGCGCGGGCAGTACGCGGCGCGCGCGAGGTCGCTGAACGCGACAGAATTCGAGCGGTCGTCGGACACGCCACGGGGTGGTCCCGTACTCGTACTTGAACGTTCGCTACCGGGCGAGCCACCAGTCCTCGACGGTCTCGGCGACGCCGACGAGGTGGGCCTGCCCGAACACGCCGACGACGAGCGCGCCCAGCGAGTTGTACATGAAGTCCTTGACCGTGTCGTCGAGGCCGTGCTGGGCCAGCGGCATCGTCAGCCCGGTCTCCTGGGAGGCGACATCGAGAGCGAACTCGAACAGCTCCCAGACGACGCCGAACGACAACACCACGACGAAGAGGTAGACGAACGCGATGCGCGACGGGATGGTGATTTCCTCGTGGTGGAGGTCGATGGCGCGCGCGACCGTGTAGCCCGCGCCGGCGACCAGCGACGCCGACAGCGCGTGCGTGACGTGGTCCCACCACGGGATGTGGACGTACAGCCCCGACGAGCCGAGCACGTGGAGGAAGACGGCGGCAGTGAGCCAGAGCGCGAGCCACGGGTCCAGCGGGAGGTCGTAGCGGCGCTCCAACAGTGCAGGAACGAACGTGATGAGCAGCGTAATCGAGCCATTGACAACGGCCTTGGAGTTGCCGCGGAGGAAGCCGTAGACGACGAGCCCGGCGAGCACGACCTGCATCGTGCGCGTGATGGCGCGCTGGGTCGCGGGCGCGGGCCGCGGGAGCAGCGTCATACCGGCACCACCCGGGAGAGCGCGCGGCGGAGCCAGCGGTCGCGCCGCCGGAAGTACGCGTCGAAGAGGACGCCCGCGGCGAACCCGGCGAGCGTCACCCAGACGAACTCCATCATCAGCGCGTAGTTGTCCGTGAGATACGAGGTGCCGAGGAACTGGTCGAAGTTCCAGCGGACGACCGCCCACGCGGCACCCGACGCCAGCGTCGTCATCACGACGAGCACGACGGCGAACCAGTGCGTGACTTCCAGCGCGGTGAACAGGTGGAGTTCGACGACGACGACGAGCGCGAGCGCGGCGAGCGCGAAGTACGTCGCGAACGTGCCGACGGTGCCGCCGAACAGCCCGCGCACGAGAATCGGGAGCAACGCGAGCACGAGCAGTTCCCACGGGAGCATGACGCGCCACTCGCGGAAGGCGACCGGCGGCACGAGGACGATAGCGCCGGCGGCGGCGACGAAGACCATCCACTGCCGGTCGAAGTCGAGGACGCTGTCGGCGAACACGAGCGCGAGCACGGCGACCAGCAGCCACGCGAGCACGGCGTTCGTCCAACTGTCACGGAACAGCCGTTCGAGCACGTCCTCGGCGAGCTCCGCGCTGGACGCCTCGTCGGAAGGGGCACCGTCGCTCATTCGTACGTGCTGTCGGGAGAACCAGGCATAAAACCGCCGGCACGCGCGGCCGCCGACTGGCGCGCGCTCAGATGTCCATGTTCGTCTCCTGGCCCTCCGTCGCGCCCTCGAGGCCGTCCTCGTGGACGGAACTCGTGAGGCGTTCGGATATCTCGCGGTCCTGGAGCGCGTTCTCGAATTCAGCGCGGTAGCGGTCGTTGAGCCGCCGGCGCTCCTCGCGAGTCTCGACGACGCGCTGGTAGTGCCGGATGGTCCCCGCGTCGACGCCGAGTTCGTCCGCGAGGGCCTCGGCGGACTCGTCGGCGTCGCGCACGCGGTCGAGGGGGGCGTCGGTGTCGGCCTCGCGGAGCAGGTGGAGGTCGAGGCGGGCCTCGATTACGGTCTGCTCGTCGACGCCGAGTTCGTCCGCGATGTCGGCGTCGCTGTCCTCGTCGTAGAAGCGCTCGACGAGTGTCGTGAGTTCGTCGACGGACAGCGACGTCTCGAAGTCGAGGTCCTCGCGCATCTCCGCGACCGTCTCGCGGAGCCGGGCTTCGACGTCGGCCTCGGAGGCGAGCGACCCGTGGGTCTCCTCCTGGGATTCGGTGACAGTGTCGCCGTCGGCGACGTCGACGAAGATGTCCCGGAGTTCCTCGGTCTTCTCGTCCATGTAATAGTGACACCCTAGCGGAGTGCGCCGCTATATGTCTGTTGGCTTACCACGCTAGCCCCGTGAACCAGAGAATTGAAACGGGTTGACGAGAGTGGTCGGTCCGTGAGCGTCGAATCCGACTCCGTCGACCTTGTCGGCGACGAAATCGTCGAACGCGTCGCCCGCGCCGCCGTCTTCGCGGCGCTCGCGGGCGCGTTCGCGTACGTATCGTTCCCGAACCCCGTCTCCCCGGCCCCGGTCACGCTGCAGGTGCTGGGCGTGTTCCTCGCAGGCATCTACCTCGGCCCCGTCTGGGGCGGCCTCTCGCTGGCGCTGTACCTCGCGGCGGGCGCGGTCGGCGCACCCGTCTTCGCGGGCGGTAGCGCGGGCCTCGGCGCACTACTGGGCCCCTACGGCGGCTACCTCTGGTCGTACCCGGTCGCGGCCGCGCTGGTCGGCCTGCTCGCGCACGGCACGAGCGGGCTCTCGAAACCCCGGGACGTCTCGGTCCCGCGGCTGGTCGCCGCGATGCTCGCGGGCACCGTCGTCGTCTACGCGGGCGGCACGCTCGGCTACGCCGTCGTCCAGAACGTCGGCCTCTACCGCGCGTTCCTCGTCGCCGCCGTCGCGTTCGTCCCCGCGGAGGCGTTCAAAATCGCGGCCGCGGTCGGCATCACGCGCACCGAAGACCTCGGCGCCGCCTGATGCTCGCCGTCGACGACCTCACGCACCGCTACGGCGACGCCGCCGCCCTCGACGGCGTCAGCCTCGACGTCGCGGACGGCGAGTGCGTCGTGCTCGCGGGCGCGAACGGCTCCGGGAAGACGACGCTGGTCCGCCACCTCAACGGCCTGCTCGAACCCGACGAGGGGGAGGTCCGCGTGAACGGCACGCCAGTCCACGACGACCTCGTGGCGGCGCGCGCGAGCGTGGGCATGGTCTTCCAGGACCCACGCGACGGCTTCGTCGGCGCGACCGTCGGCGCCGACGTCGCGTTTGGCCCGGAGAACCTCGGCCTCCCCCGCGAGGAAATCGACGAGCGCGTCGCGGAAGCGCTCGACGCGGTCGAACTCGGGGGCCGCGCCGACGAGCGCATCGACGAACTCTCCGGCGGCGAGCAGGCCCGCGTCGCCATCGCCGGCGCGCTCGCGATGCGCCCCGACCACCTCGTGCTCGACGAACCGTTCACGGGTCTGGACTGGCCCGCGCGTCAGTCCGTCCTCGACCGCCTGCGCGCGCTCCACGACGCCGGGACCAGCCTCGTCGTTGTCACCCACGACCTCCGCGATGTCTGGGAATTTGCGGACCGCGTGGTCGCGCTCGCGGACGGCGGGATTGCGGCCGACGGCCCGCCCGAGCGCGTCCGTGAACGCCTCCCCGACCTCGGGGTGCGCCTGCCGTGACGCTCGCGTACCGGCCGGGTAGTGGAGTCCTGCACGCCCTCGACCCCCGAGCGAAACTCGCGCTGCAGGCCGCGTTCGCGCTAGTCGCGTTCGCGCACACCACCCCAGTCGGGCTCGCGCTGTTGACGCCGCTGGCAGTCGTCGCGCCGTACCTCGCGGACGCCTCGCCGCTCGCGGCGCTCCGCGAGTTCTGGGTCGCGCTCCCGTTCCTCGTGGCCGGCCCGGTCGTCGCCGCGCTCACGCTCGGACCACCGTGGGTTCGCCTCGAAGCGGCCGCGGCCGCGGCGCTGGCGTCCTACCGCGTCGTGCTCGTGTTGCTCGTCGCGGCCGCGTACGTCTACAGCACCCCGACGCGGGACTCGCGGGCGGCCGTGCGGTGGCTGCTGCCGGGGCGCGTCGGCGCGGTCGCGGGCGTCGCCATCGCGCTCGTCTTCCGCTTCCTCCCCGTGCTCCAGTCGGACTTAGCGGGCCGCCGCGACGCCGTGAACGCGCGCCTCGGGAGCGAGCGCCCGCTCCGCGAACGCATCCGCCTCGTCGCCGTCGGCGGCCTCGCCCGGGCGCTCGACCGCGCGAGCCGGCTCTCGGTCGCGCTCCGCGCGCGCTGTTTCGCGTGGAACCCCACGCCACCGCCGCTCGCATATCGTGGGCGTGACTGGCTGGCGACCGGCGTCGCGCTCGCGCTGGCGGCCGCCGCGCTCATCTGAGAAGAAACTGTTCGCACGTGGTCTTCCGGTTGCCAACCTTTATGCGGGTCGTCGCCGGGGTTTCAGCTATGTCTTCGTTCGTGCTGGCGCAAGCAGGGGCCGAGACGCGGCCCACGTTCTGGCGCATCGGCCACGTCGGCGAGGCATTGTTCTACTACCTCGCCGCGGTCGCCGTCGCCATCTTCCTGTACGGCGTCTACCACCGATTCGCCACGTACGCCCGCGGCGCCGACGACCCCGTCGACCGACTCACCGACCTGCCCGTACGCGTCCTCACCGCCGCGAAACTCGCCATCACTAACGAAAAACAGTTCGACCGCGACCTCTACGCCGGCCTCATGCACACCTTCATTCTCTGGGGGTTCCTGACGCTGTTGATTGCGACCACCATCCTCGGCATCGACATGGACCTCTGGACGCTCGTCCTCGGCCAGCCCTCCTTCTTCGTCGGCGACTTCTACCTCATCTATTCATTCCTCGCCGACGCGATGGGACTCTTGTTCGTCGTCGGCGTCGGCATGGCCATCTACCGCCGCTACTGGGTGCGCTATGGTCGCCTCTGGGGCAAACACACTAGCACCGAGGACGACCTCTTCGTCTGGACGCTGTTCCTCCTGGGCGTCGGCGGCTACCTCACCGAGGGCGTCCGCATCCTCGGCACCAGCGCCACCCGCGACGTCTCCTTCGAAACCGTCTCCTTCGTCGGCTGGTTCGTCAAAGACGTCCTGCAAGCGGTAGGTGTCACCGCCGACGCCGCAGCCGCCGCCTACCCCGTCGTCTGGTGGAGTCACGCGCTGCTCGCGCTCGCGTTCGTCGCCAGCGTCCCCTACGCCAAGCCGTTCCACATGCTCTCCAGTTACGCCAACCTCGTCACCCGCGACGAGGACGCCGGCAAACGGCTCCCCCGCGTCCCCGAGGACGCCAGCCCCGAGGAAATCGGCCCCTCCGACATCGAGGACTTCACCTGGAAGCAGCTGCTCGACCACGACGCCTGCACGAAGTGCGGACGCTGCTCGTCGGCCTGCCCCGCCAAGGCCGCCGGCCGCCCCCTCGACCCCCGCGACGTCATCCTCGACCTGAAAGCCTACCGCGAAGGCCTCGAAGCGGGCGACCGCGAGGAGGTCGACATCGTCGCGGACGGCGGCACCTCCGTCGTCGACGCCCAGACGATGGAGTCCTGCATGTCCTGTATGGCGTGCATGGACGCCTGCCCGGTGGACATCGAGCACGTCACGCAATTCACGGAGATGAACCGCCGCCTCACCGAGTCCGGCCAGATGAACAAGAACGTCGAGGAGGCCGTGATGAACGTCTTCCAGAAGGGCAACACGTTCGGCGACCCCGACCGCAAACGCCCCGACTGGACCGAGGAACTGGACTTCGAGGTGCCCGACGCCCGCGAGCAGTCCGTGGAGTACCTCTGGTACGTCGGCGACTACCCGAGTTACGACGAGCGCAACCAGCACGTCGCGCGCTCCCTAGCGCGGGTCTTCGAGGAGGCTGGCGTCTCCTACGGCATCCTCTACGAGGACGAGCAGAACGACGGCAACGACATCCGCCGCGTCGGCGAGGAGGGTCTCTACGAGATGGTCGCCGAACAGAACATCGAGGCCTTCCAGGCCTGCGACTACGAGAACATCGTCTGCACGGACCCCCACTCGTATAACACCTTCTCGAACGAGTACGAGCAGTTCGGCTTCAAGGACGGCGACTCCGTCTACCACTACACGCAGGTCGTCGAGAACCTCGTCAATCAGGGCGCGCTCGGGCTCACGGGGACGGAACTGGACGAGACGGTTACGTACCACGACCCCTGTCACCTCGGACGGTACAACGGCGAGTTCGAGGCGCCCCGCGAAGTCGTACGCGCGACCGGCGTCACGCTCGACGAGATGCCGCGCAACCGCGACGACTCGTTCTGCTGTGGTGGCGGCGGTGGCGGTCTCTGGATGGACTTCGAGGAAGAGACCAAGCCCAGCGAGGAGCGCATCCGCGAGGCCTTAGAGGACACGGACGCCGGCCCGGACGTCGACCGCTTCGTCGTCGCGTGCCCGATGTGCATGACGATGTACGAGGACGGCCGCAAAACGGGTGGCTACGAGGACGACATCGAAATCACGGACGTCACTGAACTACTCGTGGAAGCCATCGAGGCGAAAAACGAAGAGAACAGTGCGGGCGCGACGAGCGCGGCCGCGGACTAGCCGTAGTTGCTGGCGCGATTTCTTTATTCAGATTTGTGCCCGAAACTGAGCGAGTGATTCGGCGAGTCGGTTTGCGTATTGACCGCTGATATTTCCATCAGTCTCAGACGACGTCCGGACCGACGTGTAAGATATGGCAAGCATGTTCAGCTTCGGGTTTGAGGGCGATGTGGCACCGAGTCAACTGCGACGGGCACGGTGGCCCGTGGCTTGTCAGTGGACTCACCGCGTCATACCCGAAGGGGTTTCGGGCGTTCACGGGTCGGCATCCCTGACTTCAGGGCCGGTTGACTGCGGCCCGTGGCCGGCGACAACTGTGGGCCGCCGGCCACTACCAGACTAGTGGGATGGGATTCACTAAAAGACTGGTATGATGCAGCGAGTGTCGGCTTCCTCCCCGCCCACGGTGGGGCGGGGAATCCGCCTTGGTTTTCTTTTGAAACGGTCGAAGGTCCTGAGCAGCCCGACGTTCTGGCCAGCATATCGACATTCGAGTGCTGCAGCAACCGCTGTACTACGAATTTGAGTTCGCAAATGAGCATCCGCCCTGATAGGACGGGACCTCCTCACACCAGTCCTGGATTAGCCATCCAAACTCAGTTGAGCCGTATCTTGCGTATGCCCCTTCGGCAATGACGCACTTCGGAGTCTCCTCATCGATCGTGTGGTCGACCACGCGTTCGACCCAGTCACCATCAGCAATCCGACCTCGGAGGGTGTATGGTCCCGGCTCATCTCCCCACGTGCACTCCAGCACCGCACCAGGGATTCGACTCTCAGGTTTCCCCGCGAGTTCGTGACGCGATTCGTGAACGACGGTATCCTCACGTTCGATCTCGATTTCGAGGCGCTGTGGGTCTGGATGATAGTTTTCGACGGCTACCCATCCGAGCTGGGGATGAGAGGGGGAGCTTCCTCGGATCAGGTCTAAGCAACCGCTACTCAAGCCAACGGAACTTGTAGCGGCCAAAGCCAAGACATCACGGCGACGTACACTGTTTGCTCTTTCCCCCATATATCGAGATAGTGCGTTTATGTAATATATTATTTGTGTACTGGAAATAATATTGGGGAGTTCAGAGGCTGTACTTAGCGGCTGTTGCACTCAGAACGCTGCACAAAGAACCCGCAGAGACAACTACCCTAGGCGTCCAGCCACTCCTCGTCGAGCAGGCCGTAGGAGTACGCGTCGACGTACTCGCCGTCGAGGATGGCGTCGTCGCGGCGGCGGCCCTCGCGCTCGAATCCGAGTTTTTCGAGGGCCTTCCACGACGGCTCGTTCGGCACGAGGACGCGCGCGTCGACCTTGTGGAAGCCACACTCGCCGAACGCGTAGTCAAGGAACAGCTCTGTCCCCTCGGTGACGTAGCCGTTCCCCTGGTGTTCGGGCGCGACCCAGTACATGAGGTTGCCGCGCTCGCCGGGCGCACTCACCCAGCCGAACGCCACAACTCCGACCGGCTCGGGGTCGCCCTCTTCTCCCTCAGTGCAGATGAGGAAGTGGTAGTCCTCGTCTTCGAGCATCTCCGCGACGTCCTCGACGGTCTTGATGGTCGTGTCCGTCAGCGGCACGCGCACGTCGGGGTGGTTGCGGCCGTACTGGATGAACTCGTGGTCCTCCTCCTCGATGGGGTGGAGGGAGACGCTGTCGCCAATCTGGAAGGCTGGTCCGGGCATAGTCGACGGTGACGCTCGCGAGCGGTTATAGGTTCGCTGAAATTCAGTTCACCACTCCGTGAGCGCTTGCGCGCCGTGTGTGCGCACGAGCACCGCGAGGAACGTCGCGACGCCGGTGAGCGCGAACGCGCCGCCGACGTAGAACGCCCACTCCATCCCGAACTGCGACATGAGGTACCCGCCGAGGACGGGCGCGAGCACGCTGCCGGGACGCCAAACGAGTTCGCGCACGCCGAACGAGGACGCGATGCCCTCGCCGTCGATGCCCTCGTCGGCGAACAGCGCCATGCTCGCTGGCTCGCGGAACGAGTCCGCGATGCCGAGGAGGCCGTTGGCGGCGACGAGCGGCACGAACGCCGTCGACGCCGCACCCAGCAGGGGGAGCGAAGCCGGGAAGCCGAGCGCGGACCCGATGGCGGGCGTGAACGGGACCGCGAGCGCGACGAAGCCGTAGGCAGCGCCGCCCGCAGCGACGAATAGCGAGCGCCCGTAGGTGTCCGAGAGACGGCCCGTGAACGGCTGGAACAGCATGTTCGTGAACTTCTCGGCGCTGAGCACGACCGCGAGGACGGTGCCGCTGTACGCGAGGCCGCCCTGTGCGGCGGTGACGCCCGCGAAGACGGCGACCCACGAGCGCACGAGCGTGACGGCGACGGCGTACTGCGCGCGGAAGCTCGTGAGCGTGAGGATGCGGCCGTTCAGCGCGAGATTGCTGAACGGGAACCCCTCGATGCGAGTGTCGTCGGCGTCCAGCAGCACGAGGACCGCAACGAACGCGACGACGAACAGCACCGCGAGCACGTAGAAGACGGGTTCGAAGCCGTAGCGGTCGTAGAGCACGCCCGCGGCGGCGAGGCCGAGCAGCGACGCGGCCAGCCGCCACGAGTTCGCCTTCCCGATGTAGTTCGCGCGCGTCTCCGCGGTCGCGAGTTCGCCCACCAGCGAGAGGCTCAACAACCCCATCCCAGTCGCGAGAATCCCCTGTCCGCCGCGAACTGCGACGAGTTGCCACGAGGTCTCAACGAGCGTGAACGCCAGCGAGACGACGACGCCGAACGCGAGCAGTCCGAGGAAGATGGCGCGCTTGTCGTAGCGGTCGCCCGCCCACGCCAGCGGCACAACGACGAGTGCCTGCGTCGCCGTGAACCCCGCGTAGAACAGCCCGAGCATGATGCCCGACGCGTCGAGCGCGTTGGCGTACTTCGGCAGGAGCACCGCGAGCGCGCTGAACCCGAAGCCGCCCGCGAACCGCGAGACGTACAGCGAGTAGAGTTGGAGTCGGTCCCGGTCCACAGTCGCGGGTAGATTGGGTGGGCAAAGACGGTTGTGAAACCGGACGGCGACGTGGGCCCTCGGCGATGTCACAGCCGACCGATTCGGCCAGTGAGACAACCGCTACCCTGGCGGATTGAAAGGGCGAGCGGCTCCCTGCGAAGGCGGACGAAGCAAGCACGTGAGCGACCAGCGGGAGCGAGCGCGCGCAGCGAGTCCCCCGAGCCGAGAGCCGCTCGCCCTTTCAGGTGTTAACGTCGTCTACGGCAGCGTTCCAAGCAACTACGATAACTGACGCCGGTTCCGCGAACCCTTTTGGCTCGCGGCTCCCAGACTCCTGCATGGACCTGACGGACCGACCGCGGCGGCTGCGGCGGGACGGCGTGCGCGGGCTGGTGTCGGAGACGAGCCTGGAGCCGACGGACTTCGTCGCGCCCGTATTCGTGGACGCGACGACCGACGAGCGGGTGCCCATCGAGTCGATGCCTGGCCACGAGCGCGTGCCGGTCGACGAGGCGGTGGCGCGCGTCGAGGAGATTCTCACGACGGGCGTGGAGGCCGTCATCGTGTTCGGCATTCCGGAGTCGAAAGACGAGCGCGGCACGCGGGCGTACGCCGACGACGGGGTCGTCCAGGAGGCCGTGCGTCGCATCACGAATGAGACGGACGCGTACGTCATCACGGACGTCTGCCTCTGTGAGTACACGAGCCACGGCCACTGCGGGATTCTCGAGGAGCACGCCGACGAGGACCCCGACCTCACAGTGAAGAACGACGAGACGCTGGACCTCCTGGCGAAGACGGCGGTCTCGCACGCGGAGGCGGGCGCGGAGATGATTGCGCCGTCGTCGATGACCGACGGGATGGTCGCGGCCATCCGCGAGGCGCTGGACGCCGCGGGCTTCACGGACGTCCCCATCATGAGCTACGCGGCGAAGTACGAATCGGCGTTCTACGGGCCGTTCCGGGACGCCGCGGACGGCGCGCCCGCGTTCGGCGACCGGCGGCACTACCAGATGGACCCGGCGAACCGCCGCGAGGCAACGCGGGAGGTCGCACTCGACGTCGAACAGGGCGCGGACGTGTTGATGGTCAAGCCCGCGCTCCCGTACCTCGACATCGTCTCGGACGTGCGCGAGCAGTTCGACCGCCCGGTCGCGGCGTACAACGTCTCCGGCGAGTACGCGATGCTGCACGCTGCCGCGGAGAACGGCTGGATGGACGTCGAGGAGACCGCCCGGGAGTCCCTGCTGTCCATCAAGCGCGCGGGCGCGGACCTCATCATCACGTACTTTGCAGAGGACGTCGCCGAGTCGCTGTCGGAGTAGCGCACGGCTCGCGGTCCCGCTGCGCTCGACCGCGCGCCCGCTTCCCCGGCCATTTCCGGCAATTATTTCGTAGACGTGTGTCCAGTCCCGGCAGTCGAACGGCCAGTTATCTGGACGGTTTACGACCTTATATGGACTAAATCCGATTGTAATTCGAGCGCTCGTCTACCCTATACGAACTAAACAACACATTCGTCAAGCAAACTTTTACATACCATCCAGTCCTGTCACTGTACTGTAGATGCGCGAAACGAACGCCCCAGTTTCGAATCTGGGAGTGGACGTGCGTACATCCATAACGCCTGTGTCAGCCACGCCCGGATTCGACGGTGGACCCACCCGAAACCCGGACTGTGTGCTCGCGCCCCGTGCAGGCGCGCTTTCGCGGGCGGACGTGCCCGAATTCGGGTCCCCGACCGGCGGCGTCGGGTCGCGCATCTCCACGGGGGTGATACAGTGACACGACCACGAAACCGTCTGTGACCACAGCGGACTGTGCTCACCGTGTGTTCGCCGGCCAGCATCGTCGGACTGTGCTCACCGGCCGGCACTTTCGCGGTTGCGGCTGCGACTGATTCTGTGTGACCTCGCCTCGGTAGCGACGCCGACCGCCGAACCCATCAACTATTTTCGGGGACCCCTCCAACGCTCCTCCATGAACCGCGAGACGTCACGCGACCTCTACGACCGCTCGCTCGACGTACTCGTCGGCGGCGTGAACTCCACGGTGCGGGCCGCCCCGCAACCGTACCCGACGTTCGTCCGGAAGGGCGACGGCGGCCACGTCGTCGACGCGGACGGCAACCGCTACGTCGACTGGGTGATGGGCCTCGGCCCGCTCCTGTTGGGCCACGACCTCCCCGAACCAGTCGAAGCCGCCGTCCAGCAGCGCACCAGCGAGGGCCCGATGTACGGCCTCCCCACGGAGCTGGAGGTCGAGCACGCGGAGTTCGTCGCGCGCCACGTCCCGAGCGTCGAGATGATGCGGTACGTCAACACCGGCACCGAAGCCACGACCTCGGCGGTGCGGCTCGCGCGGGGCTACACCGGCCGCGACAAAATCGTCGTGATGCAGTCCGGCTACCACGGCGCCCAGGAGTCCACGCTCGTCGAGGGCGACAGCGAGGAGCGCGGCCCGTCCAGCGCGGGCATCCCCGCGGCGTTCGCCGAACACACGATTCCCGTCCCGTTCAACGACACCGACGCCGTCACCGAGGTGTTCGAGGAGCACGACGACGACATCGCCGCCGTCCTCGTGGAACCCATCCTCGCGAACAAGGGCATCGTTGAACCCATCGACGGCTACCACCAGACGTTGCGCGACCTCACGCGCGACAACGGCGCGCTGCTCGTCTGGGACGAGGTCATCACGGGGTTCCGCGTCGGCGGTCTCGGCTGCGCGCAGTCGAAGTACGGCATCACGCCAGACGTCACGACGTTCGGGAAAATCGTCGGCGGCGGCTTCCCCATCGGCGCCATCGGCGGCCGCACCGACATTATGGAGGAATTCACGCCCGTCGGCGACGTCTTCCAGGCGGGGACGTTCTCCGGCCACCCCGTGACGATGGCCGCGGGTCTCGAGACGCTGAAGTACGCCGCGGAGCATGACGTCTACGAGCACGTCAACGGTCTCGGCCGAAAACTCCGCGAGGGGCTCACCGACATCGTCGCCGAGCAAGCGCCCGAGTACACCGTCGTCGGCACGGACAGCCTGTTCAAGGTGCTGTTCACGCGCCGCGGCGACGCCCAGTCCGGGCCGTGTGCGGACGGCTGCGAGCAGAACCCCGAGTGCGACCGCTTCGACGCCTGCCCGAAGAACGGCGCCGACGTCGGCCGCGGCGCGGTCGACCGCTGGAACCGCGTGTTCCGCCCGCAGGTCCTCGACGACGGCGTTCTACTCTCCCAGAACCAGTTCGAGTCCCAGTTCGTCGCCTACGGCCACACCGAGGAGGACGTCGAGCGCACGCTCGAAGCCTACCGGAACGCCCTCTAGGCTTTTCTTCTCCGGGCGCGAACACCCGGGTATGGCAGAGACGCCCTCCACGAAAACGGACGCGCGCAGCGACGCCAATCCGGAGTCGGGCTGGTGGTACTGGGTCGCCGCCGTCCCCGTTTACTACGTAATCGGGACCGTGCTCGGATTCGTCGTCGGACTCGCCGCGTTCGCGTTCGCGCTCACCGGCATGGGCACGATGGACCCCGGGACGATGGAACCGGGCATGGGGATACCGATGGGCGTCGGCTTCGGGTTCGCCGGCGTGTTCGTGCTCGTCTTCGTGCTGGCAGCGGTCGGCTTGCTGCTGTCGCTGGTGTTCCCGCTGGCCATCTACTACGACGCGACCGCCGTCGAGGACGCGCCCGGTCGCTGGAACCCCGACCCCGTGCTCTACGGCCTGCTCGGGCTCGCGGGCCTCGTCGCCCAACCCCTCCAGGTGCCGCTGGCGGTGTACTACCTGTACAAGCGCCACGAGTCGGTGGGCGTCCCGTGAGGTACAAACGCCGTGACGCCTAACGGACGGGCATGAGTGAGGTCCGCGTGGACTCGCGGTGGTGGTACTGGGTCGCCGCAGTCCCGCTGGTCACCGCGTTCTGGGTGGTGTGTTCGGTGTGGATGTTCGTCGTCGTCCAGGTCGTCCCGGAGGCCGTCGTCGCGGACGCCGGCGAGGTGCTCTCGCTGCCCGCCGTCGCGCTCGGCATCCCCGCGCTCGTGGCGTTCCTCGCGCTGCCGCTGGCGCTCTGGATGGACGGCCACGCGGTCGACGCCGCGGGCAGCGACTGGCCCGGCGACGACTTCTCCGCGCCCGGCATCGCCGTGCTCGCGGACGCCCTCGTCGTCGGCGGCAGCGTGTTGCTGTTCCGGGGCGCGACCCTCGCCGCGGTCGTCGTCGTCGCCGGCGCCGGCCTCGGCACGTGGATCTCGGTTCGCTACCTCCGCAACCGCCGCGACCACGTCGCCATGCCCGCCTCATTCTGGGAGTGGCGCGACGAACTGCGCGCGGGCGACCGCAGGGAGCCCGCCGGCGGCGAACGCGAGTAGGTCGCCTCGCGACGATTCGGATTTGATTTTCTCGTCGTGCGTTACGTCATAGTCACGCGGCTCGCGGTTCCCTGCGCTCACGGCTCACTTCATTCGCTGCCCGCGCTAACGTGGTCTCCCTGCGGTCGACCACGCAGACAAACGCAGGGGGTTTCAACCCAGCACGCCGAGATACGTACATGACCGACGCGATACGCCTCGCCACCCGCGGGTCGGACTTGGCGCTCCGACAAGCCAGCGAGGTCAAGACCGAACTCGAAGACCACCGCACCGACGTGGAACTCGTGGAAGTGGAGACCACCGGCGACCGTATCGACGACGAACTCATCCAGGACCTCGGGAAGACGGGCGCGTTCGTGCGCTCGCTCGACCGGAAAGTCCTGGACGGCGACGTCGACGCGGCCGTCCACTCGATGAAGGACGTGCCGACCGACGTCCCCGAGGATCTCGTGGTGGCGGCGGTGCCGCGCCGCGGGAACCCCGCGGACGCGCTCGTGACGCCGAACGGCACGAGTCTCGAGAACCTCCCGGCGGGCAGCGTGGTGGGGACCGCGAGCCTGCGCCGCGGCGCGCAGATTCAGGCCCACCGCCCCGGCCTCGAAGTCGAGCCGATTCGCGGGAACGTCGACACGCGCGTGGAGAAACTGCTCGCGCCCGCGCTCCAGGACGAGCACGAGCGCCGCACGGAAGCCGAGAAGGAGCGCATGAGCGAGGACGCGCGCCAGCAGGAGCGCGGCGACTACGAGGCCAGCGAGACCATCGAGGAGGGCGTCGAGAACCTCGACAACGACAGCGAGAGCGACAGTGAGAGCGGCGGCGACAGCGAGCCCGACAACCGGCAGAACGCGGAGTTCGACCAGCCCGTCGAGGAGTGGTTCGAGTCGCTGACGCCGCTCCAGCAGTCCGCGCTTGGCCGCGAGGTCGAGACGGAGTTCGACGCGGTCGTGCTCGCGCAGGTCGGCCTCGAACGCACCGGCCTCACCCACCACGTCCACGACGAGGAACTCCCGACGCACACGCACGTGCCGGCGCCCGGTCAGGGCGCGCTCGCGATTACGGCGCGGAAGGACAGCGACGTCGCCGACGTGCTCCGGGACGCGCTCGACCACGTGCGCTCCCGGGTGGAGACGACGGCCGAGCGCATCGTCCTCGAGGAAGTCGGGGGCGGCTGCATCGCGCCAATCGGCGTCTACGCACTCGTGCAGGGCGACGTCGTGCGGACGGACGTCCAAGTGTTCAGTCGGGACGGCACCGAGCAGGTCGGAGAGACGCGCGAACTCGACATCGAGAACTACGCGAGGGACGCCCGCGCGTTCGCAGCGGACCTCCGCGAGCGCGGCGCGACCGACCTCATCGAGGAGGCCCAACGGGAATGACTGGCACCGTCTACCTCGTCGGCAGCGGCCCGGGCGACCCGGAGCTGTTGACGGTGAAGGCCGCGCGGCTGCTCGAGGACGCGGACGTGGTGCTTCACGACAAACTCCCCGGCCCAGCGATTCTCTCCGAGATTCCCGAGGACAAACGCGAGGACGTCGGTAAGCGCGCGGGCGGCGAGCGCACGCCTCAGTCCGCCATCAACGAGCGCATGGTCGAACTCGCGCGCGAGGGCAACGACGTCGTCCGGCTGAAGGGCGGCGACCCGTTCGTGTTCGGGCGCGGCGGCGAGGAGATGGTGTACCTCGCCGACCACGACATCCCCTTCGAAATTGTCCCTGGCATCTCGTCGGCGGTCGCCGCGCCCGCCGCAGCAGACATTCCGGTGACCCACCGCGACCACGCCTCCTCCGTCTCGTTCGTCACGGGTCACGAGGACCCGACGAAGGAGGAGTCCGCGGTGGACTGGCAGGCGCTCGCTGACACCGGCGGCACCATCGTCGTGCTGATGGGCGTCGGCAAGCTCCCCGACTACACGCAAGCGCTCCGGGAGGCGGGGATGGACCCCGAGACGCCCGTCGCGCTCGTCGAGAAGGGGACCCGGCCCGGGCAGAAGGTCGCGACGGGCACCCTCGACACTATCGTCGAGGCGCGCGACGAGGCCGGCATCAAGCCGCCCGCCGTCACTGTCATCGGCGGCGTCGCGGGGGTGCGGGAGGAACTCCGATGACGAAGCCGACGGTCGCGGTGTTCCGGCCCGCGGACGACCGCCTCGACGACGCGACCGCACTCCTCGAATCCCTCGACGCGGAGCCGGTCCCGGACCCGATGCTCGCCGTCGAGCCGACCGGCGACATCCCGAGAGACGGCGCTGACTACGTGCTGCTGACGAGCAAGACCGGCGTCGAGCTCGCCGCCGAGGCGGGCTGGACACCCGGCGACGCGACCCTCTGCGCCATCGGCGAGTCGACTGCCGACGCCTGCCGCAAGGCGGGCTGGCCGGTCGACCTCGTGCCCGAGGAGTACACGAGCAGCGGGCTCGTCGCCGCGCTCAAGAGCGAGGTCGACGGCGCGCGCGTGGAGGTCGCGCGCTCGGACCACGGCTCCGCGGTGCTCACGGACGGCCTGAACGCCGCCGGCGCGTACGTCCACGAGACGATTCTCTACGAACTCGTGGTGCCCGCTGAGGCCGGCGACTCCGTGGAGCTGGCTGCCGGCGGCGACCTCGACGCCGCGCTGTTCTCGTCGTCGCTGACCGTCGACCACTGGCTCGACGAGGCCGAACAGCGGGGCATCAGAGAGGCCGCGCTCGCCGGCCTGAACGACGCCGTCGTCGGCTGCATCGGCCCACCGACCCGCGAGACCGCCGAATCGCTGGGTGTCGGCGTGGACGTCGTCCCCGCGGACGCGGACTTCGAGCAGTTGGCGCGCGCGGTCCGCGAACGACTCTGACGTCGAGCCGGTAGTTTATACCCGAAGCCGCGCTACCTGCTCGTGATGGACGCTCCGGTCCCGGAACTCGAAGCGCGGGCGACGGCGTGTGCGGACGCACTCGAAGCCGCCGACTCGGTATTGCTCGCGTCGCACATCGACGCCGACGGCCTGACGAGCGCGGGCATCGCCGCGAGCGCGCTCGAACGCGCCGACATCCCCCACGACGTCGTCTTCTCAAAACAGCTCGACGACGAGGAAATCGCGGGTATCGCCGCCCACGACCACGACACTGTGCTGTTCACGGACTTCGGGAGCGGACAACTGGACGCGATAACCGAACACGAGCGGGCGGGCGACTTCACCCCAATAATCGCGGACCACCACCAGCCCGCCGACGCGGACACGCAGTTCCACCTGAACCCCCTCCTGGAGGGTGTGGACGGCGGGAAGGAACTCTCCGGAGCGGGCGCGGCGTACGTGCTCGCGCGCGCCCTGCTCGGCGAGGACGCGACCGACCTCGCGGCGCTCGCGATCGTCGGCGCGGTCGGCGACCGGCAGACCGTCGACGGCGAACTCGTCGGCGCGAACACCCAGATTGCCGCAGAGGGCGTCGAGGCCGGCGTGCTCGACACTGCGAAGGACCTCGCGCTGTACGGCACGCAGACCCGCCCGCTCCCGAAACTGCTGGAGTACGCCAGCGAGGTGTACGTCCCCGGCATCACGAACGACGAGAACGGCGCGGTGCGCTTCCTCGACGGCCTCGACTTGGAACTGCACGACGGCGGCGACTGGCGGACGTGGGCCGACCTGAGTCACGACGAGCGCCAGACGGTCGTGAGCGCGCTGCTCAAGCGCGCGGTCCGCCACGGCGTCTCCAGCGAGGACGTGACGAAGCTCGTCGGGCAGACGTACACGCTCACGGCCGAGGAGCCAGGGACCGAACTCCGGGACGCCAGCGAGTTCTCCACGCTGCTGAACGCGACGGCCCGCTACGAGCGCGCGGACGTCGGACTCGCGGTCTGTCTCGGCGAGCGCGGCGAACCCCTAGAGGCCGCCCGTCGCCTCCTGCGCGAGCACCGCCGGAACCTCTCGGAGGGCCTCCAGTGGGTGAAACGCGAGGGCGTCACGATCGAGGACGACCTCCAGTGGTTCCACGCGGAGGACCGCATCCGGGAGACCATCGTCGGCATCGTCGCAGGGATGGCGCTCGGCAGCGACGCCACCGAGAGCGATCGCCCCATCATCGGGTTCGGCTACAAGAACGACGAGGAGACGAAGGTCTCCGCGAGGGGGACGTCGCGGCTCGTCGACCGAGGCCTTGACCTCTCCGCAGTGATGAGCGAGGCCTCACAGGCGGTCGGCGGCGACGGCGGCGGTCACACGGTCGCAGCGGGCGCGACTGTTCCCCGGGGCCGCGAGCAAGAGTTCCTCGACGAAGTCGGCGACGTGCTCGCCGACCAACTCTAGTCCCAGGTCGCCTCGCAGACGCGCAGCCAGTTCTCGTGCGCGAGCTTCCGGAGTGCTGAGTTCTCGTAGCCAGCGTCGCGGAGCGCCGCGAGCACGTCGCGGGCCCCGGCGGCGTCGCCAATCGAGTCGGGAATCGTGGCGCCGTCGAAGTCCGAGCCGAGCGCGACGTGCTCGACGCCCATCCGGTCGACGAGGTGGTCGACGTGGTCGACGACCACGTCGAGGCTCGTGTCCGCGTCGTTGGCCCCGTCCGGCCGGAGCGCGCTCGCCGCGAACGTCAACCCGACGACGCCGTCCGTGTCGGCGACGGCGTCGAGTTGCTCGTCGGTGAGGTTCCGCGAGGACGGACAGACCGCGTGCGCGGCGGCGTGAGAGACGACCAGCGGGGCCGTCGACGCGTCGTGGACGTCCCAGAACCCCTGTTCAGTGAGGTGCGCGCAGTCCACGAGCACGCCGTCGTCGTTGCAGCGCTCGACCAGCCGGCGGCCGCGCTCCGTGAGACCACCGCCGACGTCGGGCGAACTCGGGAATCGGAAGGGGACGCCGTCCGCGAACGCGGTGGGGCGACTCCACGCCAGTCCGAGCGACCGCAGGCCGCGCTCGTAGTAGTCCGCGAAGTTCGAGCGGTCCGGGCGAATCGGCTCTGCGCCCTCGAAGTGGACGACGACGCCGAAGTCGTCCCCTTCGATGCACGCCCGCAGGTCCGCGGCGGTCTCGACGCGCCGGACGCCAGGCCTCGCGACGAGGTCGTCCAGCGCGGCGAGCATCTCGTCGGCCGCGTTCGCGGCGAACGACGGCGCGAGCGGCGGTGGCGACCGAATGCGGTAGCCGTCGTCGGTTTCCACGCGGTTGCCGTCCGCGTCGGGCGCGAACTGCTCTTCGGAGGGGACGAACACCGCGAAGAGGCCGGCAGCGAGCCCGCCGTCGCGTGCCCGCGGCAGGCCGAGGTGGCCGTCGTCGCGGCCGTCCACGAGGTCGTCGACGGTCGCTTCGCCGCGCCAGACCGCGAGCGCGGCGTCGTTGTGGCCGTCGACGACGGCAGGTGAGTCCATCTGGTCGCATCGACAGACGGCGACGCGTAAAGCGATTGCGCCGCGCTACAGCGACAGCCGTGACGAGTGTTTCTGTATCGCAGTATAGAATTTATTACCGCATGAGCGGGGAAGAACGAGAAATACAGAACAGCCCCAGAGGCGGCCCTCACGCTGCAGGGTCGACGGTTCAGGCGAACCTGGGGAACAGGTGGATAACTCGATGTCGAGCAAACGACGGTCACGAGCGGGATCGTGCTGGTCCCATGACAGCGTGAACGAGGGTGCTCGGAAGAGAGCGAATCGAGTGGTATCGACGAAACAGTTGGTTAAGTGCGGGCAGCACGTACAAACGAACGGTAGCTGTGAGTCGTAGCAAACTGGACCGATAGAAGCGACTGTGAGCAGTGGGCTCGTTGGCTGCGACTCCCGGGCTGGTCAAACTGCTGGCCGGTACGACCGCGAACGTCAGCCCAACGATCTTCGGCAGTACCGTCGGTCTGGTCTCGCGTGCTCGCGCGCGAACGCGAGCACAAGGGAGCACGTGAACATCAGGGGAGACGCCGTGACGCGGAGTGGGAGATTCAATATCTCACTCCGGGCCTGCGAATCTCACCATCTCGGTCGGCTCGGGGTGCTGGTTGGTTTCGGGCCGGCCCACGGTTCTATTGCGTCAACGAACCGCATCTACTCTCCGCGTGTACCCAGTGAGGGGCACGAACCAAGTATAAATTCTATTCTACGATATAGAATTGGTTATATCACGCCGGCCAACCGGTTCGCGGCTACCGACGGGCACTTCAATCCGACACGGCAAACAACAGGTAATGAGCGACCTGACGCCCGAGGAGTTCGAGGAGGAGAAGTACGTCGACTACTTCCCGAAGCTCCAGACCGCGTACAAGAGCGCCTTCGAGACGATGAACGAAGCGTTCGACTCGGACATCGTCCACGGCATCGACCAGACGATTCTCGCCGAGAGCGAGCCCCACTACGAGGGCGACGGCGAGTTCACCGTCGAACTCCCCGACGACCCCCTCGACAAGCTCGACGGCGTCGTCGCGACCGACGAGAAGACCCAGCACGTCCTCGACCGCTACCTCGAGGAGCTTCGGGCGGAACTGCGCGCGCAGTTCGACGTAGAGGCGTAACTGCGGGCGGACCTCCGGAGCGAACATCTTGCACCACAGGAGATAAGCCACGTCAGCACCAAGGGGTTCTTATGAGCACCGAGAGTCAGAGCGGCGACGACCTGGAGGAGCGCGTCAACAACTTCCTCCGCCGGAACTTCCCCCAGATTCAGATGCACGGCGGCACGGCCGCCATCCAGAACATCGACCGCGAGGAGGGTGTCGTCGACCTCCAGCTCGGCGGCGCGTGTTCGGGCTGTGGTATCTCCCCGATGACGATTCAGGCCATCAAGTCCCGGATGACCAAGGAGATTCCCGAAGTCGACGCGGTCAACGCCGACACCGGCATGGGCGGCGGTCACGACAGCGGCATGAGCCCGTCGTTCCCCGGCGAGGACGCCGACGGCGAGGACGTCGAGGAAGACGAAGGCCCGCAGGCCCCGTTCTAACTCCGAACTTCTCCACGTTTTTCGCGCTGCTGAGCGACTGCTTTCTCGTGAACCGACCGCAGGAAGCGGTTAGTCCTCGGTCCAGTAGTAGATGGCTTCCTTCTCGACGCCGCAGTTCGGGCACTCCTCTGGGAACGACTCCTGGAGATCGCCGAGTTCGCCGCACTCCGAACACCGCCACATGAGCTCGGCTTCGCCGAACTCGTGGCCGGCGCGCTCGTGCTCGATGGAGAGCGCTTCGACGCCCTCGCGGGTCGTCACGTAGAAGCCGTCCTCGTCGAAGCCGCGAATCGTCCCGAGTTTCTCGCCGTCGTCGTCGTAGACGGCCGTCCCGAGGCCGACACTAGGAGTTTCCTCACTCATACGTAGTCGTTCAGCACGGGTCGTGATAAAATCAATTGCCGGTCCGTAGCGGGGCCACGGTGCCGCGCCGTCGCGCACCACGGCAGCGCTACGACAGCTCCGTGAGCAGTTCCGTGAACAGGCCGCCCGGGGAGTCGATTTCTTCGACGCGCTGTTCGACGGTGTCGCCTTTCACGCCCGTGACGTTCGACATCGGCACGACGGTGTCGCGTTCGTCCTCGCTCACGGCCCACGCGACGTTGCCGATGATGCGCACTTCCTCGCAGTCAAGGCGGTACTCGTCGCCCGCAATCGGCACGTCCAGGAAAACGGTCGCGGTCATGGTCCAGCGGCGCTTCGTCGTGAACCACCAAGACCGTCGTGGCCGATTGTGGGTGGCGCGTCACCGCGCCGTCAGTCACAGCGTTCGATAGAGAACCGAACAGGCCATCTAATCCGTCACGACGCCTCCTGTCCGGGGTTACAGTTGTTCGGGCGTGATTCGTTGACGTCGGCGGTTACGGTCGCATCGAATCCGTCACCGACAATTTCGACCGTTATCTCGGTTGCGTTGAAGTCGAGGTTGTACGTTTTTCGCGCTCCGGGACCGATATGGCTGCTCGGCTCTTCCTGTGCATCTCCCGCTGCCTCGGTGATGCGTTCGACGGTTATGTCCCTCGAGTATCGATTCCTCACCGAGACGTACACCTCAGTGTTCCCAACACCCTGACCGCTGCTGGCGTTCGCACTACTCGACGCTCCGTTACTATTCTGGGGAGCACACGCAGTGACTCCGACGTACGCGTCCTCGCTGTCCACGACGTTCACGGAGACACCGCGCTCGGCGCTGACGCTCGTGAACCCGAGCGTACCGGTGGCGAGCATGCTCACCGCGGCGAGCGCGAGCACGATGCTGACGACTCGTGGAACGTTCATCAGTTCCTGAGTTCCGGTGGTTCGTCAGTTGCTCCGATGCGTTGCCCCCGTGCGTAATACGTGTGCGCGACTGCCGAGACAGCGAACATCGAAGTGACGGCAATCCCCCACGCGACATCCGGTAGCACCGTGAACGGCCACGCGCCAGTCCAGACCGCCGCCATCAGGGCCGCTGCCACTCCCGCGAGGCCAAGATAGTAGACGCTCCACGGAATCTCGTTGCCCTGCACGACGTCCATGTAGACCTCGATGTCGTCGAGGGAGTCCGTGGGCTCGACAGTCCCGCGGTTCTTGTCGAAGTTGACGACGCCGACGTCGTCCATCTTCGGCAGGTGTGACTGCTGGAGCGCGGTGTAGACACGCTTGCGCTCCTCGTAGGACACCTGATCGACGTCGACGCCGTACTCCCATGCGGCGACCTGCTCGGCGACGTCTCCAATTTCGGCAGTGCTATCCACTGCTTTCAGCGCGTGTGCAGCATACCGCCGCCGCCGGTTCGAGAGTACGTCGAACAGTTCGTCCTCCGTCGGCGGCTCAGTTGACACCTCGTCGCCCGGTTCCCCCTCCCCTGTATCGGCGGGCTTCCCCTGCCCCCGATGTTGTGACGCCGATGACACGACAAGCAATCCTTGTCTACTACGCGCCCATAAGTGTTGGCTATAATTAACGTATCAATATCTGACGAGAACAACCATGAATGTGCCCTATTCATGGTTTACAGGCCTGTTCGCCCCAAATTGCAGACATTAGTTCGGGAATGGTTCTCGGATATGAACCGGTTTTCGGCCGGTCAGGGCTGGCCTGACAGTCGCTCAGGTTGGGGTTGTTGGTGGACAGCAGCTCCTCAGGTGCGGTCAGACGGTCGTCCGACGAACGACAGACCGAGGCTGAACTCGCTCAGTCGTGTCAATACTACCTACCATAGGGGTGATGGGGGAAGTGAGCGCTCTGGTGGACCGCGGTGGTCCGCGGGAGTGCACAACGAGGCAACTCCAACAATGCAACGTCGCAAGTTCATCGCCGGACTCGGATCGCTCGCTGCCGCCGGGGCAGCTGGAATTGGTACGGGCGCGTTTAACGTCGCACGTGTGGATCGTGGTATTACGGTCAGTACGACTGGCGACGCGTCGGCTTATCTCGCCCTCGACGCATCGACCAGTGAATACGCGTCTGGGACTAGTGGTGGAGAACTCTCGGTTACCTTCGACGAGCTCGGGACAGAATCCAACTACGTCTTCAACGACGTGTTCCGCATCCAGAACAACGGACAGGACAACATTATCATCGACCTCGCAGATAGTGAGGATTCGATTTCGTGGGATACTGACTACCCAGAGGCCTACTGGACAGATGATGAGCTAGGTACCACGCAGAATGTCGGTGGGGACGGTGAGTTCAATAGCGATCGCCCCATTCTCAGTCCGGGTGACGACGTGTACGTTCAGTTTAATTTCGTTGGTCGCGATGCCGATACCGGCGGGGACGAAACCGATCCTGATCCTGCTCCTGACATCATCGGGATCTACGCCGAAGCTACGGATCAATCATCGAACACCACCTCAAGCAGCAGTGGAAGCAGCGAGAGCGCCTGACGATTCCCGGGATACCCGGTCTACAGCCGGATAGCTCCCGGAAGAACCCCTATGAAACGACGAACCCTACTCGCGCTGGTCGGGACGACCGGGACAAGCGCACTCGCAGTCGGAACTAGTGCGTTCAACGTTTCCCGGGTGGACCGAGCGATTACGGTCGGTGTCGAAGAAGACTACGATGCTTATCTCCAGCTCGAGGAATTAGGTTCTGGAGAGCGCTCCGAACTTGACGGGGGGACACTCGAGCTGAACGTCCTCGGAGATGACGAAAACGACCACAACGACCAGAATCCTGAAGGAATCGGGACGGACTCCGTCTACTGGTTCGGTAGGGATGCTGGAGGAAGTCTTGGTGAGGGCTTGTTCAAGGTCACGAACCAAGGTACGGAACCTGTCGTGATTTACAGCTCTCAAGCAGAAACTGACGGTGTCCCCTCAGTTACGATGTTCAATGTCGACGGAAACACCCTTCTGACGCAAGACGACCCCTCGCCAACAATCGGCGTCGGGCAGTCGATCAAGTGTGGTGTTCACGTCGATACGCACAACGTGCCAATTCAGGATGAGGCGTACGATATCGAACTCACAATTAACGCCGAAGCTGTGAGTGAGTGACCGCTCCTTCCCCATCTACCTCACATATAGTGCACTCGCCGGCGGTTTAGTTTCGTTATATGATTTGCGAGGTGACAAATGAAACGCCATCTCGCCCTCGCCGCGGCACTCGCACTCGCGGGAACGCTCGTGTTCCCGTCGGTAGCCGCGCCGCTGTTCTCCGGGCCGACCGACAGTATCGGCGAGGACGTGGAGCTCGCGCCGAGCAGCGACTACGCGCACCTCGACAACGGCGAACTCGTCGTCGACCTGTCGGCGGCGAACCCTGACGCGGAGGGCGTGAACGACGACGCCGTGACGAGCATCGACGACGTGTTTCGGGTGAGGTACAATGGCTCGCAGTACGCGCACGTGTGGCTCACTCACGAGTCCGATGCGGTGACGTTCTACGCGAACGGCGAGCGCGTGCAGTCCGAGGCTGCCAACGTGACGCTCGCACCGAACGAGACAACCGCGGTTGGGATGCGCGTGGATACGACCGGAGAGACCACTGACGGGCTCATCGATGCGATTACGATTCACGCGCGGGCGGCCGAGCCCGAGGACGTCGCCGGCAGCGAGAGTGGAGACACAGATACAAACTCGGTCTCGTCCAGCGGGTCGACAGTACAGACGTGGGCGCCCGATGCGACTTCGCGGCGGTTCGTCGCGCTCGGTGTGAGTGCGGGGGAGACGACCGTCTTCGACGCGTCCAGGCTCGCCTTAGGTGGTACGGACGGCGAACTCACGCTCGACGAAGTCGACGTCTCGAGCACGGACGGGTCGCTGTCGCTGGACGTCGACGCGACCGGGACCGAGAACTCGCGCTCTCGAGTAGCCGAGCGAGGCGCGGAGGCACTCGGCGCGGTCAGCGTGGTGGACAGGCTGGACAGCGCGGGGAGCGCGACGTTGCGGTTCAGCGTCCCCGAGGGGTACTTTGAGGCGCGCGACATCGCGCCCGAGCACCTCGCTGTCTACCGCGACGACGGCGGCACGCTCTCGAAACGCCCCGTGTCGATGACCGGCGAGCGCGGCGGGCGCGTGCACTTCGAGACCGAGACACCTGGATTCTCGACGTTCGTGGTGGCCGCAGACCGTGCACGCCTCCGAGTCACCGACGCCACACTGGAACGCGCGAGCGCTGCACCCGGGGAGGCCATCGCGGTGACGGCGAACATCTCGAACGCGGGCAGCCTCACCGGTGAGCGGACCGTCGCAGTGTCCGTCGACGGAAGCGTCGTCGCGGAGCGTACGGTCGAGGTAGAAGCCAGCGAAACCGCGCGCGTGACGGCGCAAGTCGCGCACGACGAGACCGGCGAGCACGCGGTCGCCGTGGACGGCGTCGATGCCGGGACCCTCGTCGTGCAGTCCGACGACCCGAGTGACGCGACCACAGAACAGTCCCCGGCCGAGGACGCAGCCGACGAGCCAGTGCGGGAGGCAGCCGGATTCGGGCTGACTGACTTGGTCGGGCTGGTCGCACTCCTCGCTATCGTCGCGGCGTCACTCGTGCTCGCACGGAGGACACCGTGGCGATGACGGGAACGACACCGGTACGGCGGGTAGTCTTTTGCCAACCACGCGAGCAGTTCGACGTATGAATCGGGGAGACGGCCCGCAGTCGTTCCGGGCGGCTCTCCGTGACGCCGTCAGGCTACGGGACTGTCTCGCGCTGTCGGTCGTCCCCGCCGTCGTCCTCGGCGTCTTCACGCTCCCCGAAGCGACTCGCGAGTCGCTGGCGTTCGCGTACCGCGACCCGACGCTGGTGACAGCATACGCGGCCCACTTCGTCCACTTCGAGGTGGAACATCTTGTGGCGAACCTGCTCGGGTATGCGCTGCTCGCGGGTTTCGGGTACGTGCTCGCGGTGCTGGCGGACTGTCGGCGACTGTTTGGCGTCGCCGCCGTGACGTACGTGCTGGCGTTCCCGGTCGTGTTGTCGGGGCTGAACCTCGCGGTGCCGCGGAACGCAGTCGGATACGGGCTTTCGGGCGTGAACATGGCGTTCGCGGGGTTACTCGGCGTGGTACTCGTGGCGTACGTCGGCCGGCAACTCGACGCGAGGGTTCGCGTCCGGTACGCACCCGGCGTGTTCTTCGTGGCCGTTACCGTCGTCTCGCTAGTCGCACTTCCGGCCAGGCGTGCGTCGGTCGCGCTCGCAGCGCTGAGCGCAGTCGTCGCTGCCGGGTACGCAATCGCCGTGTGGCGGGCGTGGAGTGCGTCACCTGAGCCAGTCTCGCAGGAGTGCAGCACTCGACCCGGATGGTTCGACGTTGGCGTGCTCGGTGCCGTGGCGTTCCTCGGCTACCCGTTCGTCGGATTCCCAGCGCCAACACCCACCGACGGCAGCGTGGTGAACGTCTACGTGCACTTGCTCGGGTTCTGCCTCGGATTCATCGTCCCGTACGTCGCGCTCGCGGCGGGCGCGTTCGACGCGGGCGGAGAAGCAGTGGAACGAACGTCCGAGGGTTTTTGACGGATTGACACGTTCGACCGAGTGAATGTCCGTCCGCCGCGCACTTACGCTCGGCGCTGAAGCCCTCGTCGTCCTCGTCGTCGTCGCTCTGCTCGTCGGCCAACTGCTCGGCACGCCCGTCCTGCTGGGGTACGTCGAAACTGGGAGCATGGAACCGACGATGGAGCCAGGGGACGGCTTCGTCGCGATACCGACGGCCATCGACAGCGACGTCGAGGAGGGTGACGTCATCGTCTTCCGCGCAGAGGAGCTCCAGGGCGGCGGTCTGACGACACACCGCGTCGTCGGTGAAACCGACCGCGGGTACATCACCAGAGGTGACGCGAACCCGTTCACCGATCAGGACGGCGGCGAACCACCGGTGAAGGACGCGCAAGTCGTCGCGAAAGCACTCCAGGTCGGCGGCACGGTCGTCGTCGTTCCGAACCTCGGCACGCTCGTCACCGGACTCCAGAGCGCGTTCGCCACCGTCCAGCGCCAACTCGCGACAGCGACCGGGACGCGCGCGCTGCTCGGCACGCAAGGCATCGCCTACCTCCTCCTGGGGCTGTCGGCGCTGCTGTACGTTTTCGACCTGTTCTTCGCAACGAGCGGTCCCGACCGGAGCCGCGACCGAGACCGTGACCGCGACCAGGGGATCTCGCCGGGACTCGTCGTCGCCGCCCTCGCTGCAGTGCTCGTAATCGCCGCGACCGCCGCGATGGTGGTGCCTGCGGGTACGCAGGAGTTCGGCATCGTGAGCGCGGAGTTCGCCTCCGAGAACCCCACAGTTATCGAGCAGGGTGAGTCCGCGACGCTGCCGTACAGCGTTCCGAACGCCGGCCTCGTTCCGGTCGTCGCGTACGTCCAGCCGGCCAGCGAGGGCGTCTCGGTGACGCCCGAGCGCGTCCACGTCGACGGCCGCGGCGAAGCAGCCGTCGACGTCACGCTGTCCGCGCCCGAGGAGACGGGGTACTATCGGCGGTTCGTCACCGAGCACCGCTACCTCGCGGTGCTCCCGACTTCGATGATTGAGTCACTGCACGGCGTCCACCCGTGGCTCCCGATTCTCGTCATCGACGCCGCGCTCGCGGGCGGCATGGCGGTGCTCGGACTGGTCGTGCTCGGTGGGCGTCGCGTTCGCGTGCGGAAGCGGGAGTCGCGCCACGACCGGTCGCTGTGGCAGCGCGCGCTCCGGTATCTGACACGGTGACGGGGGTACGGTTGGCTTACCAACAAGTCTATACAACCGCGTTACACAGGGGGAGCCATGGGGGAGGGGACACGTTGGCTCAGGGTTCGAGCAGTCGTATCGGCGTGGGTTCCCGTACTAGTCGCGGTACTGGCGGTGTTCGCACTCGCGGGCGGATGGGCGGCGTATACGGCTCATGCCGCGCCCGGAACCATCACGGAGCAGTCCGAGCAGGCGCACTGGACCGTTACCGGTGAGTTCCAGCACTCCGCGGACGTCACCCGCGAGAACCCGATTTTCGACGTGGGAACGACGCTCTCGAACCGCTCGACGTACTTCACGGGCGCGTCGCCCGTGCTCGACGGCCGATACGTCGCAACGTACTCCGGCATCGACGCCGCGGCCGCGACTATCGACCTCGACGCCGCGCTCGTTATGCGGTCGGTTGGTGAGGACACCGTTTACTGGACCGACCGAACATCGCTGGACGAGGCAAGCGTAGACGACGTACAGGCCGGTGAATCGACCAACATCGCCTTCGCGCTGAACGCCACTCGGATCGCGAACCGACAGTCAGCGATTCAGGAGTCGCTCGGACAGACACCCGGCGACATCGAGGCGTTCGTCGTAGTCCGCACGGCCGTCAACGGAACCGCAGACGGGCGGCCTGCCTCGCTGTCGCTCACGCATCGTCTCCCCATCTCGGTCGACGGCGGCGCGTACACCGTCGGCCCCGCGGAAACCGGCAGCGAAACCGTGACAACGACCGAGACGGTGACCGTCACCAACGAGTACGGCTTGCTGTGGACGGTCGGCGGCCCGCTACTCCTCCTCGGTGGCGTCAGCGGGCTCGCGATACTCGGCGTCGGGCGACGCCGGGACGCGTTCGCGCTGTCGGAGAATGAGCGCGACCTGCTCGCGTTCCGCGACGAGCGCGCGGAGTTCGACGAGTGGGTCGTGCGGGCCCGGCTTCCCGACTCCGTCCACGACCGACAGCGGGCAGAGGCGGCGTCGCTCGCGGACGTCGTGGACTTCGCTATCGACTCGGACACTGGCGTCGTCGAGGACACCGAAACCGGGACGTTCTACGCTATCTCCGAGCAACTGCTCGTCGCGTACGAACCACCCGCACTGGCTCGCAGCGCCGACACGGATGGCGACACGAGAGCCGGATTACTCGACGGTGTCTACGAACAACTCGATAGTATCGAAGACGAAACCGACAGCGAAACAGGCGAGAGCGAAGCGACCGACGGCGACCACGAGGAGACCCCGCGACCGCAGGACTAAGCGCGGACGGTGGCGGTTGCGTCCCCGAGTGGATTACATGAAGTCCGCGATGCCTGACTGCTTGTTCTTGTCATTCTCGAAAATCGACTCGAGACTCGCCTCCAGGACTTCCAGGCGCTGTTTCGTGTACTCGCGGCAGTCGTACTCCTCGGCGACCGTAATCGCGGTGTCCATGTACTTGTTCACGGAGCCCTCGTGGACGGTCAGATTCACGCGACCGCCACACTCCCGGCAGTCGCCCGTCAGCGGCATCCGGCGGTACTTCTCCCCGCAGTCCAGACACCGCGTCTCCTGGCGGCTGAACGCGCGCAGGTTCCCGATGAGGTCCGGGAGGAAGTGGTACTCGATGACGCGCTCGGCGACATCCGTCTCGTCGACCGCCCGGAGTTTGCGCGCCAATTCGAGCTGGGCGTCCATCTTGTCCATCATCGACCCGAGCGTCTTGTACGCCGACAGGCTCGGCCCGAGGTGGATGTCGGAGGTGTCGTGGGTGTGCTCGAAGCCCGCGTACTCCGTGTCGGTGCCGAGGCTCTCCTCGGCGATTTCCACGAGGTCCTCGACCTCACCGGGGTCGGCCATTTCGCGGGTCGCCTCGTAGAACTCCCGCGGGTACTGGCTGACGACGTCCATATTGTGCGCCTCGTCGTCGATTTCGCTCGGGTCGATGCGCGAGGACATCACCAGCGGCGCGTCCATCCGGCCGCCGCGCTGGTCCGGCAAGAACGACTTAGAGAAGTTGATAAGTCCGTCCATTAGGAGCATCACGCAGTCCTCGTCGCCGTCGCACTGTCCGGAGTACACGTCGTTCGCGACGAGCGTGTTCGTCTCTTCGACCGTTAAACAGTACGTGTGGTCGACGTCGGATTGGACTGTTTCGACAGACACGACTTCGTCGGCCCAGACGTCGCCACCGTCGCCGAGGAGTCGCTGCGACCGGGTATCGACGCGGTCCAGCACGTCGGTGAGTGTCTCCTCCTTACGGTCGAGGTGGAAACCAACTCGGTCGGCGAACCGAACGGCATTCTGCGACGTGACCTTGAGAACCCACGTCTCGAAAGACCTCTCGTCGTCGTAGAATTCGGCTACAGCGCCCGTCCTCGGAATGCGCTCCTCTTGGTACACTTTCGTGGCGATGCCGAACCGCTTGAGCGCTGCGACGAGGTCCGACTGCAGGTCGTCGCTCACTGTGTGCGCTCGAATTTCTACGCGTTCACTGGACGTACTTCCGTCACCGGAGAAGTACGCCGCGAGGAACGATTGAAGCACAGGCTCGGGTGCAGAGAGCACGCAGTCGGGAACGCGCTTCGTCTCCGCACGACTCCCAGCGTCGAGAACGTCCGAGAACAGCGTCGCGACGAGTCGACTGGAGACCGTAATTTTCCACTCGTTCTCCTCGAACGCCTCGACGTTCAGCACGTCGTCGAAGACGTCGATAATCTCGTCGCGCGGCACGTCGTCCGGCGTACAGATGGTGGTCTGATAGAACGAACCTGCTTCTCGCCGGGTGAAGCCTTCAGCAGCGTAGTACCCGAGCATCGTGCCGACAGCGTCGTCGACCTCGAACTGGCGCGACACCGAAGCACCGTCGCGACGGATACCGAGTGTCACGTCGTCAGGAATGCGTTCGACGACAGCGTCGCGCTCGTACAGTTCGAGCAGGACACCGGCCGGGATGCTGTCGCGGGACACCCAGTTGTACACCGTCGACTGGCTAACGTCGAGGAGTTCCGCGACGGGCTTCAGGTAGCTCTCGGCGTCCGTCGCGTCGTCGAGGAATTCTTTGAGAGCGGACTCGCCGAGCCCCCGAATCATCAGGTCGTCGTTCGGTATCGCGTCTGCATCGAGGAACTCTGCGAGCAGGTCGAACGTGGTCGTTTCCCCGTCGACCGGAATCTGCTTCGGCGCGGGCAACGCGTCTTCCGTGGTCAGCTCTCGGGCCGGCACGCGCTCGATCCCGTCACCAGTCCACCGGCGCATCGAGTGGTCGGGGGTTACTGTCAGCTCCTGTCCGCTCTTGGTTTCGACGCGGACGAGGTGGTCCGGCGACGGATGTTTCGAGACTGCTTCGACCCGCTGGAGCGTGTCCTCCCCATTTTCGGTCGCGGACGGCACGAACACGTCGCCGTCGAGTTCCTGGACGAGCGTTCCGAAGTCGTCCTGGTTGGCCGTTTCGGGGTCGAGTCGGTCCTCGACGAGCGTTTCGATTGGGTCGTAGTGCCACTCGCCGGCTTCGTCCTCGAACCACACCTTCGTCTCCGGGTGGAAGCAGTTCCGACGCTTCGCGGCGTGAAAGTACGGATGCGCGTAGCCAACCGAAGCTGACGTGAAGCCGATAACTCTGCCGACGACGGCGGCGGAGGTGTGGGGCGCCATCCCGAAGACGAGTTCGCCGACGAGGTCGTCGCGCTCCTCCAATTCGTAGAAGGCGTCGAGGCCGTAATACTGGGTGAGGAGGTCGTCGACGAAGTCCGCGGTCTGGAGCATGTGCTCGGCGGCGCCATCGGAGAGCACGACGTCCTGCACGCGGAGTTCGACCAGTTGGTCGTCGTGCTCGAGGGGGTCGCCGTGGATGTCCTCCTCGTAGCCGAGTTCGCGGAAGTGTTCGACGGTGACGTCGAGTTCGCTGGGTTTGACCGACGTGACGGGGAGGTCGGTCATATCGTAGCGGACGGTGCCGTCCTTGAACGCGGAGACGTCGTGTTTCGCGCGGAGGACGCCCTTCTCCATGGGTTCGGGGACTTTCTCCGCGGACATCAGTCCCTGGACGCCCTTGAGCTGGTCGAAGGCGTTCTCGCGCTCGCCGACCGCCTGAAGCGCGTTACGGTACTCTGCGCCGACGTCGACGGTCTGGACCTCGACGTTGTCGAGTTCGCGCTCGCAGCGCGGGCACTCGACGCGGCCGGACTCGTCGGGGTCGGCGCTAATGTTGCAGTCCGGGCACTCGTAGTGGGGGTCAGTCCACTCGCCGCAGTCCTCGCAGCGCGGCTCGAACGTGTGGTCACCACAAGACGGGCACTCGCGGACGCCCAGCTGCACGTCGAGTTCGCCGGGAGTGTCGCTCATGTCGGGAGCGTGCCGGGCGGCCTGGCTGACGTCGCGCTGGCTGCCGCCGGCTTCGCCGATGGGGAAGAGGGTGTGGACCGCGGGGGAGAGGTCGCGGGATTCGGACTTCTCCGGGCGGCCCATACGGTTCCCGATGCGCGTGGGCGCGCGTTCGCGGACCTCGAACGGGGCGACTTCGTTGACGGCGGCGAGCGCGTTCGGCCACTCGCGGGCGTCCGCGGAGAGGTCGTCCCACTCCCGAGTCAGGTCCTCGGTAACTCCGAGCGAACGCGCGAACGGCAGCCAGTCCGGAACCCGAATCTCCTCGTCGTCCTGCGTGTGTTCGACGAGCAGCGCTTCGAGCGGCTCGCGGACCGCGTCCACGTTGGGGACGACGAGGTCGCCGTCCTCCGTGCGGGCGTCCACGACGGCGTCGGCGAGTGTCTCGAAGTCAGCGACCTCGACGTCGTGCCAGAGGTGCGTGTACGTCGGGTGCAGCGGCGCGTCGTACTCGGTCGCCCACTCCAGCGCCTGGTCGGCGTCCGGTGCTTCGAGGTCGACGTACGGCGAATCCCGAAGTGCTTGGATGTCCGCGCCCGCTGCTTCGAAGTCCTGAATCCACCACTCCGAGGTGTAGGAGGCGGGCGCGAGTTCGTGGTTGTTTTCGACGAACTCGCCGTAATTCACGAGGTACTCGCCGACGTCCAGAATTTCGACGACGCCGTTGCGCACTTCGAGGGCTTCCTCGGGGTCGTCGATGCGGCGAACGTCGCCGTTCGCGAGTTTGACCGTGGGGCCCTCGATGGAGTCGACGGGGACGATGCCCGCCGCCTTCCCGGGGCGCTCGGTCTTGATTTGGGTGCCGGTCGCGAGGAAGTCGTCCACGAGGTGCATCGTCGCGGGGTGGATGCCCGCCGTCGCGAACCCGTGGTTGCGCGAGCGGCCGTAGCGCAGGCGGAAGCCACCCTCGTTGGAGGGGTGGCCGAAGACTGGGCGGCCAGCGATGAGGTCGCGGAGGAACTTGTTCGACGGGTCCACGCGGGGCGGGCCGTCGGGCTCCTCGCTGGCGTCGTCGGCGTCGGTAGACGCCTCGGCCTCACCCTCAGCGTCGTCGCTGGCTTCGTCACCCTCGCTGTCGTCGTCTTTGCCGATGGTGCCGTCGATGAGGTCTTGGAGCCACGGCCACTCGACCTCCTCGAGATTTCGGGTGTAGCGCTGAATCTTCGGGGCTTTCAGCGCGATGCCCTCCGCGAGCACGAGACACATCCCGCCGCGCGCGGAGTTCGTCGCGATGCGTTCGAGGTCGCGGAAGCCGTCGACCTCCTCGTCGCCGGTCGCCTCCCCGTCCAGCATGACGGGGCAGTGCTCGGTGATGAACTTCGTCTCCTTGTCCTTCGGCGAGTACTGGAGGCCCGTCTCGGAGTCGTAGAGGGCGACCTCCTCGGCGTAGCGCTCGATCTCGTCGTCGCGGGGCTTGAAGCGGTCGATATCCAGCAGCGCGCGGGCGTAGTCCGCGACGAGCACGGACAGCGCCTGTGCGGTCCCGCCCGCCGAGCGGATTGGGCCGGCGTAGTAGACGGCGACGTACTCGGTGCCGTCGTCGTTGGCGTTGACCTCCACGCGGTCGATGCCCTCGATGGGCGCCGCGACCACGCCCTCCGTAAGGAGCGCGACCGCGGTGCGGACCGCGCCCTCGACTTTGCCGGCTTTCGTCTCGTAGTCGCCGACGCGCCCGTCGACGAAGTCCTCGACGAGTTCGAGCGCGGCCTCCTCGCGGCTCATCTCGCCTTCGAGGTCGCGCACGCGCTCGGCGACGCCGTCGATGCCGAGGATGTTCTCGACGCGGTCGGCCATGTCCTTGGCGACCGGGATCTCGACTTCGGGCTTGGGGTCCTCGCCGCGGCGCTTCGCGCGCTCGGCGACGTCGAAGGCCTCGTCGAGGCCGGCTTCCAGGGACGCGAAGTAGTCCTCGTCCTCGGGCCGCATTACAGCCAGAGGTCGAGGTCGGTGGCGTCGTCGTGCTCGCGGACCAGCTCGGTGTCGAGCTCGCGGACGTACAGTTCACCCGCGAACACGGTCGCGCGGTCGAGGTGGCCGGCCAGCGCCTGCCCGGACCGCCGCGAGAGAGTTACGTGCGTGTGCGCGAACGGTTCCCCATCTAGCTCGGAGAGGTTCCCGACGCAGGCCGCGACCTCCAGTGGCTCCTCGAAGCGCGCGGCCTGGTACTCGAAGTCGTCCTGGTCGTAGTACCAGAGTTCGGCGTCCTGGACGGCGCCCATGCCGACGAACCACGCGGCGTCGATGCCCTCGTCGACCGCCAGCGACTCGATTTCCTCGCGCCAGTCGGCGCCGTGGTCGAGTCGCGCGACGAACTCGCGGCCGCCGGAGACTTCGCGAACGTTCATGGATGCACCCAACGGGCGCGCCAGCAAAAGTCCTACCGTCTAGGTGCCGCGGCAGTACGAAAAGTCGGAACGCCGTCGCAGTCGGCCTATCGCCAGGCCGAGAGTGCGGTTGCGTGGTCGGCTGTTACCGACATCCACGCCTCGTCGCAGGAGATGTCCGCGATGACGAGTCGTGACTCGGGGCCCTCGTCGTCGAGGGAGGCCATCACGTCGGTGCCGGACGGGTTCGCCGGCTGCGCGGCGTCAGTCGCCATGACGTATGATACAACGTGACAACCCATACTTAAACGCATCGAACTGACACCTCGCAGTCCACAGCTGTGAGTTAAGCAAACGAAGCAGATCGACACACGTTTCGCTCAATTGGTGAGACGACGGGCGAGGAGGTGTGACAAGGCCTTTGAGCCTGGCAGCACACATTATTCATATGGTCAATCAGACGCCGGGCGGCGGGACGCCGACGGACGCCGAGCGGCTCTCCCAGACGAGCGACGAAGCGAAAAGCGGGTGGGAGCGCGCGGTTCAGGATATGCGAGCGATGGCAGCCGACCGCGAGGAGAAAGGGTTCTCGACAGTGACGATCGCCGCCGGTGACACCTCCCCCGTTGCGCCGGAGATGGGTGACACGGACGAGTTCGGGTTGTCGTACATCATCCCGGGAAACACTGTCGAAGAGTTTGAGGAGGCGTATCTGGGTAACGACTTCACCGAAACCGGCGTCTATCAAACGTCGAGTGCTGGCCACGTCTACATCGTCACGGAGTGTATCGATGTGGATGCCGAGGAGATCGTGTTCATCGCGGGCGTCTACCAGAAGCGCCACGCGGCACCCCTCGTGCGAGCGGCAACCGAACGTGGGACGATGTTTACGCGCGTCAAAACACTCGATCACACGGAAGTCGGGGTCTTCGAGCACGACGACGTCGCCGCCTTCTTCCCGAATCCCGACGAGTTCTACGCCTACGAAGTCGATCGGTAACAACCATCTCCTTGGGGGCCGTTCTCCTCGCACGACCAGTCGTTTCGAATCCAGCGACTGCTATCGCCGAAGACCACCTGCAGCAGCGGCAAGCAAAACGAGGGCTACCAGTTCGAGAGCAGGTAGAAACCGCCGATGCCGAGCAGGACGTAGAGGACGACCGCGAGGATATTGTCTGCGCGAATGGACTGATAGATGCTCCCGAAGGCGGCGTAGATGATGAAGAGGCTGACGAGTTTCCGAAGCACCCATTTCAGCCTGGGTAGCCGAGCGGATTCGGTCGTCGTGGACATGCCTGAATCCTTGGGGGAGAAGCGCTTAAAGCCACGTGGATTTGAGCGCGAATGACTGCTACGCGGCGCTGGCTGTGACACCAAGCCCGAGCTCAAGGAATAATGAGACGCCTAACACAATCAGGCTAGTCACGAGAAGCTTCCAGCTTCGACTGATTCGGTCGGCAAACCGCAACGGATGGTCGTTGAGTGGTGGGAGCTGTTGAATCCAGGTTTCGAAGCCCGACGGTGACTTACCCTCCGGGGAGAAGCGTTTCTCCTTGTGGGGTGCAGCTGGGGCTGGCCGGATTCCGATCGCGCCGATGCCGAAGAGGAGGAAGCCAACGACGAACAGGAGATACTTGACCGTGACGAGCGAGTTCCCGGCCGCGAAGCCGAGAACACCGGCCACGACGAGGACCACGACTGAAGCGGCGAGGACCCAGTACACGAACTCGATCAGCCGCAGGACGCGTCGATTCATGGCGACACGACGGATTAGTGGCCGTCAGTACGGCGTTCGAGTGTGGTATCGACGTCCGCGTATTCGTCGCTGTGGCGATGACAGTAGCTCAGGCGGCCGGACGCACTGACGGGATGCATCTCCGGTCGCTGGGTGTCGCAGACACCGCCGAATTCGGCTTTGAGGTGATTGCGGGCGCGGCCGGGGTAGCCGTCCTTGACGTGCTCGATTGCGGTCTGGATCGGCGTCTCGACGGCCGGCGGGGTTTCGACATCGTCGAAGAGCTCGGTTGCGGCGGCCTCGATGTCGTCGAATTTCGAGAAGACGCCGAGTTGGCGCTTCATGCGGTCCCGGACCCCGACGTCGAGCCGTGTGCGTTCGCGGACGACTTCACGGAACTGCTCGATTGCGTCCCACGTGTCGTCGTTGAGGTCTGCGAACTGCTCGGGGCGGATTTTCGCGGGGCAGCGAGTACTGAACTGGCAGCCCTCCGGTGGGTCGCGTGGACTTGGCGGGGTGCCCGGCAGCGTGATTCGTGTTCGCTCGCTGGTCGGGTCCGGACGTGGGATTGCTGAGAGCAGCGATTTCGTGTACGGATTTTGGGCGTCCGTGTACAGTTCTTCGGTCTCCCCGATCTCCATGATTTTTCCGAGATACATCACCGCAACGCGGTCACAGATGTGGCGCACCACGGAGAGGTCGTGCGCGATGAACAGGTACGTCAGGCCGAACTCCTCCTGAAGATCCTCGAGGAGGTTCAGAATCTTCGCCTGTACAGATGCGTCGAGCGCGCTCACCGGCTCGTCAAGCACGAGGAAGTCAGGTTCGAGGGCGAGTGCGCGCGCGATACCGATGCGTTGGCGCTGGCCGCCGGAGAACTGGTGAGGGTACCGGAAGTAGTGGTCTTCCTGCAAGCCGACGGCGGACAGCAGCGAGCGGACCTTCTCGCGACGGTCGGCTGGTGACTTCCAGTCGTGGGCGTCGAGCGGCTCCCGCACGAGCTCGCCGACAGTCATCCGGTCGTTGAGACTGGACTCGGGATCCTGGAAGACGATCTGTGCATTCTTCCGCCACTGCTTGAGCTCGTCACCACTGAGCTTCGTGATGTCCTGACCGGAGAACGAGACACGGCCCTCTGTGGCGGTTTCCAGCTGGATTAACGTCCGGCCAAGTGTCGTCTTGCCGGAGCCGGACTCGCCGACGAGCCCGAGCGTCTCCCCTTCCTCGATATTGAACGTAACGCCGTCGACAGCCTTCACGGGCGGCCCACTGAACCGGCCAGCTTCCCCGTAGTATTTTTTCAGCCCCTCGACTTCGACGAGCGTCTCATTCGGCTGGTCGGTCGCGGAACTCGGCGATGTGGACGGCTTACTCATGCGTAATCACCCTCGTGAACGTCTTCGGCTTCACGGCCGCGTTCGCGGTGGTATTCGACAGCCGCCTCGGTGGACCGGTCCTCCGGATACAACAGGCAGGCCGCGGAGTGTTCGCCGTCCTCAGAGATGGGGACGTGGACCGGATGAACCTGCTCGCAATCTTCGAACGCTTTCGGGCAGCGGGGTGCGAACCGACAGTACGTCGCCTGCTCGTTCGGCGTCGGGACGTCACCCTCAATCGTGTTCAGGCGTTCCGTCTCCGCGTTCGTCCCCGGGATGGCGTCGAGCAGCCCCTCCGTATACGGATGCTTCGGGTTCTCGAAAAGCTCGGTCACGGGGGCTTTCTCGACGAACTCACCCGCGTACATGACGTTAACGCGGTCACTGATCTCCGCGATCACGCCCATGTCGTGGGTGATGAACAGGATAGCGAGGTCCCGTTCTTCCTGGAGGTCCTGTAACAGCTCGATGATCTGTGCTTGAATGGTGACGTCGAGCGCGGTGGTTGGTTCGTCACAGATGAGGAGCTCGGGATCGCAGGCGAGCATCATCGCGATCACGGCACGCTGGCGCATCCCGCCGGAGAACTCGTGGGGATACTCCTTCAGGCGGCGAGCAGGGTCGGGAATTGCGACGTCCTCAAGCAGCTCGATTGCTTTGTCGGTGGCTTCTTGGCCGCTGATCCCGCGATTGATTCGGAGGGCTTCCTTGATTTGGTTGCCGACCGTGTAGACGGGGTTGAGGGATTTGAGGGGGTCTTGGAACACCATCCCGATGCCGCTGCCGCGGATCTGTTGGTATTCCGCGTCAGTGTACTCGGTGAGTTCCTCGCCGTTGAATTTGATCGACGATTTAGGAAGGATTTCACCGGGAGAGTCAACCAAGCCCATAATCGACCGGGCGGTGACGCTTTTCCCGGAGCCGGATTCGCCGACGATGCCGAGGGTTTCGCCTTTGCTGATGTCGAAGCTGATGCCGTCGACGGCCCGAATGAGTTCGCGGTCCGTGTGGAAGACCGTTTGGAGATTTCGAACCGACAGGACGGGTTCGGTGCTGCTGTCAGGGTTGGCGTCGTTGCGTGTCGAGTTCATTTAGGCACCACCTCCAGCGGCGGCAGCTTCCTCTTCGGAGTCACCCTCGCTCTCGGGATCGATGGCGTCACGGATGCCGTCACCGAGCGCGTTCGCGCCCGTGACGAGAATGACGATCATCACCCCGGGGATAAGGGAGATATGCCAGGATTGGGTCGAAACGTACGGCTGTCCCAGGGAGATTGCACGTCCCCAGGCGGGTGTCGGTGGCGTAATCCCGAGGCCGTTCCCGAGGAACGAGAGGGAGGCCATCCCGATGATGATTCCCCCGACAGACATGGAGGCGTAGATCAGGAGATAGCCGAGGACGTAAGGGAGCATGTGTTTTCGCATCGTCGTCGTCGGGCGTTGGCCGAAGCTCTTGGCGGCGTCAACCCATTCCTCTTCGGCGACTTGGAGGGCGGGACCGCGAAGCGACCGCCAGAGGAACGGCCAGGTGGTTAGCCCGAAGATGAGCGCAAGGAGTAAGCCGCCGTTGAGGACGGATGACAGCCAGTGGTTCTGGAAGACGACGCTAACGAGAATCAATAACAGGAGTTGCGGGATCGATACCACACCGTCGGCGAGGGTGAGAATCGAGAGGTCGACAACGCCGGTGTAGTAGGAGGCGACAAGCGCGAGCAGCGCCGCGATCAGGCTAGCGAGCCCGATGGCGATGCCAGCCACCATGAGCGTGATCTGGGCGCCGCCCATCATATAGGTGAAGAGATCGCGGCCGTTTGTGAGCGTCCCGAACGGGTGGAACCGGTCGTACTGGTCGTACGACATCACCCCGACGTTCTGGTCGCCAGCACCCTTCGATTTCGAGTTGAAGTTCGCCTGTCCGACGGTGACCGTCTCGACTTGGCCGGACTCCTCCGAGAAGTACTGGATTTCGTGGGAGTACGAGGAAGTGATGTTCTGGTCGACAGTCGACGGTGCCATCGTCGACCCGAACAGGGACATCGTCAAGAACAGCACCAGGACGATGATTCCGAACTTGCCCCAGCTGTGGGTCTGGAGGCGAGCCACCATGTCGTCACGGGGCGTCCAATCTGCTTTCCGGTAGTGCGTGCGGAAGAGCTGCCAGCCCTTGTACAGCCAGTAGAAGGCGAACAGCGAGTACACCAACACTAAGCTCAGGCGAAGTGCCCAGGCGGCAGCGGGGGAGAGCCCCAAGAAGGTGCCTTCCCAGGCGCCGCTTTGGGTTTGATAGCCTTGGTTCGGAATGACGTCTCGGCTGAGCAGCGTCGGGAGGCTTTCGGCCGCATGTCGAACCCCCTCGATGAAGGTGCTGGCTGCGAGTTGGACGTCGACAATCGATTGGGCGAGCCCGGGGGCGAAGATGCCAACGACAACGTCGAGGAGCGCGGTCGCCCCCATAACGATGGCGTCGAGGATGGTGAGCAGGCCGCCAGCGAAGGCACCGAACTCGAGGAGCAGGAGGACCGTGGCGACGGCAGCCCAGCGAGCTGCAGGCGTTGGGTTCGTCATTACTCGCGACCAGAGACCGTCCGACTCGCGGTCAGCGAGGTCGTCTGCGTTCTCCATGGAAGTAGCGTTTGCACACATTGAAGGTCACTCGTTGTTGTCCGCAAGGGTGATTCGCGGGTCGATATACGTGTACAGGATGTCCTGGGTGGTGTTGAAGAGGATCTGAATCACGATGAAGATGAACGTCAGCGACATCAGAACGGGGATGTCCGCCGCGAACGCGGCCCGCAGGAAGAGGTTCCCGAGGCCGTTGATGCTGAACACGCTTTCGACGAGGACGGACCCGCCAATTAGCAAGTAGAACTCACCCATGATGACGGGGAGCAGCGGAATCACTGCGTTCCGGCCGACGTGTTTGGTGATGATTCGCCGCGTCGAAACCCCCTTTGCCTTTGCCGTGTCGATGTATTCGGAATTGAGGCTCTCGAGGACGGCCGTGCGGCCGATGCGGACTTCGTTCCCCATCGAGGCGGAGCCGAGGACGAGCGCGGCTGGCAGAATCCACTTGAAGGCTGCCGCCATCGGCATGAGGTTCGGGATGGGAATCCAGAGATATTCCAGAATCGGGATACCGGGGAAGACGTCGATACCGGAGAAGAGGTATTGGAGTTCGTCGGGCGTACCGATGACGTCCGTTTTGATGAGGAAATTCCGATACCCGGAGAGAATGCCGCCGGCTGAGAGGACGCCCGCGAACATCACGGCCAGCCAGAAGTTCGGCATTGCGCGCCAGACGATGCCGCCGAAAGACGCGAAGTAGTCGCCCCACGTGTTGGAGTTAAGGCCGGCGTAGAGGCCGATCGGGACGCCGAAGCCGAGCGCGATGACGACCGACCAGAAGCCCAGCCAGAGCGTTGCGGGAAGTCGGCCGATGATCAGGTCCATGACCGGCTGGTTGCGGGCCACCCCCCAGGAGGTGCCGAAATTGAACGTCACCATGTCGACGAGGAAGTTCTTATACTGGACCCAGAGCGGGACCATACTCCCGTCGGCGTACCGGATCCCGAGTGCGATTTCGAGTTGGCGTGCGGCGGCAGGATTGGCGTCGCGACCGAGAATTGCGAGAACGGGGTCGATCGGGCCGAGGTAGAGTACAAGAAACGTGATGGTAAGCCCGAAGAGCAGAACGGGGACACCGAGCAGTAGTCGTTTGAGGAAGTAGATGAATCGGTTCACATTCTCTCACCGGCGCTGACCTGTTGGGTACGGCTCATAATTGCCATTATGTGTGGAATCAGGGCGTTCGTCAGCCTAAGGCATGAATTGTGTTTTGAAAAATGGTTCGATTTCCCGGTGGAAACGGGCCGTTAACCCTGGTAATGCTGGTCGTAAGCCGACTGGCCACCCGGGAAGACTTGTGGGGGTTCGAGGTGGTACGCGCCAGCACCACGCTCCTTGAACACGTTCGAGACGAACTGTTCGCGGTTCACGACGTACGCCATCGCCTGCCGGACTGCCTTCGGCACCTTCTCCATGTGGAAGCCGACGTAGTACGTGTCGATCGTCGGCACGCCGGAGTAGTTGACCGTCTGGTCGTTCTCCATGGGGCCGTACGTCCCGATTTCACGTCCGCCCTCGAGAGTCTCCTCAACGGAGACGAGGCTGGGGTCGTACTGTGAGGTCGGAATTGGAGCGATGTCGGCGTTCTCGTTGATGAAGTAGTTGTACCGGGCGGACGAGTCGGTGATGATCGCGTTGTCGACACCCTCGAACGAGGCGGCGTCGCCGTGGTAGTCGTCGAACGTATCGAGGTTCACTTCTCCGCCGTTGCCGGATTCCCAGTTGACGAACTGGAAGGGACCGCAGCCGACGGGGTTGGACGCGGAGAACTCCGAGTACTCCATGTCGCCCTCGTAGCCGTCGATGTCGCCGACGATGCCTTCCGGCAGCACCGAGAACGCACCGTACGCCAGCACCGAGAGGCCGTACGGGAACGGCTGCTCGAGGGAGAGCGTGAACTCGTAGGTCCCAGTAGCTTCGACGCCAGTTGCTTCCGTGATGTTGCCGTCGTCGTCGGTTTCGTGCTCGATGCCGAGCACGGAGACGGGGAAGTACTGGTTCGTGGAGTTCGTCGACTCCATCACGCGGCGAATCGAGTAGACGACGTCGGCGGCCGTGAGCTCGCCGTAGTCGTCGTGGAACTGGACGCCCTCTTTGAGCGTGAAGGTGTACTCCGTGAGGTCGTCGCTGATCTCGTAATCCTGGATGAGCAGGTTCTCGACCTCGGTCGTGCCGTTACGGTAGTTGAGCGGCGCGTCAAACATGTACATGACTTGCGCGCCACTCTGCGTGTTCCCGGAGGCGGCCGGGTCGAGGGAGTTGAACGTGTCCGAGATCTCGCTCAGGCGGTCTTTGCCTTCGAGCGAGTTGACGGCGATGTTCGCTTTCTGTCGGGACGCGCCCATCCCACCGTACGGCTCGTAGTCGACGTGGTCGTACCAGAAGGCTTCGTCCTTCTGGTGGTAGATGGGGATGAGAGCGCACGACTCCCACAGCGCCTGCTCCATGTTGACGGCGGCTTCGCCACGCGTCTGGATGGCTTCCTCGGAGTCGTTCGGATTGTCCAAAATGCGGCTGTACTGCTCGCTCATGTACTGCCTGACCTGGTCGGATTCGTTGGCGTCCTCCGTCCAGAAGAGGCGGGCACCGTTGGCGCCGCTCTTACCGTAGTTCGTGTTCTCCGGCTGGACGAGCTGCAGGAAGTTTCGGGGCTGAGGGTAGTCAGCGACCCAGCCGAGCGTGTACGCTTCGTGGTTGCCCTGCTCGGTGTCGTTGAGCAGTGCCCCGAAGTCCGCCTGGTTGATGTTCATATCGATGTGGGCGGATTCCAGGCGCGCTCGGATGGTGTTCGCCATCTCCTCCCAGGAGGGGTCCTGATACTGGAGCCAGTTGAGCTCGTAGCGGTTGTTCGGCCCGTAACCGGCGTCCTCCATCACCTGGCGGGCTTGGTCGACTTGCGTCTCGTTAATCCCGTAGGGATAGCTATCGAAATCCGGCGAGAACGCCCCCTCGTCCGTAGTCGTCGTGGCGCTCGTGGTCGACTCGCCATCGCTGTCTCCACCACTGCTGCAGCCTGCGACCGCAGAAGTGAGGGCGACCGCACCAGTTGCTTTGAGGAACCGCCGGCGGCTGGTATTCTTCTCGTCTTTGCCTTTGCGTGGCATACCCCCATTTCCATAGCTGACCCACTTAAAGGCTTCGTGAACAGGTGGCATGTTTTTTCGATGGGGTCCACAATATCTGTGTGAGTGACCAACAAACACCAAATACAGTCGGTAGTTCGGGGATTATCGCGACAGAATCAAAATTACCCACATCATACATGATGGATAACACTTGCCGTGGTGACTATCTTTATTTGAGGGCGTATAGGTGGTGCTCCCATCGAAATTGAGGAAGTAGGAGAATAACGAGTAGCGCGGCGTAGCATAGTTCGCTGATTGGCACGACACAGAAGACCACCCGTAGAGAGAGCGAACATTCGCCGAGCAGTCCTGTCGGTGGCGTTGGTGGCTCTGGCATGATGAATCATGGTTAATCAACAGAAGGCCGCTTACAGGGCGTTCTGTTGGTTAACGCTCGTGCGCGCCTGGTCCGGCAGTCGACCATCGGGTCGGGGAACGCGGCCGAGCTTGAGTTCGACGTCGACACGCCCCAGATGCTTGCAACCACCCTCAGGGTGCGGTACTCCCAATCCGAGCAGGTGCACGTCTCCGCGACGACATCAACGTCGTACCAGGTCCTGGACGCAGTCCGTACCTCGTAGCGGCCGCCCTTTTCGAGCAAGGAGACGCATCGCCTCCTTGGATGATCGTTTCGTTCGTAGTTCAACATCCACCCGTGCGATCCTTCCGGGACGGCTTCAGGAACCGCGCTGAGTTGCTTGGAAGACATACTTCAGTGGAGACGCGAGTACGCCTCCCCCACTTCGCGGGTGCAAATGAACATGACCGCAACCGAGCGCCTATGATTTGAGGGGATTCGATGAGCTGCTCGGCCGTCCGACCAATCCGAGAAAGCCGATCACGAACAACCTCGGCGACGTCTGCCGCCCATGCAGCGAGGGAGAACGCCGAACGGAGAGACATCCATGAACCTGAGCCGTTCACAGACTCCCGTTAGGTCGCCATACACCCGTTCGTCCGCGGGAATGATTCGCGCCGTCACCTCAAGATCGTCCCCCGACCCCGCAAGCACAAGGCGTGCAACGGCGGTCACGGGCGTTCGACACCACCTCGTAGCAGTACACAGCAATCTCGTGTCCAACACCCACCAGCGGTCACGCCGACTGTTGTATCCCACCCTAAATTCCAGTGCTTCCAAACGTACGGATGAGTCTCATACGGCCACACATCATGCGCCACCCATCACTCAGCCCCCACTCGCCATACGTGGCCCCCGAGCAGTTCAGGACCACCCGCCAGTACCGCCACCTCCAGCCCAACACCGACCCCCTGTACCCGCATGCCGTCGCCCCAATCACGCGGCTTCACCGCATGACAACCTGCAAACCCACCTACGGGTGGCTGTTCGTCGCAACCCGAGACACCGAGCCCACGGCCGACCGACACCACACCCACGGGGCCTAACACCGATGCACCACTCGAAGACAACAGCAGCCAGCAACTACAAAGAGGGTCTCCTCCGCAAGAAAACAGCCGAGAGAGCTCTGTACCGTCACCACCGCTGGTGAGTCGCTAGCTGGCGGTTAGTGGGGAGCAAGACGTGAAGGGGCGAGAGGCCAGCGAGCCGAATGAGCGTGCTCAGGGATGGCTGCGGGTACCGACCACGGAGTGCAAACCACGATCCAGCGAGGGGGTGTGTGCGTGTCGGGGCTGCAGGGTGGGGGTGAACAACGGGTGCAATCCGGCGACGCTAACGCATGGGCGTCGACGCTCCGTCCGATCCGTGGTTGCGGTCAGCCGCTCAGATCGCTCTCGTCGTCGCCGCGGGAATCGCGAGCCGGCGTGACTCTGTACAAGTATTGGCGACGCCGGCAGCGGCCGACAGCGCGATCCGCGACGACGGCATCGGGCGACCGGTCGGCGCGGCCAGCCCCCGGCTCATAGCCGGCCATTGACCGGCGACGTACACGCCCGCAAACCGCCAGCCGACGTCCGGCTTCGCTGCTGGCACTCCCGCCATCGAACCGCGCCAGCGGCCCCCGAGCACGCCGGCATTACCCCATCGCTGGCGCCACCCTCGCGGTGGCCCACACCACCCCTAGCAAGGCCACATCATCGACGCGAACATCCCCGACAGCGGGAGTCTGTACAATAATCTCGGCACGACTAGCGTCACACCACACCCCCATCGATCGTCGGAGCCACAGCCGCCTACACGCCCGGGAGACCGGCTCGCAACCCGCGCTCGGCATCCGCCCCCAGTCGCGCCACCACGAATCCACACGTGCCCACGGCGAGTCGCCGCCCGCCCTACAGCGGGGGTTGTCGGTGGAGCTTGCGGAGTGGGAGGGGCTCTGTAGGGGGGTGTGATTGAGGCCGGAGTGGCCATTCGCTGTAGGTGTGGCGGTTACGTTGATCCTGAAGCCGGCGTTTAGCGGGTGAGGCGTCGCTGTACTGTCGGCGTTTCGTGTCGACGTGCGGTGGCGGCGGGCGGGCAGTTCGGCCACATCGGTACCGTGTCTGCAGGAGGTACAGAGAATTATTGGGTGGAAGGCAACCTGAGCGCCCATAATTCTCGAGGTGGCGGTTGGTGGTTCGGATCGTAGATGGTGGGGCAGCGGGTGTGCGTTGCAGACTTCGTGGTCTAGCAGCCAGCCGGTACGTTGCCGATCTGCAGTTTGTTTGCTGGCGATCCGAGGAGTATGCGGCCACGACGGTGCCGCCAGCCGCCTCGGCTCGCCGCTCCGGAGGCTGTTTCCTCGTAGCACGCGGGGTTCTCGTCGTCGTGAGGGATCGTCTGCAGTAGAGCTGTTCGGGGCCCACACAGGGCGTTCGTGGCCGCGCGGTCAGGCGCGGCTGCACCGAAGGGTGGGAACGACTAGTAGTGGCGGTGAGCGTCTGGAATGCGGTGTCGTAGCCTACAAATGGGTGGGGAAAGTACGACGCCTACATGAACGTCGCTGACGCGATGACCCCTCGGGACGACGTAGTGACGGTTGAGCTTCCGGGGACGCGGGACGACATCCTCGAGTACATTCAGGAGCGGGCGTTCTCCTCCGTGCCCGTGGTGAAGCCGACGAGCGACGGCGAGCAGTACCGGGGACTGGTCTCCCGGGACGACCTCATCGAGCACCCCGAGGAGGACCAGTTAGCGATGCTGATGCGGGACGTACCGACGACAACCACGGACGCCACCGTCCGGGAGGTCGCGGGGCTGATGCACCGCGAGGGGACGCGTCGCGTCCCGGTCGTCGAGGACGGCCGCCTCGAAGGCATCATCACGGTCACGGACGTCGTGCGCGCCATCGCGGACGGCGAGGAGGACGGCGACACTGGCGTCGGCGAATTGGCGCGAAGGGACGTGAACACGACGTACGCGGAGACGCCGCTGACCGTCGCGGAGCGCGAAATCTCGTACGCGAACGTCCCCTACACTGTGGTTCTGGGCGACGACGCCGAGATGGCGGGGATGCTGACGGAAGTGGACATCATCGAGGTCGCGCGCGTCGTCGAAGGCGAGGCCGACACCGGCGACTCCATCGCGGACGACGACGACGACTGGAAGTGGGAGTCCATCAAGGCGGTCGGCGCGCGCTACCTGCCGACGCGGAACGTCGAGATTCCGGCGGCACCCGTGCGGGAGTTCATGACTCCCGACGTGGTGACGGTGACCAAGCGCCGGAATGCCCGCGAGGTCGCACAGACGATGCTCACCAACGACATCGAGCAGGTGCCGCTGGTGTCCGGCGACAGCCTCGTCGGCATCGTGCGCGACGTCGACCTGCTGGCGGGGCTGACCGATGAGTGAGCTCGACGAGCTCGCGCGGCGACGCGGGTTCTTCTTCCAGGCGAACGAGGCCTACGGCGGCGTCTCCGGGTTCTACACGTACGGCCCGGAGGGCGCGGCGCTGAAGCGCAACGTCGAGGAGACGTGGCGCGACCGCTTCGTCACCCGCGAGGGGAACATGGAAATCGACGCACCGACGGTCACGCCCGAACCCGTCTTCGTGGCCTCGGGCCACCTCGACGGCTTCGACGACATGCTCGTGGAGTGCGCGGAGTGCGGGGAGAGCCACCGCGCGGACCACGTCGTCGAGGACAACACGGACATCGCGGACGCCGAGACCTACCCCACGGAGAAGGTCGAGGAAGTCATCGCCGAGCACGACCTCGTCTGTCCGTCGTGTGGCGCGCCGCTGGCGGGCCAGTCCGTCGACGAGTTCAACCTGATGTTCGAGACGTCCATCGGGCCGGGGTCGGGCCAGCCGGGCTACCTGCGTCCGGAGACCGCCCAGGGGATGTTCACGGAGTTCCCGCGCCTCAAGGAGTACGCGCGCAACCAGTTGCCGTTCGGCGCCGCCCAAATTGGGACGGGCTACCGGAACGAGATTAGCCCGCGGAAGGCGCTCGTGCGCGCCCGCGAATTCACGATGGCGGAGTTGGAGTTCTTCGTGGACCCCGAGGGCGAGGGCCCGGACCTCTCCCGGGTTGCGGACGTCGAACTGCCGCTGTACCCGGCGGGCGCACAGGAGTCCGAGGGCGAGGAGTACCTCCACTTGACGCCGCGCGAGGCGCTCGAGGAGGGCGTCGTCGGCGACGAGTGGGTGGCGTACTTCCTCGCGCGCTCGAAGGTGTGGTTCGAGCGCGTCGGCGTGGACATGGAGCGGTTCCGGTTCCGCCAGCACCTCCCCGGCGAACTCGCGCACTACGCCTCGGATTGCTGGGACGCGGAGGGCGAGGTCGACGGCGACTGGATCGAACTGGAGGGCGTCGCCTCCCGCACTGACTACGACCTCTCGAAGCACAGCGAGCACGCCGACGACACCTTCACCATCTTCAAGCAGTACGACGAACCGAAGACGGTCGAGCGCGCGACCGTCGACCCCGACATGTCCTACCTCGGGCCGGAGTTCGGCGGCGACGCGGGCGCGGTCGCGGACGCTCTGGAAGCGCTCGCGGAGCGCGACCGCTCGGCGTTCGACGGCGACGAAGTGACAGTAGAGGTCGACGGCGAGAAGTACACGGTACCGACGGAGAAGACCGGCTTCGCCGTCGAGGAAGTGACGGAGTCGGGCCGCCACATCGTCCCGCACGTCGTGGAGCCGGCGTTCGGCGTCGGGCGCGCGGTGTACACGGTGCTGGCGCACAACTACGACGAGGACGAAGTCGAGGGCGAGACCCGCGACGTGCTGCGCCTGCCCGCGGAAGTCTCCCCGACGACGGTCGGCGTGTTCCCGCTGATGGACAAGGACGGCCTCGGTGACACCGCGCGCGACCTCGCGGCGGACCTCCGCGAAGCCGGGCTCTCGGTGACGTACGACGACTCCGGGAACATCGGCCGGCGCTACCGCCGCCAGGACGAAGTCGGGACGCCGTACTGCGTCACCGTCGACTACGAGTCCCTCGAGGACGACACGGTGACGCTGCGGGACCGCGACACCACCGACCAGGTGCGAGTCGATACTGATGACCTCGTAGACGTCGTGGCCGCGCTCCGGGACGGCGAGCGCGACTTCGCGGACCTGTAACGGTGAGCGAACTCGATCGCCGGCTCGTCCACGCCAGCGGCGTGCTCCTCCCCGGGGCGTTCCTCGCTGGCGTCCTCCCGTGGCCGGCGGTCCAGTGGCTGCTCGTCGCGGGGTCGGTCGTCGCGGCCGGCCTCGAAGTACTGCGGCTCTCCGGCTACGTCTCGTGGTGGATTTTCGACCGGCTCACCCGCGAGTACGAGCAGGACAACCCCGCGGGGTACGCGCTGTACATGTTCTCGTGGACGGCGACCGCGTGGTTGTTCGACCCCACGATTGCGGTGCCTGCGATGCTGATGCTGGCGCTCGCGGATCCCGCGAGCGGCCTGCTCTCCCAGACCAGCGGCCTCGAAATGAAACAGGGGTGGGTGTTGCTCGCGACGTTCGGCATCTGCATGGCCATCGCGAGCCTGCTCGGTGTGCCGCCCGTGCCGGCTGCAGCCGGCGCGCTCGCCGCGACGATTGCCGACGGCACCAACCCGGTGGTTCGCGGCTACGTCATCGACGATAACGCCTCCATTCCGCTCGGTGCGGCGGCGGCGATGTGGCTCGTGTGGACGTTCGTGTGAAATCAGTCTGGGGACCGCTGTTGACTCGGTCTTTTACGACACCTCGGGCCCGTGTTCGCTCACGCTTGCGTGGCCGTCTCGTGGACCACTATCTACAAGCGTGGCGAGCGGGGGAGTTCGAGGTGTTCATAGACGGGGTAGGCGACAGATACGCGAGGAGCAGCGAAACCACGTTGGCGGGTGCGACAGTTTAAACCGCGGGACGCGCCTACTTCGGCGTAATGAAAGTCGCGGACGTACCCGGGCTCCCCGAGGGGGTCGCCGACCATCTCGAATCGGGGGGCATCGAGGAGCTCTACCCGCCGCAGGCGGAGGCCGTGGAGGCGGGCGTCGCCGAGGGCGAGAGCCTCGTGGCGAGCGTGCCGACCGCCAGCGGGAAGACTCTTATCGCGGAGTTGGCGATGCTGTCGGCGGTCGCTGACGGCGGGAAGGCGCTGTATATCGTGCCGCTGCGCGCGCTCGCCGGCGAGAAGGCCACCGAGTTCGAGGAGTTCGAACAGTTCGGATTCTCCGTTGGTGTTTCCACGGGGAACTACGAGGACGACGGCTCGCGGCTGTCGGACAACGACATCATCGTCGCCACCTCCGAGAAGGTCGACTCGCTGGTGCGCAACGGCGCGGGCTGGATCGACGACCTCTCCTGCGTGGTCGCGGACGAGGTCCACCTCGTGGACGACGACCACCGCGGGCCCACGCTCGAGGTGACGCTGGCGAAACTCCGCCAGCGCGTGCAGGACCTCCAAGTGGTTGCGCTGTCGGCGACGGTCGGGAACGCCGACGAGATTGCGGAGTGGCTGGACGCCGAACTCGTGGACTCGGAGTGGCGGCCCATCGACCTGCGGACGGGCGTCCACTACGGGCAGGCCGTCCACTACGACGACGGCACGCAGGAGGAGTTGGCGACCGGCGGCAGCGACAGCCAGACCGCCGCCATCGTGGAGGACACGCTCGCGGACGACGGCTCGACGCTCGTGTTCGTGAATTCGCGGCGGAACGCCGAGGCCGCGGCGCGCCGGCTCGCGGACGTGACCAAGCAGGGCATCAGCGACGACGACCGGAAGCGCCTCCGGGAGGTCGCCGACGAAATCCGGGGCGTCAGCGACACGGAGACCAGCGACGACCTCGCGGACGCCGTGGAGAAGGGCGCGGCGTTCCACCACGCGGGACTGGCGCGCGAGCACCGCGAACTCGTCGAGGAGGCGTTCCGCGACCGCGCCATCAAGGTCGTCTCCGCGACGCCGACGCTCGCGGCGGGCGTGAACACGCCGAGCCGCCGGGTCGTCGTGCGGGACTGGCAGCGCTACGACGGCACTGCGGGCGGGATGCAGCCGCTGTCCGTGCTGGAAGTCCACCAGATGTTCGGGCGCGCGGGTCGCCCCGGCCGGGACCCGTACGGCGAAGCGGTGCTGCTCGCGAACAACCACGACGAGCTGGAGGAGCTGTTCGACCGCTACATCTACGCGGAGCCCGAGCCCGTGCGCTCGAAACTCGCGGCTGAGCCCGCGCTCCGGACGCACGTGCTCGCGGCGGTCGCGACGGGCTTCACAACTACGGAGGACGCGCTCCACGAGTTCCTCGGGGAGACGCTGTACGCGACGCAGACCGACGACCCCGGGCGGCTGAAGAGCGTCACGCGGGACGTACTGACGTACCTCGAACGGAACGAGTTCGTCGAGCGCGAGGACGGCACGCTGCGCGCGACCAGCACGGGCCACCTCGTGAGCCAGCTGTACGTCGACCCGATGAGCGCGGCGACGCTCGTCGACGGACTGCGGGCGGCCGAACGCGGGGAAACGGCAGCCGAGGCGAGCGGTGAAGCCGCGAGCCGCGCGGGGGAAGCAACGTTCCAGACCGCCAGCGAGCTCCAGGACGACAGCGCGCCCGGAACGAGCGACGAGGACGCCGAAACGGGTGACGCAGAGGGCGAGGGCGCGAGCCCGACGCCGTTCGGCCTGTTCCACCTCGTGAGCCGGACGCCGGACATGTACGAACTCTACCTGCGCTCGGGGGACCGCGAGCAGTACACGGAACTCGCCTACGAGCGCGAGGACGAGCTGCTCGGATCCGCGCCCCGCGAAGAGGAGGCGGCTTTCGAGGACTGGCTGTCCGCGCTGAAGACCGCGAAACTCCTCGAAGACTGGGCCTCCGAATTGGACGAGGACCGCATCGCGGAGCGCTACGGCGTCGGCCCAGGCGACATCCGTGGGAAGGTCGAGACCGCGGAGTGGCTGCTCCACGCCGCCGAGCGCCTCGCGGGCGACCTCGACGACGTGGAGTCCGCGGCCGCCGTGCGCGAGGCGCGCAAGCGCGTGGAGTACGGCGTCCGCGAGGAACTCCTGGACCTCGCCGGCGTGCGCAACGTCGGTCGGAAGCGCGCGCGGCGCCTCTACAACGCGGGCATCGAGTCGCGGGCAGATCTCCGGAACGCCGAGAAGAGCCTCGTGCTGGGCGCGGTCCGCGGCCGTGAGAAGACCGCCGAGCGCATCCTCGAGAACGTCGGCCACCCGGACCCGGAGATGGACGCCGTGAACGCGGACGCCGACGCGGTGGCGGCCGCCGAGGAGGCCGACCGGAGCGGGCAGGCGAATCTGGGGGACTTCTCGTGAAACTGGTCGCGGGCACGGCGGTCGTGGAGGACGTCGAAACGTTCGTCGCCGCCCTCCCGGACGGCGGCCACGAGACGGCGGTACAGGCGTTCGACGCGGACTACGTCGCGGGCCGCGAGCACCTCGCGTCGGCGGTCGAGCACGCCAACCGTGCGTTCGAGCGCGAGGAGAACGTCGCCAGCAACCGCGCGGTCGAAATTCTGCTGTACGCGGCGGGTCGCCGACAGATTCGGGAGGCGCTCGCGATGGGTGTCGCCGAGGGCGAGCAGGAGGTCGTGGTCGTCGTCGCGGGCGGTGACGAGGACGACGCGGTGACCGCCGTCGTGGACTTCCTCGACGACGCCGTCGTACTCCCGGCAGTGGAGCCACCCGAGGCGGGCGTCTACGGGGACCGCGAGACGATTCGGGAGTTCTTCGACGTGGGCGACGCCGAGTTGGATGCGGCCGCGGGCGACCTGTCAGGTGTCGTCCGGGAGCGCGTGGCGCTGCTGGACGTCGAGAAGTAGGCGGCCAGCACGCATTTGGCGGGCGCGTCGAACCACCTAGGCATGAGCGACGACGCTGACTACGTGCCAGAGGAGTCGACCGAGGAGTTCCCCAGCGAGCACGAGGAGCCGCTCGCCGAACACGTCGAGGAGACCCTCGAAGCGATGGAGGCAGCCGTCCAGGGGTCGAGTTACCCGACGAACGCGAGTTCACTCAAATCCGAGTACGCGACCGAGCGCGACGAAATCGTCAACGAGACGGAGGCGCTGGCGGACGTCTTCGACCGGCTGGTGCCCGAGGAGTACGACACCCCCGAGGACGCTCGCGAGGCGATTCTCGGCGAGTTGACCGGGCGAGCAGGTATCGAGCACGGCGACCTCGCGGAGTACAACCCCGAACGCGAACTCGACGCGATGGACCTCGTGCAGGACGAATAGTAAGAGACGGTAACATACCCCTCTCCAGTCGAAACGAAGGGGTATCGGGTGGTCGCTTTCCCGTGGTTCTGCCGTCGGAAAGGTAGTGGTGGGCCGCGTTGCGCCGTCGCTATCAGTTGGTTTTCCACTCGAAACGCCGCCCGCGAAGAGCAGACAGTCGTCAGACACTAGACGTACAGCGTGTTACTGTCGGAGGTCGCGGCGGTCGTAGTGGCGCTGGCAACTCCGGCAGTAGTATCGGCCGTCGCGCTGCCGGCGCAGTCGCGTGTGGCCGCGTGGACACTTGACACGCCAGCCGGCGTCGGACGGGTGGTCGCCCATGTAGATTCGTCTGACGCTCGTCGCACACAAGAATGGAATCCTGCCGCGCGGTGAAACTGAAAGTGACGTCAGGCCAGCGAGAGCACGAACAGCAGCACGGCGACGATGCCGGACGCGACGGCCGCGCTGCCCGGCTGGGCGTCGTGGCCTTCCTGGAGGCCGTGCGTCCAAATGTACGCCTGCCATGCAGTGCCGACGAGCGCGCCGAGCACGCCGATGGCGGTACCGGTCGTGTTCGTGAGTCGCCGGAGCTGCTCGGCCAGCAGTTCGGGGTCGCTGGCGAAGTCGACGCCCGACAGCAGGAAGACGAGGCCGGCCGCGCCGAGCACGGTCTGGACGAGTTGGGCCGGCGTCGCCCAGCCGGTGACCGCCAGCGTCGCAGTGAACGAGCCGCGGCTCCCGGTGAATGCACCCACCGCGTGCAGCGCGACGGCGACCAGCACCCAGCCCAGTAGGGTGCCGAAGAAAACCACGGGGATGCGTCCGTATATCGCGTCCCGGAGTTTCGCGCCGACCGAGACCTGCTTCGTCCGCGGTTCGTCGATAGTACAGGGTTCGGGTAGCGAGCCGTTCATGTCGGCGAACGACTGGCACGTCGACTCCGGCCACGGTTCCATTGTCGTGACCGTGACGGTGGCGTCGATTTGGGCGGCCATGTACTCGCCGATGGCGACGAACGCGACGGTCGTGACTGCGGCGACCGCGACGACGACCAGCGCGGCGCTACCCAGCGACCGCTCGGGCGGGTGCGTCTCGAAGAACGAGCGCGGGTCGAACAGCAGCGTCCGCAGGGCGTGGAGGGCGTCCCGAAGCATGGGACGGGTGGTTCGCCCACGGTGCGTTTCAACGTACCGGCGACTCGCGGCGCGTGCGAGGTTAGTCGTGCTTCCGGAGCGCTTCCTCGCGGAGTTCGCCGCGGGCGTGCCACGTCCGCGGCCGGCACGCGACGGCGACCGCAGTTCCGTACGTCACGGCGACGGCGGCAGTCACGACGACGCCGGGCAGCGAGCCGATGGCGGCACTCGACGGCCACGACGCCGGGGAGAACGCGGTGACGCGCACCACCCACGCCACGAGCAGTACCGTCGACAGCGGCAGGTAGATGCGGCGCAGGCGGTGGGCAATCGCCTCCTCCGCGGAGACCTTGATGGTGGGTTCGCGGTAGTCGCGGGCGAGGCGCTCGCGCCAGTCGGTGTCCGGCGACGTTTCGTCGGGCGCGAGGCCGACGGCGACGACGTTCTCTTGGAGCGTGCGGACGCGGCTCCGCCAGATGTCGTAGCCGCGGTAGCGACGCGCCTCGACGCCCAGAAACGCGCCGAGCGCGACGACACCCACGAGCAGGAGGTAGTGGGGGTTCGAGCGCCCGGAGAACGCCCACGTGAGGACCGCCGCCATCACGACGACTGCCCAGTTCGTGGTGCGGTCGAGGCGCTCGCGCCAGAACTTCATGCGGTGAATCTCCCCGCGGTAGACGTGCGCGAGCGCGGAGCTGGGGCCCATGTCGGTCTCGAACAGTCCCACGCCGAGTTCGGGGTCGGACGCGGTCGCGTCGTCACCGTCGGTCGAGTCGGCAGTGTCGTCGGGCATCGGTCAGACGAGTAGTTGGACGTCCGCGTCGGCCATGTCTCGGAGCGCGGTGGCGGCGCCGACGCCGACGGTGACCCCGTCGTAGAAGTCGTCGGCGTCGTAGTCCAGCAGGTCGATGGTCATCTGGCAGGCCTGGAACTCCACGCCCATCTCGATGCCCGTCTCAAGGAGGTCGGCGACCGAAGCGGTGCCGTTGGCGTCGAGTTTGCGCTCCAGCATGTGCGTGGTCACGCGGTCCATCCCGGGCAGCGCCGCGACAGCGTTGGGAATCGGGAGGTTCGGGTTGCCGACGGCGCTCAGTTCGAGGCTGTCGGCGCGCTCCTCGTGGAGGATATCCAGTCCCCAGAACGTGTGGAAGACGGTGACGTCCCAGTCGAAGGCGGCGGCCGTGGTCGCGAGGATGAGCGGCGGGTACGCCATGTCAAGCGTGCCCTTCGTGGCGATAATGCTCAGTTTCGGCTGGTCCTCGTCAGCGTCGTCGCCGTCGCCGAGGCGGGCTTCGAGGTCGGCGACGCGCGCCGCGAGTTCCTCGCGCGTGGGTTCGGGTGACTCCGCGCTCATCGTTCCGTCCGGCGGACGTAGTGCGTGTAGACGTCACCGTCCTCAGTCTGGTCGAGGAGTTCGACGCCGCTGGTACCGTCGGCCCACCCGGCGAGGTCGCTGACACTCCCGGGGTCGGTCGCGCGCACTTCGAGGACGTCGCCGACCGCGAGGTCGTCGGTCGCCTGCTTGGTCTTGACCACTGGCATCGGACAGCTCAGTCCGGTCGCGTCGAGGGTCTCGTCTGCATCCATGATTGTGCTCGGCCTGCAATACCGACTGGTCAGGGAAAAACTCGTCGGTAGAAATCCAGTAGTGAAGCAATAAAGCAATATCAAAACAGCCACAGAAAGTGCAAGGACGTATTTCTGACGTTCTGTTGGGGCATAGTATTGTATCATATACACTCGTCTACGCGAAGGTTTATTCGTGCGCGTCCGGTAGCCACGGCCGAGATGAAACCCGACGACTTCCCGGCGACCGACGCGAGCCCCGACAGCGTCGCGCCGAGCGAACTGAAGTCCCGCATCGACGCCGGCGAGGACGTCTTCGTCCTCGACGTGCGTGCGGCGAGCAACTACGAGGAGTGGCACATCGACAGCGGCGTCGAGTCGCTGAACGTCCCGTACTTCGAATTCCTCGACGGACTCCCCGAGGACAGCCTCGCAGCGCTGCCCGACGACCGCACGGTCACGGTGGTCTGTGCGAAGGGCACGTCGAGCGAGTTCGTCGCGGGTCGCCTGCTCGACGCGGGCTACGACGCCGAACAGCTCGCCGACGGCATGCGCGGCTGGGCGCGCGTCTACGAATCCCGCGAAGTCGAGACGGGCGGCGATGCGACGGTCGTGCAGTACCGGCGGCCGTCCAGCGGCTGTCTCGCGTACCTCGTCGCCTCGAACGGTGAGGGCGCAGTCGTTGACCCGCTACGCGCGTTCACCGACGCGTACGTCGAAGACGCCCGCGAGCGCGGCGTCAGCATCGAATACGCCGTCGACACGCACGTCCACGCCGACCACGTCTCGGGCGTCCGGGGACTCACCGCAGCGACCGGCGCGACGACGGTCCTCCCCGAAGCGGCCGTCGCGCGCGGCGTCGACTACGAGGCGCCGTTCGAGACTGTCGCGGACGGCGACGAACTGACGGTCGGCGACGCGACCATCGAGGCCGTCCACACGCCCGGCCACACGACCGGGATGACGGCGTACCGCGTCGACGACGTCCTGTTCACGGGCGACGGCCTGTTCACCGAGAGCGTCGCGCGCCCCGACCTCGAAGACCCGGAGGCCGCCCGCGGAGCCGCGGAGACGCTGTACGACACGCTCCACGAGCGCGTGCTCGCGCACGACGACGAGACGCTCGTCGCGCCCGCCCACTACGGCGACGGCGCGGTGCGGCGCGAGGACGACACGTACACCGCGCGACTCGGCGAAATCGTCGACCGTGTGGACGCGCTCTCGCTGGACCGCGAGGCGTTCGTCGAATTCGTCACCACCGACATGCCGCCGCGCCCGGCGAACCACGAGGACATCGTCGCGACGAACCTCGGGGAGCGCGCGCCCGGCGACGACGAGGCGTTCACGCTCGAACTCGGGCCGAACAACTGCGCGGCCAGCGGGGAGGCGGCCGAGTAGATGACGGGCGCACTCGTCGCCGCCGACCTGTTCCCGCGCGGCATCGCGCAGTACCTCGTCGGCGGCCTGCTCGTCGGATTGGGGACCGCCATCATCTACTTCGGTACCGGCATCATCGCCGGCGCGAGCACGTTCCTCGAATCCACGCTGTCGTACGTCTCCGACGTCGACCGGTTCAACCGCGGGAAGTACGTGCGCTCACGGGACTGGCGCGTCGTGTTCACCGTCGGCATCGTCGCCGGTGCCGCCGTCTACACGCTCGTCTCCGGGAGCGGCGCGTGGACGACTGACGTCCAGTGGTGGCGGCTGCTCGGCGGCGGCGTGCTCGTCGGTATCGGCACCCGCGTCGGGAAGGGCTGCACGTCCGGTCACGGCGTCTGCGGCGTCGGGTCGCTGTCCAACGCCTCGCTCGTGAACGTCGTAACGTTCCTCGGCGTCGCCATCGGGACGGCGCAACTGGTGCAGGCTGTGGGGGTGTCGCCGTGAGCCGCGAGGGCGAAGTGACCGACGGGAGCGAACGCAGTCCGTGGGTGCTGGCCGTCGTGCTGCTGGGCGGGCTCGTGTTCGGGTTCGGGCTGGCGCTCAGCGAGATGGCGAAACCCGAAGTCGTCCTGGACTTCCTCCAGTTGGAGGACCTCGGGCTCGTCTTCGTGATGGGCGGCGCGGCCGTCGTCTCCGGGCTGTCCTTTTTCGTCGCGACGCGGTACCTCGACCGCGCACCGGTGACGGGAACGAGGTACTCGCGTCGGCTGAAGGACCTCGACCGGAACGTCGTCGGCGGCGGCGCGGTGTTCGGGGTCGGCTGGGGAATCTCGGGCATCTGCCCGGGCGCGGCGTACGCCAGCCTCGGCATCGGCAACCTCCCGATTCTGTGGGGCGTCGCGGGGATGGTCCTCGGGGCGTACGCACAGGGGTACTGGCGGAGCCGCGACTGACGGTATTGCAGGGTCGCTACAAACCTTTTTACGGCTCAGCGGCGTACTTCCCGCCGAGATGCCAGATTCGATGCGCGACTACCTCCAGCGGGACATGGAGTGCGAGGGGCTCCTCGAATGTTTCCACGGGCTCCGCGACCTCGACCGGCGCGTGTTCGGGCTGCTCGTCGAGACGGGCGAGCCGCTGACCGTCGACGAAGTCAGCGACCGCATCGACCGCGAGCGCTCGACGGCCTACCGGTCGGTCCAGCGGCTGATGGACGCCGACCTCGTCGAGAAGCACCAGGTGAACTACGACCACGGCGGCTACTACCACGTCTACGAGCCCGCCGACCCCGACGAGATCGCCGACGAGATGCAGCGCATGCTCAACGACTGGTACGCGAAGATGGGCCAGCTCATCGGCGAGTTCCGCGAGGAGTACGAGCGCGTCGACGCGGCCGACACGGACGCCGACCCCGAGACCGCAGCACCGCCCGCCGACCAGTAACGCGGCCGTCGCTGTCAGTGCGCGTGCGCCCCCTCGGCTTCTTCGTCGGCGCTCGTGCCGTACATCAGGTAGAGCTGCGCGAGCAACACCAGCGTGAACGCCGCGTTCAGGTAGCGCGTGTAGCCGGACGGTGCGGTGCCGCCGACTTCACCCGGTTGCGGGACGAGTTCGAGCCCGTGCCACGTGTAGTGAATGACGATGCCGGAGACGACGGCCGTCACGAAGATCCCGACGAACAGCACCGCCGCCATCCGTAGCCCGTAGTACCGCCGGTAGGCGTCGGTGATGGTCGGGACGATGAGGTCCGCGAAGATGAAACTCATCACGCCGCCAAACGCGATGCCGTTGCTCCAGAGGATGACCGCGAACGGGACGTTCCCCACCGAGCAGACGAACGTCACGACGCCGACCGTGACGCCGATTATCGCGCTCGCGGCGACCCACGTGAACGACCCCTGCGCGCCGACGTCGAACAGCGTCGTCCACCACGCGCGCGGCACGAACGCGCCGATGAGCCCCGCGACGAGGAACCCGGCGACGATGTCCGTCCACAGCATCTTCCACTCGCCGACCGCGTTCTTCGCGGCGAGCCGCCAGCCCTGCCGGGTCGCGAGACTGGGCTGGCGCTCACCGGCCTCCCGTTCGTCGCGATACGTGCGCTTGCAGGACTCCGAGCAGAAGTACTCGGTCCCCGAGTCGGTCTCCAGCGTGACGACGTCGTCGCTGGTCGGGTCGACGTCCATCCCGCAGACCGGGTCGCGGACGCCCTCCGCGGACTGGACGTGGTCGCGGGCGGCCGCGAACCACTCCTCGGGCACGACGTACTGGAAGACGGCGGCGAGCAGCACGATGAGCAACAGGCCGGCGGCGTAGTCCGCGAGCACGAACTCCCAGCCGAGCAGAATCCACATCACGAGCCCGAGCTCGATGACGAGGTTCGTGGATGCGAACTGGAACGCCGCCAGACTCGCTATCGGCGACGCGCCCTTCTTGAAGAGGCTCTTCGTCGTCGCGACCGCGCCGAACGAACACGACGACGACGCCGCGCCGAACAGCGTGCCGAGGCCGAACTCGCGTAGGCCAGACCCGCCGAGCACCCGGGACATCCGCTCCTCGCTGACGAACGTCTCGACGGCACCCGCGATGGTGAACCCGAACACGAGCGCCCACCACGTCTCCCAGAACATCTCCCCGCCGAGCCGGAGTCCCTCCGCGAGCGTGTCGACGACGCTCATGTACGAGGGTACGGACGCCTCGCTTAGTGGCGTTGTGGTTGGATTCGTTCGGCTATCTGCGGGTGAAAGTTTGGAACGTAAAGCGAACGCACCGCTACGAAGTCGAGTGTCGAAGTAGAATAGTCCATCCTGGATTCGAACCAGGGTCGAAGCCCCCAGAAGGCTTCAGGATTGGCCGCTACCCCAATGGACTGCTCGCACACGATAGAAGGCGACTGTGGCTTATGAGTGTTGCGAACCCCGACGACGGAGACGCGCCGAGCAGCCGTGACGCCGCGTCGCGCCGACACCGCGAACGTGTGTAGTTCGACGCCTATTTGCCGCCCGAGAATGCACGTTCTCGTATGTACGTCGGACGGTTCGTCGTCGTCGGTCCGGACGTGGCAGCGTATCGAGTGTCCTCGCGGTCGTTCCCGAACCGCCAGGTGGTCGATCGCGAGGATGCGCTGACGGTCGCGCCCACGCCGGACGCGCCGGAGACGGACAACCCCTACGTGTCGTACAACTGCTACCGGACGGCAGCGGGCCACGCGGTCGTCGGGAACGGCAGCCACGTCGACCCGATTACGGAGAAACTCGGCCTGGGCTACCCGGCGCGGGACGCGCTCGCGGCGTCGCTGCTCGCGCTCGACTACGAGAAAGACGACTACGACACACCCCGCATCGCGGGCGTGCTGACGCCCGACGGCGACGCGTTCCTTGGGACCGTGCGGAAGGACGCGCTGCTCGTGGAGGCCGTCGACGAGCCGACGCTCGTCGCGACCTACGAGAAGGACAGCCCGGAGCCAATCGGTTTCGAGGCCGACACCGCGAGCGAAGTGGCTGCGGAGGCGTACAGCGCGGCGTTCGAGCACGCGGTCTGTGCGGTCGGCGTCGTGCGCGACGGCGACGGCTACGCGACGGCAATCGAGAACGGGCCCGAGAACTAAGGGCGACCGGCACCGACCGGCAGCCATGAAGGTCGGCGTCGTCTCCGATATCCACTCGAATCTGGTCGCGCTGGAGGCAGTGTTCGACGACCTGCCGGCCGTGGACGCGCTCGTCTGCGCCGGCGACGTCGTCGGCTACAACCCGTGGCCCGCGGAGTGCGTGGACGCGCTCCGCGAGCGCGACGTCCCGACGGTGATGGGAAACCACGACCGGATGGTGGCGACCGACCGGAACTTCGGCGGGAACGGGATGGCACAGGCGGGCGTGAGACACGCCAAGCGGGAGTTGAACGACGTCCAGCGCGGCTGGGTCGAACGACTCCCCCGCGAGCGGACGCTGTTCGACGGGCGCGTGAAGGTCGTCCACGACCATCCCGAGGTACAGGACCGCTACACGTACCCGGAGGCGTTCGGTCCGCACCTGCTCGGCGACGAGGACGTCCTGATTCTCGGGCACACGCACGTCCAGCACCACGAGGTCTACGACGAGGGCGTCGTGCTGAACCCGGGGAGCGTCGGCCAGCCGCGGGACCGCGACCCGCGCGCGGCGTACGCAGTGCTGGACGTCGAGGAAGCGACGGTCGAAGAACACCGCGTCGAATACGACGTCGACCGCGTCGCGGAGGCAGTGCGGGACGCGGGGTTGCCGGACGCGACCGCCGAGCGACTCGCGGACGGCCGGTGATTAGGATTAGGAACTGAAGTGGTCCTGGACGATGTCCAGGGTCTTCTCGCGGTCGTCCCAGTCGACGAAGACGGCCACGGAGGTGGCGCTGGAGATGATGTCGATGACGTTGATGCCGGCCTCCGCGATGGGGTCGACGATGCGCCGGAGGACGCCCGGCTGGTTCGGAAGTTCGCCGCCCAGCACGCGGATGACCGCGACCTCGTCGCGGACGGTGACCGAGGAGAGTTCGCCGACCTCGATGACCTCGCTGTGGAGGACGTTCTCGGCGCGCTCGGCGACGCCCTCGTCGACGTAGAACGTCATCGAGTCCATGCCGGAGGCGACCGCGTCGACGTTGATGTCGCTGTCGTGGAGCGCGGTCGACAGTGTCGACATGATGCCGGGGCGGTTGCGGATGGCGCGCCCGGCGACGGTGAGACACGCCAGCGGCGTGTCCCGCATGTCGATCATGTTCTCGAACTGGCCCTCGATTTTCGTGCCACCCGAGAGCAGGTCGCCGTGCTGGTAGTGAATGACGCGGACGTCGAGGTCGTCGTCCTTGAACGAGAGGGCGGAGGGGGCGACCACCTCGGCACCGCGGAAGGAGAGGTTGCGGAGTTCGTCGACGGTGATTTCGCCGACGTTGCGCGCGCCCTCGACGACGTGGGGGTCGCCGGTCATGACGCCCTCGACGTCGGTGACGATGACGACCTCGTCGGCGTTGGCGTACCGGCCGAGCATCACGGCAGTGGTGTCGCTGCCGCCGCGCCCGAGCGTCGTCACGTTGCCCTCGTGGTCCTCGGCGAGGAAGCCCGTGATGACGGGGACGACCTCGTCGAGGTCCTCGGCGAGCGCTTCGACGCGTTTCTTCGTCTCCTCGACGTCGACTTCGCCGCGGTCGTTGGCGACGACCGGCCAGTCGGGGTGGCCGGGTTCGAGGAAGACGGCGTCGACGCCGCGGGCGGCCAGCGCCGCCTTCAGCATCCGCACCGACGTGCGTTCGCCCATCGAGACGATTTCCGCGCGGTCGGCATCGTCGGCGTCGAACGTGATGTCGTCGAGGAGTTCGTCGGTCGTGTTCCCCATCGCCGACGCGACAACCGCCAGTTCGTGGCCGGCGGCGACCGCGTCTGCGATGGAGTCGGCGGCCCGCTCGATGCGGTCGCCGCTCCCGAGACTAGTGCCGCCGAACTTCGCGACTACGCGCATCGCTTCCCACCGGTCCTCGGAGCCGTGCTCATAGCCGGGTCGTAGGGACGCGGGCGGTGATAACTGCTTGCATGCACGAAACGGTTGCCGTTCTCGCGGCCGCGGCGTTAAGTTGGTCGCTCGCGTACTTGAGGGTATGAACGTTCGTGACGCGACGGCCGAGGACGCGGCCGCGCTGGACGCGCTCGCCGACGACGACCTCGACGCCGCGCGCCTCGTCAGGGACCGCACGGTACGCGTCGCGGAGAACGACGACGGGCTCGCGGGGTTCGTCGCGTTCGACGCGTGGCGCGGCGCCGTCCACGTCACGCGACTGGCGGGCGACCCGGAGACGCTCGGCGAACTGCTGGACGGCCCCCGCGACTTCGCGGCCCACGAGGGGCTCGCGGTGGAGGCCGTGCTGGTCGAGGGTGACGAACTCGGCGACGTCCTGTTGAACGAGGGCTTCGAGGACGCCGGGGCGGGACCGCGCTTCGACGGCGAGCAGACGCGGCGGTACCGGTACGTGCCCTAGAGGTCCGCGCGCTCGAAAACGTAGTAGCCGAGCGCGGGGACGACGACGAGCCACGCGAACATGGTCGCGAGCGCGGCCCACTTCGAGAGGTAGATGGGGGGATTCTGCGGGAACAGCTGGGCGACGAGCGTGGACTGCCCGGGGAGGAACTGGAAAACGGCGTTCGTGAACGCCGAGGACGGCGGGACGCGGTTCAACAGGAGGTACCAGTCCGGAACCGAGCCGGCGCTCATGGGCCCGAAGGTGCCGTTCAGGAGGTAGTAGACACCGCTGACGACGGCGCCCCACGCGACCTCGAAGACGACGAAGAACGCTGCGGCGACGATGGTGGCGCGCCCGGAGTCCTTGGTGGTCGCGGAGAGCCCGACGCCGATGGCGGTGTACAGCACGGCGAGCAGCACCGTGAGCGCCGAGAAGCCGAGGAACGCCAGCGCGTCGAAGCTGTCGTAGAGCGCGACCGTGACGACGGCCGCCACGACGAGCCCGACGACGACGGAGACGCCGAGGACAGCGCCGCGACCCACGACTTTCCCGACGATGGCGTCCCGGCGGGTGTGGGGCAGCGACAGCAGGAACTTCGCGCTCCCGGACTCGACTTCGCCCGCGATGGCCTTGTGGGACATCACGAGCGCGGTCAGCGGGATGAGCAGCGTCACCGGGCTGAGCAGGAAGAAAATGAGCCCGATCGTCTCCAACTCCCCGCCGCCCTGCCCGCCGCTCTGGAGGAGCGTGTAGACGTACGCGACGCCGGCCATGAACAGCACGAACAGCGCGGTGAGCGCCCACAGCGCCTTCGAGCGCGCGGCGTCGTGGAAGTCCTTGCGCGCGATTGCCGGCCAGCTCATGCCGACACCTCCTCGTCGCGGTCGTTCGTGTACGCCGCGAACACGTCGTCCAGCGACGCTTCCCGGGTGGCGAAGTCGACGACCTCCCCGCCCGCGGCCTCGATGGCGTCGAGGATGTCGGTCTTGGACGCGTCGTCGGCGCTCACGGTGAGCACGTCGCGGTCGGTGTCCACGCTCGTGACGCCGGGGACGTCCTCGACGGCTTCGACGATGTCGGGTGTGAGTGCTTCGACGGTGACCGTCAGCGTCGCGCCCGTGCCGGCAGCCTCGCGGAGCCCGCGGATGGTGTCCTGAGCGACGAGTTCGCCCTGCTGGAGGATGCCGACGCGGTCGCAGACGGCTTCGACCTGTTCGAGGATGTGACTGGAGAAGAAGATGGTCGCGCCCCGAGCGGCCTCCTCAGTGATGATTTCGCGCATCTCGCGGGCGCCGTTCGGGTCCAACCCCGTCGAAGGCTCATCCAGAATGAGGAGGTCGGGTTCGCCGACGAGGGCGATAGCGAGCGCGAGCCGCTGCTGCATCCCCTTCGAGAAGCCGCCAGCCTTCCGATCGGCGGCTTCCGGGATGCCGACGCGCTCCAGCAGGGCTTCGACGTCGTCGTCGGCGTCCTTCGACTCGATGGCGAATTCGAGGTGCTGGCGGGCGGTGAGGCGTTCGTAGACGTGGAACCCCTCGGGGAGGACGCCGATGCGCTGGCGGATGGCCAGCGACTCGTCGTGGGCGTCGTGACCGAGCACGGTCGCGGTGCCCGAGGTCGGGCGCACGAAATCCAGGAGGATGTCGATGGTGGTCGACTTCCCGGCGCCGTTCGGCCCGAGGAAGCCGTATATCTCCCCGGACTGGACCTGGAGGTCGAGGTCGTGGAGGGCGGTGACGTCACCGTATCGCTTGGTGACGCCAGCGAGTTCGATTGCTGCCATGCGGGGGAAGTCTCGCCGACCGCCTAAATCGATTGGGGTGGTTTGCAGCGCGAGCGACCGCGCGCCGGCGTCTCAGAGTTCGATGCGGGCGAATCGGCGCGACGCGAGCGCGAACCCGACCAACGTCCAGGCCAGTAGCACGGCGACGCCGACGCCGTCGGGGACGGAGCCGGTCGTCGCGACCGGGTCGATGCCGACGACGGTGAGCGCGTTCACGTACGCGTACAGCGGGCTGGCGACGACGAGCAAGTCCGTGAGACCGAGACGTACCTGCACGCCGAACTGGCCGGCGAGGACGACCCGCACGAGGCTCAGTGCAATCGGCCAGAACAGCGCGAGCGCGAAGAAGCCGAAGGTGGTCGCGGCGGCGAGCGTCGTGGACGTCGAGCGTGCGGTGAACGCGAGCGTCGCGGCGACGAACGCGGCGGCCAGCAGCGCGGCGAGCGCGAGCACGGCGAGCACCCGGAGCGCCGGCACCGGCGCGCCGCGGAGCGCGTAGACGACGGTGGCGACGACGATTGCAGCGACGACGGCGACGAGCGTCGTCGTGAGGCGGGCGGCGCCCGCGCCAGCGAGGAACGTCGAGCGCGAGTGTGGCAGCGAGAGCGTGAGTCGGACGCGACCGCTGGCGACGGCGCTCGGCACAGCTTCGTGGGTGAGCGTGCCGGCGGCCAGCGGCACGGCAAACATGAACAGGAGCGCGAGTGCGGTCGAGAGCGGGGTGACGCCGGCGCCGTTCGTGGCACCGTACGCGAGGACGGCCGCCAGCAGCGCGAAGAAGCCGCCGAACACCGCCAGCGAGTTGTCGGCGTGGAGGGCGCGGAGGTCGCGGCGCGCGACGACCGGCCACGTCACGCTACCACCACGGGGAGGGCTGACTGCATGGTCGGGCCGTCGCAGTGCGGCGGGAAGTGTCTTGCTCCCGACCGCAGCCGCTGCGAACTACACGCGGTCGTCGGGGTCGTGGGAGTCCCGCATCCGGCTGGCTTCCTGGCCGTAGCGCTCGCGGTCCTCGGGGTCTTCGACGGGTTCGAGGTCGTCGACGTCGGCGTCGACGGCGGCGGTGGGGTCGCCGGCGTTCAGCGAGCGCTGCTTGCGGAGCACGCGGTCACCCTCTGGCGTCGCGTAGACGAGGTTGAGCAGCCCCTTGTCGGTGTACTCCCGGAAGACCAGCCAGACGCGCTCGGTTTCGGGCATAGGTGCGGGTTCGGCGGCATTCGGTTCAAGCCTGGCGGTTCGGCGACCGCGCAGTTGAAAGTCGCCGCGGCCGTACCTCGAAGCGATGGACGCGGACGCGGTTCGGGAGCGCGCAACCGACCTGCCGACGGAGCCCGGCGTCTACCAGTTCCTCGACGGCGACACCGTCCTCTACGTCGGGAAGGCGGTGGACATCCGGGACCGCGTGCGGTCGTACGCAGACCCGCGCAGCGAGCGCATCGCGCGGATGGTCGAGCGCGCGGACGCCATCGACTTCGCGGTGACGGACACGGAGACGCAGGCGCTGCTGCTGGAAGCGAACCTCGTGAAGCGCCACCAGCCGCGGTACAACGTCCGCCTCAAAGACGACAAGTCCTACCCGCTCGTGCAATTCACGGACCACGCCGTCCCCCGCATTGAGGTGACCCGCGACCCCGACGAGGGCGCGGCGGCGTACGGCCCGTACACGGACAAGGGCGACGTCGAGATTGTGGTGAAGGCGATTCGGGAGGTGTACGGGCTCCGCGGCTGCTCGGACCACAAGTACCGGAACCGCGAGCGCCCCTGCCTCGACTACGAGATGGGGCTGTGTTCGGCGCCCTGCACGGGCGAAATCGGCGAGGCCGACTACGCGGCTGACGTGGAGTCCGCCCGCAGATTCTTCGAGGGGGAGACGGGTGCGCTCGCGGACCCCCTCGAACGCGCGATGGAGCAGGCCGCGCAAGCGCAGAACTTCGAGCGCGCGGCGCACCTCCGAGACCGCCTGGACGCCGTCGAAGCGTTCCACGGCGGCGCGGGCGCGGCGGTCGCGGGCGGCGACGACGCGGCGACGACGGACGTGCTCGGCGTCGCTGTGGAGGGCGAGGATGCGACGGTCGCGCGCCTGCACGCCGAACGCGGGCAGCTCGTGGAGCGTGACCAGCACCACTTGGATGCACCAGAGAACGAGAGTCCGGCGGACGTGCTGGCGGCGTTCCTCGTGCAGTTCTACGCGGAACGCGACCTCCCGGACCGCCTGCTGTTGCCCGAGCGCCACGGCGACGACGACGTGGCGGCGTGGCTCGACGAGGCGGGCGTCGAGGTCCGGGTGCCGGGCGCGGGCCGCGAGGCGACGCTCGTCGACCTGGCGCTGAAGAACGCCCACCGGCGCTCCGGCGAGCGGGACGAACTCGGCGCGCTCGCGGACGCGCTCGGCATCGACCGGCCGACCCGCATCGAGGGCTTCGACGTGAGCCACGCGCAGGGGAAGGCCGTGGTCGGCAGCGACGTCTGTTTCGTGGACGGGAGCGCCGAGAAGTCCGACTACCGCCGGAAGAAACTCGACGAGGAGAACGACGACTACGCGAACATGTACCGGCTGCTCCGCTGGCGCGCCGACCGCGCGGTCGAAGAACGAGACGACCGCCCAGCCCCCGACCTGCTCCTCATCGATGGCGGCGAGGGGCAACTGGACGCGGCGCGCGAAGCGCTCGCGGACGCGGGCTGGGACGTGCCGGCGGTCGCGCTGGCGAAGGACGAGGAGGTCGTCATCACGGAGCGCCGGACGTACGACTGGGCCGACGGCGCACCCCAACTGCACGTCCTCCAGCGCGTGCGCGACGAAGCCCACCGGTTCGCGGTCGCCTACCACCAGACGATCCGGGACGACGTGGAGACGACACTCGACAACGTCGATGGCGTCGGCCCGGAACTCCGCAAGCGCCTGCTGCGGCGGTTCGGGAGCGTCAAGGGCGTGCGCGAAGCCTCCGTCGAGGACTTGCGGGACGTGGAGGGCGTGGGCGAGGCAACTGCAGAAACTATCACGAGTCGACTCTGAGAGGGGAATCAGGGCGACGTCCGGCCGCTACCACTCGCCGGGTTCAGGCGCGACACCCGCGTCCTCGCCCTCGTCGCCCCCGGCGAGGTCGTACTCCTCGCGAACTTCGCGGATGCGGTCGCGGATATCCGCCGCGAGCTCGAATTCGAGGTTGCTGGCGGCCGCTTCCATGCGTTCTTCGAGGTCCTCGACGAGGATGGCGGCTTCCTGCTCGTCGCTCGGGCCGTCGCCGGCGACGTCGGACGTGTCGGTCTCCGCGCCGGGGAGGTTCATGTCGCCGACCTCCTTGTCGATGGTCGTCGGCGTCGTGCCGTGCTCCTCGTTGAACTGGCGCTGGATGCGGCGGCGGCGCTGAGTCTCCTCGATGGCGTCCCGCATCGCGTCCGTACGCTCGTCGGCATACAGCACGACCTCGCCGTTGACGTTCCGGGCGGCACGGCCCATCGTCTGGACGAGACTCGTCTCCGAACGCAGGAACCCCTCCTGGTCCGCGTCCAGAATCGCGACCAGCGAAACCTCCGGGATGTCCAGACCCTCGCGGAGGAGGTTGATACCGACGAGCACGTCGTACTCGCCGAGCCGGAGCCCGCGCACGAGCTCGTGGCGCTCGAGCGTGTCCGTCTCGTCGTGCATGTACTCGACGGCGACGCCCGCTTCTTCGAGGTACTCCGTGAGGTCCTCGGCCATGCGCTTGGTGAGCGTCGTCACGAGCACGCGCTCGTCGTTGGCGACGCGGTCGTCGATACGGTCCATCAGGTCCTCGACCTGGCCCGTGGCGTCGGCGATGTCGATTTCGGGGTCGACGAGGTGCGTCGGGCGAACAATCTGCTCGACGACCTGGTCGGAGCGCTCGCGCTCGTAGTCGCCCGGCGTCGCGGAGACGTACAGCGTCTGGTCGGTCTTCTCCTCGAACTCCTCGAACGTCAGCGGGCGGTTGTCGTACGCCGTCGGGAGCCGGAAGCCGTTCTCTACCAAACTATCTTTCCGGGACTTGTCGCCCGCGTACTGGCCCTTGATTTGGGGGACCGTGCGGTGGGACTCGTCGATGACGGTGAGGAAGTCGTCGGGGAAGTAGTCCAGGAGTGTGTATGGCGCGTCCCCGGGCTCGCGGTCCGAGAGGTACACCGAGTAGTTCTCGATGCCCGAACAGTAGCCCGCCTCCGCCATCATCTCGAGGTCGAACGTGGTGCGCTCCTCGATACGCTGGGCGGCCACCATGTCGCCGTTGCGCTCGAAGTGCCGGACGCGCTCGTGCATGTCCGTCCGAATCTTCTCGATGGCTTCCTCCATCTCGTCCTCGGGGACCGAGTAGTGCTCCGCGGGGTGGAACAGGACCGCGGGCTCCTCGCTCTCGACGGTTCCCTCGAGGGGGTCGAGTTTCGCCATTCGGTCGACCTCCTCGCCCCAGAACTCCACGCGCACGGGGTAGCGACCGTACATCGGGAACACCTCGACGGTGTCCCCGCGGACGCGGAACGTGCCCTGCGTGAAGTCCACGTCGTTGCGCTCGTAGTTCAGGTCCACGAGCCGCCCCAGCAGTTCGTCGCGCTCGATTTCCTGGCCGACTTCGAGGCGGAGGCTCATCTCCTCGTAGTTGCCCGGGTCACCCAGTCCGTAAATCGCGGAGACCGACGCCACGACGATGACATCGTCCCGGGTCAACAGCGAGCGCGTCGCAGAGTGACGCAGCCGGTCGATTTCATCGTTGATGGAGGCGTCCTTCTCGATGTACTTGTCCGTCTGCTCGACGTACGCCTCCGGCTGGTAGTAGTTGTAGTACGAGACGAAGTACTCGACGGCGTTGTCCGGGAAGAGGTTCCGCAGTTCCTCGTAGAGTTGGGCCGCGAGCGTCTTGTTGTGTGCGATGACCAGCGTCGGCTGCTGGAGCTCCTCGACCACCCACGAGACGGTGTTGGTCTTCCCGGAGCCCGTCACCCCGAGCAGCGTCTGTGCGTCGGCACCGTTCTCGAACCCCTCGACCAGCTGCTCGATGGCGTCGGACTGGTCGCCCGCGGGGTCGAACGGCGCGTCCACGCGGAACGGCACGTCGGCCTCCGGCCGGTCCGGCTGGAGGGGACCGCTGGCGTCGCTCATTATCTGATAGTAGGCGCGAGGACACTTCAGGGGCTCGCCACCGGCGGCGTGGGCGACCGCAGGGGGACCACGTTATCGCGAGCGGCGTGCGACCCGACAACAGACACTTGCCGGCGCCGGACGAACCGTCGACGATGCCCTCCAGACGCGACGTGTTGAAGACCGGCGCGCTCGGTGCAGCAGGCCTGCTCGCTGGCGGCGCGGCGCGATACGGTGCGTGGTCGCCGGCGCCGCTGGACCCGCCCGAGGGGACGTGGCTACAGCCGCGGTACGACGATGGCAACACCGGCCACAATCCGGACGCGTCCCCACCAACTGGGGACCCAAGTCTCGCGTGGACCTACGACGTTGCCGGGGCCGTGAACGCGCTCGCCTCGGGCGTCGGCCACCTGTACGTCGGCACCGACCACGCCGTCTACGCGTTCGCGGACGGCGACCAGCATCCGCGCTGGGACCGGGCCGCGAGCGGGTACCGAATCGCCGTCGGCCCGGACGTGGTCGTCGCGGTCGGCCGCGGGATGGTCGCCGCATTCGCGGCGTCGAACGGCGCGCTGCGGTGGCGGCACGACGTCGAGAGCCGGGTCTACGGCGTGCTCGTCGACCAGCGGACGGCGTACGTCGGCGTCGACGACCGGCTCGACGCGTACGCACTCGACTCCGGCCGTCGCCGATGGCGCGTGGAAACCGGCGCCGACACCTTCCCCGCGCTCGACGGGCGCCACCTGCTCGCCGGTGCGTCGAACCTCGCTGCGTACGAGCCACGAGGCGCGCTCCGGGGCGTCCTCGTGGACGCGCCGACACGCGCCTGGACGTCTCGCGACGTGTTCGGCCCGACGAGGCCGGTCGTCACCGGTAACCGCATCGTCGCGGGAGAGACCACCTGCTTCCAGACGGAGACCTGTGGCGTGAACGTGGTTTTGCCGGACGGCACCCGCGAGCACTATGTCGAACTCGGGAACAGCGCGGGTAGCATTGCCAGCGACGGTGACCGCGCGTACGTCGTCTCCATCCAGTACGAGGACTCCGAGAACGGCTACAACGTTCCGGACTTCTCAACGCTACACGGCATCGACGTCGACACCGCCGAGGAACGCTGGTCGTTCCAGCGACCCGGCTGGTTCTGTCCGCCGGTCGTCGCGAACGATACCGTCTACGTCGGCGAGGCTGGGAACGAACACGGCGACGGGAACGTGTACGCACTCGACGCGGAGACAGGCGAGACGCGCTGGACGTACGGCGAACCCAACGGCGTGACCGTCCTCGCTGCGGTGCGGGATGCCCTCCTCGTCGGCACGGACGACGGCGGGGTCCTCGAACTCCAGTAGTCGGCCCCAACGCTTTCGCCGCGACCGGGCGAAGCCGCGAGCATGAGCGACGACACCGGCAACGGCGAGCAACTGCTGTCCGCCGTGGAGTGCCTTCGAGACGCCGAGGAACTCGTCGAGGGTGGCGACATCGAGGATCAGTTGTACGCGGAAGCCGAGACGCTCGAAGAACTCGCGGCGCGGGACCGTGCGCCCGACCAGCGCCGGCTCTCGGGCCACCGCCACACGCTCCGGGAGTTCCACGGGCGCGTCGACGAAGACGCCCGCGACCTCGTCGCGAGCGCGCTCGACCACGTCGTCAGCGTCGAGGACGCCGTCGGCGAAGGGTCGGGGCCCTGGTAGCCACACCGCACCTATTTCCCGGACCCGGACGATATTCGACGCATGGTACGCGAAGACCTGCGCGCGGCGAGCGACCACCTCCGAGCCGCCTCCGTCGCCGCCGACGACCCCGACCACGAGCAGCGCCTCTACGACCAGTCCGACGCGCTCGCGGAACTCGCGACCGCCGACGACGGGCCCGACCACGGCCGCCTCGCCCGCATCACGCACGCGCTCGACGACCTCGCGGACGCGGTCGAAGACGAGGAAGCACGCGAGAGCATCGCCGACGCCAAAGCCAGCGTCGAAGCCTACCGCGAGACCGTCGAGGGGGTCTAAGACGCACTTTTGCTGTGAGAAGGCGCCAGAGGCGCCCTCTCTAGCAAGAACTTGCGGAAAAAGCACTCCTCGCTCCTGCCGCGCCCTGCGGGCGCGTTAGTCGGTCGTCGGCCTCGCGGCTTCGCCGCGAGTGAACCGCTCGCGCATTCCGAGGCGCTATGCACCTCGCGGCGCTCGCGGATGCTCGTCAGCCGTTATTTGACTCGGCTAGCCAGTAGATTTTCCGTGGTTCGCGGTGAATCCGGGTGTATGGCACGAGGCAGCCCGTTCGACGAGTTGGAGCGACTGCTGGACAAGATGAACGACGCACGCGAGCGCGCTGGCGGCGGGCTCGCGGTCGACGTTGAGGATGAGGACGACCAGTTCGTTGTGACCGCTGACCTCCCGGGATTCGACAAGGAGGACATCGACGTGGAGGTCCACGACCGGACGCTCCGTATCGAAGCCCGCCACGAGGAGGAGACCGAGGAGGAGGGCGAGGACAACTACGTTCGCCGGGAACGCAGCAAGCGCTCGCTCTCGCGGAGCGTCACACTCCCCGAGGAAGTCGACGAGGCGGGCGCGTCGGCATCCTTCGAGAACGGCGTGCTGACCGTGACGCTCCCGAAGGTCCATACGAGCGAGGAGTCGACGAGCGTCGACATCGAGTAGCGTCGCGGGCGTCCACGAGTCCTTTTCAGAGGCCGCCCGTGATGCGGTCGGCAACGCGTGCGACGGTGTGCTCGGCGTCACCGCGGACCGGCGGCGAGCGCGTCACGGCGGTGTACGTGCCCGGCACCGGTGAACTCGCCCACGACCTCGCGAGAGACACCTGGGCGTCAAAGACGTTCTGCGTGGGCCGACACCGGCAATCGAGTCCGGGAAGTGACAGGCCCCAGAGTCACGATGGGAGGGCTTTTGGCCCGGCAGAGTGTCACACCGGATATGACCTACGAGCCACGGGAAGTCGAGCGGAAGTGGCAGGACCGCTGGGAGGACGGCGGCCGCTACCACGCCGACCCCGACCCCGACGAGGACGCGACGTTCGTGACGGTCCCGTACCCGTACCCCTCCGGCGGGATGCACATCGGGCACGCTCGCACGTACACGGTGCCAGACGTCTACGCCCGCTACCGACGCCTCCAGGGTGACAACGTCCTGTTCCCCATCGCGTGGCACGTGACCGGTACGCCCATCGTGGGTGCCGTCAACCGCCTCCAGAAGCGCGAGGAAGAGCAGATGTCGGTGCTGCGGGACACCTACGACGTCCCCGAGTCCGAACTCGAACAGTTGGAGACGCCGATGGGGTTCGCGCGCTACTTCATCGAGAACCACTACAAGCAGAACATGAAGTCCCTCGGCCTCAGCATCGACTGGCGGAGGGAATTCACGACCAACGACGAGCGCTACTCGAAGTTCGTCACGTGGCAGTACGAGACGCTGCGCGACCACGGGCGCCTGGAGAAGGGCCTCCACCCCGTGAAGTACTGCACCGACGAGGAGAACCCCGTCACCACCCACGACCTGCTCGAAGGTGAGGAGGCGGAGTTCCAGGAGTACACGCTCGTCAAATTCCGGAAAGGCGACACGGTCGTGCCGATGGCGACGCTGCGCCCGGAGACCGTGCGTGGCGTGACGAACGCGTACATCGACCCGGACGCGAACTACGTGGAGGCGAACGTGGACGGCGAGACGTGGCTCCTCAGCGACGAGGCCGCGGAGAAACTCGTCCTCCAGCAGCGCGACGTCGAGATTCTCGACCGGTTCACGGGCGAGGCGCTGGTCGGCGAGCGCGTCACCAACCCCGTCACGGGCGAGGACGTGCTCGTGCTGCCCGCGAGCTTCGTGGACGCGGACAACGCCACGGGGATCGTGATGTCCGTGCCGGCGCACTCGCCGGACGACTGGATGGCCCTGCAGGAGGCCAAGGCCGACGACGAGCGGATGCGCGAGTACGGCATCGACCCCGCTGAGGTTGACGAAATCCAGCCGAAGGCCATCATCGACGTGGACGCCTACGACGACCCGTTCCCGGCGCGGGCGGCCGTCGAAGAGCACGGTATCGAGTCCAGTGACGACCCCGCGCTCGAGGAGGCCACGCAGGAGGTGTACAACCGCGAATTCCACGCGGGCGAACTGAAGGACATGTACGACGAGTACGCGGGCGCCGTCGTCGAGGACGTCCGCGACGAGCTGGCCGAGCACTTCCGCTCGACCGGCGAGTTCGACTCGATGTACGAGTTCTCCGAGGAGGTCGTCTGTCGCTGCGGCGGCGACGTCGAAGTCGCCAAGCAGGACACGTGGTTCCTGACGTACAGCGACGGTGACTGGAAGGAACTCGCTCACGACGCGATTAGCGACCTGGACGCGCGCCCGGACAGCGCGGGCGACCAGCTCGACCACACGGTCGACTGGCTCAACGAGTGGCCGTGCATCCGGAACTTCGGGCTCGGCACGAACCTGCCGTGGGACGACGACTTCGTCATCGAGCCGCTGTCGGACTCGACGGTGTACATGTCCTACTACACCATCGCCCACCGGCTCCAGGACGTACCGCCGGAGGAGATGGACCGCGAGTTCTTCGACACGCTGTTCTACGGCGAGGACGCCGTCGACGACCCCGACGAGACTGCCCTGGACCTGCGCGAGGAGTGGGACTACTGGTACCCCGTCGACCAGCGTGTCTCCGGCAACGACCTCATCTCGAACCACCTGACGTTCTACCTCTTCCACCACACCGACCTCTTCGAGAAGGCGAAGTGGCCGGAGGGAATCACCGTGATGGGGATGGTGTTGCTGGAGGGCGACGCGATGTCCTCCTCGAAGGGGCACGTCGTGCTCCCCACCGAAGCCATCGAGGAGTACGGCGCGGACACCGTCCGCTTCGTGCTGTTGAACTCCGCGGAGCCGTGGCAGGACGTCGACTGGCGCGACGACGAAGTCGGCACCACGAAAGACCAGCTCGCGCGCTTCTACGAGCGCGCGCAGGACGTCATCGAGAACGCGGAGGGCGTCGGCGACCGCGAGGACGTCGAGCTGAAGCGCATCGACCGCTGGCTGCTGTCGAAGCTCCAGTCGACGATTCGTGACGCGACCGGCGCGATGGACGAGTTCCAGACGCGCGCCGCCAGCCAGGAGGCGTTCTACCACTTCGAGGAGCACCTGACGTGGTACCGCAAGCGCACGGACCTCGACCGCGACGGCGCGCGGTGGACGCTCCGAGAAGTGCTGCGGACGCGACTCCGCCTGCTCGCGCCCATCGTGCCGTTCCTCTCGAACGAACTCCACGAGCAGCTCGCGGGCGAGCCCGTCGGCCAGGACGACTGGCCGGAGGCCGACCCCGAATTGGAGTCCGAGCGCGTGGAGGTCGAAGAACAGCTCGTGGAGTCGCTGACCGACGACGTGCGCGAGGTCATCGACGTGACCGACACCGACCCCGACCAGATTACCGTGTTCACGCCCGCGCCGTGGAAGCAGACCGTCTACGAGACGGTTCGGGAGACCGGCACTGATATCGGCGCGGTGATGGGGAAAGTGATGCAACACGAGAGCCTGCGCGAGAAGGGCGACGCGGTCAACGACCTCGTGCAGGACCTCGTCGCGGACGTCCGCGAGCGCTCCGCCGAGGAACTGACGGCGCTCGACGAGGTCGACGAGCAGGACGTCTACGAGAACGCGGCGGGCTTCCTCGCGCGCCAGTTCGACGCCGACGTCGACGTCGTCCCCGAGACGGAAACTGACGCCGAGCGCGCCTCACGCGCGGTGCCGTTCCGTCCCGCCATCGAACTCGAGTAGCGAGCCTGTCGGCCAGACTGCTTTTTCCGCGGCGCGTCGAACCGCGACACATGAGCGACCAGAACGACGAAGCGCCGCGGAGCGTCCGGCGACATGCGGAGGTGCGGCGGAATCCCGAGATGACCAGCGTCGGCTACGCGATGCTGCTCGGCCTACTCGTGTTGCTGATGCCGCTACTGCCGTTCCTCGTCATCATTTGGGTCATCGCGCGGCTCACGGACTACGCTGCGGGACGCTGAACAGCCGCGGACGAGCATTCGTGGCCTCGTGCCGCGATTCATCGCGCGAACGTAGTGAGCGCGGGCCGACGACTGACCATCGGGAGGGAGGAGTGCTTTCTCCGCAAGGTTTTGGAAGTGAGGCGCGCGGAGCGCGCCGAGCGCAGCAAAAAGTGCGTCTTAGACGCCGAGCATGTCGAAGCCGTAGCCGTTGTCGTGTTCTTCGGCGTGTTCGTAGGCGACGTGGGCGGCGGCGACGTCCTGGATGGCGAGACCCGTGGAGTCGAAGACGGTGATGCCGTCATCGGCGGTGCGGCCGTCCTTGAGGCCGGTGACGAGTTCGCCGACTTCGCCGTAGATGTCGTCGTCGCCGAGCACACCAGTATTGTAGGGGACGTTGATTTCGCCGGAGTGGGTGGTCTGGTCGTGGTCGTCGATGACGAGTTTGCTGTCGAGGAGGAGGTCGTCGGCGAGTTCGTGTTTGCCCTCGGCGTCCGCGCCCATGGCGTTGATGTGGGTGTGGTCGCCGACGTCCTCGCGGGAGACGATGGGGTCTTCGACGGGAGTGACCGTCGAGAGGACGTCGCAGTGGCCGGCGTCGCTGATGGAGCCTTCACGGACGTCGAAGCGGTCCTGGAAGTGCTCGACGAACGCGCGAACGGCGTCCTCGTTGACGTCGCTGACGACGACTTCCTCGATGTCGCGGACGGTGGCGATGGCTTCCAGTTGCGTGTATGACTGGACGCCAGCGCCGACGACGCCGAAGGACGTGGCGTCCTCGATGGCGAGGTAGTCGGTGGCGACGGCTGCGGCGGCGCCCGTGCGCTGCATCGTGAGTTCGGTGCCGTCCATGATGGCGAGCGGGTAGGCGTTCTCGGGGTCCGAGTACACCATCGTCCCCATGACGGTCGGGAGATCGTAGTGCGTGGGGTTGTCGGGGTGGACGTTCACCCACTTGATGCCGGCGGCGTCCCAGTCGCCGGCGTCGAGGTACGCGGGCATCGACCGGAAGTCGCCGTTGTACTCGGGGAGGTCGATGTAGGACTTCGAGGGCATCTGGGCGTCGCCCTTCTGGTAGGCCGCGAACGCGTCCTCGACGGCCGGAATCAGGTCCGCCATCTGGACGTTCTCGCTGACGTCTTCCTTGTTGAGCAGCAGCGTCTCCATGCCGCAAAAATTGCAGGCACCGCACTTAGAACCTCCCTTGTGTCGACAGCGGCCGCTATCCGGTAATTTCGAAAGAAAGTCGCGAGTCGGTGAGCGAGCGGTGCAGCGCGGCGGAACGGGAGTATCCGGCGACCGGAGGTCGCCGGTTCACAGCGCGCGAAGCGCGCTGGCGCCGAACCCACCGAAAGTGGGCGACGGGGCTTTTTCCCAAGTTTTTGCGAACGAGGACGGCGAAGCCGTCCGAGTGTAGCAAAAAGTGGGTTTACATCATCCCGCCCATGCCGCCGCCCATACCGCCGCCCATGCCGCCGGGGCCGCCGGCGGGCGGGCCTTCGTCGCCGCCTTCGTCGCCGCCGACCTGACCGCCAGCGAGGTCGCCCGCGGCGATGACGTCGTCGATGCGGAGAATCATCGTCGCCGCTTCGGTGGCGGATTCGATGGCCTGGGTCTTCACGCGGAGCGGCTCGACGACACCTTCGGCGTCCATGTCGATGACTTCGCCGGTGTAGGCGTCGAGGCCGGCCGCGGAGTTGCCGGCGTCGTGCTGGCTGCGGAGGTCCACGAGGGAGTCGATGGGGTCGTGGCCCGCGTTCTCGGCGAGGGTGCGCGGGATGACTTCGAGGGCGTCCGCGAACGCTTCGACGGCGAGCTGTTCGCGCCCACCGACGGAGTCAGCGAACTGGCGGAGCTGCATCGCGAGCTCGGTTTCGGGGGCGCCGCCACCGGGCAGCACCTTGCCGTCCTCGAGCGTGACGCGAACGACGCCGAGCGAGTCGTCGATGGCGCGCTCGACTTCGTCGACGACGTGCGCGGTGCCGCCGCGGAGGATGAGCGTGACGGACTTCGCCTCTTCGACGTCCTCGACGAAGATGCGTTCGTCGCCGCCGATGTCCTTCTGGGCGACGCTGCCGGCTTCACCGAGGTCGTCGGCTTCGATGTCCGTGACGTTCGAGACGGGCGTCGCGCCGGTGGCGCGGGACAGACGGGTGAAGTCGTCGGATTTCACGCGGCGGACGGCGAGGATGCCTTCCTCCGCGAGATAGTGCTGGGCCATGTCGTCGATGCCGCCGTCCACGAAGACGACGTTGGTACCGGCGGCCGCGAGCGCGTCGACCATCTCCTTGAGCTGCTCCTCTTCCTGGTCGAGGAACTGCTGGAGCTGGTCGGGGTCGGTGACGTTGACCTCGGTGTCGATTTCGGTCTCCTTGACTTCGAGGCCGTCGTCGACGAGCGCGATGTTGGCGTCCTCGACGCCGAAGGGCATGTTCTCGTTGACGCGCTCCTTGTCCACGATGACGCCCTCGATGAGTTCGGAGTTCTCGATGGCGCCGCCGGTGACCTTCTCGACTTTGATGTTGTCCGTGTCGACGCTGCCGTCGTCGGCGACCGACTGGACGGCGCGCACGACGAGACCCGAGAGGACGTCCTTGGCGTTCTCCGCGCCCTTACCGGTCATCGAGGTCGCGGCGAGCTTCTCGAGTTCCTCGGTGTCGTCCGGGGAGATGTCGACGGCCTTCTCCTCGAGGAACGTGCGAGCCTGCTCGGCGGCCTGTCGGTAACCCTGCGCGAGCGTGGTCGCGTGGATGTCCTGTTCGAGGAGGTCCTCGGCCTCGGAGAGGAGTTCGCCGGAGACGACGACGGCGGAGGTGGTGCCGTCGCCGACCTCGGTCTCCTGCGTCTCGGCGACCTCGACGATCATGTTGGCCGCCGGGTGCTCGATGTCCATCTCCTTGAGGATGGTGACGCCGTCGTTCGTGACGACGACTTCACCCGTGGAGTCCACGAGCATCTTGTCCATCCCTTTGGGGCCGAGTGTGGTACGTACGGCCTCGGAGACGGCTTTCCCGGCGGTGATGTTCATCGACTGTGCGTCCTCTCCGGAGGTGCGCTGGCTATCCTCCGAAAGTACGATAAGCGGCTGATTACCCATCTGCTGCGCCATAGTCACTGTTTGATTGAATGCGATTCTATTTAAATATTGTGCGAAAGGGAGTAACACACCCGGGGAGACGCGCTGAGACGCCAGTCAACGCCAAATTCGAAAATTCACGACGGGGTATTTATGCTTAAATCGGGTTTTCTCGTCGGGAGACGGCGCTCGCGCTCGGCGAGCACAGAGAACGAGAAGGTAGCAGAAAATCCTGAGTGTGCCGCCTCAGCCGGAGAACTCGTGGTACTCCATGCCCTGCTGTTTGAGCTCCTCGGCGCGCTTGCGCTCAAGGAACGAGTAGACGGAGCCGTGGGGTGCCCCGTCGAGCAGCATCTCGGCGGCCGACCGGGCGACGTCGACCTCGTTGGGCTGGCCGATGACGCCGAACGTCGACCCGTAGATGACGACGTTCGCGCCGGTGAGTTCCTCCATCAGTTCGCGCGTGCGGCCGTTCTCGCCGATGAGTCGGCCCTTCTTGCGGCGGAGGTCGTTGTCGTTGCGGGCGGCGCGTTCGATGTCGACGGTCTCGAACATCCGCATGTCGTCGTCCAGCAGGCTGAGCGCGGCGTCCGGGTCGAACCCGCGGCCGATTGCGCGGACGATTTCGGGCGCCTGCATCCCGCGAACGGGGTCGCCGGTCCGCTCGATGGCGACCGACCCGTCCTCGGAGTCGACGTCGAGGCGAACCTCAGCGGCCTGCTCGATGCGGCGCAGCGTCTCACCTCCCTCGCCGATGAGCGCGCCGATGCGGTCCTGCGGAATCTTCACGTGTTTCATGATACACCAGAATACTGGACGGGCGCGTAAAAGCCTTCTCTCCCGTCTTGTGACCGGTTCACGCCCGCTCCGGCGTGCTGACGGCCAGCGACTCGTCGACGACGAGGTCGAGTTCGTCGCCGTCGAGTTCGACGGTCACGTGGGCGGTGTCGTTCTCGTACGTCGCGTCGTGGAGCCAGTCGACCTCCCAGATGGGGACGGTCCGCACGTCGAGGCCGTGCTCGAAGTAGAACGCGACGACTGCCGCGTGGTCGAGCGCGACGGCGGCCGCGGTCCCGCGGAATGTGCCGCCGCACCGCTCGCACTCGAAGACCGCTCGCGGCCCGTGGTCGGGGTCGTGTTTGAGGCGGCCGACGACCGGGCCGCTGCACTGCGTGCAGAAGCCCGCTCTGACCTCCCGCAGCATCGTCCGGAAGTAGCCGTCAAGGGCGGTCGCGAGATCGTCCTCGCGGTCGTCCACGAACGCCGGCGGAACGCCGCCCGACAGCAGCGCCACGTCACAGTCAGTGCAGTCGACGCGCCCGCGTTCGTCCTCGTAGCTCGCTTCGAGGGCCCCGCCGCAGCTCGTACACGTGCCCTCGACTGGCACCGGTCCGACGGACGCCTCCTCCGTGAACACGCCCGAGTACAGCGCGCCGACGAGCCGGCTTCCCGCGAACCGGAGGTCGTAGCCGTCGTCGGTCTGCTCGACGAACCGGCCGCGGAGCTTCCCGAGGTGGTAGTTGAACCGCCCGGAGTCCCGGACGTCGACGCGCTCGCGGAGCTCGGAGAACGACAGCGGGTCGTCGGCCTCCCACAGCGCACGGAGGATGCGAATGCGGAGTTCGTCCGCGACCGCGCCGAACGCGGCCTCTGCGTCGCCGCTCATGTAGGGACGACGACACCGAACCGGCTTCAGCGTTATGCCGGTGTGGGAACTACTCGCGCTGGAAGCCGACCGCGGCTCGCGCACGGTCGCGTTCGTCCTGAGTGAGCCGGTAGGCAGCGAGTTCCTCGCGCACGTCACCGAGCGCGGCCCGGCGGCGCTGGTGCCCCTCCAGGAAGTCGACGATGCGGTCGGCGGCGAATTCCTTCAGTTCGCCAGAGAGCAGGTCGCCGTTCCGGTAGTCCCGCTCGATGCGCGCGACTTCGCGGTCGTCGCGCTCGAAGAACGCCGCGATGTACTGGAACGGGACGTCGACCTCGGGGTCGCCGCCGTGCTCGCGGTGCTCCTCGACGCTCGCGCAGCCGCCCGTGTAGGCGTTCTCGCAGACTTTCCGTCGGACTGTCTCGCCGTCATCCGTGAGCCGAATCGCGACGCCCTCGGAACTACTCATCTTTCCGGGGCCACCAAGCGACGGTAGGAACTGCAGCAGCAGCGCGCCCGGCTTGTTCGCGGGGTAGCGCGCTTTCGCGGCGACGTCCCGGCTCACGCGGACGTGCGGATCCTGGTCGACGGCGATGGGGACGAGCGTCTCGTGCGCACCGTGAACGAGCTGCGGGAGCAGCAGGTGCGCGGTCTGCACGGCCGGGTAGAACCCCTGCCCGACGTTCTCGGGGGTCCCGTAGACGGCTTCGAGCGTCGAATGCGTGATGTCCCGACCGAACGCCTCGCCAGCGGGTAGACCACGTCGGCGTCCTCCGTGTCGACGACGATTCTGGTCAACGCGGGGTCGAGGCCGACCGCGAGCAGGTCCCGGAGGTTGGATTCCAGATAGTCGGTGGTCTCCGCGGCGGTCTGGTCCTTGAACCAGTACTTCTCGTCGTCGGAGACGGGCACGTAGACGCGCGCGCCGAATTCGTCCTGGAGGCGTTTGGCGAAGTAGAACACCATCGCGTGCCCGAGGTGCATCGGCCCGGACGGCCCGATGCCCGTGACGATTGACTGGTCGTCCGAATCGAGGAAGGCGTCCACGTCGCGGCCTGCGTAGAACGAGCCGCGGCGCACGAGCGGGTGGTCGGGGAAGCGGCGGCGTTGGTCGTCGGTCAGTGCGTCCGCGCCGAACTGGGCGAGCAGTTTCTCGTAGTCGAGAACGCCCGCGACGCTGTACGGTGTGACGGAGTCGGCTGGCATGCTGTGTAGTGGGTGTGGCAGGTGCTCGGCGAAGCGATGCGCGAGAGAAGCGAGGGAGCCACGCGCCCGACCCGACCGGGTGACGCCCGTCAGGCCGCGGCGGCGAGACTGTCCGCTCCCGGAGCACGCCAGCGCCAGCCAGTGGGAGCGGACTGCATACGCGGCGGTAGTCGAAGACCAGTAAAAATGATTGCGGTCGGTTACTCGTCGGGGCGCTCGGTCTCCTCGTCCGACCGCGGCGACGCGTTCTCGACGACGTAGTCGTACAGCGACTCGGGGTCGACGTCCGCGCCCTGCCGCGCGAAGAAATTCGCGATATTCCGGCAGTCCCGCTGCAGGAACTCGTCGTGTTTGTTGTGGTGGATGGTGACCGCCTGCCCGACGTCGATGACGACGAGTTCGCCGTCGTACACCACGAGGTTGTACTCCGAGAGGTCGCCGTGCACGAGGCCCGCGTCGTACAGCCGGCGGATGTACTCGCGGACGACCTCGTAGGCCGTCTCGGGGTTGTCGACGTCGACGTCGTTCAGCGTCGGCGCGGCGTCGCCCTCCTGCCCGATGAGTTCCATCACGAGCACGTTTCGCTGGACCGCGATGGGTTCGGGGACGCGTACGCCGGCCTCGCGGGCGCGCTGGAGGTTCGCGAACTCCTTGCGCGTCCACGACAACACGACGGCCTTCTTGTCGCCGCGAATCCCCTCGAAGCGCGGGTCGCCCTCGAGGTAGCCCCGCATCTGCTTGAAATTCGACGCGTTGATGCGGTAGACTTTGACCGCGACGTCGCCGCCATCGTGGTCGAGCGCCTCGTAGACGTTGGCCTCCTTCCCGGTCGAAATCGGGCCGCCGAACGCGCCCACGTAGCCGTCCTCGACGAGCTTGTAGATGGCCGCGTACGTCGCGTCGTCGAACGCGCCGTCGTCGAGCTTGAACCGCTCGTTGTCCTTCAGGCGCTTCCGGAACTCCGCGAACTCCCGGTCCTGTCTGCGCGCGATACGGTCCGCCTCCGTGTCCGAGACGTCGATTTCCTCGAACTCGTCGCCGGACGCTCCCTCGGTGTCCTCGGCGAGACCGAACCCGTCGGTCACCGCCGACCCATTATTTGATGTGTCCTTCTTCACGTAGTTGGTCCGCCTCCGATTTCTCGTATCGCCACACGACGTCGGCCTTCTCGTCCTGCCAATCCCACGGCTCAACGAGCACGACGTCGCCTTCCCGAATCCAGATGCGCTTCTGCATCCGGCCGGGGATGCGGGCAGTCCGCTCCTCCCCGTCCGCGCAACGAACCCGGACGCGGTTCGCGCCGAGCATGTCTGTGACTTCCGCGAACACCTCGTCGTCCTCGGGCATCCGAAGGTTCGTGCGTCCACCTTCGTCGTCGCTCATGGGCGCGAATAGGACAGCGAGCGGTTTAAACCCTGTACAATTCGGGGTGTACACAACCCCACGCGGGACCAGTACGCTTACCCTCGTGGTGGCGCTCGTCCCGCACATGCTCGACAAACTCGGCCTCTCCGGGCTGTTCGGCGTCCTGCTGATTCTCGCCGGCATCGGCGTCGTCGCGTGGAACGCCCCCATCGTCGCCGCTGGTCTCGTCCTCGTCCTGCTCGGCCTCGCACTCGTCGTGCGTCGCGCCGCCAAGTCCGTCATGGGGATGTTCGGGTTCTAGAACCCAATTTTTGCCAGGGAGAACGTCAGAGGCGCCCTCCCTGGCAAGAACTTGCGGCAAAACACTCCTCGCCCCCGTCGTCTGCAGGCGACCTGTGAGTCGCCACAGGCCCGAGGGGCGGCTCCGTCGTCCCTCTCTGGTCGCTCGATGAATCGCGGTGCTCGGGTCTGTCAGACTGCTCGCACCGCGAATGCTCGCAACGGCGGTTGGATGGCAGAACGAGAGAAGTCGCTGTTTTCGCGGGACGACAGAGAGGCAGAGAAGTGAAAGTATCGGTGAGCAGCGAGCGTTACTCGTCGTCTTCGGTGGTCGTCTCGTCGACGTCGGCTTCACCCTCGTAGATTTTCGCGCCGTCCTGCACGACCTTCTCGGAGAGCACCGCGCACTTCACGCGCATCGGCGTCACTTCGACACCGAGCATGTCGAGGACGTCGTCGGTGTCGAGGTCTTTCACTTCGTCGAGGGTCATCCCCGGGAGCTTCTGCGTGAGCATGCTCGCGGAGGCCTGACTGATGGCGCAGCCGTCGCCGCGGAACGCCACGCGCTCGATCGTCTCCCCGTCGTCTTCGAGCTTCACGTCGAACTCCAGTTCGTCGCCACACGAGGGGTTGTAGCCGTCGTGGGAGAACGTCGCGTCGCCGAGCTCGCCGTGGTTCCGGGGGTTGCGGTAGTGGTCGAGAATCTGCTGCCGGTACATGTCCGAGCCCATACTCATATTGAGCGTTTGTAGGGCAGAACGCCGTAAAAACGTTCCGCGGAACGACACACCAGAGAGAGTTAGCATCCGCGAGTGAGCGGTCCGAAGGATCCGAAACTGAGGAGACCTCCGGTCTGCTTGCCCCTCGTGAGTGAAACGAACGAGGACGAAGGGGTTCACCGCGAGCCGGAGGCTCGCTGGCCGACGACTGAGGGGCGCGAGGCACTACGCGCCTCGAAATGCGCGAACGGCGTCGCCGTGAGCGCGAAGCGGACCGAAGGAGGAGTGCTTTCTCCGCAAGTTTTGCAAGTGAGGCGCGCCGAGCGCAGCAAAAAGTGCGTGCGCTAGTTGAAAATCTCCCGCGCGGCGTCCAGCGAGTCGACGAGCGCGTCGACTTCTTCTTTCGTGTTGTAGAGGTAGAACGAGGCGCGCACGGACGCAGCGATGTCGAGTTTCTGGTGGAGCGGCTGCGTGCAGTGGTCGCCGGCGCGGATGGCGACGCCGTGGTCGTTCAGAATCGAGGCGAGGTCGTGGGCGTGGATGCCGTCGACGTTGAACGCGACGACGGCGCCACGGTCGTCCGCGGGGGGGCCGTAGATTTCCACGTCGTCGAATTCGTCGAGGCGCTCGTAAGCGTACTCGGTGATGCGTTCCTCGTGGGCCTGGATGGCTTCCATGCCGACGTCGTCAAGATAGTCGGCGGCTTCCGCGAGCGCGATGCCCTGCGCGATGAGCGGCGTGCCGGCCTCGTACTTCCACGGCAGGTCGTTCCACGTGGTGTCCTCGAAGGAGACGCGCCGAATCATGTCGCCGCCGTAGAGGAACGGCTCCATATCCTCCAGAATCTCCTGCTTGCCATAGAGCCCGCCGATGCCGGTCGGCCCCGCCATCTTGTGCCCGGAAAAGACGTAGAAGTCGACGTCGAGTTCCTTCACGTCGACGGGGCGGTTCGGGACGGATTGCGCGCCGTCACCGAGGATGAGCGCGTCCTGCTCGTGGGCGAGGTCCGCGAGTTCGCGCATCGGGTTGACGGTGCCGAGGACGTTCGAGGCGTGCACCACGGAGACCATCTCAACGTCCTCGTCGATGAGTTCCGCGGCGTGGTCCATGTCGAGGTAGCCGTTCTCGTCGACGCGGATGTAGCGGACTTCGGCGCCAACCTTCTTCGCGATTTCGCGCCACGTCACGAACGACGAGTGGTGCTCCATCTCGGAGAGCACGACCGCGTCGCCCTCCGAGAGCTCGTTGAGCCCCCACGCGTACGCCACGAGGTTGATGGACTCGGTGGTGTTCTTCGTGAAAATCATCTCCTCGCGGCCGTCCGCGCCGACGAAGTCGGCGAGGCGGTCGTGGGCCTCCTCGTACGCGATGGAGGCTTCCTGACTGAGCTGGTGGATGCCGCGGTGGACGTTCGCGTTGTACCCGCGGTAGTAGTCCGAGAAGACGTCGACGACCTGCTCGGGCGTCTGCGTCGTCGCCGCGTTGTCGAGGTAGACGAGCCGCTGGCCGTCGCTGACCTCCCGGTCGAGGATGGGGAAGTCGGCCCGGATGGCGTCGACGTCGAGGGGGTCCTGCTCGGTGGCTTCCATTACAGTCGGATAAGAGGCGCGGACACTATTGTTCTTCGGTGCCGGGAGCGCTGCCGGTATCGCTGACGCCCGAAAACAGGGATTAGAGACGCATGAACTGCGCGTGCACGGTGCCGTCGAGGTCGAGCACGTTCGCTTCCTCGACGTGGCCCTCCTCGATGGCGAGGTCGACGACGTCGACGCCGACGAGGTTCGCGACGTTCGCGCGGGCCAGCGACTCGCGGACGGCGTCCGGGTCGACGGTTTCGCCGCCGTAGAACTCCTCGTTCACGGTGAACTCCGTGTCACCGTTGGCGAACGTCTCCCCGAGGACGTCCGGGTCGCAGGCGGTGACGAGGAGGCCGCGGTCGGTCTGTCGTTCGCTGAGTATCATCACTCGCGCTCGACGAGGTCCCGCTCTTGGGCCTCCCGGATGTCTTCGGCTTGCTCGGCGACCTTCTGGGCTTCCTCGTCACGACCGAGCGCTTCGAGGGCGCGCTGCTTCTCCTCGTAGACGTCGGCCTGCTGGAAGCCCAGCCGGACGGCGTTGTTCAGCGCGTCGAGGGCCTGCTCGTGGCGGCTGCGCTCGTTCTCGATGAAGCCGAGGTTGTACCACGCCTGCGGGAGGCGGTCGTTCTTCCGGACGGCCTCCTCGGCGTGCTCGTAGGCTTGTTCGTCCTCGCTGAACTCCCAGAGCGCGTACGCGAGGTTCGTGTGGGCTTCCGCCTCGAAGTCGCCGTCCTCGGCGACGAAGAGTGCTTCGCGGTGGGCGCCGACGGCCTCGTCCCACTCTTCCATCTGGCCGTGCGCGATGCCCTTGTTCACCCACGCCTCCTGCTCGATGTCCTCGTCGTCGGTGAAGCGTGCGGCGCGCTCGAAGGCGTCGGCGGCCTGCTCGTGGCGGTTGATGCCGAGGTAGCTGAGGCCGACGTCGATGAGTTCGTCGGCGTCGACGTCGTCGTTCTGGACGACGCGCTCGTCCAGGGAGTCGCTGACGACGCGGCTGTCGACGGGGTCGACGCTGGACGGGTCGTCGACGGAGAGCTCCGGCGGGTCGAGGTCGAACCCATCGTAGGGCTCGTCGAAGCCCTGCCCCTCGGAGAACTCGTGGTCGTCGGGTGCCTCGGGCGGCTCGGGCTCCTCTCGGTCAGTCATACACGCGTCTAGCGCGGCCGGGAGGTTAAGGGCAACGCACCGAGAACGGCCGGTATGCGGCTGTTCGTCAGCGTCGACCTCCCCGACCGGCTCGCCGACGACGTAGCGGACCTGCAAGCCGAATTCGCCGACGCCGAGGGCCTGGACTTCGTGGGCCCCAGCCAGACCCACGTCACGATGAAGTTCCTCGGCGAGGTCGAGGACGCCCGCGTGGACGAACTCGCGGCTGCCCTGGGGCGCGCGGTCGACGAGAGCGGCGTCGAGCCGTTCGACGCGGAACTCGGCGGCCTCGGCGTGTTCCCGAGTCTCGACTACATCTCCGTGGTGTGGCTCGGCGTCGGCGACGGCAGCGCCGAACTCGCGCGGTTGCACGAGGCCATTGAGATGGAGTTCGTCGAGGAGCACGGCTTCGAGGCTGAGGAACACGACTTCACGCCCCACGTCACGCTCGCGCGGATGAAACACGCCGGCGGGAAGGAACTCGTCCAGGACCTCGTGCGCGACCGCCACCCCGAAGTCGGGACGATGCGCGTCTCCGAGGTCCGGCTCACGGAGAGCGTGCTCACCCACGAGGGCCCCGAATACGAGACTGTCCACGCCGTCGACCTCTAGCGGCGGCGCTGACGCGGCTTCAGAAGAACAAGGTTTTAACGACGGCGGTGGTAGCGACGACCACTATGGGCAAGAAATCGAAGGCGCAGAAGAAGCGACTGGCGAAACTCGAACGCCAGAACAGCCGCGTGCCCGCGTGGGTCATGATGAAGACGAACCGGGACGTCCAGCGTAACCCGAAGCGCCGCAACTGGCGGCGTAACGACACCGACGAATAATGTCCGCCAGCGACTTCGAGGAGCGCATCGTCACTGTCCCACTGCGCGACGTGACGAAGGTGCCCCAACACGAGCAGGCCGGACAGGCGATGACCATCATCCGCGAACACCTCGCGAAGCACTTCGCGGTCGACGAGGACGAGGTCCGTCTGGACCCCTCCATCAACGAGGCCGTCTGGTCGGAAGGCCAGAAGAACCCGCCGCGGAAGGTCCGCGTGCACGCCGCGCGCTTCGTCGAGGACGGCGAGACCGTCGTCGAAGCCGAATACGAAGAGTAAGAACTTGTTACGCGCTGCCTTCCTCGGGTCCCCGTACGTCGGCGTCTTCGCCCGCGCGACCAACGACTGCGTCGTCGTCCGGCCGGACATCTCCGAGGAACTGACCGACGAACTCGCCGAGGAACTCGGCGTCCCCGCCGTTCCGACGAACGTCGGCGGCTCGTCGACGGTCGGCTCGCTAGTCGCGGGCAACTCCAATGGCCTGCTGGCGAGCAGCCGCATCCGGCAGCGCGAACGCGACCGCATTGAGGACGCCGCCGACGTCTCCGTCGGCGAACTCCCCGGACGCGTGAACGCCGCCGGCAACGTCGTCGTGGCGAACGACACGGGCGCGTACGTCCACTCGGAACTCTCACGGGAGGCCGTTCAGGCTGTCGAGGACGCCCTCGACGTGCCCGTGACCCGTGGCCGACTCGCAGGCGTGAACACGGTCGGCACCGCCGCCGTCGCGACGAATGACGGCGTGCTCTGCCACCCGAAGTCCACGGACGAGGAACTCGACGCAATCGAGGACGCCCTCGGCGTCCCCGCGGACATCGGGACCGTGAATTACGGCGCGCCGCTGGTCGGCTCCGGGCTCGTCGCCAACGACAACGGCTACGTCGTCGGCGAGGACACTACCGGCCCCGAACTCGGGCGCATCGACGACGCGCTCGGCTTCATCGACTGACGATCCTCTCGACTTCGTTTTCCCGGTTCTCTATCTCCGTCACGAGCGCTGTCGCCTGCGAGGGCGGGCGTCTCACACGCCGTCGCCGAGTTCCCGAGTAGGAAGATACTTCCCGCTCGCTCCCCGAATTTTGGGTATGAGTCTTGGAGGCGGCGGCGGTCAACAGCAGCTTCAGCAGCTTTCACAGGAAATTCAGGCCCTCGAAGAGGAGAAAGAGGAGCTCGAAGAAGAAGTCGAGGCCCTCGAAGAGGAGAAAATCGAGGTCGACGAGGCGCAGGAAGCGCTCGACGTCCTCGAAACCGGTTCGACCGTGCAGGTCCCGCTCGGCGGCGACGCGTACGTTCGCGCCGAAGTGCAGGACATGGACGAGGTCGTCGTCAGCCTTGGCGGCGGTTACGCGGCAGAGCAGGACGCCGACGACGCGGCCGACGTGCTCGACGAGAAGCGCGAAGCGCTTGACGAGCGCATCGAGGACGTTCGCTCCGAAATCGCCGAAGTCGAGGAGGAGCAGTCCGCCCTCGAACAGCAGGCACAGCAGGCCCAGCAGCAGATGATGCAGCAGCAGATGCAGGCCCAGCAGCAGGACGGCGAATAAGGGCATGTTCGACGGGCTGAAGGACAAACTCTCGAACTTCCGCGAGGACGCCGAGGAGGTCGCGGAGGAGAACGCAGAAGAACTCGACAGCGACGAGGCCGCCGGAGCCGAATCCGAGGCGGACGTCGCGGAGGCCGACGCAGAGGCCGCCGACGTCGAGGGCGAAGCAGCCGAACCCGAGGCGGAAGCCGAGGAGTCCGAGAGTTCTAGCGGCGGGTTCGTGAGCAAGGCGTCGTCGCTGGCGCGCGGGCGCGTCGTCATCGACGAGGAGGACCTCGACGGCCCGCTGCGCGAACTCGAACTCGCGTTGCTGGAGAGCGACGTGGAGATGAGCGTCGCCGAGGAGATCCTCGACCAGATTCGCGCGGACCTCGTCGGCGAGGAGCGCAAATTCACGGAGAGCACCGGCGCGCTCGTGGAGGACGCGCTCCGCGACGCGCTGCTGTCGGTCATCGACGTGAACGGCTTCGACTTCGAGGAAGCCATCGCCGACGCGGAGAAGCCGGTGACGGTCGTGTTCACGGGCGTCAACGGCGTCGGGAAGACGACGACTATCGCGAAGCTCGCGCGACGACTCGAAGACCAGGGCTACTCGGTCGTGCTGGCGAACGGCGACACGTACCGCGCCGGCGCGAACGAACAGTTGCAGGAGCACGCCGACAACCTCGGCGTGAAGCTCATCAGCCACGAGCAGGGCGGCGACCCGACCGCGGTCGTGTACGACGCCGTCGAGTACGCCGAGGCCAACGACGTCGACGTCGTGCTCGGCGACACGGCCGGCCGACTGCACACGTCAAGCGGGCTGATGGACCAGCTCGCGAAACTCGACCGCGTCGTCGACCCCGACTACACGGTGTTCGTCGACGAGGCAGTCGCGGGCCAGGACGCCGTCAACCGCGCTCGCGAATTCGACGACGCCGCGAGCATCGACGGCACGATTCTGACGATGGCCGACGCGGACAGCCAGGGCGGCGCCGCCATCTCGGTGTCGCACGTGACGGGGAAGCCGATTCTGTTCCTCGGCACCGGGCAGGGGTACGACGACCTCCAGAAGTTCGACCCGGAGGCGCTCGTCGACGACCTGCTCGCGGACTGACCCGCCAGCAGCCATTTCCGGACGCCACCCGCAGCCGCGGGTATGCGACATCTCCCCGGACCGCTGCTGGTCGTGAACCTCGACGACCGGGAGGCGTGGACCGAAGACGTCAGCGACGTCACCGAGCAGTACGTCGGCGGTCGCGGCGTCGCGACGCGGCTCGCGCACGAGCGCATCCCGTTCGACGCCGACCCGCTCGGCCCCGAGAATCGACTGTTCTTCGCAGTAGGTCCGCTCCAGACGACGACCACGAGCTTCGCCGGCCGTACGAACCTGACGGGCGTTAGCCCGCTCACTGGTGGCTTGCTCTCCTCGAACGCGGGCGGTTATCTCTCCCGAAACCTCGCGAGTACCGGCTACGCCGCGGTCGAACTCCGTGGTGCGAGTGACGACCTCGTCGCCGTCCACGTCACCGACGATGGCGTCGAGTTCGAGGACGTGCCTGAACTCGCCGACGCACTCGTGCCCGCAGTCTCGCGACGCATGGCCGAGGCCCACGACCTCGACGCGGCGCACCTCGCGACCGTCGGCCCGGCGGGCGAGCACGGCGTGCGCTTCGCGTCCGTGATGACCTACGACCACCGCGCGTTCGGCCGCGGCGGCCTCGGTGCCGTCCTCGGCGCGAAGGGCGTGAAGTGCGTGTCTTTCGACGGCGACAGCGAACCCACGCTCGATGTCCCCGAGGGCGCGCTGTCGGCCATCGACGAGGCGGCCGCGACCAGCGACGACCCCAAGCGCACGCAGGGCACGCCGAGCACGGTCAACCTCCTCAACGACGAGTACTCGCTGCCGACGCGGTACTTCAGTGAGCAGTCCTTTGAGGGCGCGGACGAACTGAACGGCGACGCGGTCGAGGCGAAGAAGTACGAGAAGGCGACGTGTTCGGACTGCGTGTTCGCGTGCAAGCTCCCGACCCGCGACGAGGAGACGGGAATCGAAACGGAGGGCCCGGAGTACGAGGCGACGTTCTCGCTGGGCGCGAACGTCGGCGTCGGCGACCTCGTCGACGTGATGCAGTCCAACGACCTGTGTGACGCGCTCGGCCTGGACGTCATCTCCTGCGGGGACGCTATCGCGGCGTACCTTGCCAGCGAGGACGCGTTCGGGGACGCCGACCACGTCCACGACCTCGTCACGAAAATCGCGTACCGCGAGGGCGTCGGTGACGTGCTCGCGGAGGGCGTGAGCGCGGCGGCCGACGAATTCGGCGTCCGCGACTGGACGGTCAAGAACCTCGGGTTCCCCGGCCACGACGGCCGCGTTCTCCACGGCCAGGGGCTCTCGTACGCGGTCGCGAATCGCGGCGCCGACCACCTCTACGCGTCCGTGCTCTCCGACGAGTACGGCGACGTCCCCGAGGACACGCTCGACGGGAAACCCGAACTAGTCGTCCAGCGCGAGAACGAGCGCGCGCTCGAGGACGCCGCCATCGCGTGTACGTTCTCCGGCGGCAACGTCACCGACGAGCAGTACGAGGCACTGCTCGACGCCTCGATGGAGGAATTACGGAACGTGGGCGCTCGCATCGTCACCCTAGAGCGCCACTTCAACAACGAGCGCGGCTTCGACCGCGGCGACGACCGCCTCCCGTTCGACCTGCCGGGGCTGGCGGCCGCCATCGACGAGTACTACGAGCGCCGCGGCTGGAACGACGACGGCACGGTCCCGGAACAAGTCGTCCCCTAAATCGGCGCTTCGGGGTCTGGCGTCTCCGCGTCCACGAGGACGAGGTCGAGGCGCTCGTCGTCGCGGTCGTACGCGCGCACGTCTTCGATGTCCCACGGCGGCACCGCCACCAGCACGGTCGCGTGGAGGTCGTCGGTAACCGAAACTGTCGGGTCGCCGTCCGGATGGGAGACGAACCGCCCCGCCGTCTGGCCGGTCGGCGCCGCGAGGTCCATCCCGAAGACGCCGGACAGCGAACTGCCCGCGTCCGGGAAGTAGAACTCCGAGAGCACGCGCGTCTCCGGGTCCAGCCCGATCTGTCCGTCCGTCGGCTGGAGGTCGCCCGCGCGCGTCGCGGCGAGCCGCACCGAGATGCTGTCCGGGTCGGCGTCCGCCGCGAGTTCACAGAGCACGGAGACGAGCGCTCTCGTTGCGTACGTAGGCACGACCCGACGTAGGGCGGGCGTGCGGTTGAACGTACCGACTGTGTGGCTCGCGTGCTACGTCGCTCGCCGACGCTGGTCGCTTCGGCGGAGAGCACCACGCTGCTCGCGGGTCACTCCGTTCCCCGCTCGCCATCTGGTGGCGCGCGACTCACGGCTCGCTATCGCTCACCGTTCGTCTTAACGTGGCGCGCCACGCTTTCCAGAAAAAGGCTCTTACGGGCCCACCACCTATCGGACAGTAATAATGGTACTCGACGACCTCGGGAGTTCCCTGCGGGGGACACTCGACAAGCTCCGTGGGAAGTCCCGCATCTCCGAGGAGGACGTCGACGAAATCGTCAAGGAGATTCAGCGCTCGCTTCTCCAAGCCGACGTCGACGTGAGCCTCGTGATGGAGCTGTCCGACTCCATCGAAGAACGCGCCCTCGAGGAGGAGCCGCCGGGCGGCACGTCCGCCCGCGACCACGTCCTCCGCATCGTCTACGAGGAACTCGTCGACCTCGTCGGCGACTCCACCGAGATTCCGCTCGAAAACCAGACCATCCTGCTGGCCGGCCTGCAGGGGTCGGGGAAGACCACGACCGCGGCGAAGATGGCGTGGTGGTTCTCGAAGAAGGGGCTGCGCCCCGCAATCATCCAGACGGACACGTTCCGTCCGGGCGCGTACGACCAGGCCGAGCAGATGGCCGAGCGCGCGGAGGTCGCGTTCTACGGCGACCCCGACGAGGACGACCCCGTGAAAATCGCACGGGACGGCCTCGAAGCCACCGAGGACGCCGACGTCCACATCGTGGACACGGCGGGTCGCCACGCGCTCGAAGACGACCTCATCAGCGAAATCGAGGACATCGAGTCGACGGTCGAACCCGACCGCAGCCTGCTCGTGCTCGACGCCGCAATCGGCCAGGGCGCGAAAGACCAGGCCCGGGAGTTCGACGACTCCATCGGCATCGACGGCGTCGCCATCACGAAACTCGACGGGACGGCGAAAGGTGGCGGTGCGCTGACAGCCGTCGACGAGACGGGGTCGACCATCGCGTTCCTCGGGAGCGGGGAGACCGTCCAGGACATCGAGCGCTTCGAGCCGGACAGTTTCATCTCGCGGCTGCTCGGGATGGGCGACCTCAAGCAGCTCACCGAGCGCGTCGAGCGCGCGATGGAGGAGACGGGGCTCGAGGAGGACGACGACTGGGACCCCGAGGACCTGATGAAAGGGGAGTTCACCCTCAAGGACATGCGCAAGCAGATGGAGGCCATGGACAACATGGGCCCCCTCGACCAGGTGATGGACATGATTCCGGGGATGGGCGGCGGCATGATGGACCAGCTCCCGGACGACGCGATGGACGTCACCCAGGAGCGCATGCGGAACTTCAGCGTCATCATGGACTCGATGACCGAGGACGAACTGGAGAACCCCCGCTCCATCGGCGCCTCGCAGGTCCGCCGCATCGCGAAGGGTTCCGGGCAGAGCGAGGAGACCATCCGCGAACTGCTCGACCAGCACAAGATGATGGCCCAGACGATGAAGCAGTTCCAGGGGATGGGCGACGGCGACATGCAGCGCATGATGAAGCAGATGCAGCAGGGCGGCGGTGGCGGTGGAGGCGGCGGCTTCGGCGGCATGTTCTGAGGCTGCCGACCAGTACTGTTTTGCCGTGGGGCGCGTACCTCGGCGTGAATGCCGGCACGACAACAGTCCCCACAGCACGCCCGCGTCCGGCGAGTGACGCGCGTGCCGGTCGACGAGGTGCCCGACGGGTACCCGTTCGACGTGGACGCCAGCCACGCGCTCGAACTCGTCGTCGAGCGCGAGGGCGAGTCCGAGGACGCCCCCGAGATCGTTCGCGTCTTCGAGGCGTGGCCGAGCGGCGGCCACACCGGCAGTCGGCTGGCGCGCGTGCTGGACGCGGTCGGCGAGCCGGCCGGCAATCCGGGCGCGCTCGATGGAGAACGCGTCGCCCTCGAGTCGCGGGACGGCGCGTACCGCGTGGACGTCGAGAGAACACAGGCACTCCGCGAGCGGACGGTGCCCACGAGCGAGCGTACGCACTCGCTGGCGGAGGTCGCCATCGTCGCCGGCGCGCTCTCTGGCTTGCTTGGCTTCTTCCTCGCGTGGACGACGTACCGGTGGGCAGCGACGCCACTCGTGACGCTCGCAATCGTCGTGCTCGCGCTCTCGCTGGGCTACGACGCGTGGCGAACGCACGACACGACGTGGTCGCCGCGCCCACTCCCGTGGGCCGCTGGGGGCGTCGTCCCCATGTTGAACGTCGCCGTCGCCGCGGCGTACCTCTCGCGGAAGGCAGTCGCGCTCAACACGCCCGACGACGCCGCGGAGGTCTGGTGCGACCTCCTCGCGGGGACGGTCGTCGCGTTCGCGGTAGGGCTCGCGCTCGCAGCGTTCGACCTCACGTTCCCCGTCGGCGCGACTATCTTCGTGCACGCGTGGGCGCTCGCTCCGGTCGGCGTCTACCTCGACGCGCGCTCGGACCGCCACGGCTCCGACCAGCCCAAGCGGACGCTGTGGCTCGCCGGCGCGGCCGTGTTCGGCGGCGCGGGCGCGCTCGTCTACCTCCTGCGGACGGACAGCGTCGACCTACAGTAACTCCAGAATCCGCTCGCGGTCCCGGAAGTCCTCGGGGAGGCTCTCGGCGTCGAACCAGCGGACATCCTCGATTTCGGGTTCGCCCGAGGAGACGCGCACGAGCGGCGCGGCCCGGCTACCGCCGACGCGCCGTCCCGTGAACACGACCAGCGGCACGTGGACTCGCTCGGGGCCGCCGTAGTCGATGGCGAAGTCCCGCGCGTACAGCACGCCCGTCACCTCGGCCTCGATGTTCGTCTCCTCGCGGGTCTCCCGGACCGCGGTCTCGGCGAGCGACTCGCCGGGGTCCTGCGCGCCGCCCGGGTTCGTCCAGCCGTCCCGGTAGCCCTGCCTGACGCCGAGCACGCGCCCCTCGTCGACGACGACGAGGCCGCCGACGCCCGGCAGCCGGTCGAGCTGTTCCTCGACGGACTCGGGAAACGCGTCCTCGGTGGCGTGCGGCGGCGGGTCGATTGGCTGCGGGTCCAGCATCAGGGGGTCGTCGGCGTATTCGGCGACTGCCTGCTCGCGGAGGCGGCGGGCACGCTCGCGGAGCCGCGCGGCGACCGTCTCGGGGTCCTCGCTCACAGTAGTATTTCGTGCGCATTCCGCAAAAAGCCACGCCCGCCGGCGGGTTTTTTCCCGGGCGGACGCGTGCACTCGGCCATGACCATTCGCGCGGTCGCCGAGGACGCCTACCGCGAGGCGTTCGGCATCCTCGTGCTGTCCGCCGTCGCGAGCGTCTTCTCCGGGGTCGTGCTCGGCGGGATGGAACGCGAACTTACCGTCGTCCCCGGTCTGCTCACCATCGTTCCCGCACTCTTGGCGACCCGCGGGAGCGTCTACGGGTCGCTGGGCGCGCGACTCGCGACCGGGCTCCACCAGGGGCTCGTCGAACCCGACCTCGGCGTGCCGGATGAGCGCGTGCGCTCGGCAGTCGCTGCCGCGATGCTCAACGGCGTCGTCATCTCCGCGGTCGCCGCCGCCGCCGGCTACGGCATCCGGGTCGCGCTCGACCTCCCCGTCGCGCCGCTGTCCGCGCTGCTCGTCGTCGCGCTCGTCGCCGGCGTGCTTTCGGGCGCGGGGCTCACGCTCGTCGTCATCGTCACGGTGTTCGTCGGCTTCCGCCGCGGCCTCAACCCGGACGCGCTCGCCGGCCCCGTCGTCACCACAACCGGCGACGTCATCGGCATCGCGACGATGCTCGCGGGTGCACGGCTCGCTATCGCCGCCGGGGTGGTCTGAGTGACCGAGGAGTGGAGCGTCCGTGGCATCGTCGCGGCGACGTTCCCGCTCCTGGCCGTGCTCACCGTCGTCGAACTCTGGGGCGGGCTCGTGCTGGACGGCAGCCGCGCCGTCCTCACGCAGTACCCGTCGCTGCTGACGCTCGTCCCCGGCATCATCGCGGTCGCGGGCAACCTCGGGAGCGTGCTCGCCAGCCGGCTGTCGACGGCGTTCCACCTCGGCACCCTCGCGTTCGACCCGACTGACGACGCGCTCGCGGGGAACGCAGCCGCGACGTTCGCGCTCGCCGTCACGCTGTTTCCCGCGGTCGGCGCGGGCGCGTGGCTCGCCCGGTACGCGCTCGGCGACGTCTCGCTCGCACTCGGGACGGTCGTCTTCATCGCGGCCGCGTCCGGCCTCCTGCTCGCCGTCGTCGCCGTCGCCATCGCGACCACCGCGACCTACGCCGCCTTCCAACTCCAACTCGACCCCGACGACGTCGTCGTCCCGGTCGTCACCACGACCTGCGACGTGCTCGGCGTCGTCGTCTTCCTGCTGGTCGTCGGCGCCGTCGTGTAGTGGGAGACCGACACCGGTAATTCGCCCGCGTGCGAATCCTCGGACGTGCAACTCGTGGCGCTCCTCGCGGACGTCCTCCCCCGCGTAGCGGCGGTCTCGGTCGCCATCGCGGTGGGCCTCACGCTCGCCAACCTCGCGGTCGCGTTCGGCGCGGTGCAGTACGTCGCCCGGTTCGCGAAGCCGCTCACCGGCCCCGCGAACCTCCCGGACGAGGTCGGGACGGCCATCCTCGCGACCACCGCGTCGCCGACCGCCGGCTACGGCATGCTCAAGGAGTACCGGGACGCCGGCGTGCTCGACGACCGCGCCACCCTGATTGCGGTGACGATAAACACGTTCTTCGGATTCGTCCAGCACATCTTCACGTTCTACGCGCCCGTCCTGATTCCGATTCTCGGGCTAGAGGTCGGGCTCACGTACGTCGGCGCGCGTGCGGGCGTCAGCCTCGCCATCACGCTCGTCGGCGTGCTCGCGGGCGCGCTCTTCCTCACGGAGCGCAACGTCGCGCCCGCCACCGACGCGGACGTCGACCTCCCCGGCGACGACGACCAGACCCGCGGCGAGGCCGTCCGGGGCGCGCTCGCGAAGACCAGAGCGAAGCTGTTCAGCATCGTGCCACGGCTCGCAATCGTCTACACGGCCGTCGTCTACCTCACGATGGCCTACGACGTCACGGAGTACACAGCCGCCGCTGCGCCGCTGACCGACCTTATCGGACTGCCCTCCGCGAGCGTGCCCGCTATCGCTACGTTCGCCGTGGATACGACGACTGGCGCCATCTTCATCGCGCCACAAGTCCCCGGGACGTTCACCGCCCGGGAGGCCGTCGCGACGATGCTCGTCGGCGGCGTCGTCTCGTTCGCCGTCTCGACGTTCAAGCGCTCGATTCCGTTCCAGTACGGCATCTGGGGGGCGCGCTTCGGGTCGAAAGTCATCGCCGTCAACGTCGCCACAAAAGTCGTCTTCATCGCGGTCGCAATCGCCGTCCTGCTCGCGTAGGCTACTCGTCGGCTTCGACGGGTTTGCCGTCCTCGGTCCGCGGCGCGAGGTACGCGATGAACGATTCCACGTCGGGCTCGTTCACCGTGACCTCGACGTGGAGGTCGCCGAGTTCGTCCGGGCTGCCCACCGAGAAGTTCACCTTCCCGACATACGCCGCCTGCTTCTTCAGGTCGAAACTGAAGCCGCTGTCCGTCTGATTTCGCAGAAACTCCTTGCGTGCGGTGTCGAGGATGCGCTGCTCGAACAACTGCTCGCGGAACGTCTCGACGTCGTGGCACTCCGCCGTGACGCGGTCGCCGTGCGTTTCGACGTCCGCCGTCGGAAACAGTCCGGTAATCGTCTCGACGACGCGGTCCGTGACCTCCGTCGGCTTGACCGGCGCGGACAGTTCCACGTCCACGCTGTAGAGGACGCCCTGGTCGTCGCTCACGACTCCTCCACCTCCGCTGCCGGCGGGTCGTCGACCTCCTCCGTGAGGAGTTCGGTGACGCGCTCGTGGAACTCCTCGAGGCTCCCCGTGTTCTCCACACGAACGTCGGCGGCTTCGATGGCTTCGTCCATCCCGAACCCGCGCTCGCGCTCCTCGCGCTCCGCGAGCGTCTCGCCCTCGACGTCACCGGGGCGGCCGCGCCCCTCGATGCGCTCGCGGCGCAGGTCGTAGGGCGCGTACACTTCCACGAGCGTGAACGCGCCGTCGAACGCCTCGCGGAACTGCTCGACCTCCACGCCCGACCGGATGCCGTCCACGAGCACCACGTCGTTGTCCTCGAGGTGGTCGCGGATGATGGGCAGCGAGCGCTCGGCGATAGCGCCCGGGCCGCCCTCCTCACGGAGTTTCTGTGCGATGCGTCCGTGGTGTTCCGCCGGGTCGAGGCCGCGGTCCCGGCACTCCTGCCGGATGACGTCGCCCATGATGACGACGGGCACGCCGAGCTCCTCGGCGACGGCAGCGGCCTCGCTCTTGCCGCTGCCCGGCATCCCCACGGTACCGATAACTCTCATTACACCGACGTAGCAGCCGACCGTACCTGTGTGCTTCGACTCGGTACCCGCCGTCGACGCCAACCCGTCGGTTTTTACTCGCGTCGCCTGTACCTTCCGGCAGGGCACGTAGCTCAGTTCGGACAGAGCATTCGGCTTCTAACCGAAATGCCGGGGGTTCGAATCCCTCCGTGCCCGTGTAGTGACCGTCGAGAGCGAACCGGCTTGACGAAATTCGTAACCCTGCGAGACGAACGAAGTGAGTCTCGCATCGGTTCGAATCCCTCCGTGCTCGTCTACCGTTTTCAACTTCGGATGCGCTCTCACGGCTCCCGCTCACCCCGTTCGAGCAGTTCGAGGTTCCCGTCGGCCAGCCTCGTGCTTGCCAGGGCGCTACCGACGACAAGTGTTATTCGCTGCGTACACCTTCGAACGATTATGTATCAGACGTTTCTGAAGCGTGTCCGTCGGCATCCCGTGCTGACGTTCGGAGCTGCGGGTGGCGGATTCGCGCTGCTGTTCGTTCTACTCGAGCCGATTCGGAGCGTGCTTTCCGGACAGGGGCTCCCCTTGCCCTCCGGTTCCTTGTGGCTGCTCGTCGTCGGCGGGTTTCTCGGTGGGTCACTGCTCGCGTGGCTTCTCTGGGAGCGTCTCGGCGGGGAATGGTCGCCGATTCGTGGAACGGCAGTCGGAGCGCTCGTCGGGTTACTCGCGCTTCCAGTCCCGTTCTACGTCCTCGAGATTGCCCTCGTCGTGCTCGGCGAGAACGTGTTCGAACCACTACCGGGGGCATCGCCGGTCGTGCAACTACTGTCTGATTCCCTATTGTTTCTCCTGACGCCACTACTGCTCGGCGCGCTGGGACTAATTCCGACGTACGGCGGAACGGTCGTCGTCGGTGCGCTCGTTGGCTACCTCCTCGCCCACGATTGAGTAACGAGACGGATAGTTGGCAGTCGCTAGCGCGAGAATCGGAGTGGTCGTGCCCGTGGCTCGGCAGCGGCACGCGCGGCAGCCCACCAGCCGGCCACGCGGCTCGCCGAACGCACCGTCGAGGGTTACATCAGCTGCTTGACTTCCTCGAAGTCGGCGCGGCAGAACGGGCAGCGGTAGCTCGTCTCGAATCCCGTGGTCTGGGCGACGGTTCGCGTTTCGAGTTCGTGCATCGCGATGCCGCGACCACAGTCAGGGCAGTCGAGCTTTGGCACGTGACATGCATACACACGCCACTGTCTTAAAACGAGGGTTGATAGATGATAACATACCAGCGCTGGAGACGGCTCCTTCGCGCCGGTAGCGGGCGTTCCGTCGAGCGAGCGGCAACACGAACGTGGCATACGTCTTGTGGCGTACCTTTTGCGCGGTCGCGAGGCGACCGCGCAAAAACCTACACCGGGAGAGCACGCTCTCCCGAGCCCTGCCTCACTGCGTTCGGCAGGACGCTAAAAAGACCGCACCGCTCTGAGGAATTACCAGCTCACTGTTCGTACTGGCCGAAATACGAGGTCGCGCTCTCGCTACCCTTCGAATCCGTCCTCGAATTTGAACGTCCCGTTCCGCTGGACGACTTCGCCGTCGACCTCGATGAACGAATCCTCGCTCATGTCCACAATCATGTCGACGTGCTTCGCGGAGTCGTTCTGCTCGACGCCCTCGCCGACCGTCGCGGGGTACGCGCGGCCGAGCGCCATGTGGACGGTGTCGCCCATTTTCTCGTCGAAGAGCATGTTGTAGGTGAACCGGTCGATGTCCCGGTTCATCCCGATGCCCAATTCCCCGAGGCGGCGAGCGCCCTCGTCCGTTTCGAGGATGGCCTCCAGGACCTCCTCGTTCTGGTCAGCGCTGAAGTCAACGACCTCGCCGTCCTCGAATTTCAGCCACGCGCCCTGAATCTCGCGGGCCTGGTGGTAGACTGGCTTGTCGAAGAGGACTTCGCCCTCCACGGAGTCGGGGACGGGCGCGGTGAACACCTCGCCCGCCGGAAGGTTGTTCGTCCCGCAGTCGTTGAGCGTCGTCATGTTCGCCACGCTCATCGTGACGTCGGTCGTGTCGCCAGAGACGATGTGGACCTCCTCGGCGGGGTCGAGAATCTCGACCATCTGCTCCTGGTGGGCTTCGACCTCGTCCCAGTCTTTGAGCATCGCGTCGTAGACGAAGTCCTCGTAGGCCTCCGTGGACATCTCCGCGAGCTGGGCGTCCGCGGACGCGGGGTAGTGCGTGAGACACCACTTCGTGTCGAGGCGGGCGTTCAGCACGTCACGGTAGGCGGCGGCGAACGCGGAGCCGACCTTCGTGCTGACGTCGCTCTGTTCGCTGACGTTCTCGTGGGGGCGGCCGACGACGGCAGCGTCGGCGTGCTCGAACAACTGCAGGAGGTGTTCGGGCTCGGTGAGGTCGTCGGGGTCGACTTCGCGGAGGTACGCGCGGGCGGCGCGGTCCGTGCCGATGCCGCGGTCGCCGCGCGCGAGCATCACGGGATTGGCGCCGACCTTCCCGATTTCCTCGTAGAGGGCGACGGCGAGGTCCTCGGCGACCGGCGGCAGGCTTACCACGACGTTCTCGTCGGGCTGGAGGTCGATGGCGCGGTCGACGATGATTTCGGCGTGCCGGTGGATGCGGTCGTCCATACGGCACGTGTACGCGCGAACGCGCGGAAGGACTTTTCGAATCGAAGCGCACGCCAACGACCCTGGGACGCCTCATTTTTGCCGCTGCGACTCGAATCACCGGGCGTGATAGACCTCCGCAGCGACACCGTCACGACACCGAGCGAGGAGATGCGGGCGGCCGCGGCCGACGCCGAGGTCGGCGACGACGTCTACGGCGAGGACCCGACGGTCAACGAATTGGAGCGCCGCGCGGCCGACGCGGTCGGCAAGGACGCCGCGATGTACGTGCCGACGGGGACGATGGGCAACCAGATTGCCGCGCGCGTCCACACCGACCGCGGGCAGGAGGCCCTCGTCGAACGCGAGAGCCACGTCTACAAGTACGAACTCGGTGGGTTCGCCCAGCACTCCCAGCTCCAGGTGCGGACGTACGACGGCGGCGCGAACGGCGCGCCGAACCCCGAGCAGGTCCGCGCGGGCTTCGTCGAAGAAGACCTCCACCGCGCGGGCACGGGGCTACTCTGCTTGGAGAACACGCACAACGTGAAGGGCGGCGTCCCGGTGCCCGCCGACGACGTCGCGACGGCGGCGCGAGCGGCCCACGACCTCGGCGTCCCGGTCCACGTCGACGGCGCGCGCCTGTTCAACGCCGCGACCGCGCTCGACACCGACGCCGCGGACCTGCTAGCGCCCGTGGACTCCGTGATGTTCTGTCTCTCGAAGGGGCTCGGCGCGCCCGTCGGGTCGATGCTCGCGGGGAGCGAAGCATTCGTCGCGGAAGCGCGCCGCGTCCGCAAACTCATGGGCGGCGGGATGCGGCAAGCCGGCATCATCGCCGCGCCCGGGCTGCAGGCGCTGGAGAACCGCGACCGCCTCCACCGCGACCACGAGCGCGCGAAGGAACTCGCCGCCGGCCTCGACGCCCTCGACGGGCTCTCGGTCGCGGAACCCGCGACGAACATCGTGCTCGTGGACACGACAGAATCGGGCCTCACCGCGGCGACGCTGCTGGAGCGCTGCGAGCAGGAGGGCGTGCGCGGGTCCGAATTCGGCGAGTACACGATTCGATTCTGCACGCACCTCGACGTGGACGACGAGGACGTCGAGGCCGCTATCGCTGCGGTCGAACGCGCGCTCTAGCCGTCGCCGCGCTTCCCGCTCTGGAAGCCCTCCTTGAAGCCCGCGAGGGTCCGCCGGAGGAACATGAACAGGAAGAACACGAACAACAGAAACGCGGCGGCGAGGACGTAGAACGCGGTTCCGAGCTCCACCATACCCGGGGCTTCGAGCCGCGGGCATTAGTCGTTTCCCCCGCGTCGGTGGGTCGCGGCGGTCGTGTCAGGAAAAACTGATTGCGTTCCAACTCGAAGCGGGGGTATGTCCGGTCTGCTGCCCTCCCGCTCGGAGGCCGACGACCCCGAGGGCGAGCCCCGCGTGGTCGGCGTCGACTCCGACGACGCAGACCGCTTCCTGTCCGCGCTCTCCTCGGGGACCGCCCGGGACCTGTATGGTGCCCTTCACGACACACCGGCGACCCCCTCCGAACTCGCCGAGGAGTGCGAGACGTCCCTCCAGAACGCCCAGTACCACCTCGAGAAGCTTGAGGACGCCGACCTCGTCGAGGAGTGCGACACGCGCTACTCCGCGAAGGGCCGCGAGATGAGCGTCTACGCGCCCGCCGACGCCCCCGTAGTGTTGTTCGCGGGCGACGAGGAGGAGAGCAAGTCCGTGCGCTCGGCGCTCACGAACCTGCTTGGCGCGGTCGGGCTGCTGGGCGTCACAAGCCTGCTCGTCCAGCGGTTCGTCGGCTCGGGCCTGCAGGCCCCGGGAACAGGCGCTGGGAGTGGTGCCGTGGAGACGACCAGCGAGTTCTCGGGGCTCGTCGTGGAGAGCGACCAGCCCGCAGCGGCCGCCGACGCCGCCGCGTCGCTGCCGGCTGGCGCGTTGTTCTTCCTCGGCGGCCTGCTCGTGCTGGCGCTCGTCGGCGTCGCGTGGTACGCGCGATAGCCGGAGGGTAAAATCGCGTTTTGAGTCTGCGTCGGCTATTTGCTACTTCCGGGTGTACGACGTGGTACAGGCTCCCCGGCCTGCCCCCGTTGACGCTACCGGCCCTCCACATGGAACTCCCGGAGGACGTTCCCGCTGCGGTCCCGAATCTCGCCGCGCACGCCCCCGTTCTCGGGGTACAACTCGGCGTGCGCCGCGGGGTTGCCACGCGGGTCGGCGTGACTCCCGGGATTCAACAACGTCACGTCTTCTGTCTCGGTCACCGTCGGCTGGTGGGTGTGTCCCGACACCACGAGGTCCGCGCCGCGCTCGCGCCCGAAGAACGCCAAGCCAGTGGTTCCGCCGCGTTGGCGGTGCGTGACCGCGATGCGGATGCCGCCCGCTTCGAGCGTCCGCGCTCCGGGCAGGCGGTCGCGGACCGCAGGTTCGTCGGCGTTGCCGTGGACTGCGAGCAGCTCGTCGCTGACGTCGTAGAAGGCGTCAAGGGCGGCTTCGGTGGTGAAGTCGCCGGCGTGCACCACGAGGTCCGCCTCTCGAACCGCGTCCAGCGCGCGGTCCTGTAAGTCGTGCCCGTCCGTGCTGTGTGTGTCGGACAGAACAGCTATCATGCCCGGGCGTAGCGGCTGCGCTGCCGTGACTGTTGGGTTACGAGAGGAGGCCGGCGCCGACGTAGAGCGCGAGCGCGCCGACGGTTGCCGCGACGAGCGCCTTCACCGAGAGGACGATAGCGCGCTTGCGGTCGGCGCGCTGGCCGGCTTCCGGCGCCGGCTGGCGGCGCTCGCCAGAGACCGTGACGTCGTAGACGCCCGCCATCGCGTAGCCGACACAAAAATTCGCCCGCGCCTGGAGGACGCCGAGGAAGCCGACGAACAGTGGTGCGACGGCGGCGAGCAGCCACGCGGGGTCGGCGTGGAGCGCCGCGACGGCGACGACGAGCAGCGCGGTAGCTGCGAACCCGGCGACGCCGGTCAGGTAGCGTTTGCGTCGCTCCGCGTGACCGATGTTGCACGCGCCCGGCTGGTACTCTAGCACATCCGCGTCTTGGGGCCGGGCCAATACCTATGTATCGGCGGGCTGAATCACGACGAAATGGCCGGAAGCAAGTCCGTCGTGCTCGCGGCGCTGTTCGCGAACGGCGCGATTGCGGTGCTGAAGTTCCTCGCCTTTCTCGTGACGCAGAGCCCGGCGATGCTCTCGGAGGTGTACCACTCCGTCTCCGACACCGGCAACCAGGTGTTCCTGCTCATCGGGCTACGGTACGGGGAGCGCGAACGCACGCGCTCGCACCCGTTCGGCTACGGGAAGGCACAGTTCTTCTACTCGTTTCTCGTCAGCGTGATGCTGTTCGGCATCGCGGGCTGGGAGTCCGCGACCCATGGCTACGAAGCGCTGACCGGGCACGGCCGCGTACTCGGCCGGCAGGCGGACCTGTTCGGCTACGAGTTCCCGGGTGTGTGGGCGAGCTACGCGGTGTTGCTCGGCGCCATCGGCTTCGAGACGTACGCGTTCGTGAAGGCCTACCGGGAGATGCAACGCCAAATCGAGCGCCACGGCTGGAGCGGGTTCCGGGAGGCGTTCCGCCGCACCAGCGACACGACGACGCTGACCGCGCTCACGGAGGACACGGTGGCGCTGCTCGGCCTGGGCCTGGCGCTGGTGGGCATCTTTCTCACCGAGCAGACCGGCAACCACGTCTACGACGCGGCGGCGGCGCTGCTCATCGGGCTGCTGTTGATGGGGTTCGCGGCGGCGCTGGCGTGGGAGAACAAGCGCCTGCTCCTCGGGGAGAGCCTCCCGGCGGCCGACGAGAACGACCTGCGGCGCATCGTCAAGGAGCACCCCGAGGTCGAGTCCATCGTGGGCTTCCGGACGGTGTACTTCGGCCCGAACGAGGTGCTCGTGACGGCGGACGTGGCGTTCGACCCCGCACTGGACACCGAGGGGATGGACGACGCGATAACGAGCCTCGAAGACGCGCTCCGGGAGGCGAACCCGGCGGTGTCGAAGGTGTACGTCGAGCCCGAGACTGAGAGATAGTCGCACGGGATTCGGGAAGTCTGTTTTCGCGTCTGCAAAATATATTTCTCCAGTTGGTAAACATTTAAGTGAGATGCGGACGAACGTCGGAGTGTAATGAGCACCCAGAAGCACGTGCTGAAGCACGCTGGCGACGTCGAAGGCTCGGAAGGCCTCCGCATCGACGAGGAGAAAGCCGAACAGATAATCGACGCGCTCAACGCCGACCTCGCGGCGACGTACGTCCTCTACCACCAGCTCCGGAAGCACCACTGGAACGTCGAGGGCGCGGAGTTCCGCGATCTCCACCTCTTCCTCGGCGACGCCGCCGCGAACGCCGAAGAGTTCGCGGACGAACTCGCCGAACGCGTGCAGGCGCTGGGCGGCGTCCCGCACGCCAGCCCCGCGACGCTCCAGGAGGAGTCGCCGGTCGAACCCGAGGACGAGGACGTCTACGACATCCGGACGTCCCTGCAGAACGACCTCGAGATGTACGGCGACATCATCGAGACGCTGCGCGAGCACGTCGACCTCGCCCAGAACCTCGGCGACCACACGAGCGCGGAAATCGTCCGCGAGAACCTCGTACAGGTCGAGGAGGACGCTCACCACGTCGAACACTACCTCGAAGGCGACACGCTCGTCGTCAACGAGTAACCTCGCGCGGACCGAGCTCCAGTTTTCTGCGCGCTACCGGTGAATAGTGACGCGTAGGCATCAGTAGGCGGAACGCGGAGGAGAGCGACTACCGTTCGACGGGGATGGTTTCGTCGGTGGAAATCCAGCCGTCGGGGTTGTCCGACTCGGTGAACACCGTCCGGGTGGGCGAGGACTGGAACGCCGCGACGCCCTCGCCGGCGGCCGGCGCGTCGTCCTCGCGGTCCTGCGTGACTGCCATCACTACCCCGTACGGACCCACCCACGAATATACGTTTTGGTGTGCCTAAACCTGTCCGGGGTGGCCGCCACACCGCCGCTACCTCCGCGACCACTTCCGCTGGGAGCCGGACGTTTATACGGCATCGAGCCGAATCAGCCCGTAACGTGGCCGCGAGCAACTCCCCGGACTACATGGAGTTCTTCCCGAAGGCGTCGCCGTACGACAACCAGCGGGAGGCGATGGACGGCATCCGCGACGCCCTCGATAGCGGCCGTGACGTGCTGTTCGAGGGGGCCTGTGGGACTGGGAAGACCCTCGCGGCGCTCGCGCCGGCGCTCTCGCACGCCCGTGAGACGAACAAGACGGTCGTCATCACGACGAACGTCCACCAGCAGATGCGCCAGTTCGTGCGCGAAGCCCGCGAGATTCACGACGCCGCGCCGCTGCGCGCGGTCGTGTTCAAGGGGAAGGGGTCGATGTGCCACATCGACGTCGACTACGAGGAGTGCCAGGTGCTCCGCGACAACACCCACGAAGTCGTGGACGCCGAACGCGACAAACAGCAGTTAGAGGAACGCCAACAGGCCCTCCTCGAAGAGAGTCAGGACGGCGACAGCGAGGCCGCGGAGGCCCGCGAAGCGGTGCTGGACGAACTGGAGTCCGTCGAGGACGACCTCGAGGACCTCCGGGGGGGCAACGTCTGCGAGCGCTACTACGACAACCTCGTTGGGGACAACGACGAGTTCTACGACTGGCTCTACGACGGCGTCCGCACCCCGAAGGACATCTACGACTACGCCGACGAACGGGGGCTCTGCGGGTACGAGCTCCTCAAGGACGGCATCGAGGGCGTGGACCTCGCGGTCTGCAACTACCACCACCTGCTGGACCCGGGGATTCGCGCGCAGTTCTTCCGCTGGCTTGGCCGCGACCCCGAAGACGTGGTGGTGGTGTTCGACGAGGCGCACAACGTCGAGGACGCCGCCCGCGACCACGCCACGCGGACGCTCACGGAGAACAGCCTCGACAGCGCGCTCTCCGAGTTGGAGGAGGTAACCGACGACCGAGGGGAAGCCGCGGAGCGAGTTCTGTCGGCGTTCCGCGACGCGCTCGTGGAGACCTACGAGGGCGCGTTCGGTCCCGGCGGCGACGGCCCCGCGCTCGCGCGCTCGGAGGTCGACGGTAACTGGACGGACGTCCCCGTGGCGAACGAGGACAAGCGCGACGACCTCACACTGGAATTCCTCCAGCAGTACACCGGCCCCGGTATCCGAGAAGACGTCGACGACGCGCTCGCGCTCGGCGAGTACCTCGACGAGGAGTACGACGAGGCCTACCGGAACGGCGAGACGACCACGCGCCGGGAGTGTTTCGTGCTCGAGGCCGCGGAGTTCGTGGAGACGTACGTCGAGGACAGCGGCGAACTCGGCCAGTACCCGACCGCGGCGGTGCGCCGCGACGAAGGAACGAACGACGTCTACGGCCGTGCGGAACTGTACACATGCATCCCGCGAGACGTGACGACGGACCTCTTCGACGCCGTCCACGCCAGCGTCCTGATGAGCGCGACGCTGCGCCCGTTCGACGTCACCGCAGACGTGCTCGGGCTCGACGACCCGGAGACGATGGCGTTCGGCCTCCAGTTCCCCGAGGAGCGCCGCCGCACGTTCGCGGTGGACACGGAGCCGCTGTTCTCCTCGAACCGCGACGACCCCGACACCCAAGAGGAAGTCGCGGGCGCGCTCCGGGACGCCGTGAATTTCACGCCCGGGAACTGCCTGTTCTTCTTCCCGAGCTACAGCGAAGCCGAACGCTACCACGACTTACTCGGGGACGTGGACGCCGCGCGCTACCTCGACGAACCCGGCACCAGCGCCGAAGACCTCCGGCAGACGTTCACCGACGACCGCAACGGCGTCCTGTTCACGTCGCTGTGGGGGACGCTCGCGGAGGGCGTGAGTTTCGACGGCGACGACGCCCGCACGGTCGCGGTCGTCGGTGTCCCCTACCCCCACCTCGACGCGCGCGCCGAAGCCGTCCAGGAGGCCTACGGCCGCGTGTTCGGCGACCGCGACGACCGCCATAACGAGGACGCTGGCTGGCGCTACGCCGTTGAGATTCCCACCGTCCGCAAGACGCGGCAGGCGATGGGGCGGGTGATTCGCTCCCCGGACGACTTCGGCGTGCGCATGCTCGTCGACCGCCGCTACACCAAGGAGAGCCGCACCGCGATGCGAAAGTACAGCGTCAACCCGACGTTCCCCGCCGAAGAACGCCGCGAATTGGTCGACATCGACCCCGAGAAGCTCCGCGTGTCCATGCTGAACTTCTACACGGACCTCGACGCCTACGACGGTCAGCCGCCTCACCCCTGAATCGGCAGTGGAGTTCGGAGGCAGAGTAGGCCATCAAAGAGGACATCTCGAAACTGACCCCACGAACGCGAAACCCACAGACACACAAGCCAGTCGGGCGAACCCCAGCGCATGACCACACTGCGAATCGCGGGCGGGCGGGTGCTCCACCCGGACCTGTCCGTGTCGGAGGCGGACGTGCTCGTGGACCAGCACAGCGGCGAGGTTCTGGACGTCGGGGAGACGGAGCCGGGCGACGAGCGGTTGGACGCCGAGGAGAGCCTCGTGATGCCGGGGTTGGTCAACGCGCACTGCCACGCGGCGATGACGCTACTGCGGGGGTACGCCGACGACAAGCCGCTGGACGCGTGGCTACAGGAGGACATCTGGCCGGCCGAGGGCGAACTCACCGAGGGCGACGTGCGTGCAGGCGCGGAGTTGGCGCTCGTGGAGATGATTCGGACGGGGACGACGGCGTTCGCGGACATGTACTTCCACGTCCCCGAAATCGCCGAGGCCGTCGAGGAGGCTGGCGTGCGGTCCCGACTCGGACACGGCGTCGTCACTGTCGGGAAGGACGACGGCGACGCGTACCGGGACAACGACGAGAGCATCGAGGTCGCGCGCGAGTACGACGGCGTCGCCGGCGGGCGCGTGAAGACGGCGTACATGCCCCACAGCCTGACGACCGTCGGCGAGGAGTACCTCCGGGAGTTCGTCGGGAAGGCGCGCGAGTACGACGTGCCCGTGCACTTCCACGCGAACGAGACGCGCGACGAGGTCGACCCAATCGTCGACGAGCGCGGCGAGCGCCCCATCGAGTACGCCGACGACCTCGGGATGGTCACCGACGAGGATTTCCTCGCGCACGGCGTGCACACCGACGAAACCGAGCACGAGCTGCTCGCGGCGCGCGGCGCGAGCGTCGTCCACTGTCCGGCGTCGAACATGAAGCTCGCGTCCGGGATGGCGCCCGTCCAAGCCATGCGCGACGCGGGCGTGAACGTCGCGCTCGGGACGGACGGCGCGGCGTCGAACAACGACCTCGACCTCTTCGACGAGCTCCGGGACGCGGCGATGCTCGGGAAACTCGCGGCCGACGACGCCGCCGCAGTCCCCGCCGAGGCCGCCGTCGAGATGGCGACCGCGGGCGGCGCAGAAGCCCTCGGGTTCGACAGCGGGCGCATCGAGGAAGGCGTGAACGCCGACCTCGCGGTCGTGGACTTCTCCGCGCCCCACCTGACGCCCGTCCACGACTACGTCTCCCACCTCGCGTACGCCGCGACCGGCGGCGACGTGCGGCACACGGTCTGCGACGGCGAGGTGCTGATGCGGGACCGCGAAGTCCAGACGCTCGACGAAGCCGCGATTCGGGAGCACGCCGAGTCGCGGGCGGCCGCCGTCGCCGAACGCGCCGAGTAGCGAACCCGTCGAATCGGGTAGTTGCGGCCCACGAATGTCGTTTCTCGTTGACGTGTGCCACTACGCTTATTCGGCTCGTGGCCGAACGCGGGGAGTGCATGCGGCACCAGAGGCACACACTACTGGTCGCCGCGCTCGTCGTTGCGGTCATCGCTGCGGTTCCGGGTGGAGCGGTGGCTGCCGACGGCTTGAGCGTGAGCGGCGACCAAGCGGAGGATGGCACCGTCACGGTGACGGTTGCCGAGAACAACACCACGGTGGCGAACGCGTCCGTCACCGTCGAAGCACTGAACAACTCCTCGTACGTCGGCGAGGGCAACTACACGACCGACGAGAACGGCACGGTAACGCTGTCGGCGCCCGACCAGAACGTCTCCGTCTCGGTGACGGCGACAGCCGACAACACCACCGCAGAGACGACGCTGGACCTCGTCGCACCGACCGACGACACCAGCGACATCTCCGTGAACGTCACGCAGGCCGACGACGGTAACGCGACGGTCAGCGTGACGAACGCTAGTGGCGCCGGCGTCGCCAACGCGTCCGTGTCCGTGAGCGAAGCGGGCAACGTGACGTACGCCGGCGCGGACAACTACACGACTGGCGAGAACGGCACCGTCAGTCTGCCCGCGCCCGAACAGAACGTCACCGTCGACGTCGTCGCGGAAGCCGACAACGCCACGGCAGCGACGACGGTCGACCTCGTCGCACCGACTGACGACGCGGCCGAGCTGTCCGTCGGCGTCTCGCAGAGCGAGGACGCCTCAGCGACCGTCTCCGTGACGAACGCCAGCGGCGACGGCGTCGCCAACGCGTCGGTCTCCGTCGACGCGCTGGACAACATTTCGTACGCTGGCGAAGGCGACTACACGACCGACGAGAGCGGCACCGTCGGCCTGCCGGCGCCCGAGCAGAACGTCACCGTCAGCGTGGTCGCGGAAGCAAACAACGTGACCGCCGAGACGACGGCGACCCTCACCGTGAGCGAGGACGGCAACGCCACGGAGTCGTTCGGCGAGCGCGTCTCCGCGTTCGTCGCAGCCCTCCAGGCCGAGGGCAACATGAGCGGGCAGGCGGTCGCAGCGTTCGTGGTCGACAACAATCCGGGCGCGGACAACCGCCCGGACCACGTCGACCCCGGACCGAAGGAAGACGAGGGCGATGAGTCCGAGGCAGACGAGAGTGATGATTCCGAGGCAGACGAGAGTGATGATTCCGAGGCAGACGAGAGTGATGATTCCGAGGCAGACGAGAGTGATGATTCCGAGGCAGACGAGAGTGATGATTCCGAGGCAGACGAGAGCGACGAGGCCAACGGTAACGGCCACGGCGCCGACGGCAACAACGGCAACGGGAACGGCGCCGGCGCCGCGAACGACGGTAACGGCAACAACGGGAACGGAAATGAAAACGGCCACGGGAACGGCCCGGGGCCGGACGACGATAGCGGCGGTCCCGGGAACGGCAACGCTGGCGGTAACGGGCCGGGCAACGGGAACGGCAACGGCAATTCCGGAAACGGTAACTGAGCGCCGGAACGGCTTCGAATCCGAACAAGTCAATTCCCGGCCAACGAACTTTTTCAGTACCCGTCCGAGGCATCCAACGCAGGCCAGACGGCCTGCGGCACCCACTGTCGACGGCGTCAGCACCCCCTCGCTGGGCGGCCACGGAATGTGAGTCGAGCACGTGGCGTCCCGGCCGCCCACGAGGATTTCCGTTCGGGCGACGGACGGCGGCAACCACCGCCACCATCGGACACGCGCCCGCCGTCCCGCCCGCTTTCTCCGCGGCTTCGGTAGGGTTTTGAATCCACTCTTCGTCCACACCCGTATGACAACTGCGTCGCCGATTAGCGAGCAACTCGACGAGGTCGGGTCCGCTCGCGACGCCGGCCGGAAGAAGATCGACTGGGCGTTCGAACACATGCCGATTCTCTCCTCACTGCGCGCGGACTTTCAGGAGAACGAGCCGCTCGCGGGCGAGACCGTTGGGATGGCGCTACACGTCGAAGCGAAGACCGCCGCGCTCGTCGAGACGATGGCCGACGCCGGCGCGGAAGTCGCAATCACGGGCTGCAACCCGCTGTCGACCCACGACGACGTCTCCGCGGCGCTCGACGCCCACCCCTCGATTACGAGCTACGCCAAGCACGGCGTCGGCGACACCGAGTACTACGAGGCCATCGACGCCGTCCTCAACCACGAGCCAACCGTCACGGTCGACGACGGCGGCGACCTCGTCTTCCGCGTACACGAGCACCACCCCGAGCTCATCGACACCATCGTCGGCGGCACCGAGGAGACCACGACCGGCGTCCACCGTCTCCGCGCGATGGACGACGACGACGCGCTCGAGTACCCCGTCATCGCCGTCAACGACACACCGATGAAGCGCCTCTTCGACAACGTCCACGGCACCGGCGAGTCCTCGCTGGCCTCGATTGCGATGACCACGAACCTCTCATGGGCGGGCAAGGACGTCGTCGTCGCGGGCTACGGCCAGTGCGGCCGCGGCGTCGCCAAGAAGGCCAGCGGCCAGAACGCGAACGTCATCGTCACCGAAATCGACCCGCGGCGCGCGCTCGAAGCCCACATGGAGGGCTACGACGTCATGTCGATGAGCGAGGCCGCCGAAGTCGGCGACGTCTTCATCACGACCACGGGCAACCGCGACGTCATCGTCGAGGACCACTTCGAGCAGATGCAGGACGGCGTCGTCCTCGCCAACGCCGGCCACTTCGACATCGAAATCGACCTCGAAGCGCTCCGCGAGATGGCCGAGAGCGAACAGGAAGTCCGGGACGGCGTCCGCGAGTACGAACTCCCCTCCGGCAAGCGCATCAACGTGCTCGCCGAAGGCCGCCTCGTCAACCTCGCGACCCCCGTCAGCCTCGGCCACCCGGTCGAAGTCATGGACCAGTCCTTCGGCGTGCAGGCCGTCTCCATCCGCGAACTCGTCGAAAACGCCGACGACTACGACGCCGGCGTCCACGAAGTCCCCGACCACCTCGACCGCAAACTCGCGGAAATCAAACTCAACGCCGAAGGCGTCGAACTCGACACCCTCAGCGAAGAACAGGAGGAGTACATGACCTCCTGGCAGCACGGGACGTAACGCACGCACTTTTTTGCGCTGCGGGGGTGCGCCTCCGGCGCCCTTCCTGGCAAAACTTGCGGAAAAAGCACTCCTCGCGGCTTCGCCGCGAGTGAACCGCTCGCCTCGGGTCTTTCAGACCACTCGGCTCGCGGATGTTGTCCCGTCGGCTGGTCGGTTATCGATCCATCAGTGTCGAGACGCGCGCGTTCTCCTTGAGTTCGACGCCGCCCTCCGGGACGGTCAGCGGCATCGGACCGAGTTCTGTGGTGACGATGGAGGGGTGATAGGCACCGTTCTCGCGGAGTTCGCGGCGGGTCTGGACGCGCAGCGGCGCGCCCTCGCGCAGCGACTCGTTGAACTCGACGAGGTACGTGCCGGCTTTCAGCGTCCACCACTCGTACTCGTCGTCAGGGTCACGGAGCGCGGACGCCAGCGGGCGGAGGTCCGCGTCGGCGAACTCGTCGCCGCCGAAGTCGAGGTGGCCGCGCTCGGCGACCTCGTAGACGGCCGCGACGGTCAAGTCGACGCCGTACTCGTGGACCTGGGTCTCCTCGTGGACGATGCCGTCGACGCGGTCGACGATGTATTCACCGGGCATACGAGGGGTGTGAAGCGCAGTCGTGAAACGATTGATGGCAGGCGCGTGGCGCAAGCCTCCTATCCCCCGACTGCGTAGCGGCGGGTATGACAGCGGGCACGGGGTCGGAGTATGTCTAACTCGAACGCGAAGGGGAACAGGCGGGAGCGCGAGCTCGTGAACGCGTTCGACGAGCGCGGGTTCGCCGTGATGCGGGCACCCGCCAGCGGCGCGGCGACGGAGCGCGAACTCCCGGACGTGCTCGCGGGCGACGGCAGCGTCTTCTACGCCGTCGAAGCCAAGTCCAGCGCAGGCGACCCCATCTACCTCACGGGCGAGGAGGTCGAAGCGCTCGTCTACTTCAGTCAGAACTTCGGGGCGAAGCCCAAGATCGGCGTGCGCTTCGACCGCGAGGATTGGTACTTCTTCCACCCCGCGGACGTCTACCAGACCGACGGCGGGAACTACCGCGTGAAGAAGGAGACCGCCATCGAGGACGGCGAGACGTTCGACGACCTCCAGGGGAGCGACGAGGACGACGCCGAGGGCAACGACATCAAGGACGTGCTGCACGCCGTCGAGCAGGGCGTGCTCACGCCCGAGGAAGCGGCGTCGATGCTCGACTAGTCGCGGCGTTCGAGGCGGCCGCGTGGGAACGAGTACCGGCGGAGGTCCTGCGGCGAGATGTCCTCCGGGGAGACGCTGCGTTCCAGCGGGTAGAGCACGTCGACGACGCGGTCGTCGGCGTCGTAGTCGCGGTTCGAGTGGTGGTCGGCGACCGACCAGCCGCACTCCGGGATGCGGACGTCGCTCGCGCGGTCGTCCGTGGATTCGACGACGACTACGAGCTTGTCGGTCTCGCGGTCGACAACGGTCTCACCGGGTTCGAGCGTGCAGTCCTCGCAGTAGACCGGGTCGGCGGCCTCGCGGTCGACGAATAGGTCGTCGCCGCAGGCTGCACACGTCGCGTCGCGCTCGCCGGGCGCGGGAACTTCGCCGAGCGTAATGTCGATGGCGACGCGGCGCAGGTGCTTGCAGCGGACGCCCCGGAACTGGTGATCGGGACACGTGCACTCGCCGGCGTCGAGGTCGGCGTCGTAGACGTTGCCGGACGGAGATTCGACTGCATAGGTACCGTCGCCGAGCGCGGTCACGCGCAGTTCCTCGCGGCGGGCGCGGCGGCTCCGGTCGTTGGGCGGCTGTCGGGACTTCGTGGCGGGAGCCATACCACAGTGTAGGCGCTGGAGACGCCTAAACCCCGCAAAATCGGGGTTGATATACGACTCCGAGCCCTATTAGTTCGGACGACGAATCACCGGCCGTCGACAGGGCTGTCCGCCACGAGTCGCGGCCGGCGTGACGGCTTCGAAGCGCTTTTGCCCGGGCCGACGAAATCTCGCAGTATGTCTGAAGGGCCCGACGCCCGCCTCGAAGCGGGTATCGCCATCCTGTCTACTCTCGTCTTCATCGCCATCCTCGTGGCCGCCGGCACGATGAGCGAGGGGTTCGGGGAGACGGGCGCCTACGGCGTCGTCACTGCCGTGGTCGTCTTCATTCTCGTGATGGCCGGCGTCGGCTACTGGCTCTCCGGCAAGCAGGAGTAGTCAGGCTTCGGCGTCCGCATCCGCTTCCGCGTCCTCGTTCTCGCGCTCGCGCCAGTCCTCTAGGTCGTCGTCGTCCTCGTCGTCGAGTTTCGCCTCGTAGTACGACAGTGGGTGATTGATGGCGTCACAGAGGTCGTCTGGGTTCGTGCAGTCTCCGTACGCCTTCATCGTCGCGCACGACGGCGCCGTGTACTCGGTGGGGCTGGACTCCCCGCGGATGTGGTCGGTCTGATAGCGGGTCATCTCCTCGCCGAACCCCGGGTTCACTTTGTAGATGTCGACGATTTCGTCGGTCGTTAGTCCGATGTTGGCGAGGAACGTGGTGATGGCGAAGCGGCTGTGGTGCGGGAGGTGTTCGCCGCGCTGCACCTGGTCGAGGAGGTGCTGCATGCACGGCGGGAACAGTTCCGGGACGACGGTGTCGATTTCGCGCGTGAGGTCCATCTCCGAGAGCACGTCCCGGACGGCGGCCTCCGGGCCTTCGAGTGCGTCGGCGACCTCGTCAGGGACGTTCAGCGGCAGGCCCTCGGCGACCCGGTCCCGGACGGCTTCGCGGAGGAGTGTGTCCAATTCGGGCTCGCTGACGGGGACGCGGCCGTCGTCGAGCGCGCGGTTGACGAGCCGCCACTTGTCCGGGCGCAGCGACGACGACAGCAGGAGGTACGTCGGCACGTCCACATCGTAGCCGTCCTGCGTGGCGTGGACATGGTTCGTCAGGTCGAACTCCCGGAGGAGGTCCTTCCGGGAGAGACTGGCGTCGTCGCCGACGCTCTTGAATTCGGAGTCGTCGGTCTCGTCAGCGGTAAAGCGCTCGTAGGCGGCGTTGGCTTCGGCGTCAGCGTACTTCCGCACGAGCACGTGTTCGTCCACGACGGAGACGAGCACGCGCGCCACGGGGTAGGAGAGCAGCTCCACGCGGTCCGAGCGCGCGCGCTCGCCGACCTCGCCGTTCGTGAGCGAGCCGACGACGCGTTCGCGGGCGCGCTCGACGACCGCATCGTCCTCGGCGACGACCGCCGCGAGGTCCACCCCGGCCTCCTGGACCGCCTGCCGGGATTCGCCGAGGAACGGGTAGCGAGCGTGGCGCGCGTTCATCGACTCCTTTCTTGCGAGCGGACGCCGATAAACACCCCGGCTCGGACCTGCCCCAGCAGCGACCGAAGGGCTATCGGTGGCGGACGGCCAAGGACGGGTATGTTCGCGCGTGGCCCGTGGAAGTGGACGTACGCCCTGCCGGCGGCGGCCGTCGGCGCGGCGCTGTTGTTCGTGTCGTCGCTGTGGGGCGTCGCAGCGCTCGCGCTCTCGGGGTTCGTCGCGTGGTTCCACCGCGACCCCGAACGCACGCCCGACGGCCAGGGCGCTGTCACGCCGGCGGACGGTAAGGTGTCGGTGATTCGCGAGACCGAGGACGGCCGCCTCCGCGTGGGCGTGTTCATGAACGTCCACGACGTGCACGTGAACCGCGCGCCGCTTTCCGGCACGGTCGACGCCGTCGACCACCGCGCGGGCGGCCACCGCCCCGCCTTCGACAAGGAATCGGAACACAACGAGCGCGTCCGCGTCACGTGCGACGACTACGAAGTAATCCTCATCGCGGGCGCGTTCGCCCGCCGCATCCACACCTACGTCGAAGTCGGCGACGAACTCACGCGCGGCGACCGCATCAGCCACATCTCCTTCGGCAGCCGCGCGGACGTGATTCTCCCGCAGGAGTACGACCGCGACGACCTCCTCGTCGAGAAGGGCGAGAAGGTCAGCGCAGGCGAAACGGTGGTGGCGCGCCGGTCGCCGGACCGCGAGTAGGGCAGAGCGGACGCCACCACTATTTTGACGGCTACGCGACAACTCTGCGGTATGTCCATGAGCAAGTCGTCCATGGGCGGCGGAACGGGGCTAACGACACTCATCGGCTACCTGCTGTTCCTCGCGGCGCTCGGCGTCGCACTCGTCGCGACCTACCTGACGCTGACGCCGTGACCCGCTGCTGAGCGTGCCGCCGAGTGGGAGAATCGAGCTAGCATCCGCGAGCCGAGCGGTCTGAAAGACCCGAGGCGAGCGGTTCACCGCGCGAATGCAGTGAGCGCGGGCCGACGACTGAGGGACGGAACGGACCGAAGGAGGAGTGCTTTTTCCGCAAGTTTTGCCAGGGAGGACGCCGGAGGCGCACCCCCGAAGCGCAAAAAAGTGCCTGCTAGAGCTGCTCTTTCACGGCTTCGGGGTCGTGCGTGAGCCGGAGCGTCCGCGAGCGGCCGCGGCCGTCGAGTTGCTCGTACTCCGCGTCGATGAGTCCGAGCTTGTCGAGCTTGTTCACGATTTCCGTGTACCGCGTGTAGCCGAGGTCGGTGCGGTCGTTGAAGGCGTCGTAGACGTCGCCGGCTTGTTCGCCGTCGCAGTCCGCGACCGTCTCCACGAGCGCGCGCTCGGTGTCGGAGAGCGCGCGCAGGCTCCGCGAGAGGTGGATGTTCTTCGCTTCCTCGGAGACCGCGTCCACGTCCTCCGGCTCGACGGTGGTGCTCGCACGGGACTCGGCGTGGAGGCCCGCGCGCCGCAGCAAGTCGATGCCGACGCGGAGGTCGCCGGCCTCGTCCGTGAGTTCTGCGACGCGGTCCAGAACCGTCGTCGGCACCGCGTCGTCGCGGAAGCCGACGTCGACGCGGTCGCGGAGGATGTCCGTGATTTCGTTGCGGTCGTACGACGGGAAGTACGCCTCCTCCGGCCGGAACACCGACTGTACGCGGCCGTCGAGGTTCTCGATGACGTCCAGGTCGAGGTCTGAGGACACCAAGATGACGCCGACTTTCGCGCCGGAGTGCGTCTCGTGGGCGCGCAGCAGCGAGTACAGCGTGTCGGAGGCCTCGTCCTCGTAGAAGAGGTAATTCACGTCGTCGAGCGCCACCACCAGCACCTCCTCGTCGTCGGCGATACGCTCGGCGACCTGGCCGAACAGTTTCTTGAACGAAATCCCGGAGGAGGGCGGCTCGTAGTCGAAAATCTCCTCGAAAATACGGGAGAACACCGCGTACCGCGTGGAGTCGACCTGGCAATTCACGCGCACCGTGCGGACGCCGTGCTGACCGCCGAGTTCGCCGAACAACTTCTGGACCGCCGTCGTCTTCCCCGTGCCGGGCGGTCCTCGAACCATCACGTTCAGCGGGCGGTTACCCCGGACGGCGGGGCGGAGCGCGTACTGCAGCGTCTGGAGTTGGGACTCGCGGTGCTGGAAGACCTCCGGGACGTAGTCGATTTCGAAGACGTGCTCGTCCCGGAACACGGACTCGTCCCAGCCCAGCATCCCCTCTTCGGGGTCGTCGCTCATCACTTTCACCACGCTCGCGAACCCACTTAACCCTTCGCCACAGAATCGGCATTCGGCGCCGAGAGCCGGCGACTCAGTGGATTCGGGTCAGAACTTCCCGAGCAGCCGGTCGTAGAACGACCCCGCGGACGCGCCGTCGCCGCCTGCTGTTCCGTCGCCCTGCGTGGCCAACTTCTCCACGATGAGTTCGGGCGTCGAGCGCGCGAGGTGGTCCTTGACCGGAGAGCGCTCGACGACCAGTTCGCCGTCCTCCAGTCCCCGGGCGCGGATGCCGTCGACGGTCACGTCGAATCCACACTGGTCGCGAATCTCGCCTGCGAGGTGGGAGACGAACACGCCCGAGGCACCCGCCTCGTGGAGTTCTTCGAGGATGCCCGCCACGATTTTTGCGGAGGCGCCCGGCTCGGTGATGGACTCGAGTTCGTCCACGAGCACGAGTTTCCGCGCCGCGCCCTCGGTGAGTCTCGCGAAGTCCCGGAGCGTCGCCTCGAACGCGCCCGCGTCCAGCGTCCCCTGGGACTTCGCGTAGTAGTGCAGTTCCTCGACTTCGGGCACTCTGGCGGACTCCGCGGGCACCGGGAGCCCCATGTGCGCGAGCACGACCACGACAGCCACCAGGTCGAGTGTGCTCGTCTTCCCGCCGGAGTTCACGCCGGAGAGCAGCGCCACGCCGTCGACGCCGTAGTCCACGGGCTCGACGGCATCGAAGGCGACGTCCAGAATCGGCGAGCGCCCGCCCTCGATGTCGAACCCGCGGCCGCCGCGCTCGGCGAGCACGCAGTCGAAGTCGTCGGCGAATCGCGCGACCGCCAACTCCACGTCCAATTCCAGTGCGCGTTCCACGAGTCCACGCGTCGGCTCCCGGAGGTCCGCCAGCGTCGCCGCGAGTTCGCGCTTGCGCTCCGCGCTCCGGCGGTCCCGGGCCGCGGTCAGTTCCTCGCGCAATCGGGAGACTGCTTCCGGGTCGTGGTCGACGGGGAACGTCGGCGAGTCTCCGAACGCCTGCCGGGCGACGCTGGCCTCCCCGTCGCGCAACGCCAGCGCGTCCACGAGGTGGGCGCGCGCGGCGTCGACGGCGTCGGCGTACTCGTCGGCGAGTTCCCGCGAGAGCAGGCTGTCCACGCCCGCGCCGCGCTCCACGAGGCTCAGGAGGTCCGAGCCCTCGATGGTGACGTCCTGCTCCTGGATGACTTCCCGGAGTTGGTCGTTCGCCACGGACTCTGCGGTCGACACCGCCGCGTCGAGGTCGTCAACCGCCGTCGAGAGCCGGTCGAGTTCGTCGTCGCCCGCGACCGCCCCCTCCGAGTCGAGTTGGGCGAGCGCCGCGTCCAGTTCGTCGAGGTCGACGTCGGTCTCCAGCCCTGCGGCTTCGTGGACGGCGACCGCGGCGCGGATGCGGTCGCGGTTCGTTGCGAAGAAGGAGAGCACGCGCTCGGGGACGACTTCCTCCGGGCGCTCCAGCGCGTCGGGTTCGACGCGCACGTCGCCGTCGACCTCCACGCCCGCGAACGCCTCGTCGAGCGCCACGACCGTCGAGTAGCCGCGCGCGAGGTCCGCGAGCCCACGCGCGTCCTCGACGACTTCCACCGACAGCTCGGGGAACGCGTCCCGCGCTTCGCTGTACGTCTCCGCGTCCGTCGTCGCGAGACATCGGTCCCGAACTGCGAGCCCGTCAGCCCGCGACAACGGTTCGACGCCTTCCAGCGCGTCCAGCACCTCTGGGTCGGGGTCGCGCGCCATCGCGTCCGCCGCGAAGTCGTTGACCTCCGCGATGCGGGACTCGGTGGCGCTCGGGTAGAACGTGCGCAGCCGCTGGCTCGCGTAGTCGGTGACCGCGCGCTCCTGCAGCAGCGCGAGCACGCGCTCGTACACCTCGCTGGCGCGGTCCGTCGCCAGGAACCCGCCGGGGTCGTCGTGGCGCGTGCGAATCGCGCCGCGGACGATGCGCGCGGCCCGCCCGTCGGTGACGCCGGGCGCGCGAGCGACCGCCGCTACGTCCCCACGCTGTAGTGCGTCTTCAGGGTCGTCGAGGGACCGCAGCGACTCCGCGGTCTTCGCCCCCACGCCGGGAATCGCCTCTAACTCCATCGCCGTGGGGTACGTGATTCACACGTAATAAGGTCTTACGCGGAGCGGCGGTCGCTGTCTGAACAGTCACTATAGACTAGCATCCGCGAGGTCGACGAGCGACCAACGGGAGCGAGGAATGCTTTTAGCGTAGCTTTTGCCAGCGAGCGGCCGAAGGCCGCGAGCGTAGCAAAAGGTACTATTCCGGCTTGATGCCGCCGTCCTGGACGCGCATGACGGCTTCGCCGTCGGCGAGGTTGGGCGCGTCGACGAGCTTGACGATGCGCTTGTCGTTCTTGGACTTGCGGAGGTACATCCGGAACGTGGACTTGTGGCCGAGGATGTTTCCACCGATGGGCTTCGTGGGGTCACCGAAGAAGGAGTCCGGGTTGGACTGCACTTGGTTGGTGACGACGACGGCGGCGTTGTAGAGGTTGCCGACCTTGTCGAGGTCGTGGAGGTGTTTGTTGAGTTTCTGCTGGCGGTCCGCGAGTTCGCCACGACCGACGTACTCCGCGCGGAAGTGCGCGGTCAGGGAGTCCACGCAGAGCAGGCGGACGGGGTACTCGTCGTCCTCGTACTCGGAGGCGATCTCCTGAGCCTTCTCCGCGAGCAGCATCTGGTGGTTGGAGTTGAACCCTTTCGCGACGTGGATTTTGTCGAGGATTTCCTCGACGAGCGCCTCCATCGCTTCCTCGTCGTCGGGGGTGCCGTCGATGTCACGGTCGTCCATCGCGGCCTGAATCTTCTCGTCGCTGAGCCCGCGCACCATGTCGTCGATGCGTTCGGGGCGGAACGTGTCCTCGGAGTCGATGAAGATGGCGCGGCCGCGCAGCCCGCCCTGCTCCTGGGGGAGTTGGACGTTCACCGAGAGCTGGTGGGTGACCTGGGACTTGCCGGCACCGAACTCGCCGTACACTTCCGAGATGGACTGCGTCTCGATGCCGCCGCCGAGCATCTCGTCGATTTCGGGGACGTTCCAGGTGAGCTTGCCAATCTGTTCGCGGCGTTCGAGCACGGTCGCACCGGTCTCGAACCCGCCGACGTCGGCGGCCTCGCGGGCGCCCTGAATGACGTCTGCGGCGGTGCTGTCGCCGATGTCTGCGGTGTTGGAGAGCTCGCCGGCGGACGCGACGGCGATGCTCTGGAACGACTCGAATCCGTTCTCTCGGAGTTTCTCCGCGGTCGCGGGGCCGACACCGGGGAGTTCCTCGAGGTCTGCTTCGGGCATGTACACAGTCGTTGTCCCCACCGCATCATAAAGCCTCGTATACACCGGATTGAAAGTGAAACTGGCGCGTGCGAGTGCCCGCCCGCTGTCCGGTGAGCCTGCGACGGGCAACTTAACAGGCAGCGCGGCCTACCTCGGTGTATGACTGACGCAGGCACGTTCTGCCCCCGCTGCGGCGACGCCATCGACGCCGACGGCGACGGCGTCACCCGCCGCGAGCGCTCGCTGTGTGACGCCTGCTACTTTGAGGACTTCGAATTCGTGGACGCGCCCGAGCGCATCGAAGTGATGGTGTGCGCGCGCTGCGGCGCGGTCCACCGCGGGAACCGCTGGGTTGACGTCGACGCCGACGACTACACCGACGTCGCCATCGAGGAGACCAGCGAGGCGCTGGCGGTCCACGTCGAGGCCGAGGACGTCGACTGGGAGGTCCGCCCCGAGCAGGTCGACCAGAACACGATTCGGATGCACTGCCTGTTCACGGGCGTCGTCCGGGACGAGGTCCAGACCGAGGAGGTCGTCGTCCCGGTGAAGGTCAGCCGCCAGACGTGCAAGCGGTGTGGCCGCATCGCGGGCGACTCGTTCGCGTCCATCGTGCAGGTGCGGGCCGTCGGCCGCGACCCGACCACCGAGGAGACCGACCGCGCGACCGAACTCGCCAACCAAATCGTCGCCGACATGGAGGCCACCGGCGACCGGAACGCCTTCGTCACGGAGGTCTCGGAGGCCGAATCCGGCATCGACCTCAAACTCTCGACGAACAAAATCGGGCTGAAACTCGCGCGCAAGGTCATCGAGGAGTTCGGCGGGAGCTTCGAGGACCACGAGAAACTCGTCACGGAGGACGAGGACGGCAACGAGGTCTACCGCGTGACCTACGCCATCCGGCTCCCCGAATTCACGCCCGGCGACGTCATCAGCCTCGCGGACGACGACGGCGGCCCAGTGCTCGTGCGCTCGGTCCACGGAAACCTCAAGGGCGTCCGCGTCACCACGGGCGAGCCCTATGAGGCGAGTTACGAGGACGGTGACGCGCCCGACGCCCGGAAACTCGGCTCGATAGACGACGCCACGGACGCCACCGTCGTCACCGTCGAGGACGACAACGCCGTCCAGATTCTCGACCCCGAGACCTACGAGTCCAAGACCGTCCCGCGCCCGGACTACGTGGACGACGACGCCAGCACCGTCCCGGCGTTCAAGTCCCGCGCTGGCCTCCACGTCCTCCCCGAGGCCTGATGGACCTCGCCGTCGTCGTCCCGAAACTGGATTCTGAAGCCCGAATCGCCGACCTCGAAGCCGAGGGGGTCTACGACGACGCGCGGAAAGTCCGCGAGCACGACGCCGAGCACGTCGAACTCCCGGTCACCGAACGCCCCATCGAGACCGGTTTCGAGCGCGTCGTCGAACAGGAGAATCCCGAGTTACGCGCACCAGGCCTCGACGACTTGCTCCGCGAGCGCGGCTGGCGCGAGGCCGAGCGCGACCGCGCGCCGTCGTCGTGGGCGGTCGTCGGCACCGTGATTCTCGCCGACTTCACCGACTGCCCGCGCCCCGGGAAGGTCGGCGACGCGCTGCTGGACCTCCACAGCGAGGCCGACACCGTGCTCGCGCGCGGCGGTATCGACGGCGAACACCGCGAACCCGACGTCTCCGTCGTCGCGGGCGAAGGGGACACCGAGACCGTCCACACCGAGCACGGCACGAAGTACGCCCTCGACCTCTCGCGCGTGATGTTCGCGCCGGGGAACAAGGCCGAGCGCGCTCACATGGGCCAAATCACGAGCGAGGGCGAGCGTGTCCTCGACATGTTCGCTGGCATCGGCTACTTCGCACTCCCGATGGCGCGCACCGGCGCCAGCGTCACCGCCGTCGAGAAGAACCCCGAGTCGTTCCGCTACCTCGCCGAGAACGCCCAACTCAACGGCGTCAGCGAGAACCTGGACTGCGTGCTCGGGGACTGCCGCGACGTCGACAGCGAAGCCGACCGCGTCGTCATGGGCTACTACGACGCGCTCGGCGGCGGCCCCGTCGACGAGGTCGAGACGAGCGAGGGTGGCCCGGGCTACCTCGACGCCGCGCTCGACAACCTCGTCTCCGGGGGCGTCCTCCACGTCCACAGCGCCGTCCCCGAGGCCGAACTGTGGGAACGGCCCGAGTCACGGCTCCGTGCAGGCTGCGAGCGCGCCGGCCGCTCGGTCGAAATCGAAGCGCGGCGGCGCGTGAAGTCCCACAGCGCGGGCGTCGAACACGTCGTGCTGGACGCCCGAATCGCGTAACCAGTACGGCTTTGGCAGGCGGCCTCCACGAGTCGGGTATGACGCGGGACCAGATACTCGCCATCTTCCTCGTGGCCCTGATGCTCGGCTCCTCGCTCGTCTACGGCCTCTCGTTCTTCTAGCTACTCGGCGTCCCAGACGTCCGCGAGTGGACTCCCGGAGCGCGAAGTCCGGTCGCCGCTGCTATTGCGGTCGTCGCTCGCGCTGCTCTGTGTGCTTGTAGTCGTGCTCGACGACGTGCTCGACCCGCTGCTGGACGTGTAGGTCGGCTCCACCTGGTCGACGTCGCCCGAAATATCGCCGAGCGCGGCGGTCGCGTCCGGCTCGGGGAGGTCGGGTGTCGTCATCGCGTCCACCTGGTCGCGGAACCACGGCGGCATGTCGGTGCGCGCGCGGTCGAAGAGGTCGAGGATGCTCGAGTCCACGACGTAGGTCGCGCCGTGGTCGTCGGGCGCGCGGACGACCCGCCCGCAGCCCTGAATCACGGTCTGGAGCGCCGTCCGGTAGTACCACGCCCACTGGCCGTCCGCGAGCCGTGCAGCCACCCGGGAGTCGTTCGTGTTCAGGAACGGGGCCTTGCAGAGCACCTGCCAGCGCCCGAGGTCGTACTTCAGGTCGAGGGCTTCCTCCATCTTCACCGCGACGAACACCTCAGGGTCGTCGCTGGCCTTCCAGCGCTCCAATTCGGCGTCCCGGGTGTCCGAGTCGTGCGTTCGCACGCGGTCACCGACCCCGAACTCCTCGAGGTGGCCCGCGAGTTTCTCCGCGATGTCGTAGGAGTGAGCGTGCACGATGCCCTTCTCGTCGGGGTGGCGGGCCATCACGCGAACGATTGTCTCGGCGACCTTCGGGAGCGTCTGCTCGCGGTCCTCGTAGGTCATCTTCCCCTGCGTGACGTCGTACAGCGGGCGATTCTCCAAGGGGAACGTGTGTTCGACGTCGACGAGCGCGACGTTCGACGGGTCGAGTCCGACGCTCCGGCAGAACGCCTCCTTGTTCAGAATCGTCGCCGACAGCAGCGCGAATCTGTTCGCGCGGTCCCAGACGGTGTGCTTGAGGTAGCGCTCGGGGTCCATCGGCTTCACCGTCACCGCACTCTCGTCAGCGTCGACCACCCACGTCGTGGCGGATTCGGGGTCCTTGTAGTCCTCCACGAACCAGTTCAACTCCGAGATGAGTTCCTGAAGGCGGTCGCGTTTCCCTGCCTCCTCGGGCGTGAGTTCGTCCTGCCCGAGCAGTTCGTCTTTCGCGCTCTCGCAGGTCCGCACGAGGTGTTCGGCGAAATTCACCGCGGCGTCCGGGTCGCCGTCCACGTCCGGCATGCGCACGTCCGTCCAGACGGGGACCGTGTGCTCGTTCAGGTCGATGGTCGCGTACATCTCCGCCCACTCCGCGAGCCCGTGCGCCTCGTCGATGACGCAGACGTCGCGCTTGCGGAACACCTCGCTGCCGGCGGTGCGCATGAAGTACGCCAGCGTCATCGCGGCGTACTCCCGGGAGGAGGCGATGGCGCGGTCCGAGAAGTACGGGCAGCGGTGTTTGACCGCGCAGTCGTAGCCGCGCTCGCGGGCACAGGGCGCGCGGTCGACCGGCGTGTCCTCCTCGCCCGGCAGAATACAGGTGTAGTTGGACTTCCCGCGGATGAGTTTGAGGTCGTCGAGCAGGTCGTCCTCGGCGACGTCGTCCAGTTGAGAGACCTGCGGCGTCGTGTAGTACGCGCCCGTCGGGTCGACGGGGTCGGCGTCCTCGACGCGGCGCGCGCAGCCCATGATGGCGCGCGCGATGAGGCTCTTCCCGCTGCCGGTGGGCGCGCGCACCAGCACCACGTCGTTGCCCGCGTCGAACGCGTCGCGGACGTCCCGTAGCGCCTGCTGCTGGGCGCCGCGGAACTCAGGGGCGGGGAACTCCCCCACGATGCGCTCGGGATTCACTGTCGGAAGCAGGCGGGCCGCTCGGATAACCTCACTGCTCGCCGAGCGCGGCCACGTCGCCCGCACCCGGTTCGTCGGGGAGCGTGTCGATGCAGTCGAAACAGAGGAAGAATTCCGAATCGTCGGTAAATTCGAGGGTCATCCCACCAGTTCCAGTGGGGTCCATCGTCCAGATGTCGCCGATGCCGCCGGCGACCCGGACGCTGTCGCCACAGCCCTCGCAGCGCTCGCTCATACCCACCGTTCGGGCTCGGCGGGCAAACCCTTTCGGCTGGACCGTCCTCGACAGTTAAGCGGCCGCGGGCCCACGTGCCGGTATGCGCGTGCTCGTCACGGGTGCCACCGGCTTCGTCGGCGGGCACCTCGTCCCCGAACTCGTCGCCGCCGGTCACGACGTCCGGGCGCTCGTCCGCGACCCCGAGCGCTACGACGCCCCGGAGGGCGTCGACATCGTCGCCGGCGACCTGCTCGACGCCGACTCACTCGCGGGCGTCTTCGACGGCGTCGACGCCGCCTACTACCTCGTGCACTCGATGGGGTCGGGCGGCGACTTCGCCGAGCGCGACCGTCGCGCTGCCCGGAACTTTGCGGCGGCCGCCGACGCCGCCGGCGTCTCCCGGGTGGTCTATCTCGGCGGCCTCGGGGAGACCGGCGACGACCTCTCCCCGCACCTCGCCTCGCGGCGCGAAGTCGAGGCCGTGCTCGCGGACGCCGCCTTCGACCTCACGACGCTGCGCGCCGCGGTCATCGTCGGCGCGGGGAGCGCGGGCTTCGACGTCGTCTACCAGCTCGTCGACAAACTCCCCGTGATGGTGACGCCGAAGTGGGTGCGCACGCCCTGCCAGCCCATCGCCGTCCGCGACGTCGTCGCCTACCTCGTGGGCGTCCTCGACCACCCCGAGACCGCGGGCGAGACGTACGAAGTTGGCGGGCCGCAGGTGTTGTCCTACGAGACGATGCTCGAACGCACCGCCGAACTCGCGGGCAAACGCCTCCTCGTCCTCCCGGTTCCCGTGCTCTCGCCGCGGCTCTCGACGTACTGGGTGGACCTCGTGACCGACGTCCCGAAGTCCGTCGCCCACCCGCTGATTCACGGCCTCAAGAACCCCGTAATCGTCACCGACCACGGCATCAGGGACGTGATTCCCGTCAAACTGACGCCGTTCGAGGACGCCGCCAAGCGCGCGCTCCGCGAGTACGGGGAGGCCGTCGATGAGTGACGCCGACCCCGAGCGAACGCAGGCGGTCTACGGCGAGGCGTGGGTGTACGAGAGCATCGTCGGCGCGATCCCCGGCGTCGACGTCTCGGACCGCACCGCCGTCCTCGTCCAGTTCGCGGGCTTCGAGGCGGTGTTGCTCGCGCTCGCGTTCGCCTACGACCTCCCCGGCACCGTCGTCCCCGGGACCGCCGCCGTCGTCGTCGCCGCGGCGGGGAGCGCGTTCATGCTCGACATCGGCCGACGCGCTCGGAACCCCGGCGTGCCGGTCCGCTACCGGCGACTCCTGTTCGCGTCCAGCATCGAAGTCGTGCTCGGCGTCGTCGCGTACGTCGCCCTCCTCACCTACCTGTTCGTCTACGACCCACGGGACGGTGCGACGCTGTTCGCCGCGCTACTCGGCGAGCAGCCGCCCGTACTCCCCGCGGCGTTCGCGCTGCTCGTGCTCTGGGACGTCTGCTACCGCATCGGTACGGGCTGGTGGGCGGCGGTCGTCGCGCTCTGGCGGTCGCTCGCCTACGACTTCGACGCCGACACCGCCGCCGTGGTGCGCGCGGTCGACCGGCGGACGCTGGCGTTCGGCGCGCTCCAGACCGTGATGCTGCCGTTCGTCTGGACGCACCCGCCGCTGGTGGTCGCCGTAGCGGGCCACGTCGCTGCGGTCGTACTCGTCGCTACGGGGTCGCTGCTCGCGATAAAACAGGGCGGCTAGTTCGACTGCAGCTGCTGGAACTGGTCGATGAGGTCCTCGGCGGAGTCGCCGTCCTCGAACTCCACGGAGCCTTCGTAGGTCGTCCGGGTATCGTCGTCGGCGACCTCGACGTTGTTGGTCTTCGCTTCGCGGCGCTCGTGTTCGGCTTCGTCATAGGCACCCATAGACATGGTAACAACTACCACCGTTGGAAGTTTGTTATTATGAATGTAACGGACGTTCAGGTCCGTCCGCCTAGAACGAAACCTGGCCGTGGCCGTCGGTCCCCATCGGCGTCGGGTCGCGGTCGCTGTACCCGATGCGGCCGACCGCGTCGGCGTCGAGGGCGCTGTACACCGCGAACGTCGCGTCCTGGGCGTCTTCGAAGCGCGTCTCGCCGGTGCGCTCGATGACGGATTCGAGGCTCTCGCTGCCGTCGGGGTGGGAGAGCTCGTGGTCCCCGATGGCGTCGGCCAGCTCGTCGGCGGTCAGCGGGTAGCTCTGCGACGCGAGGACGTCGGCGGTCTCTCGGAGTGTCATCAACATCACGAACTTTCACGATACACAAGTACGTTGCGCATGAACGATAATGAAGAATTTAATTTGTCTAAGGGCGATTGTATGTCAGATCGAGTCACACCAGTCCGTTTAGGTGTCGGCGTCCCACCGTCCTAGTATGGTCTACGCGGACCTCCACGTCCACACGCAGCACTCCGACGGCACGCTCACGCTCGACGAGGTGCCCGCGGCCGCCAGCGAGGCCGGCGTCAGCGCCGTCGCGGTCACCGACCACGACCGTATCCACCCCGGCTTCGACGCACCCGTCGACGAGCGCGCCGGCGTCGAAGTCGTCGCCGGCATCGAACTCCGCGTCGCGGCCGGCGACCAGCGCCTCGACCTGCTCGGCTACGGTGTCACCCCCACGGACGCGCTCGTCGCCGAGACCGACCGTATCCAGCGCGACCGCGTCGCACGCGGCCGCGCCATCATCGAGAACGTCGAAGCCGAACTCGGCGTCTCCCTCGACGTCGAACCCCGCGAGGGACTGGGCCGTCCGCACATCGCCCGTAGCGTCGTCGCCCACCCCGACACCGCCTACGACACACCAGACGCGGTCTTCGCGGACCTCATCGGCAACGACGGCCCGTGTTTCGTCGCCCGCGACGTCCCGGACTTCGAGACGGGCGTCGAACTCCTCACCGAGGCCTGTGGCGTCGTCGGCCTCGCACACCCGCTCCGGTACCCCGACCCCGAGGCCGCGCTCGCTCGCTGCGACGCGCTCGACGCCGTCGAACTCCACTACCCCTACAACCGACCCGTCGGCGAGGCTCCCGAGGACGACGGCCGCGCGTTCGTGGAGGCCGCCATCGACGAGTACGACCTCCTCCCCGCGGGCGGCAGCGACGCCCACGGCCGCGAAGTCGGGAAGACGGGCCTCGACGAGGCCGCCTACGCCGACTTTCGCGCGCGGCTCTGAGGACTGACAGAAGCGTGCCGGTGCCGTGAGGTTCAGGTAGTTGTGGGCCGAACGGAGACGTATGCAGTGTCACTACTGCGACCGGGACGCGGACCTCACCGTCGAGAAGGGCGGCCTGAAGGTCGGCGTCTGCGAGGAGCACTTCCAGGAGCGGCTCGACGAGCTGTCCGACAGCGAAGCCCTCCAGCAGCTCCGAGAGCAGCTCGAAATCGAACGGTCGTAGCGACCCCCGCACCGGTTCCGCCCGCTAACTGACGCCCTCCTTATCGGCTCGGGTCGACGTCGATTGCGTCGACCGGACAGACGTCCACGCAGAGCATGCAGTCGATGCACTGGGACTCGTTGGCGGGGTCGGCTTTCCGCTCGGACTCGGGGTGGCCGGGCGTGTCCACCCACTCGAAGACGTCCACCGGGCAGTCCTCCAGACAGGCGCCGTCCGCCAGACAGATGTCGAAGTCGACGGCGACGTGCGTGCCGTGAATCCCGAGTTTCTCCGGTTCGTCGACTGGCCCCCAGACATCGTGGCCCTTGTGCGTGTCCACCTGCTCACGGTTCTCGTGGAACTGCGGGTCGATTGCCATACCCACGATTCGGGCGCCCGGCAGTATCAACCCCGCGGGTATCACGTTCGCGCGCGACGAGTCAGGCTTATCCGAATTCGCGGCGTCGCTGCGTACATGCGAAAAGTCCGCCTCGACGACCTCGACTCCCGGATGGGGCCCGCCGACCGGAACGTCCCGCTGACGGACGCGCTCGGCGCAGCCAACGCCGCGCTCAACTACTACGAACTCGACGCGGGCGACAGCTTCGCGTACGGCCTCCACAGCCACGAGAACCAGGAGGAGATTTTCCACGTGCTCGCCGGCACGGTCACCTTCGAGACGCTCGACGTCCAGCAGTCCGCCACGCCCGACGAGGAGCCCGCCAGCACCGAGGAAGTGGAAGTCAGCGCGGGCGAACTCGTGCGCTTCGGCCCCGGCGAGTTCCAGCGCGGCGTCAACCGCGGCGACGAGCGCGTCCGCGCGCTCGCCATCGGCGCGCCACAGGAGGCCGGCGACACCGAGATTCTCCGCGAGTGCGAGGACTGCGGGGAGACCACCACCCAGACAATCGAACTCGCCGACGACCACTCCGAGATTCGCGCCGTCTGCGAGGCCTGTGGCGCGGTCACCGGGCGCTTCGACTGACGCGGCCGACGGTTTTCTTGTGTCCCCGTTCGTAGGTAGAGATATGTCCGAGCATCCGCCGCGGCTGGTCTTCGACGACGACTGCGGGTTCTGCACGTGGTGTGCGCACTTCGCCGAGCGCCACGGCGACGTCGAAATCGTGGGGTTCTCCGAGCTCTCCCCGGACCAACTCGCGCGGCTCCCCGCCGACTACGAGCGCTCCGCGCACCTGCTCACCGCCGACGCCGTCTACTCCGGGGGCGCCGCCATCGAGCGCACGCTCGCTCACGACTTCCCGGTGCTCGAACCGATTTTCGCGGTGCTGCGCGAGGTGCCGGGCTACGAGAACCTCCGCGAGCGACTCTACCGCTGGGGCGCGAACAACCGCGACCTCCTCGGGAAAATCGTCCGCGACGAGCCGCCCGCCCGGCGTTAATCGAGGCCGGACAGCGCCTCGAACACGTGGTCCCGCAGCGCGTTCGCGTGGGACGCCGTGGCGTCGGGACCGTGCTGATTCTGGACGTACAGCGACTCGAAGAAGTAGACGGTGTGCAGGACGGCGTACAGCGACTGCTGCCGGTCGAAGTCCTCGGGAAGCGGCCGTACCCGCTCGTAGCCGTCTCGGAACGCCCGCTGTGGTGTGTCACCATCGAATACCGAGAGAACGGTCCGCCAGTAGTCGAATCCGGCGGGGGCAGCAATCGCGTGCTCGAAGTCGACGACACACGTCACGTCGCCGCCTTCGACCGCGACGTGCTCGGGTGACCACCAGCCGTGACAGCAGACTGGGTCGCCGGCGTTCCCGAACAGGCCCGAGTTAGCTCGGAGGGCATCGAGAACGGCGTCTGCGACGTCCGCGTGCCCGTGGTCCGCGAGAAGTGGTCGACGCCGACGAACGTACGCGATCGCCGCCGCTCGCCAGTCCGACTTCACGGCATGCGGGGTCTCGTCCTCGAACTGGAGGGACCCGTAGCCGTCGAGGTGCGCTGCAGTCTCCTCGTGGAGGATCGCGATCCCGCTGCCCGCCGCTCGTGCCCACGGTTCGTCCGCCCGCTGGTCGCCGTCGGGTGCCGGCGCATCCGGGTGCCACGCGGCGACGAAGTAGTCGCCGCCTACCGACAGCACGTCCGGAACGGGGACGGTCGTGTACTCGCCGACGAACCGCGTGACCCGTCCCTCAGTGCTCGCGCTCCCCGTCGGCCCGGTGTCGCCCTTATAGACGGCGTGCTGGCCGTCCACCCGTACCTCGCACACCTCGTGGGGCGGCACCGCGTGGAGTTGGCGGCCGATACTGTGCTCGTCGAACGCTGCGTCGAGTCGGTCGTGGACGTGTTCAGTCATGAGAGTCCGCCGCGTGACGTGCAGCGGCCGGTCGCCCACAGCGCAGTGCTGCAGCTACAACCGTGAGAACGTACTCGGACGGATTCACCGGACTACCGTAACAGTTCGGGGCTGGTACCGGCACGCGAGGGCCATCGTGGCCTGCTCGCCGCGTGTCCCGCGAGAGCCGCGTCAGTCCGCGGCCTTCGGCTGGACCAGCGACTGCGTGAAGTTCTCGAACAGTCGTTTCGCCTCGCAGGCCGCCGCGTAGTTCTCGGGTGTGATGCCGTCCAGTACGTCCTGTTTGCGCTCGTCGCCGAGGTCGTCCTTCCGCGTGGTGACGTCCGCGGCGGTCTCGGTGTCGTACTCGGGGTGGAACTGGACGCCCACCGACTCGCCGAGGCGGAACGCGTGGACGCCGTAGTCGTTCTCCGCGAGCAACTGCGCGCCCGGCGGCAGTTCCACGACCGCGTCCGAGTGCGTGGTGAACGCGGTGAACGTCTCGTCAATGCCGTCGAACAGCGGGTCGTCGGCGACGCGCTCGACGCTCCGGTAGCCGATTTCGTACTCACCCATGCCGTCGACGCGACCGCCCAGCGCCGCCGCGACGACCTGGTGGCCGAAACAGATCCCGAGGACGGGGACGCCCGCGTCGTGGCAGTCCGCGACGTGCGCCACGAGCGAGTCGATCCAGTCCTCGTCCCAGTACACCGACGACCGCGACCCCGTCACGACCACGCCGTCGTAATCGTGGCTCTCAGGGAGGTCGCCGTCGGCGGCGTGGAACTCCACGAGCTCCGCGTCAAGTTCGCGGCGGAAGTTCCGCGTGGTGTCGGTCGGGTCGTGGGCCGCGTTCAGCAACGCGACGCGTGGCCGGCTCATGGCAGTTCGAAGTCGACCGCGGTCAAAAGGCGTTTCGGCACCCACACGTCCTGTCGCAGTGTCGGGGACGGGGATGACAAGACGTCTCCGCCTCTCCCGTCGGTAGTCGGACTGTACGATGCGCTGCGTGGTAACGGCTAACGTATTAGAACAGAACGCTACGGAACGACGCAAACGTTCGCGACGTCTCCGAACCACCTTTGGTGCGCTCGCCCCCTCCTCGGACGTAGGATGCGCGCCATCAAGGACAGCGTTCACGACTGGGTGGAGGTCGACGGCGTCGCCGAAGCCCTGCTGGACACGCCGCCCGTCCAGCGCCTGCGCCACATCAAGCAGCTCTCGACGATTCGATTGGTCTACCCCTCGGCGAACCACACGCGCTTCGAGCACTCCCTGGGCGTCTTCCACCTCGCCGACCGCGCGCTCGACCACCTCGACGTCACCGGCGCGCGTGCCGACACCGTCCGCGCCGCCGCCCTCCTCCACGACGTCGGCCACGGCCCCTACGGCCACCAGACGGAGGGCATCATCCAGCGCCACCTCGGCCGCCACCACGACGACGTCGCCCATCTCCTCGTGGACGGCGACATCGGCGACGTGCTGTGCGACCACGGCCTCGACCCGGACCGGGTCGCCGCGACCGTCCGCGGCGACGGCAAACTCGGCCAACTCGTCGCGGGAGAGTTGGACGTTGACCGGATGGACTACCTCGTGCGAGACGCCCACCACACCGGCGTCCCCTACGGCACTATCGACTACGGCCGGCTGCTGCGCGCGCTCACCTTCCGCGGCGACGACCTCGTGCTCGCGGAGGGCAACGTCGCCACCGCCGAATCCCTACTCGTGGGGCGCGCACTCATGAACGCAACCGTCTACCGCCACCACGTCTCCCGCATCGCAGGGTCAATGCTCGACCGCGCGGGCGAACGCCTCCTCGACACCGCTGCCGTCGACCCAGAGTCGTTCGCGCGCATGACCGACGCCGAATTACTGGGCGCGCTCCGCGAGCACGACGCCACCGCCGACGCCGCCCGCCGCATCACCGAACGCGACCTCTATAAGCGCGCCGTCTGGGCCGAACGCGGCGACGTCCCCGGCGACGTCGTGGACGCCGACCACGCGGCCGTCCGTGCGTTCGAGCGTGAGATTGCCGACACCGCCGGCGTCCCCGACAGCGAGGTCGTCGTGGACAACCCCGGCCACCCGTCGATGCCCGAGTCCTCCGTGCGCGTCGTCGTCGGTGACGAAATCCGGCCGCTCGACCAGCAATCCCCGCTCGTGCAGGGCCTCCAGGAGTCCCAGCGCGTGCAGTGGCGCTTCGGCGTCTACGCGCCCGACGAACACGTCCCCGAAGTCGCCGCTGCGGCGGAGCGCGTGCTCGGCCTCGACGGCGTCGGCGACACCTCAGAACAGTAGCGCGCGCCGTTACGCGCTCGCGACTTCCCGCAGAATCTCCGGTGCGGCTTCCAGCGCCTCGTCGAGTTTCTCCGTGTCGGGGCCGCCGCCCTGCGCGAAGTCCGGCGGGCCGCCGCCGCCGCCGCCCACCATGCTCGCGAGTTCGCCGACGACGTCGCCCGCGTTCACGGGCACGCCCTCCGGCACCGCGACGACGAACTGCGCGCCGTCCTGCCCGGAGCCGACGACCGCTATCTTGCCCTCGGCCACGAGCGCGTTCGCCGTCGCCTGGAGTTCGTCCATGTCGCCGTCGAGGCGCTGGACGACTGCCGTCGTATCCGCGACCTCGACCTCCTCGCCGCCGGCGCCGCCGGAGGCGCGCGCCTCCGCGACCTGTTCTTTGAGGTCCTCAATGGTCTTCCCGCGCTCCTTCCACTCCGTGAAGAACCGCTCGGCCGTTTCGGGCACTTCCGAGGGTGCCACGTCGAACGTCTCCGCGGCCGCCAGCAGGTCGTCCTCTAACTCTTGGACGTGCTCGATGGCGGCGTCGCCCGCGGCGAACGTCAGCCGCTCGACGCCGTCCTGCACGCGCTCGGTGTTCAGCAGCTTGATAGCGCCGATTTCGCCGGTGCGGTTGACGTGCGTCCCGCCGCAGGCCTGGACGTCCTCGGCGACGTGAATCAGGCGGATGTTCTCGCCTGCCGGAATCCCGCCCTGGTAGAGGTCGAAGCCGTACTTCTCCTCGGCCTCGTGGCGGTGGGGCCACTCGCGCTGCACGCTCGTGTTCTCGCGGACGATGTCGTTGGCGACGCGCTCGATGCGCTTGGCCGTCTCGCGGTCGATGCGCTCGTAGTGCCGAACATCGATGCGGGAACTCTCCGTCCCCTTCTGCGCGCCCGCCTGCCGGACGTGCTCGCCGAGCACCTCGCGCGCAGCGTGGACGACCACGTGCGTCGCGGTGTGGTGAGCCATCAGGCGCTGGCGGCGCTCCATGTCGATTTGGCCGCGCACGAACTCGCCCTTCCCGGGGTCGTCCGTGGTGCGGTGGAGCACCACGCCGTCGCGCTTCTGGACGTCCACGACGTCGACGGACTGATCATCCGTCGCCAGCGTGCCGTGGTCGGCCGGCTGCCCGCCGCCTTCGGGGTAGAACATCGTCTGGTCGAGCACCACGTCGTACACCTCCTCGCCGTCCTCTTCGCGCTCGAAGACGTCCAGGACGACCGCCTCAAACTCCGAGCGGTAGGGGTCGTCGTAGTACAGCGCCTCCGTCTCCGGGAGGTCGTCGAGGCGTTCGTCCTCGCTCTCCTCGGTTTCGAGCGCCTCCGCGGAGTCGTGGCGCTCGGCGACCAGCGAGTAGAAGTCGTCGGACGCGTCGACGCTCGCGCCGACCTCGCTGGCGATGTCCTCGACCATGTCCGGCTGGATGCCGTGGGAGTCGTACAACTCGATGAGCTCGCTGGTTGGGATGGGGTCGCCGCGCTCGGCGTACTCCTCGGCGAGCTGGCGGACCTTCCGGCCGCCGCGTTCCAGCGTCTCGGCGTACTTCTCGACCTCGCTACGGACAATGCTGCGGATGGTGTCGCGGTTCTCGTAGTCAAGGCGCTCGGCCTGCATGTCCACGAGTTCGTCCAGCGGCACGTCCGCGCCGACGTTGTCCACGAGGCGCTTCGTGCGGCGCAGCACCATGCGCGCGAGGTAGCCCGTGCCGACGTTCGACGGCACGATACCGTCACCGAACATGTACGCCAGCGTCCGGGAGTGGTCCGCGATGGCGTAGATGTCCTCGAGCGGACGCAGCAGGTCGAGGAGCCGCTCAGTCTCGACGCCAAGCTGGTCGGCGATGTTGTCCCGCGCCGCCTCGATGTCCTCGGCCTCGTCGATGTCGAGGTGGCCCGCGAGCTTCGCCGCACGGTGGACGAGCTGCTCTTCCTCCTCGGTGTGCTCGATGCCCGCTTGCTCTTTCAGGAACTCGATGGTCTCCGGGTAGATGGCCTCGTAGACGGTGGGTGTGCCCTGGCTCACCCACGTCCAGCGCTCCAGCCCGTAGCCGGTGTCCACGATGTACGTGTCCATCGGGCTGTAGCGGTTCCCGTCCTTCATCTCGTAGTCACCCTCGGGGTCCTGTTCCATCGACATGAAGACCAGCGTCCCAAGCTCCGCCCCCTTGTAGATGACCTCGAAGGCGGGCCCGGCGTTGCCGCCGCCGACCCACGGGTCCTCGATGTACGTGATTTCCCCAGGGTCGGCGCCCATGTCGACGAAGAACTCGTCGCAGTACGCGACCGTCTCCTCCTTCCAGTACACTTCGCCCTCGTAGGCGTACTCCTCGTCGGTGTCCTCGCGGGCGTTAAACGCCGTGTGCGACATCATCTCGAACGCCATCGTGTGCCGGCCCGTCTTCCCGACGTTGTCGATGTCCTGCATCCGGATGCAGGGTTGGCTGATGGTGAGGGGGTTGGCGGGCGGCGGCGTCTGCCCAGAGGTCACCAGCGGCTGGAAGTCGTAAATCGAGGCCTGCGTTAACAGCACGTCGTCGCGCCACCGGTTCGCCGCGACCGGGTACGGGTCGATGCGCTCGTGGTCGTGGTCCTCAAAGAACGAGAGGAACCGCTCGCGCATCTCTTCGAGGGTGTACTCGTCGTCGAACCCAGGGTCGTCGATGAATTGGTAGTCCTCGCAGGGGGGTTCGCCGCACGTTTCACGGTCCGGGTCGCGCGTCCAGAAGTGCGCCCCGCACTCCGTGCACTCCCGTCGCTCGAAGTCCTCCTCCTCGAAGTAGTCGAGGCGGTACTCCGACTCGAGGTCGCTCATTACCAGTATGATGGCCGACCGACGAGTAAAACAGTTCCGGGGCTGACTCGTGGCACCGAAGTCGCCGTTCTCCGGGGAGCGTCAGGCTTACGGCTGCTACGCCGTAATCGCGCTACCATGCCCAACCGTCGGTTCTCGCGGCGTGCCCTCCTCGGCGCACTCGGCGCAGCGGCGGCCGCGACCGCCGGCTGCACCGCGCCCGCGGAGGCCCCGGGTCCTCCCAGCCAGTCCACCGAATCGGGGCACGAAATCTCTCTGTCCAGCGACGCCAGTTGGACGACGTACGGCTACACGCCGGCCCACACCGGTCACAACTCGAACGCCAGCGGCGTCGTCGGCGACCCCACGAAGGTCTGGGAGGGGTTCGTTGACGGCATCTACACGCTCCGCGAGCCCGCAGTCGCGGACGGCCGGCTGTTCGTCCTCATCGTCGACGACATCGTGGCCTACGACGACACCGGCGACGAGGACTGGCGCGCCACCAGCGACTGCACTCAGTTGACGAGGATGGCGGTCGGCGGCGAGAGGCTGTACGTCGGCAGCGAACAGCTGTTCGCGCTCAACGCCGAAACGGGAGAGGTTCAGTTCGAGCTCACGGAGAACGTCTTCCACCTCACGTACGGCGCGCCAATCGTCGTCGACGACGTGCTGTACGCCGGCATCTGCATCAAGGACGAGGCCGGCGCGATGTACGACAACTCCGTGCGCGCATTCGTGTAGCCGGCGAGACGGGCCGCGCCCTCAACGGCTAAACGGCCGGCGCGTCTGTCCCCGCGTATGGGACGCATGGTGGATGGTGAGTGGCGCACCGAGGAGGAGATGATAGAGCACGGCGAGAGCGGCGAGTTCGAGCGCGAGGAGACGACGTTCCGCAACTGGGTGGGCGAGGACTACCCCGCCGAGTCCGGGCGCTACCACCTCTATGTCTCCTACGCGTGCCCGTGGGCGCACCGGACGCTGCTCACGCGCGCGCTTAAGGGCCTCGAGGACGCCGTCTCCGTCAGCGTCGTCGACCCCGTGCGCTACGACCAGGGCTGGGAGTTCGACCCCGACAAGCCCGGCGCGACCCCCGACCACCTCTTCGGCTTGGAGTACCTCCGCGAGGTGTACGCGCAGGCCGACCCCGAATACACCGGCCGCGTCACCGTGCCCGTGCTCTACGACACGGAAGCCGACACCATCGTGAACAACGAGAGCGAGGAGATCATGCGGATGCTCGACGTCGCCTTCGACGATTTCGCGACCCGCGACGTCGACCTCTACCCCGAGGGCTATCAGGACGAGGTCGACCGCCTCATCGAGGACATCTACGACCCCATCAACAACGGCGTCTACCGCGCGGGGTTCGCGGACAGCCAGCGCGCGTACGACAACGCCGTCGACGACCTCTTCGAGGCGCTCGCGCACTACGACGACCTCCTCGCCGACCAGCGCTACCTCGCGGGCGACGTGCTCACCGAAGCCGATATCGCGATGTTCACGACCCTGTACCGCTTCGACGAGGTCTACCACACGCACTTCAAGTGCAACCGCAACCGCATCGTCGACTACGACAACCTCTGGCCGTACCTCCGCGAACTCTGTCAACTACCGGGCGTCGCGGACACGCTCGACATGAACCACGTCAAGCAGCACTACTACCGCAGCCACGGCCACCTCAACCCGAAGCGTCTCGTCCCTACGGGCCCGAATCCGGACTTCTTCGCGCCCCACGGCCGGGACGACCTGCCGGGCGGCCCGCCCGCGGACCTCCAGCAGTAGTTACTCCTCGCCGTCGAAGTTCGGGCCGCCGCGCACGCAGTCCTACTCGCGAGCGTTCAGCGCGACTGACGCGAGCAGTGCTTCGAGTTGGACGCGCTCGTTGGCACCCTCCGCGATGCGGTAGTCGGCTTCGCCGAGGCGGTCGAGAAGCCGGACTGCGGCCGCTTCCTCGACGTCGAATTCCCAGACTGAGCGGTGGACCTGGTCGATGATGTCGCCGCCGGCGAGCCCGCGGTTCGAGATGAGGTCGTCAAGCGTCGAGCGCGCGGCCGTGAAGTCGCCCGCGATGGCCTCCGTGACCATGTCCTCGATTTCCTCGGGGCGGGCGGTCGCCGTGATGGCGAAGACAGTCTCCTCGTCCACGACGTCGCCAGTCGCGGAGGCCGCCTGCAGGGCGTTGATGGCGCGGCGCATGTCGCCGTCCGCGGCGTAGACGAGCGCGTCGATGCCGTCGTCGGTGTACTCGAGGTCCTCGCGGTCCGCGAGGTCGCGGAGGTGGGCGGCGACCGCGTCGTCGTTAATTGGCGAGAACCGGAACACCGCACAGCGGGACTGAATCGGGTCGATAATCTTCGAGGAGTAGTTACAGGATAGGATGAAGCGAGTGTTCTCGGAGAACTGCTCCATCGTGCGGCGCAGCGCGGACTGAGCGTCGTCGGTGAGTGCGTCCGCCTCGTCGAGGAAGATGATGCGGTGGTCGTAGCCGCCGAACGACGTGCGCGCGAAGTCCTTGATGCGGTCCCGAACCACGTCGATGCCGCGCTCGTCGCTGGCGTTCAGTTCGAGGAAGTTGTCCTGCCAGTCGTCGCCGTAGATTTCCTTCGCGATGGCGATGCTGGCGGTGGTCTTCCCGGTGCCTGCAGGCCCCGCGAACAAGAGGTGCGGGAGGTCGTCGCGGTCGACGTAGCTCTGGAGGCGCTCGGTAATCGAGGGGTGCCCGACGACGTCTTCGAGCCTCTGTGGTCGGTACTTCTCCACCCAGATTTCCTGCCGACCGCCGGCGGCGTCTGCCATACGCACACTCAGGCCCTACCCGGCCTTAAAGGCCGCGAGACGGCGAGCAGTCGCCTCGGCACCTGCGCACTGTAACCCTCGACACGCCCGCAAAACGGACGTGTTACGGCTTCGACCCACACCTAAAGTTAAGTCCGTGAGGGGTGACAGGTCGACCATGCGTCCCTCCACTCCCCGCCGTGCGCTCGCGGTCGCCCTCGTCGCGGTCCTCGCAATCTCGACGTTCGCCGGTGTCGTCGCCGCCGACGACCAGGCCGGTGGCACCATCGTCGTCGAGGAAGGACAGACAGTTACCGACGGTCTGCAGGCGACCGCCGGCACGGTCGTCGTCCGCGGCACCGTCCAGGGTGACCTCGAAGCGTTCGCCGGGACCGTCGAAATCACCGAATCCGGCACCGTCACCGGCAACCTCGGGGGAGCCGCCGGCTCGATTCGCATCGCCGGGACCGTCGAGGGCAGCGTCGACGCCGCCGGCGGCAGCATCGACATCACCGAAACCGGCGTCGTCCGCGGTGACGTGAAAGCCGGCGCGGGCTCGTTCACCCACGCCGGCACGGTCAACGGGAGCGTGCGGGTCGGCGCTGGGAGCGTCACGCTGACCTCGACCGCCTCGGTCGGCGGCGACTTCGTCTACGACGGCGAATTCACGCAGGCCGACGGCGCCACCGTCGGCGGCGAGGTCCGTCACGACCCCGACCTCGGCTCAATGCAGGTCTCCGTGCTTCCCAATATCGCGGGATGGCTCGTGACGCTGTACTTCCTCGCGCTCACGCTGTTCGTCGGCGCGCTCCTGCTGGTCGCGCTCCCCGGCGCCTCCGCGACCGTCGCCGACGCCACCGCAAACTCGCCGCTACGCACGCTCGGCGCGGGTTTCCTCACGCTCGTCGGCGCGCCGTTCGTCTTCGTCCTGCTGTTGTTCACCATCGTCGGCATCCCGATAGCCGTCGTTGGGATGTTCCTCTACGCGCTCGTCCTCGCGCTCTCGTACGTCTGGGGCGCGTACGCCGTCGGCGAGTGGATACTCGGACTCGCCAACCGCGAGAGCCGCTGGCTCGCACTCCTGGCCGGCGTGCTCGCAATCCACGTCGTCAGCTACGCGCCGTTCCTCGGCGGCCTCATCGAGTTCGTCGTGCTGCTGTTCGGGCTCGGTGGCCTCACCGTCGCGGGCTACCAGCACGTCCGCCGTCGCCGCGCCGACGACGCTGAATCGACGGCCTGACCGCCACAATCGCGGCGCCTAAGGCCGCCCGCCGGCTACCAGCACTCATGCGCGTGACCGTCGAGGTGGTCGGCGACGACACCCACGAGTTCGACGTGACCGACGAGACGTACGCCGACCTCCTCGAAGCAGTCGACCTCAGCCCGCATGAGGTCTCGGTGATGGTCGACGGGACGCCGGTCCCCGAGGACCAGCCCGTCGACGCCGAGCACGTGCGCGTGCTGCGGCTCATCCGGGGTGGGTAGCGTGCCGACGGCGGGACCGCGCGGTATCGTGGTTCGCCGAGCGTCGACCCGCGACCACCTCGGCGTGATGCGCGTGCTCGACGGCGCGAATCTCGAACTCCCCAGCGAGACCGCACAGCGACGCATCGACGCCGGTACGGTCGTCGTCGCGGACGACGACAACCGCATCGTCGGTGCGCTCGTCGCCGTCGGTAGGGAGCAGGGAGTCCACATCGAGGCAATCGCAGTACGCCGGCGCCGACGCGCGGACGGCATCGGCACCGCGCTCGTCGAGCACGCCGCCGGCAAGTGGACGCCGCTGACGGCGGACTTCGACCGGAGCGTGAAGCCGTTCTACGATTCATTAGGTTTCGACTGCGAGAAACGAGGCGACCGGTATCGTGGAATTCTAGACTAGCGGCTCGACGAGGTCGCGGCCCGCCGCGAGGAGGTCGTCGACGCGCTCTGGGCTGTCGCCCTCCGCGTACACCCGCATCTTCGGCTCCGTGCCGGAGGGCCGGACGAGCAGCCAGGAGCCGTCTTCTAAGAGAATTTTGAAGCCGTCCGTGTCGTTGACGCGCTCGACCAGGACGCCGGCGATCTCGTCGGGGAGCCGGTCTTCGAGTTCGTCGAGGACCGCGGCCTTGCGGTCGTCCGGGCAGTCGACGCTTACCTTGTCCTGGTGGATGTCGCCGAACTCGTCGGCGATGGCGTCGAGGCGGTCGTCGAGCGGGCGCTCGCTGGCTGCCGCGCCCGCGAGCAGCGCCATCAATACGCCGTCCTTCTCGCGGACGTGCCCGCGCATCGTGTACCCGCCGGACTCCTCGCCGCCGAAGAGGGCGTCGTGGGCGCCCATCGCGTCGGCGACCCACTTGAAGCCGACCGGCGTCTCCACGACCTCGCAGTCGTGGACGTCGGCGAGGCGGTCCACGAGGAACGTCGTCGACACTGTCCTGACTGCGGGCCCAGTATCGCTTTCGAGGAGGTAGTCGTACGCGAGCGCGTAGAAGCGATTCCCGTCGAGGACGCCGCGCTCGGGCGTGACGACGGCGACGCGGTCGGCGTCACCGTCGTTGGCGACGCCGAAGTCCGCGTCGTGCTGGTCAACCGCGAGCGCGAGCCCCTGCAAGTTGGCTTCGTCGGGCTCCGGGGGCGTGCCGCCGAACTCGGGGTCGCGGTCGCAGCGCTCCCGAATCACCTCCGCGCCGGCAGCTTTCAGGAGGGCGTCGGTGACGCCGCGCCCGCTCCCGTGCATCGCGTCGTAGACGACCGTCAGCCCGGAGAGGTCCGCGTCCACGAGGTCGCGGCAGTGCTCGGCGTGCGGCGTCACGAGGTCGACCTCGCGGACGTCGCCCTGCAACGGGCCCTCCACGGGCTCGCGGAGGTTCGCCTCGATGGCCTCCGTGACCTCGGGGAGCGCGGGCGCGCCGTCCTCGGGAATGAACTTCACGCCGTTGTACTCGGGTGGATTGTGCGAGGCCGTGACGACGAGCGCGCCCGCGAGGTCGCGCTCCACGATGGCGTGCGCGACCAGCGGCGTCGGGCAGTCGCGCTCGGGCAACAGCACGTCGAAGCCGTTCGCCGCGAGCACGCCCGCGATGTCCTCGGCGAACCCTTCCGACGTCTCGCGGGCGTCGTAGCCGACCGCGACAGTCTCGCCGGCGTGACCCTCGTTGGCGAGGTAGTCCGCGGTAGCCTGTGCGACCGAGCGGACGCGCCCGCTCGTGAACACGTCCAGTGTCGCCCGCCAGCCGTCCGTCCCGAAGGAGATGCCGTCCATGTCCGGGGCGTCGCTGCGTCGCGTCAAAATCCCTGCGGTCCCCGCGGTGAGCCCGGACGACCACGTCGAGTTTTATCCGTCCGCCACCGAACGCGGGCACATGGACTTCACACCGCTGGTCGTCGGCGTCACCGGCAGCCAACGCGCCACCAGCTACACGCGCCGGGCCGTCGAGCACGCACTCGACGGCGCCGAGCGCGCGGGCGCCGACACCGACCACGTCGACCTCGGCGCAGCCGACCTGCCGCTGTACGACCCCGACCGCGATATTGCGGACGCCGGCGACGCCGAAGCGCTGCTTGAACGCGTGCGGGCCGCCGACGCCGTCGTCGTCGGGTCGCCGAACTACCACAGTAGCTACTCTTCGACGTTCCGGAACTTCCACGACTACTGCGGGTTCGACGAGTACGAGGACACGTCCGTCGGCCTCGTCGTCGTGGCTGGCGGCGGCACCATCGCGTCGCCGCTGGACCACATGCGCATCACGATGCGGGGCGTCCACGCCGACGTCGTTCCCGAGCAGGTCGGCATCCGGAACGCCTCGCGGTACTTCGAGGACGGCGTCCTCACCGACGACGACCTCGCTGCCCGGCTCGACGAAGTTGCTGACGCTGTTATCGACGCCGCTTACCGGTGGGAACTCGCCGAGCGCTGACTACGGCCACGGATCGTCCTGCTCGGCGACGAGCCGCTCTTTCTGCCGGCGCGAGCGCTGCTTGAGTTCGTACTCGCGGCTCATCGCCGCCGATTTTGTCTCGAAGGATTCGACGTACTGGAGGGTGACGGGGGTGCGGCCGCGCGTGTACTTCGCGCCGTCGCCGGCGTCGTGTTCGGCGACGCGGCGCTCGACGTCCGTCGTGTAGCCCGTGTAGTAAGTGCCGTCGCTGCACTCTACCACGTAGACGTAGTGCACGCCCGAAGCGAGGGCGTTCGGATAGGACTGCGTTTCGGTCAGGCCCGGCGGGCGCGGTCTTTCGACACTTCGGCGATGCCGACGTTCGCCGCACAGTTCGGGCACGCGTGGAGGCGACCGTCCTCGTCGGCGAACACGCGCGCGAAGTTCTCGGAGACGTGGGCGTCGCAGTGGTCACAGCGGGGCATTATCGTGGTCCCTGGCGCGGGTGGCCAGTGTGTGAAGGTACACCACACTCGAATAAGTGGGTTTTCCCAATTTCGAACAAAATTTGGCCAAATTCGAATCTGAGTTCTCCTTCCCGGCTTCGTGCGAGCGAACGCCGCGGCTCGCCGACAGGATTCACCGCGCGTGCGCCTGTAGGAAGGCGTGAGTAGCCGCTACGGCCGCGTCTTATGGGAAGCCTTATAAGGAGGCGAGGAAAAAACCAGGTCGTATGGCAGACCTCATCGTCAAGGCCGCTGTGAAGGAAGAACTCGACGACAAGAACGTTGCCTCCGACTTCTACGAGGCGCTCGACGAAGAAGTGTCGGAGCTCCTCGAAGACGCCGCGGCTCGCGCCGAGTCCAACGGTCGCAAGACCGTCCAGCCGCGCGACCTGTAACTAGGTTCGACCCTTTCGTTTTTTGCGACGCCACGCCCCGTAGCTACGCGTCTGTGACCCGTACGCCGTCCTCGGTCCCCACGTAGACAGCGTCGGCCAGCCCGACGAACAGGCCGTGCTCGACGACGCCCGGGAGTTCCGACAGCGCCGCCGCCACTTCGCCGGGGTCGTCGAGCGCGCCGAACTCGCAGTCCAGCACGAGATTGCCGTTGTCCGTCACCACCGGGCCATCCTTGCGCTCGGCGGCGCGGAGTTCGGGCTCCCCGTTGAGCGCGCGCACGCGCTCCGCGACGACCGGCTGCGCGTCCGGCAGTACTTCGACTGGCACGGGGTAGTCCAGCGCGTCCACTTCCTTCAAGGGATCCGCGACGACGACGAACCGGTCCGCGCTGGCGTCCACGTACTTCTCGCGGGCGTGCGCCGCGCCGCCGCCCTTCACGAGGTCCGTGCCCGCGACCTGGTCGGCGCCGTCGATAGCGAGGTCGACGGACGCCTCCTCCAGCGTCGTCAACGGAATCCCCGCGTCGATGGCGAGCTGGCGGGACTGGTACGACGTCGGTACGCCCTCAACGTCGAGGTCGCGTTCGCCGATGGCGCGAATCGCGTGCGCTGCCGTGCTCCCCGTCCCGAGCCCGACGACCATCCCGTCCTCGACGTCGTCGGCTGCCGCTTCGCCCGCGCGTCGCTTCGCCGCGTCGCTGCCGCCCGTGTTCTTCATACCCGTAGCGTGGTCGACCACCGACCAAAAACCCACGCGCTCGGCGAGAGAGGGGGGTGGGGAGCGGCATCCGCGTAGCGTCTCGTTTCTGCGAACGGGGAGCGGAGCGACCCGTGAGCAGTTCACTCGCGGCGAAGCCGCGAGGCCAACGACTGAGGGACGCGAAGCGGACCGAAGGAGGAGTGCTTTTTCCGCAAGTTTTTGCAAGGGAGGGAGCGCCAGCGACCGAGCGCTGGAAAAAGTGGGCTTTTAGTTGCCCGTCCACCGCAGCAGCGCGAGCGTTCCCTCGAACAGCGCAATCATGGTGAGCGCGACGATGATGGGGACCACACCCGTCGGGTCAATGGCGCCAAAGGTGAACGAGATGCCGGCGAACGCGGCCCAGAACAGCAGGCGGCGGTCTTCGAGCCACTGGCGGGTGGTGACGCCGAGCATGATGGCGAGCATTATGAACAGCGGGATCTGGAACACTACCGCCAGGTACCCCATCACCATGAGGATGAGGTTGAACGTGGAGCCGAGGGCGAACGCGACGTCCGCGGTGTTCTCGGTGTAGCCCTGGAAGTAGTCCATCGTGTACGGGAGCACGAGGAGGTACGCGAAGAGGACGCCGAGCACGGCGAGCACGAGGCTCGTCGGAACGGCGGCGAGGTAGTAGCGGCGCTCGTGGCGGTAGAGGCCGGGGCGCATGAACGCGTACGACTGGTAGACGAACACGGGGAGCGCGATGACCAGGCCCGCGAGGCTCGCGACTTTCACTTGCGTGATGACGAGCTCGAGGGGCTGGTAGACGCGGGGGTCGACGGCTTCGCCGCCGGGGAGGACGTAGTTCCAGATGGTGGTGATAAGGCCCTCCGTGAGAGGGAAGACGGCGACGCTGACGAGCGCGGCGATGGCGATGACGATGGCGAGCCGCTTGACCATCTCCTCGACGTGGACGGCCAGCGGCTCTTCGACGTCGGACTCGGGCGCGTCCAGACCGATGCCGTCGTCCGGGGGTGCTGGGTTCTCCTCGGCGTCGACGACGGAGTTCTCGCGCGGGTCGAGCGAGGCGTCCTCGTCGGGTTCGTCGGCCTGGTGGTCGTCGTCGGCGAGCAGTTCGGGTTCGCCGCCCGACGCGGGGTCGGCGCTCTTGTCGCCCGCGGCCGCGATGGCGTCGTCGTCCCAGTCCCACTCGTCGCCGTCGTCCGGCTCGACGCGCTCGACGGCTGGCGTGAGGTCGCGCCACTCGTCGTCGCGGGCGACTCGCGGGCCTGCGTAGCCGTCAGCGGCGTCGACGCGGCGAACCGCGGGCGAGAGGTCCTCCCACTCGCTGTGCCCGCTGTCCGCGCTGTCGACGGGACGGACGGCTGGCGCGAGCCCCTCCCAGTCGTGGTTGCGGTCGCGCCCGCCGTCCGGTTCCTCGGCCATTCGTGTCCGTGCTTTGGCGACGGGGGCGTTATAGGCTTTCTTTTGGGCGCGGACGGGAAGATTGATAATTCCGAGTGGGTTAGCCCGACTCAATGAGTAGCTCCGGCTCGGGCCCGATAGACCCCAGTACGGCCCGCACCATCGAGTCCGGCCGGCAGACGCTCGGTGTGATGCTCCGGACCGCCCAGTCGAAGCTCCAGCACGTCTTCATCGCGTTCGTCGTCGGGCTAATCGGCGGCATCATGGCGATGCGGCTGTACGTCTGGCCGAAACTCGAGGAAGACCTCCTCGTGGAGACCGCGAACGTCATCGCGCAAACGCCGTTCGACGTCATCCTGATGCAGGTGAAAATCGGCCTGTTCACGGGGGCCGCGCTCGCCATCCCCGTCCTCCTCTACCACGCCCGCGAGCCGCTCGTGGAGCGCGAAATCATCCCCGACGTCTCCGTCTCCCGGCTCAACGTCGCGCTCGTCGCGCTGGTCTGTGCGGGACTGGCGTCCGCCGGCGTCGCGTACGCGTACTTCCTGTTCTTCCCGCTGATGTTCGAATTCCTCGCGAGCAACGCCGTGGGCGCGGGGCTCGCGCCGAAGTACTCCATCGTGAAGTGGACCGAGTTCATCCTCTTCCTCGCGCTCTCGTTCGCGCTCGCGGCCCAACTCCCGCTGGCCGTGTCGGCGTTCTCGTACTCCGGTATCATCCCCTACGAGACGTTCCGCGATAAGTGGAAGTACGCGGTCGTCGGCATCTTCGCGTTCGGCGCGTTCTTCTCGCCGCCGGACCCGTTCACCCAGATTCTGTGGGCGTCCCCGCTCATCCTGCTGTACGGCCTCTCGCTGTACTGCGCGAAGGTCGTGGTGACGATGAAGCGCGGCCGCGAGCACGTCGACGTCCGCGGCGTGTTCCGCGAGCGCTGGAACCGCGTGCTCGGCGTCGGCGTGCTCGGGTTCGCCGCGGGTTACGCGACCGGCCAGTACGGCGGCATCGAAGCGTTCAACGCCGGCCTCGAATTCATCGGGTCGTCGGTCCGCGTCCCGACCGTCAGTGACGTGCTCGGCGTCGACCCGGCGACCGGCTATCTCGTGCTCGGCGGAGCGTTCGCGGTCGTCGCGCTCACCGCGGCGGCGCTATACTACACGTACGTCGCCATCGACCGCGCCGCCCAGCAGGTCGCACAGTCCCGGCTCGGGCAGCCCGAGAACCCCGGTGACATCGACCTCGACGAACTCCACGCCGCGGGTGTGCGGGCCGCGCCCCCGGAAGCGTTCGCGTCGCTGACCGAGGACGAGGCGCTCTCGACGGCCAACCGCGCGCTCGAAGCCGACGACGACGAGAAGGCGCAGGCGGTCCTCGACCGCTTCGACGAGGTCCACGCCGACCTCGACGAGGAAGCCGTCGAAGCGGAGCAGGCCGCCGCGGACGAAGAGTCGAACACGGTCCAGAGCACGGCCGCGGGGATGATGGACGCGTTCACCGAGGAGGAGACCACCGAGGACGACATCGGCGGCTACTACTACGACATCCGGTTCGTGTTCTCTAGCCTGCGCTCGCGGGCGTTCCGCATCGTCGGGACGTTCATGGCGCTGATGGTCGGCATCTTCGGGTGGCTCTACTACGGCGGGTTCCGGGAGATCCGGGACAACTTCATCGCGCGCATCCCGGCGGACGTCCGGCCGCTGGCGACCGGCGGCGAGTGGCCCATCACGCTCCACCCCGTCGAGGCGCTCGTCTTCCAGGTGAAGATTTCCGTGGTGTTGGCCGCCATTGGCACGCTTCCCGTCATCATCTACTACATCTGGCCCGCGCTCTCCGACCGCGGCTGGGTGACCGGCGACCGCCGCGTTATCGCCGTCTGGGGCGGCGGGCTTGTCGGCGGCCTCGCGCTCGGGAGCTACCTCGGGTACTCGTTCGTCGCGCCCGAGGTCATCTCGTTCCTCGTCTACGACGCGCTCGACGCCGGCATGGTAATCAGTTTCACCGTCAGCACGTTCGCGTGGATGGTGTTCCTGCTGACCGTGGGTATCGGCATTCTCGTCGACATCCCGGTGACGATGGTGCTGTTTCACGCCGGCGGCATCGTCTCCTACCAGACGATGCGGCGGCGCTGGCGCGTGCCGGTCATCAGCGCGTTCGCGTTTAGCGCGCTCGTCACGCCCGACAGCCTCTACACGATGCTGCTCATCGCGTTGCCCATCGCCATCATGTACCTCGTCGGGCTCGCCATCCTCGCCGTCGTGACCCTCGGCGGCCGCCGCGGCGGCTCCGCCTCGACACGAACGGCTTAAGATATTCCCACGGTATTCTCGGGGTATGCCCAAGATAAGCGTCGAGATTCCCGAGGAGCTCCTCGAGGACCTCGACGGCCACGTCGGCGACGACGGCAAGTACGTGAACCGCAGCGACGCCATCCGTGCGTCCATCCGGAAGAACCTCGACATCCTCGACGAAATCGACGAACGCCACGGGAGGCTCGACGACGATGCGGAGTGAGGACCGCCTCGTCGCCGGCCAGGTCGCGCTCGTCGGGCTGTTCGTCACCGCGCTCGTCACCGCCCAGCTCACGGCGTCGAAACTCCTCCTATTTCAGATTCCGTTCTCGCTGCCGTTCACCGGGTCGTCGCTGGTGATGCCGGGCGCGGCGCTGGCGTACGCGCTGACGTTCTTCGCGTCGGACTGCTACTCCGAGCTGTACGGCCGCCGCGCCGCCCAAGTGCTCGTGAACGTCGGGTTCGCGATGACGCTCGTGATGCTCGCGCTCGTCTACACCACCATCGTTGCGCCCATTGCGCCGTTCTCCGGCGTCGGCCAGTCCAACTTCGCCGGCGTGCTCTGGTCGTCGGCGAACATCGTCACCGGCAGCCTGCTGGCGTACGTCGTCAGCCAGAACTGGGACGTACTCGCGTTCCACGCCATCCGCCGCCGCACCGACGGCGCGTACCTCTGGCTGCGCAACGTCGGCTCCACGGCCACCAGCCAGGTCATCGACACCGTCATCTTCGTCACCGTCGCGTTCTGGGCGGCACCGCTGGTGCTCGGCGTCGGGCCGGTCTACGGACAGAACCAGATTCTCTCGCTCATCGTCGGGCAGTACGTCCTCAAACTCGGCATCGCGGTCGCCGACACGCCGTTCGTCTACGGCGTCCGGCGGCTGCTCGCGGACCGCTAGTCGCGGCGCTCGGCGAACCCGAAGTTCGGCTTCACGTCCGTCACTTCCACCTCGATGGTGTCGCCCTCGTCGGCGTCCGCGACGAACAGCGTGTAGCCGTCGACCTTCGCGACGCCGTCGCCCTCGTCGCCCTCGTCGACGATGTCGACCTCGATGGTGTCGCCCTTCTCGATGGGCGCGTTCACGCGGTTCTTCGCGACCACGTACAGCTCCGAAGAGGAATCACGCGACGCGTCCGGCGTGTACGTGCGCGTGAACGCGAACTCCTCCTCGACGTCCGCGAGGTAGTCCTGGTAGTCCTGGCCGTCGAAGACCTTCGCGACGAAGTGCCCGCCGTCGTTCAGTAACTCGCGGGCGGTGTCCAGCGCCATCCGCGCGAGGTGCACGGAGCGCGCGTGGTCGAGGTTGTACTCGCCGGTCATGTTCGGGGCCATGTCCGATATGACGACGTCGACGCCGCCCGGCGCGGCGCGCTCGATGTCCTCGCGCGTGTCCTCCTCGGTCATGTCGCCCTTGATGGTCTGGACGCCCGCCTCGGCGTCCTCGATGTCGTCGATGCGCTGGAAGTCCACGCCGACGACCTTCCCGCGTGCGCCGGTCTCCTCGGCGGCGACCTGCAGCCAGCCGCCGGGTGCCGCGCCGAGGTCGACGACCGTCGCGCCGCCGAAGAGGACGTCGAACTCGTCGTCGATTTGCTGGAGCTTGTACGCCGCCCGCGTCCGATAGCCCTCCTGCTTGGACTTGTTGTAGTAGTGGTCTTTCCCGTTCCCCATGGTTAGTTACGAGAAGTACGGCGGCCGGACTGAAAACCACGTCGCTCCGGGTGCTACGGCACGTCGGCGCGAAAAACCGCAGAAGAGTCGCCCGCAGTCAGCAGCGGTAGGCCGTCAGTTCGCGGCCGCTGCCGTCGTCGAATCCAGCGTGACTGTCTCGCCGTCCGACGTCACCGTCACCTCGGTGTCGAGGCTCACGTCGTCGGGCACGACGAACGTCAATTCACCGTCCTCGTTCGTCTCGCCGACGACTTCGCCGTCCACGGCGACCGTGGCGTCCTCGACGGCGTCGCCCTCGCCGTCGGTCACGACGACGGTGGCGTTCTCGCCGGGCGCGAGACTGCCCTCAAGGACCGCGCCGAGTTCGACCTCGCTGTCGGTCTCGTTCTCGGCGTCACTGTCGTCACTATCGCCGTCGTCGCTCTCGGACTCGCCGAGTTCGAACTCGAGTTCGGCTTCGGCTTCGCCGTACGCGCTGTCCTCGCTCGTCGAGGCTTCGAGTTCGAACTCCTCGGCGTCCGCGGGCACGCTCACCGAGGCTGTCCCGTTCGCGTCGGTCGTCACGACGACGTCCTCGTTCACGGTGACCGTCGCGTTCTCGACGGGTTCGCCGTTCTTCGTGACCTGCACGGTGGCGTTCTCGCCGGCGGTCACGTTCCCGACGAAGTTGGCTTCGAGTTCGGCCTCCTCCTCGTCGGCTTCGACGTCCACGCGCTCGATGGGGACGTCGGTCCCGGACTCGCTGGCGACCGGCTTCAGGATGTACTTCCCGCTGTTACCGGCTTCGAACACCGTGATGTCGAAGACGAAGTCGACGTCACTGCTCTGGTTCACAGTGAAGTCCTCGTTCAGGTGGAGCTTCTGACTCGGGAGCTTCACGTTCACCTGCTCGCCGGTCTTCAACGTCCCTTCGACCTCACCGACGTGGACGAACACCTTCTCGTACTCGCCCGCGGGGACGCTCATGTTCCCCAGGAACGTCGCGTTCGCGCCCTGCAGTTCGGTCAGGTCGACGGTGCGGTTATCGACCTCGTGCTCGATCCACTCGGCGTCGCCCTCGTCGTCGTCACTCTCGGACTCACTCTCGTACGCGAATTCCAGCGAGGCTGCGCTCTCGCCGTACTCGCTGTCCGAGTCCGTCTCGGCCTCGACCGTGAATTCCTCGGCGTCAACGGGTACCTGCACCGTCGCGGTGCCGTCGGCATCCGTCGTCACCGTCGTCTCCGTGTCGTCAGCCGAGACCACGATGGTGCTGTTCGCGACGGCCGCCCCGTCGTGCGTGAGCGTCACGGTGGCGTTCTCGCCGGCCGTGACGTTCCCGTCGACGCCGAGTTCGAGTCCGTTCTCGCTCTCGGATTCGACCGTCCACTCGCCGGACGCGGACGCGTTCGCGTCCGCCGCCGAGGTCTGCGCGAACCCGACGCTCGTCACGGTCACGTTCAGGTGCTCGAATTGACTGATTGCGTTCTGTTCGTCGCTCACGTAGAACTGGACGGTCCCGCTCTCACCGTCCGCTGTCTGTGCCCCGTTCGGGCCCGCGATGCCGCCGGCACAACCGGCGAGCATCACGAGCGCGGCCACGAGGAGACTGGCTGCGGTGCGTTTCATGTGCGTTCGACCCCACGGGCCACACACACGTAAAGGGACCAAGCCGTAAAGGCGGTCAACGGCCGGATTAACCCGGATTAACCCGGGTTAACGGTACGCCGCCCCGTTCGGCTGGCTCGTCGGTGGTACGTTCGCGACCGCGAGCGACCACGGCACCGGTAGCGCCCGCCGGCTTCCGGTGACCTCGCTACCGTCTCGCGATTTACGCGCGCACGCGGAACGTGGGGCTTTTTAGTCCCTGATTGCGTAGCAATTCGCATATGTTCAAGGCGATTGTGAGCGCCGACACGCTCCGGGAAACGCTCGACTCCGTGAGCGTGCTGGTGGACGAATGCAAGATCCACCTCGACGAAGACGGCCTCTCCATCCGCGCTGTCGACCCCGCGAACGTCGGCATGGTCGACCTCGACCTCGGGGCGGCCGCGTTCGAATCCTACGAAGCCGACGGCGGCATCATCGGCGTCAACCTCTCCCGACTGGAGGACATCGCCGGCATGGCCGACACCGACCAGCTCGTCCAGCTCGAACTCGACGAGGAGACCCGCAAGCTCCACATCCAAATCGACGGCCTCGAGTACACGCTCGCGCTCATCGACCCCGACTCCATCCGTCAGGAGCCGGACATTCCGGACCTCGACCTCTCCGCGAACGTCGTCATCGAGGGCGCGGACATCGACCGCTCCGTCCGCGCCGCCGACATGGTCTCGGACCACATCGCGCTCGGCGTCGACGCTGCCGACGAACTGTTCTACGTCGACGCGGAGGGCGACACCGACGACGTCCACCTCGAACTCACCCGCGACGACCTCATCGACCTGGAAGCGGGCGACGCCCACAGCCTGTTCAGTCTCGACTACCTCAAGGACATGAACAAGGCCATCCCGAAGGACGCGGAGGTCGAACTCGAACTTGGCGACGAGTACCCGGTCAAGATTCACTTCGACATCGCCGAAGCGCAGGGCCACGTCACCTACATGCTCGCGCCGCGCATCCAGTCCGACTAACCCGCACTTTTCCTGCGCTCGCGGCTGCTTGCTGATACCGACTGATTAGCGTTCGAGCTCTGGACGTTCGTCCGCCGACCCTCGTGCTACCCTTCCTCTCGGAATAGTTATACGCGTATCGCGCCTCTCTTTGGTTGTAATGGCAGAAGGTAAGGTTGATTTCTTCAACCAGACAGGCGGCTACGGTTTCATCACGACTGACAGCGACGACGTTGACGACGACGAGGACGTGTTCTTCCACATGGAGGACGTCGGCGGCGAGGACCTCACCGAGGGGACGAGCATCGAATTCGACATCGAGCAGGCTCCCAAGGGTCCGCGCGCGACGAACGTCGTCCGCGCGTAACTCCGGATTTCTGAACTGACGGCGGTTCTTTTCCGCTCTCTCGCCGCGTAGCGACGCGGCGGAGCGGTGAATTCTTCACACTCCGAGTGACGTCGACAGCGTGCTCGTTCGCGCGATTAGCGTCACCGGCGAGTCAGCACGCCCGGCGCGTGGATGTCGAACGCGAGCCCGTCGTCCCCGCCGTCGCTTGGGTAGAAGTGCACGTGGTCCTCGTCGGTCGGGTCCCGGTTGTTCTCGTACACCTCGTACTGGACGACGTACTGCCGAGCGACTGCGACGTCCTCGCGCCGTGTTTCACCCTGTGGTTCGACGTCGATTGATTCCGAGTAGGCTCTCGCGTCGCTCCGTGACAGGTCGCTCCCCAGGCGGAACAGGCTCAGTTCGACCGTGAACGGACTATCCGTGTGATTGAACAGCGTCACGTCGAGCGTCGCGGACCGCGACGAGAGCACGCTACACCCCGCGACTGACGCCAGCGATGCCACGCCGACCGTGAGGACTGCGCGCCGCGACGCGAGCTGGGAGGGCTCGGACATAGCACAGTGCTACACGCGACGACACGTATTGGTTTGGGCGCGGGAGCCCGAGGAACCTACCGGTCCACGCTCACGCCGCGCTCGTCGAGCAACTCGAAGAACTCGTCGGGCGAGAGTTCGGGGACGTCGTGGCGGTCGGCATCCTCGCGCTTGCGCTCGCCGGGGTTGTCGCCGACGACGAGGTAGTCGGTGTTCCCGGACACCGACGAGGGCGCGTTGCCGCCGTGGCGCACCACGAGGTCCTGGAGGTCGTCGCGCGTCCAGCCCTCGACGCTCCCCGTGAAGACGACCGTGAGGTCCTCGAGTTCGTCGCCCCGGACTTCGGAGGGTGATTCGGGTTCGCCGAGGCGGTCCTCGTCGCGGAGGCGTTCGATGACGCGGCGGTTGCGCTCGTTGTCGAGGAACTCCCGGACGTGGCCGGCGACCACCTCGCCGATGCCCTCCACCTCGCGGAGGTCGCGCTCGTCGGCGGAAAGTAGCGCGTCCAGCGTCTCGAAGTGCTCGGCGAGGTCGCGCGCGACTGTCGGCCCGACTTCGGGGATGCCGATGGCCGCGAGGAACTCGCCCAGCGGCGGGTGGCGCGCGGCGTCCAACTCCGCGAGCAGGTTCTGCGCGCTCTTCTCGCCCCACCCCTCGAGTTCCGCGAGGTCCTCTTCCGTGAGTTCGTAGAGGTCCGCGACGTCCTCCTCGACGAGTCCTTCCTCGACGAACTGCTTGGCGGCCTCCTCACCGATGCCCTCGATGTCGAGCACGTCCGCGAAGTAGCCGACCGCGCGCACGAGCTGTGCGGGGCACGCCAGCCCCCCAGTGCAGTACGCGATTGGGCCGTCGTACTCCACGTCGCTCCCGCAGCGTGGGCACTCGTCGGGCATCTCGAAGTAGCCCTCGGTGTGCGATTCGACCACTTCGTCGACGTACGGAATCACGTCGCCGGCGCGTTCGACGCGCACCTCGTCGCCGACGTCGACGCCCAGTTCCGCGATTTCCTCCTGGTTGTGGAGGCTCGCGCGGGACACCGTGACACCGCCGACTTCGACGGGTTCGAGCAGCGCGACCGGCGTCAGGCGCCCCGTCCGGCCGACCTGCACGACGACGTCCGTGACTTTCGTGACTTCCGCGCGCGGTGGGAATTTGTACGCGTACGCCCACCGGTAGTGGCGGGACGTGACGCCCAGGTCGACGCACGTCTGGCGGTCGTCGACTTTGAGGACGACGCCGTCGATTTCGTAGTTCAGGTCCTCGCGCACGTCAGCGAGATCGTGCCGGAACTCGATTGCTGTCTCGACGTCGTCGGCGAGTTCGGTACGCTCGTTGACTTTCAGTCCCCAGTCGGGGAGCGCCTCGTGTTCCGCCCAGTGCGTGTCGAGGCCGGCGTCGAGGCCGCCGCGGGACGGTCCCGTCTCTATCGTGTCCCGCGACTCGCCTGCCGCGAGCACGTCGTAGAAGAAGCAGTCGAGGGGGCGTTCGGCGGTGACGCTCGGGTCGAGTTGGCGCAGCGTCCCCGCGGCGGCGTTGCGCGGGTTGGCGAACGGCTCCTCGCCGCGTTCGACGCGCTCGGCGTTGTACTCCTGGAACGCCTCCCGCGGGATGTACACCTCGCCGCGCACTGCGAGGAACGCCGGCGGGTCGCCGCGCAGGCGCTGGGGGACGCTCTCGATGGTGCGGACGTTCTCCGTGACGTCCTCGCCGGTCTCGCCGTCGCCACGGGTGGCGGCCCGGACGTACCGGCCCTCCTCGTAGACGACTTCCACGGAGAGGCCGTCGAACTTCGGCTCGCAGACGAAGTCCGTCTCACCCACCTCGCGTTCGACGCGGTCGGCGAACTCCCGGACGTCCGCCTCCTCGCCGCTGGAGTCGATGGAGAGCATCGGTGCGACGTGGTCGACCGTCCCCAGTTCCTCGACGGGTTCGCCGCCGACGCGCTGCGTGGGGCTGTCCTCCGTCTGGAGGTCGAACGCGTCTTCTAACTCTTGAAGCCGCTCGAACAGTTGGTCGTAGGCGTAGTCGGAGATGACGGGGTCGTTCTCGACGTAGTAACGGTAGTCGTGGTAGCGGACGGCCTCCCGGAGCAGTTCCACCTGTTCCTCGGCTTCGTCCTCGTCTACGTCGTCGACGGGCGCGAAGTCCGTGTCGGGGTCTCGGATGTAGGGGTTGTCCTCGGGCGCGTCTTCGAGCACGTCCGCGTCGGCCATGCGACGGCGTACGGACCCCCGGGTCGTAAGCGGTTGGGGCGTTACGCCTCGTCCAGTCGCAGCAGCGCGGGGAGCGCGAGCGCCGCGAGCAGGAGCTCGGCGCCGCCCGCGAGCACGAACGCGGTGGTGAAGTCGTACTGTTCGGCGACCCAGCCGCCGCCAACGATGCCCATCAGGAAGCCCAGCGAGCCCGCGACGTTGAAGCCGCCCATGCTGACGCCGCGCTCGTCCTCGCCCGCGATGTCGGTGACGAGCGCCATCGTCGCGGGGGACATGAGCGCGCCGAGCACGCCGACGACGACCATTCCGCCCTGCGCGAGGCGGACGTGGGGCGCGAGCCCGATGGCGAGCACGGCGATGCCGTAGGTCGCAGAGCCAGCGGCGATAGGAATCGTCCGGCCGATGCGGTCGGAGAGCCGGCCGAATGGGTACTGGAGGAGCGCGAACGGCGCGAAGAACAGCGCGAGCGTGAGACCGACCGCGCCGGCATCGAGGCCGAACACCTGCCGGAAGTACAGCGAGCCGACGAGCGCGAAGAAGCCGGCGGTGAACCGGTCGATGAACCCGAACGCGAACGGGACGCTCAGCGTCGGCCGGTTGCGGAGCACGCGGAGGCCCGCGCGCAGCGACTCGCCGTGGCCGCTGGGCGCGCGGTCGGGGACGCGGAGCGCGGCGACGCCGGCGACCGCGAGCACGGCGCAGCCGGCGACGAGCGGGAGTTTCGGGTCGAGTTCGGTGAGGCGGCCGCCGACGGGCGCGCCGAGCGCGGTGCCCGAGCCGATGGCGATGCCGGCGGCGCCCATGTCCTTGCCGTGGTCGCTGGAGAGGTCCATCAGCATCGTCATCGCCAACGAGAACGCGCCGATGGTGGCCGCGCCCTGCGCCGCGCGGAGCACGAGCACGGTGCCGAAGTCGACGTCGAGGAGAGCGAGCGCGGCGTAGCCAAGACTCCCGCCGAGCGCGCCCGCGGCGATGAACGGGACGCGGCGACCGGCGCGGTCACTGGCGACGCCCCAGACGCCCGCGAACGCGACGAATGCGGCGAACTCCGCGGCGAGAAACCAGCGACTGCCGGTGTCCGGGTCGTCGGCGCCGAACGCCGCGACGAGGTCCGCGGCCCCCGGGTAGAGGAGGACTTGCGCGAACAGCACCGCGAACACGACGCCCGCGAGCGCCGCGCGTTCGCGTCGAACCATACCCGTGCTTGCGTGCGCGCCGTCAAGAACGCGCCGGAATCGACTACACCGCGCGGAGTCGCCCCGTTGACCGGCCGAGCCGCCGCCCTGCCACGTCTGGGCAAGCGTTGCCGTAACTGGCATGCATATTCTTTTCGGGCTATATTACTTCAGTACATGACTGACGCGAGCGGCGGGCGACACACCCGCAGCGTCCACGCGGGCCAGAAGCCCGACGAGACAGGGGCGCGCGCCCCGCCCATCTACCAGACCACGTCGTACGTCTTCCCGGACGCCGACGACGCCGCCGACAGGTACGCCTTGGAGTCCGAGGCAGACGTCTACTCGCGCATCTCCAACCCCACGGTGTCGACGCTGGAGGACCGCCTCGCGAGCCTCGAAGGCGGCGTCGACGCCGTCGCCACGAACGCCGGCATGGGGGCCATCGACGGCATCACCACCGTGCTCGCCGAAGCCGGCCGGAACATCGTCGCCAGCGAGGACATGTACGGCGGTACCGGCACGTACTTCTCGCACATCGCCGGCAAGCGCGGCATCGACACCCGGACCGTCGACGCCCTCGACCCCGCGGCCGTCGAGGCTGCCATCGACGAGGACACCGCGTTCGTCCACGTCGAGACCATCGCGAACCCGTCGCTCGTCACGCCCGACTTCGAGGCCATCGCGGACGTCGCCCACGACCACGCCGTTCCCCTCGTCGTGGACAACACGTTCGCCACCCCGCACCTCTGCCGGCCAATCGAGCACGGCGCGGACATCGTTTGGGAGTCCACGACCAAGTGGCTCCACGGCGCGGGCACGACTCTGGGGGGCGTCGTCGTCGACGGCGGGACGTTCCCGTGGGACCACCCGGACGCCGACTTCCCCGAACTCTCCGGCGAGAACCCCGCGTACGGCTTCGACTTCACGGAGCGCTTCGGCGACCGCGCGCTCGCCGCGGCCGTCCGCCAGCGCGCCGTCCGCGCCACCGGCACCGGCCAGACGCCCTTCGACGCGTGGCAAACGATGCAGGGCGTCGAGACGCTGCCGCTGCGGATGGACCGCCACTGCGAGAACGCCGCCGCGCTCGCGGACTTCCTCGCGGACCACGAGGACGTCGCGTGGGTCTCCTACCCCGGCCACGACGACCACCCCACGCACGACGCCGCCAGCGAGTACTTGGACGATGGTTACGGCGGGATGCTCACGTTCGGGCCCGAGGGCGGCTTCGACGCCGCGAAGGCCGTCTGCGAGGGCGTCGAACTGGCGTCGTTCGCGGCGAACGTCGGTGACGCGAAGACGCTCGTCATCCACCCCGCGAGCACCACGCACGCACAGCTCTCCGAGGACGAGCAGCGGGCCGCCGGTGTCAGCCCCGACATGATTCGCGTCTCCGTCGGCATCGAGGACACCGCGGACGTGCTCGCCGACTTCGACCGAGCGCTGGAGGACGCCCACTGATGCCCACGACTACCTTCGACGAGTTCGAGTTCGAGAGCGGGCAGACAATCGAGGACTTCACCGTCGCCTACGAGACGTACGGCGAATTCACGGGCGACAACGCGGTCCTCGTCTGTCACGCGCTCACGGGCAGCCAGCACGTCCGCGGCCGCGGCGACGGTCAGGGCCGCGGCTGGTGGCACGACGTCGTCGGCCCCGGAAAGGCCATCGACACGAACGAGTACTACGTCGTCTGCGCGAACGTCCCCGGGTCGTGCTACGGCACCGACGGCCCCGCCAGCGAGGGGCCGGACGGCGAGCCGTGGGGCACGGACTTCCCGCCGGTCACGGTGGGCGACTGGACGCGCAGCCAGCGCCGCCTGCTCGACGACCTCGGCGTCGGCCGCCTGCACGCCGTCCTCGGCGGTAGCGTCGGCGGCATGAACGCCCTCGACTGGGCGCGTCGCTTCCCCGACGACGCCCGCCGCGTCGCCGCCATCGCCGCCGCGCCACGCCTCGACGCGCAGTGTCTCGGCCTGAACGCGGTCGCCCGTCGCGCCATCCGCGGCGACGCGAATTGGAACGGCGGCGACTACTACGACGGCGAGTTCCCCGAGCAAGGCCTCGCGCTCGCCCGCCAACTCGGCCACTTGATGTACCTCTCGAAGGACTCCATGGAGCGGAAGTTCGGCCGCCGTACTGCGGGCCGCGAAGCCGGCAGCGACGCGTTCCCCGTGGACGACGCGGGCGCGTTCTTCCCGTACCGGGACGTCGAATCCTATCTCGACTACCAGGCCGAGAAATTCACCGACCGCTTCGACGCGAACAGCTACCTCTACCTGACGCGCGCGATGGACGACTACGACCTCGCGGAGGGCTACGATTCGGACGCCAGCGCCGTCGGCGCGTTCGCCGGCGAAGCCCTGCTGGTGTCGTTCACGGGCGACTGGCACTTCACGGTCGACCAGAGCGAGGGCGTCGCGCAGGCGTTCCGCGAGCAGGAGGTCCCGGTCTCGCACCACGTCGTCGAATCCGACCACGGCCACGACGCGTTTCTCGTCGAACCCGAGTCCGTCGGCCCGCCGCTCCGTGACTTCCTCGCGAACGGCGTCGCCGGCCGCGCCGTCACGGACACCGTCGACCACGACGACGACCGTCGGACGCTGTACGCCCCCGTCCACAACAGCCTCTTCTCCGGGTAGCACCCCTCTCTCGTCGGATTCCCGTCCGAGCGAGCGTCACCGTAGCCGGCAGGAACTGCGGGCGACCCCCCGGCTTAACGACCCCGGGGCACGCAGTACCACGCATGGGAGACGGAGACGACTACGGTTTCGACACGAACAGCGTCCACGCGGGCCAGGAAGTCGACCCGGCGACCGGGTCGCGGGCGCCGCCAATCTACCAGACGACGTCGTACGTCTTCGAGGACAGCGACGACGCGGCCGCGCAGTTCGCCCTGGAGAAGCCGGGGTACATCTACTCGCGGCTGATGAACCCGACCGTCGAGACGCTCCAGGAGCGCCTCGCGGCGCTCGAGGGCGGCATCGGCGCCATCGCGACGTCCTCGGGGATGGCGAGCCTTGACCTCGCGACGTTCGTGCTCGCGAGCGCGGGCGACAACATCGTCGCGTCCAGCGACCTCTACGGCGGGACGTACACCTACCTCACGCATAGCGTCGAGCGCCGCGGCGTCGAGACGGAGTTCGTCGACGCCCTCGACTACGACGCCTACGAGGAGGCCATCGACGAGGACACCGCCTACGTGCTCGTCGAGACCATCGGCAACCCGAGTCTGACGACGCCGGACTTCGAGCGCCTCGGCGAGATTACGGACGAAGCCGGCGTCCCCCTGATTGTGGACAACACGTTCGCGACGCCGTACCTCTGCAACCCGCTCGAGCACGGCGCGGACATCGTCTGGCACTCCACCACAAAGTGGATTCACGGGGCCGGCACCACCGTCGGCGGCGCGCTCGTCGACGGCGGCGAGTTCCCGTGGGAGGAGTACGCCGACAAATTCCCAGAAGTCGCGAAGGACAACCCCGCCTACCACGGCGTGAATTTCGCGGAGCGCTTCGGGGACGCGGCGTTCACGTACACCGCCATCGCGCGCGGCCTGCGCGACCTCGGCAACCAGCAGTCGCCGTTCGACGCGTGGCAGACCCTCGAGAAGCTGGAGTCGCTACCGCTGCGCATGGAGAAACACTGCGAGAACGCCCAGAAGGTCGCCGAGTACCTCGTCGACCACGAGGACGTCGCGTGGGTCACGTATCCGGGCCTCGAGGACCACCCGACCCACGACAACGCCACGGAGTACCTGGACGGCGGCTACGGCGGCATGATCACCTTCGGATTGGAAGCCGGCTACGAGGCCGCCAAGGAGACCACGGAGAACACCGACCTCGCGAGCCTGCTGGCGAACGTCGGGGACGCGAAGACGCTCATCATCCACCCCGCCAGCACCACCCACCAGCAGCTCACCGACGAGGAGAAGGAAGCCGCGGGCGTCCGCGACGACCTCGTGCGGCTGAGCGTCGGCATCGAGGACCCCGCGGACGTGGTCGCGGACCTCGAAGCTGCCATCGAGGAGGCCTCGCGGTAGTCAGTCCCGCAGTCGGTGGACGAGCGTGCTCCGCTGGCTGTACGTCTGGTACGCCGCGGACGCCACGAGCACGGCGAAGACGGCGACTGCCCAGACGCTCGCGCCCACCGCGCTCACGCCCGGAACGCCGACTTCGGCCGCAGTCACGAGGAGCGCGCCGAGCACGCCCAGCGCGGCGTAGTACTCGGCGTACGAGAGGCCGTACTTCGGGACGACCTCCATGTAGACGCCGACCGCGGGCGCGTTCTCCGCGGGCCGTACTTCCTTGGTCTGTTCGTCGTACTCCACGATGCCGAGTTCCGCGAGCTTCGGCAGGTGGGTCTGTTGGAGCGAGATGTAGACGCTCTGTCGGACGTTGCGGGGCGGCGGCTCCTCGCCGGTCTCCCGCGCCGCGATGACTTCCGAGAGCTCCCGCGCGGTCACCGGCTCTTCGGCGTCGCCGAGCAGTTCGATGACCATGCGCCGCCGGTCGTTGCGGAGGACGTCGTGGATGTCGGTCTCGGGGAGTTCGTCCGTGTCCGGTTTGTCGGCCGCCACTACCTCTCGATTTGTCGTTTCAGCCAATCAACCTTCCGTTGCCGACGCGCCGCCAATCACGTGAGGAAAGCGACCTTAACGACCAATTAAGCAAGAGTGAGAGGGGTGTAGCGGAAGTCGCCCGGGTCGGTATCGCTCAGTGTGCCCTGGCCGTCCGGCCCGGGAAACCCCGCGACTCCACCCGTCGCGGGTTTCTCGTCACACGCTTCAACAAGGAACGCAGAACCCCGTCGCCCGCAGCACCTGCGGGCGGTTCTATCCCTTACAGAACCTTCCGCTCGCGCAGCAGCGCTTCTAATTCGGCCATCGACGCGACGACCGTGTCGCAGTGCTCCTCCACGCCGGGTTTCGGCTGGAAACCGACGCCGCAGCCGGCCTCGTCGAGCATCGGCGCGTCGTTGGCACCGTCACCGACGGCCACGGAGTCCGCCACGTCCACCCCGAACTCGGCACAGATGTCCACGAGCGCGTCGTCTTTCGTCCCCTCGATGAGCGGACCCTCTACGTCGCCCGTGAGTTCGCCGTCGGCCTCCGGCAGGCTGTTAGCGACGACGCGGTCGACGGTCACACCCGCGGCGTCGAGCGCGGCCTCCACGCCGGGCCCGAACCCGCCCGTGAGCACGACGACGCGGACGCCGTCGTCCGAGAGTTTCCCGAGCAGTTCGCCCGCGCCGTCCCGCAGGCGGACGTCGCTGTACACGTCGGCGGCGTCCGTCGAGGAGAGGCCACCGACGAGGCTGGCTCGTTCGCGGAGGCTCTCGGCGTAGGAGAGCTCCCCGCGCATCGCGCGCTCGGTGATACTGGACACTTCGTCGCCGACGCCGTGGTGGGCGGCGAGGCGGTCCATCATCTCCGAGTCCGCGAGCGTGCCGTCGAAGTCGAACGCGACGAGCGTCATTAGCGCGGCCTAGGCGACGGGCAGGGAAAAGCGTCGCTCCTCTGGCAGACGTTACTCGCGAGTGCCGAAGTCGTCGAGCCAGCCCGAGACGACCTCCTTGATGGCGCCCGTGGTGCTCCCGAGGTTCAGAATTTGGTAGCCGTTCTCGGCTTTCGCCGCGGCGTCGTCCATTCCGAACGCGAGCCCGCCGACCGGGACGCCGGCGTCGACAGCCGCTGAGCGGACGTTCTCGACGGCTTCCTGTACGTCCGGGTGGTCGACTTCCCCGGGGTGGCCGTACGCGACCGAGAGGTCCAGCGGCCCGAGGAAGACGAAGCCGAGTTCGGGGACGGCGAGAATCTCGTCGATGTTCTCGACGGCTTCCCGGGTCTCGATGGTGGTGCCGACCATCGTCTCGCGGTCCTCGTGGGCGACGTAGTCCTTGCCGAGCCCCCAGCGGCGCGCCCGCGGCGACCCCAGTCCCCGGTTCCCTGGGTCGCCGTCGTGCTCGAAGCGCGCGGACTTCACGGCGGCTTCGACCTCCGCGGCGGTCTCGACGCGCGGCAGGAAGGCGTTCCGAACACCGAGGTCAAGGGCCTTCCGCACGAGCGTCGGCTCCGTGTCGGGCAGCCGCACGAGCAGTTCGACGTCGGTGCGTTCGGCCGCTCGCAGAAGGTTCTCGACGCTGGGGCCGTCCCACGGGTCGGGTCCGCCGTGCTCGAAGTCCAGCCACACGAAGTCCACGCCGAGTTCGCCGTAGAACTCCACGAGCGTCGGGCTGTACGTCGAGTCGAGCACGCCGACGGCGACGCCGCCGTCCTGAACGCGCTCGCGCAACTGGTTCGTCGGTTGTGACGCGGGCATGTGTCTGCCGTCGCGCGCTCGCCGTATAGGCTGCGGGGCCAGCCGGCCGCCGAAGCAGCCGAGTCCGGCAAGCCCCGCCGGATTCGGACGCGGGCGTGGGCAAACGTCCACTTCCCGCGGCGCGATATTACACGAATATGCCTATTCTGGTGGTACGTGAACCACCGACAATTCGTGCACGTGCGGAAACGCTTATCCGCGAGTGAACCGACCGACTTCGCATGAAGGTACTCGTCACGGACCCCATCGCGGACGCCGGCCTCGACCGACTCCGCGAGGCGGGCCACGACGTCGAAACCGCCTACGACGTGGAGGGCGACGCGCTCCTCGACGCCGTCAGCGACGCCCACGGCCTCATCGTCCGCTCCGGCACCGAAGTCACCGAGGAAGTCTTCGACGCCGCCGACGACCTCGTCATCGTCGGTCGCGCCGGCATCGGCGTGGACAACATCGACATCGACGCCGCCACCGAACACGGCGTTATCGTCGCCAACGCCCCCGAGGGCAACGTCCGCGCGGCCGCCGAGCACAGCGTCGCGATGGCGTTCGCCGCCGCGCGCTCCATCCCCCAGGCCCACGGTCGCCTCAAGGACGGCGAGTGGGCGAAAGGCGAGTTCCTCGGCACGGAACTCAACGGGAAGACACTGGGCGTTGTCGGCCTCGGTCGCGTCGGACAGGAGGTCGCCAAGCGCCTCGGCGGCCTCGGCATGGACCTCGTCGCCTACGACCCCTACATCGGCGAGGAGCGCGCCGAACAGCTCGGCGCCGACCTCGTGGAATTCGACGAGTGTATCGAGCGCGCGGACTTCGTCACCGTCCACGTCCCGCTCACCGACGAGACGGAGGGCCTGCTCGGTGAGGACGAGTTCGCCCAGCTCGAAGACGGCTACGTCGTCAACGTCGCGCGCGGCGGCGTCGTCGACGAGGACGCGCTCGCCGACGCCGTCGAGGACGGCGTGCTCGCGGGCGCAGCGCTCGACGTGTTCGCGGAGGAGCCGCTCCCCGAGGACTCGCCGCTGCTGGACGTCGAGGACATCGTCGTGACACCGCACCTCGGCGCGTCCACGCAGGCCGCCCAGGAGCACGTCGCCACCTCGACCGCCGACCAGGTCGTCGCCGCGCTGAACGACGAACCCGTGCTGAACGCCCTGAACGCGCCGAGCGTCGACGAGAGCTCGTTCGGCCGCATCGAGCCGTACATCGGCCTCGCCGAAACTGCCGGGAAGGTCGCCGCCCAGCTGTTCGACGGCCGCATCGAGCGCGTCGAAGTCAGCTACGAGGGCGACATCGCCGAGGAGGACCTCGAACTCGTCACCGCGAGCGCGCAGAAGGGTGTCTTCGACCCGCTGGAGTGGCAGGTCAACGCCGTCAACGCCCCGAGAGTTGCGGAGGAGCGCGGCATCGACGTCACCGAGTCCAAGACCCGGCAGAGCGAGGACTTCCAGAGCCTCGTCTCGGTCACGGTCGGGAACAGCGACGAGGACCTCACCGTCTCCGGCACGCTGTTCGCGGGCGACGACCCGCGGCTCGTGAAAATCGACGGCTACCGCGTCGACGCCGTCCCGCACGGCCACATGCTCGCCGCGCGCAACAAGGACGAGCCCGGCGTCATCGGCTTCATCGGCACCGTGCTCGGCGACGCCGACGTCAACATCGCGGGGATGTTCAACGCCCGCGAGACCATCGGCGGCGAGGCGCTCACCGTCTACAACCTCGACTCCACGGTCCCCGAGGCGGCGCTCGAGGAACTGCTCGCGGACGAGCGCATCATCGACGTCCACAACATCGAGCTGAACGGCGAGTAACCCTTTTCTCCCGTCGGCCCGCGCGTTCGTTCGTGCCGACAGTTTCGGAGACGTACATCGAGAACCGCGTGCGCGTCCAGCCCGACGACACGAACAACTACGCGTCAGCGCACGGCGGGAACGTCGTGAAGTGGATGGACGAGGTGGGTGCGATGTCCGCGATGCGGCTCGCGGGGTCGACGTGCGTCACCGCGCGCATCAACGGCCTCGACTTCGAGCGCCCGATTCCGCAGGGCGACATCTGCGCCATCGAGTCGTACGCCTACGACGCCGGGACGAGCAGCGTGCGCGTCCGTCTGCGGGCGTTCCGCGAGGACCCAAGAACTGGGGAGACCGAGCAGACGACGAGTTCGCACTTCGTGTTCGTCGCCGTCGACGAGGCGATGAAACCGACGACAGTGCCCGAATTAACCGTCGAGACGGACCGGGACCGCCGGCTCGAACAGGAAGCGCTCGCCAGCGAAGGAACCGACTGAGAACAGTTACAGCGCGTCCAGCACGCCGTCCGCGTCCGCGGGGACGGGCGTCGTGTCGCCGCCGGCTTCGGCGGCCGCCTCGGGGTCCTTCAGGAGGTGGCCCGTGGTGAGGCAGACGACGCGCTCGTCGGCGTCGATGTCGCCGCGCTCGCGGAGCTTCAGGAGGCCGGCGACGCTCGCGGCGGACGCCGGCTCCACGCCGACGCCGTCCTCGGCGAGCATGCGCTGGGCCTCGGTAATCTTCTCGTCCGAGACGGCGACGGCCGTGCCGCCCGTGTCGTAGATGCCGGGCAGCGCCTTCGGCGCGTTCACGGGGTTGCCGATGCGGATGGCGGTCGCCCGCGTCTCCACGTCGTCCCAGCGCTCGACGTAGTCGCGGCCCTTCTCGACGGCCTCGACCATCGGGGCCGCGCCCTCGGCCTGCACGCCCGTGAGCTTCGGCATCTCGGACTCCTCGAGTTCGCCCGCTTCGACGAGTTCGCGGAAGCACTTGTACAGCGCCGCCGTGTTCCCCGCGTTCCCGACCGGGAGCACGATGCGGTCCGGGAGGTGGCCGTGGGCGTCCCGCGACTGCTCGAGGATTTCGAGGCCGATGGTCTTCTGCCCTTCCAGTCGGAAGGGGTTGAGGCTGTTGAGGAGGTACGCCTCGCCGCGGTCGGCGAGTTCCGCGACGACGTCGAGGCAGTCGTCGAAGTTGCCGTCCACCTCGCAGATGCGCGCGCCGTGCAGGGCCGCCTGTGCGACCTTCCCCGCGGCGACCTTGCCGGCGGGGAGGAGGACGAGGACGGGCGTGTTCGCGCGAGCGCCGTACGCTGCCAAAGCCGCGGACGTGTTCCCCGTGGAGGCGCACGCGAGTCGGTCGACGCCGAGCCTATCCGCGACCTTCACGCCGACGGTCATCCCGCGGTCCTTGAAGCTCCCCGTCGGGTTCGCGCCCTCGTGTTTCACGCGGAGGTCCGCCACGTCCGCCTCGGCCTCGATTTCGGGGACGTCGTACAGCGGCGTGTTCCCCTCACGAATCGAGACGCCCTCCGGGAACGGGAGTGCTGCTGAGTACCGCCAGACGCCGTCGCCGGCGAACTCGTCGAACGTCGGATACTCGGCGTAGCGGGCTTCCAGCAGGCCGCCGCAGTCCGGGCACTCGTACACCACGTCGTCGAACGGCGCGATGGTGTCGCCGCACTCGACGCACGCCAGCCAGACGCCGTCGTCGGCGACGTCGGGCGTCGGGCCGCCCAGCGAGAGGTCAGTCATGCTCACGTCTCGGTGACGGAGACACAAATACGGGGCGGGTGTTGCGGCTTTTGCCAGCGCTCAGTTCGACCGGAGCACGCCGTAGCCGACGAGCCCGGTGAGCACGGCGACGCCGACTGCGGCGCCGGGGACGAATTCGAGCGCGAGCGCGAACAACAACAGGAAGTTGGCGGCGAGGAGGACGAGCGCGACGTCGACGTGCTGCTGGAGGGCGCTGTCGGGCATCACGCTCACGCTCGCGGGCGGCGGCAGAAAAGCTGGCGGTGGGTGTCAGTCCACGAGTTCGACGAGCAGCGCCTTCTGGGCGTGCAGGCGGTTCTCGGCCTGCTGCCAGACGACGGACTGCGGGCCGTCGATGACGTCGGCGGTGACCTCCTCGCCGCGGTTCGCCGGCAGGCAGTGCATGAACGCGGCGTCGCCGAGCAGGTCGTCGTCGACCTGGAACCCCTCGAAGGCGTCGAGGCGCTGTTCGCGCTCGCTCTCCTGGCCCATGCTCACCCAGACGTCCGTGTAGACGACTTCGGCGTCCGCGGTGGCGGCCTCGGGGTCCGTGGTCACGGTCACGTCGCCGTGTTCCTCGGCGCGTTCGATTACGGAGTCGTCGAGCGCGTACTCCTCGGGCGTCGCCACTTGCACGTCGTAGCCCATCATCGCCGCGCCGACGGTGAACGACGCCGCGACGTTGTTGCCGTCGCCGACCCACGCCACGGTCCCGGAGTCGCCGACGACCTCCCGGAGCGTCAGGAGGTCCGCGAGCGCCTGACACGGGTGGGCGTCGTCGGTGAGGCCGTTCACGACCGGCGCGTCGGCGTGCGCGGCAATCTCCTCGAGGTCGTCGTGGTCGAAGACGCGCGCCATCACCGCGTCGACGTACCGGCCGAGCGCGCGGGCGGTGTCCGCGACGGGTTCGCCGCGGCCCAGTTGGATGTCGTCGTCGCCGAGGAAGACGCCGTGGCCGCCGAGCTGGGTCATCCCCACCTCGAAGCTCACGCGTGTTCGCGTCGACGGCTTCTCGAACAGCATCGCCAGCGAGCGCCCGGGGAGGGCCTCGTGGGGCATGCCGTCGGCTTGCGCGCGCTTCAACGCGGCCGCGTCGTCTACGACGCCGGCCAGTTCGTCGGTCGTGAGGTCGTCGATTGTCAGGAAGTGCATAGCCTGTCTGCTGCGGTGGTGAGTACGTCGACGCCGCGGTCGAAGGCGGCGAGGTCGATGCGTTCGTCAGGCGCGTGGTCCAGGTTGGAGTCCCCGGGGCCGTAGGTGGCGACGGGGCAGTCCCACGCGCCGGCGTAGATGTTCGCGTCGCTCGTCCCGGTCTTCCGGAGGTGCGTGGGGTCGCCGCCCGCGTCCCGGATGCCCGCACGGAGCGCGCCCGCGACGGGCGTCCGCGGGCTCGCCATGACGGGCGGAATCGACTCCGTCCACGTCACCGAGCCAGCCTCCGTGCAGTCCGCGACCGTCTCGCGGACGACGTCGGCGGTGGTGCCGGGCGGCAGGCGGAACTGCATCTCCACGGTCGCCTCGACGGCCGTCCCGTCCTCGGCGAGCCCGCCGTCGAAGGAGACGGGCTTGACGGTCACCGACTCGAAGACGGTGTCGTCGTCGGGGAACGCCGCGCGCACGCGCTCGGTCCACGCGGTCGCAATCTGGACCGCGTTGGGCTCGGGCCGCGAGGAGTGGCCGCTCTCGGTGGCGACCTCGTAGGTGCCCGCGACGAGCCCGCGGTAGCCCAGCGTCAGCGCGTCCCAGCCCGACGGCTCGCCGTTCACGACGGCGTCGGGCTCCGCGCGGTCCTCGACGAGGTGGCGCGCGCCCGCCGAGGTCGTCTCTTCCTCGACGACGCCCGCGAACGACGCGCCGGTCTCGACGCTCGCCGCCGCCATCGCGGCCAGCGGCCCGGTCGCGTCAACGCTGCCCCGGCCCCAAAGTTCCCCATCTTCGACGCGAACGTCGATGTAGCCGGGGACGGTGTCGACGTGGCTCGTGAGGAGCACGCTGTCGTCGCCGGGCGCGCGGACATTGCCGGCGTCGTCGGTCCACGCCTCGCGGCCGTGGCTCTCGAAGTAGTCCACGAGCACCCCCGCAGCCTCGGATTCCGCACCCGAAACGGAGGGGGTCGAGACGAGGTCGCGGAGCAGCTCCCGTGGGGTCATAGCTCCTCAGCGAGCGCGTCGACCACGCGGTCGGCGTGGGACTCGGTGACAGTTAGCGGCGGTAAGAGGCGCACCACGGTCCGTCCCGCGGGGAGCGCGAGAATCCCGTGGTTCATCGCGAGCGCGCGCAGCGCCCGGTTCGCCCCCCGTTTCACCTCGACGCCAATCATCAGGCCGTCGCCGCGAACGTCCCGCACTGGAAGTTCCGCGAGTTGCTCTTGGAGGTAGTCGCCGACGCTCGCCGCGTTCGCCGCGAGGTTGTCGTCCTCCAGAACGTCGAGCGTCGCGAGCGCTGCCGCGCACGGTACGGGGCCGCCGGAGAACGTCGAGCCGTGGTCGCCACTGTCCTCGGCGAGCCAGTCCGCGACCAGCGTCGCGCCGATGGGGAGGCCGCTGCCCAGCCCCTTCGCGACGGTGAGCGCGTCCGGCACGACGCCGGCCTGCTCGCACGCCCACAGCGAGCCCGTGCGCCCGAGCCCGGTCTGAATCTCGTCGAAGACGAGCGCCGCGCCCGTCTCGTCGCACGCGTCGCGGGCGGCCTGCAGGTAGCCCTCGGGCGCGGGGTGGACGCCACCCTCGCCCTGAATCGGTTCGAGGATGACCGCCGCCGTCTCGTCGTCGACGGCCTCGGCGAGCGCGTCGCTGTCACCGTAGTCCACGAACTCCACGTGCTCGGGGACTGCGAACCCCTCGCGGTACTTCTGCTTCCACGTCGCCGCCAGCGCACCGAGCGTGCGGCCGTGGAACGCGCGCTTCGCCGCGACGACCTTCTCGCGGCCGGTCGCGTGGCGCGCGAACTTCAGCGCCGCCTCGTTCGCTTCGGTCCCCGAATTGCAGAGCCAGACGTTGTCCAGCTCGCCGGGCGCGAGGTCGCCGAGGCGGTCGTAGAGCGCTGTCCGCGTCTCGGTGGGGTACGAGCCCTGTACGAACAGCAGGTCGCTGGCCTGAGATTCGACGGCTTCGACCACGTCGGGGTGGCAGTGGCCGACCGGCGCGCACGCGTACGACGCGCCCATGTCGAGGTACTCGTTTTCGTCGTCGTCGTAGACGTACGGTCCCTCCCCGGACTCGATCTGGATGGGCTTCTCCCCGAAGACGAAGCCGCTCATGAGAGAGCCTCCGGGCTGAAGCGCGTCCCAGCCCCTTCGAGCGCGGCGACGATGGGGTCGCGGCGGTTCGCGTCCGACACCACAACCGACTCCGCGCCGCCTTCGAGTGCTTCGGTCGCCGCCAGCACCTTCTTCGTCATGAACCCCTCAGCGGCCTCCTTCGCGCCGTCGAGGTCCGTCGGAGTCAGTACTTCCTCGATGAGCGAAGTCGGGTCGTCGGGGTCCGCGTAGACGCCCTCGACGTCGGTCAGCACGACCAGCGTCGCGTCGAGCGCGCCCGCGACGGCTGCCGCCGCGCGGTCCGCGTCCGCGTTCACGGGCGTCCACTCCTCCTCGTCGTCGCTCTCCTTCGCGAACATCGGCACCGACACCACGGGCACGTAGCCCGCGTCGAGTTGGGCCTCCAGCAGGTCGGTGTTGACGTCCTCGATGGTGCCGGAGTGCTCGCCGCGGCGAATCTTCCGCTTGCCGTCCTCAACGACGCGCACCGCGGACTTCCGCGGCCCCGTCAGCAGTTTCCCGTCGACGCCGTTGAGGCCGACCGCGGGCACGCCCGCGTTCTCGAACGCCGCGACGAGGTCGGTGTTGACCTTCCCCATCGCCATCTCGAAGACGTCCATCGTCTCCGCGTCCGTGAACCGGCCGGTGACGCCCGACGGCGACTCGACATAGTCGGGCTCCTTGCCCATCTGGTCGAGCGCGTCGTCGACCGCCGTCGACCCGCCGTGGACGACCACGACGTCCTCGTCGTTCACCGAGAGGTGCGCGACGTCGGTCACCGCGCCAGCCGGGTCGACGGCGCGCGCGCCGCCGATTTTCACAACCACCGTCATGGACTCCCCACCGGGTGCAACCCGAGCTGGTCGAGGCCCGCGGACTCCTCGAAGCCGAGCGCGACGTTCGCGGCGTGGACGGCCTGACCCGCGGAGCCTTTCATCATGTTGTCGATGGCCGAGAACGCCACGATGCGGCCGTTGTCCTCGTCCAGTTCGAAGCCGACTTCCGCGCCGTTCGTGCCGGCGACGGCCTTCGGCTCGGGGTAGCGGTAGACGCCGCTGCCGCCCGCGACGATGTCCACGAATGGCTCGTCCTCGTACGTCCCGCGGTACGCGCTCCAGAGGTCGCCGGTCGAAGGCGTCTCCTCGGGGAACACGTGGCAGGTCGCGCTCGCGCCGCGGACCATGTCCACGGCGTGCGCGGTGAACGAGACGGAGAGGCCGAGTTCCTGCTCGATTTCGGCCTCGTGGCGGTGACCCGTGGGCGCGTACGGGCGCACGACGCCAGAGCGCTCGGGGTGCGAGGACGCGGGCCCGCCGCCCGCGCCGCCCTCCGAGGAGCCGACTTTCACGTCCACGACGACGTGCGCGTCGTCGAGGAGGCCGGCTTCCTGCAGCGGGAGCAGGCCGAGAATCGTCGCGGTGGCGTTGCAGCCGCCGCCCGCAATCAGGTCCGCTCCCGGCAGGTCGCCCCGACTCAATTCGGGGAGCGCGTACACCCCGTCGTCGAGGTACTCGGGCGCGCTGTGGCCATCGTACCACTCGTCGTACTGTGATTCCGTTTCGAGGCGGAAGTCCGCGCTCAAGTCGACGACGGTGTCCGCGGCGTCCTGCCACTCGTCGAGGTGGTCCATCGCGACGCCGTGGGGCGCCGCCGCGAACAGCACGTCGACGGATTCGAGGTCCGTCGGCGGCGTGAACCGCAGGTCGAGGTCGCGGAGGTTCGGGTGGACGCTCCCGACGGTCTTGTTCGCGTACTCGCGGCTGGTCGCCTGCGCCACCTCGAAGTCGGGGTGGCCGGCGAGCAGGCGGAGGAGTTCGCCGCCCGCGAACCCGCTCCCGCCGACGACCGTGGCGGTCGTGCCCTCGGCCATCAGGGCGTCACCTCCACTTCCGCGGCGGCGCGGTTCTCCAGCCAGTCGACGACCACGGCCGGGACGTCCACGTCGCTGGCGTCGTTCAGCGCCTTGAATTCGACGGTGTGGTTGACCTCGTGGACGGTGTAGCCGTCGCCGGTCTCCATCAGGTCCACACCCAGCAGGCCGCCGCCGACCGCGTCGCTCGCGGTCTCGACGAGTTCGGCGACCTCCTCGTCGACCTCGAAGGAGTTCGTCTCCGCGCCCTTCGCGGCGTTGGTCAACCAGTGGTCGCCCGAGCGCGTCATCGCGGCGACGGGCTCGCCGTCGGTCGCCAGCACGCGGATGTCCCGGCCCGGCTTCTCGACGAAGTCCTGGATGTAGAACACCTTGTGCTCGTAGTGCCCCAGCGTCGCCTTGTGTTCGAGGACCGCCTCGGCGGCGTTCCGCGAGTCGAGTTTCGCCATCAGGCGCCCCCACGAGCCCACGACGGGCTTCAGCACGCAGGGGTAGCCGTACGACTCGACGGCCTCCAGCGCGCTCTCGGTGGTGAACGCGACCGTGGTGTCGGGCGTGGGGAGTCCCGCGTCGTCCAGCGCGAGGCTCGTCCGCACTTTGTCCGCGCAGACGGCCGCGGTGTCGGGGCTGTTCACGACGGGGACGTCGTAGTGCTTGCAGAACTCCGTGGCGTACTTGCTGCGGCTGGTCGCCAGGCAGCGGTCCACCACGAGGTCGCAGTCCTCGAGGGCGGCGTCGGTGCCGTCGAGGCCGAACCCGTGCTTGCGGACGTCGACTTTCCCGACGTCGTGACCGCGCTCGCGGAGTTCGGCCAGCAGCAGTTTCTCGTCCTTCCGAATCCGGGAGTACAGGATGCCGACGCGCAACTTACTCCCCCCAGTCCTCGGAGAGCTCGGGCGCTCGATCGAGGACCGGCGGGGCGGTGTCGACGACTTCCAGTTCGGTGCCACAGGTGTCGCAGTCGACGATTTCGCCGACTTCGAGGTCGTCGTGCAGGGCCACGTCGGACCCGCATTCGGGACATGTGCTCATAGCACTCCCACGTTCTCACTGATAGCACTTAAACTAATCGGACCTGTCAAACTTCTTTTACGACCGAGAGAAGCATCTAACGGCGCGAAAACGCCCGAAAAGAGCGACCAACCGAAACCAGATACATAGTAAGTATGTTGACTATTTGCCCACGGAGGGGCGGTCGGTCTCGTCGCAGGCCGGCTGGCGTGCTCGCTGGCTGGTCGTCACCGGCTGTGGCAGCGGCCGCCTCACTCATACGCCGCCACCTCCGCAGCGAGGTCGTCGGCCGCCGCGGCCAGCGCCTCCTCGTGGTCCGCGACCGCTGCCTCGTCCGCCGCGAGCGCGACCTGCACGTCGTCGAGCGCCTCGCGAACGGCGTCGGGCGCGGGGCCGCCCGTGGAGTCGCGCTGTGCGACGTTCGTCACGGGGTCCAGCGCCGCGGCCACGAGCTCCGGGTCTGCGAGTTCCGACAGCGGCTTCCCGGTCACTTCGCGGGCCGCCGCGTCCACCGCGACGAGGTCCGCGCCGTGCTCGCCCGCGACGCCGCTGATGCCGTCGCTGGCGTGGCTCTCCGGGACCGAGTTGGTCGCGTCCGCGGCCTCGCCGTGTTCGGCCGCGAGCGCGACGATTTCGTGGGCGGTGCGGAACGGCATCCCCGCCGCCGCGAGCGCGTCCGCCACGCCGGTCGCCGTCGAGAACCCCTCGCCTGCTGCGGCCTCGAGTTCCTCGGCGGGCCACTCCGCGGTCGCGACCGCGCCAGCGGCTACCTCCGCGGCGTCCGTCACGTCGTCGACGGCCTCCCACGCGTGCGGTGTCGCACGCTGGAGATCGCGGTTGTACGCCCGCGGCAGCCCCTTCAGCGTCGTCGCGAGACTCGTGTACGCGCCCACCGCGTCGCCCGCGGTCGCGCGCACGAGTTCCAGCGTGTCCGGGTTCTTCTTCTGAGGCATAATCGAGGACGTCGAGGAGTAGTCGTCGCTGAGTTCCACGAACCCGCGGTTCGCGAACAGGACGACGTCCTCCGCGAGCCCCGAGCACGTCACCGCGACCGAGGACAGCGCCGCCACCGTCTCGAGGAGGAAGTCGCGGCTCGCCGACGCGTCCATCGAATTCGTCACGACGCCGTCGAAGCCGAGGAGGTCGGCGGTACGCTCGCGGTCCACGTCGAACGTGGTGCCCGCGAACGCCGCCGCGCCCAGCGGCGATTCGTTCGTGCGGTCGAATGCGTCCAGCAGCCGGCCGGTGTCGCGCGCGAGCGTCCCCTCGTAGGAGAGCGCCCAGTGCGCGACCGTCGTCGGCTGCGCGGGCTGGAGGTGCGTGTACCCCGGCATCACGGTCTCCGCTTCGGCCTCGGCGACCTCCGCGAGCGCCGCGCGGAGCGCGAGTACCGCCTCGAGGGCGCCCAGTACGTCCTCGCGGAGGCGACACCGGATGCAGGTAGCGACCTCGTCGTTGCGCGAGCGCGCCGTGTGCATCTTCCCGCCGACCGGGCCGACGCGTTCGACGACCGCAGTCTCGATCGCTTCGTGGACGTCCTCGCCGTCGGGGAGCGCGTCGAAGCCGGCGTCCTCGACGCTGTCGAGCGCGTCGAGAATCGTCGCCGCCTCGTCGCTGTCGATAATACCCTGTTCGGCGAGCATCATGACGTGCGCGCGGTCGACAGCGAGGTCCGCGGCGAAGATGCGGTGGTCGGCATCCATCGAGGAGAGGAACGACCGCGCGGGGCCGCCGCTGAAGCGGTCGCGGCGCACCACCGTGCCGTCGTTCTCCCCGCTCATTCGTCGGACGCCTCGTCGCCTCCATCCGGCGCCAGTTCCGGCTTGCTCGCGTTCGCGAGGCGGGACTGGAAGCCGTGGTACTTCGCGACGCCGGTCGCGTCGCCCTGCTCGATGCCGTTGACGGTCTCCGTGTCGAAGCTCGCGGCGTCCGCGGAGTACACCGCGTACTCGCTCTCGCGGGCGACCGGACGGGCCTGCCCGCCCTCGAATTTGATGGTGACCGTACCCGTGACCTTCTGCTGGGTACCCTCGAAGAAACCGTTCAGCGCGTCCATCAGCGGGTGGTCGACGAGGCCCTCGTAGGCCTTCTGGGACCACTGCTGGCTGACCTGCTGGCTGAAGTCGCGCTCGTCTTTCGTCAGGACGAGCTGTTCGAGCGCCTCGTGGGCCGTGAGCAGCGTCGTCGCCGCCGGGTGCTCGTAGTTCTCGCGGACCTTCAGACCGAGCATGCGGTCCTCCATCATGTCCGTGCGGCCGACGCCGTAGCTCCCGGCGAGGTCGTTGAGGTACTCGATGAGCGGCACCGGCTCCATCTCGTCGCCGTCGACGGCGACCGGGACGCCCTGCTCGAACTCGATGTCGATGGTCTCGGTCTCGTCACTCGGGGCGTCAGTCCAGTCGTAGATGTCCTCCGGCGGCTCGTAGCCGGGGTCTTCGAGCTGGCCGCCCTCGACGCTGCGGCTCCAGAGGTTCGTGTCGATACTCCACTCGCCTTCGTTGCCCGCCTCGACTGGCAGGCCCTTCTCGTCGGCGTAGTCGATTTCCCACTCGCGCGTGAGACCGAGCTCGCGGACCGGGGCGATGACGTCGAGGTCGCTGGCGCGCCAGACGGCCTCGAAGCGCAGTTGGTCGTTGCCTTTGCCGGTGCAGCCGTGTGCCAGCGCCGTGCAGCCCTGTTCCTCGGCGACACCCAGAATCGCTTCCGCGATGATCGGGCGCGCGAGCGCCGTCCCGAGCGGGTAGCCCTGGTAACTCGCGTTCGCCTGGACTGCCTCGAAGCAGAGGTCGGCGAAGTCGGCTTTCGCGTCCACCACGTAGTGGTCGACGCCGAGCGCGTCGGCCGTCTCGTGGGCTTCGGCGAATTCGGACTCGGGCTGGCCGACGTCGACTGTGACGCCGATGACGTCGTCGTAGCCGTACTCTTCTTTCAGCAGCGGTACGCAGACCGTCGTGTCGAGCCCGCCGGAGAAGGCGAGCGCGACCGTTCCTCCTGTCATTCTGTGTTCCGTGTGTGTTGTGTGCCGCGGTAGTCGGGAAGTGATGCGAGACCGAAAACGAGGAATGTAGCTATAGTGGGGTCAGAAGGACCCCGGTCGTCGCGGCACGCGACGGGAGGACGCCGAACAGCCGGCGGCCCCGCGGCTCACAGCGGGCGAGCGGCGGGCGTGAGCCGGCGACTGTGTCATTACCTGCTCCGAACAGTCCCGAGTGCTTAAACGTTGCTCCCGTCCCGTGGTCTTGCCATCTGCGGTAACACACCACACGTCTGCCTGAATCCTTATCCGCGTGCTCCGCTAGCATAACTATATGACATCAGCCCGTGGCGGCATCGACGTCGAAGACTTGCTGAAAATCGTGCTCGTGCTGGTCGTCGTCTGGCTCGCGCTGGAAATCCTCGGGGAGATTGTCGGCGCGCTCGCCGGCCTGCTCGGCATCGCCCAGCCGCTCATCGCTGTGGTCGTGCTCATCCTGCTCGTGCTGTGGCTGCTCGACCGCATCTAACGTCAGCGCTTTCCCGCTCCAGCCCCCACTAGAGCGTGTGTACAGCGTGAACGCTCCGGTGCCGGACGCGGTCAAGGAGGTCGCTGCGGACCTCCGCCCGGCGCTGTCGGGGTTCGCTCGCGTCCGTGAGCGCCGCGAACAGACCCTCCTCGTCAAACGCCTCCCCGCCGACGACCGCAAGCAGCTCCGCACCGCGTGGCAGACCGCGCAGGACGCCCTCGCCGGCGCGCCCGTCGTCGAAGCCCGCGTCGCCGAAGTCGACACGTTCGAGAACCCGCCGAACGGCTCCAGCCCCGTCGTCTACCTCGCCGTCGAGAGCCCCGGCCTCCACAACCTCCACCAGCGCCTCTGCGAGGTGTTCGACCCCGTGCCCGTGATGGAAGGCGGCGACGACTACGACCCCCACGTCACGCTCGCCCGCGACGCCGACGGCTTCCGCGGCCGCCGCGCCGTCGAGAACGTCGACGGCCGCCGCGTCGGCCCCGTCACGTGGAACATCGAGGAGCTCTACCTCTACGACGCCGAATACGGCGAACGCGTCGACACGCTCTCTCTTCCCGCGTAGATTCGCTGTTTCCTCGGCTGCTCGTTCAGTCACCGATTGTAACACCTCGAAAGCCCCGGCGGGCTACGGTCGCGCGGTTTGCTGCGCGCGCTCGCGATGCTCGCGTGCTTACTTCGCCGTGCTTCCCGCAGCCCGCCGCCCCTTTCAGTCCGCCCAATTACCGGCTTGCCAGCCGGCTACGGGTGGACTGAAAGGGGCGGGCCGGTCGGCTGCTCCGGGACGAAGTAAGCACCGCATGCCGGAGGACGAGGAGCACAACGAGTCCCGGAGCAGCCGACCGGCCCGGGGCTTTCGAGGTGCCGTAGTGCGTATCGCTGTCTCTCGGCACAGAATCGAACGTGGTTCTCGCACTGCCACAAGGAAAACCTAGTTCCCCGTGCCACACCTACCCAGAGCACATGCGAATTGCCGTGCCCAACAAGGGCCGTATCCACGACCCGACGCTGGACCTCCTCGACAGAGCCGGTATCGGCGTGGAGAGCGGCGCGGAACGCCAGTTGTACGCCGACACCGTCGACCCCGAGATTACCGTGTTGTACGCGCGGGCGGCAGACATCCCGGAGTACGTCGCGGACGGTGCGGCGGACCTCGGCATCACGGGGCTCGACCAGGTGCGGGAGTCCGGCGCGGACAACGTCGAAGACCTGCTGGACCTCGAGTATGGGACGTGCCGGCTGGTGCTCGCAGCGCCGGAGGACGGCAGCATCGACGCCGCCGAGGACTTGGCGGGGAAGACCGTGGCGACCGAGTTCCCGCGCATCACGCGGGAGTACTTCGACGGGAAGGACGTCAACCCGGACATCGTGGAGGTGTCGGGGGCGACCGAATTGACGCCGCACGTGGAGATGGCCGACGCCATCGTGGACATCACGTCGACGGGGACGACGCTGCGCGTGAACCGGCTGAAAATCGTCGACGAGGTGCTCCAGAGCTCCGTGCGGCTGTTCGCTCGCGAGGACGTCACCGACGACCCGAAAGTCGAGCAGGTCGAGACCGCGCTGCAGTCCGTGCTCTCCGCGGCAGGCAAGCGCTACCTGATGTTGAACGCGCCCGAGGAGAACCTCGACGCCATCGAGGGCGTGATTCCGGGGCTCGGCGGGCCGACCGTGCTGGACGTCGACGAACCCGGCATCGTGGCGGTGCACGCGGTCGTCGAGGAGCGCGATGTCTTCGAGGCGGTCAACGACCTCAAGCGCGAGGGCGCGACGGGCATCCTCGTCACGGAAATCGAGCGCCTCGTCGAATAGTTATCGGAGGAAGTCACCGCCCTCGACGGCTCGCGCTGCGGAGGCCGTGAGCGGGTAGACGACGAAGCCGAGCACGCTCAGGCCCGCGAGCGCGAGCGCCGCCAGTCGGAGGTCCGAGGAGGCGTCCGCGACGACCGAGAGGACCGCCGCTCCGGTCGGGGAGAGCCACGCACCAGCGGCGGCGTCGGGGTCGCCGAGCGCGTGGTACGCGCCGAGGAGGACGGCGGCGATGCCGAAGACGGCGGCGACATCGGGGCCGGGTTCGTGGACGTAGGACGCGGCGTACGCGAGCGCAGCGGCGGCGAGCGCGAGGGCGCTCGCGTGGAGGGCGCGCCGCTCGTAGCCGTTCATAGCTGCGAGTACTCGGGACGGACCAAAAAGCGAGACGGCCGTTCTCTGCACGTGCAACTCAGGCCGGTGCGGTGCTCAACAGCGCCAGTAGGTTCGCGGCGAGCAACACCAGCGCCACTGAGACGACGTAGTGCATCACCACGACGAGCGCGGCGGTCCGGTACTTCACGCGGTAGACCGCGTGGACGGCCGCGAAGTCGGCGGCGAGGCTGACGGCGATGATGATTGCTGGATTGTACCGGACGAGCGCGACCGTGACGACCGCGGGCGCGACGCCGACGAGCAGCGCGCGCTTCCACGGGACGTCGCCGAGAATGTACGTCGCGGCGACGTGCGCGGTGAACGCGAACAGCAGCCAGCCGCCGACGAGCGTGCCGACGTACTGGCCGAGCGTGCCGGGCGCGGGCTGGACCTGGAGGACGACCACGTCGCCTTATTCGAGGAGGCCGAGCTCTTCGAGTCGGGAGACGATCTTGTCGACGGCGTGTTCGGCGTCCTCGGGCTTCTTCCCGCCGGTGATGACGAGCTTCCCGGAGCCGAACAGCAGCGCGACGACTTCCGGTTCGTCGAGGCGGTAGACGAGGCCGGGGAACTGCTCGGGCTCGTACTCGATGTTCTCGAGGCCGAGACCGATGGCGATGGCGTTGAGGTTGAGCTGACGGCCGAGGTCCGCGGAGGTGACGATGTTCTGGACGACGATTTCGGGCTCCTCCTCGACTTCGATGGAGAGTTCGCGGAGCTTGTCGAAGACGATGCGGAGGCTCTCGTGGACGTCGTCGGTCGATTTCGCGCCGGTGCAGACGATCTTACCGGACCGGAAGATGAGCGCGGCGCTCTTGGGGTCCTGCGTGCGGTAGACGAGGCCGGGGAACTGCTCGGGGTCGTAGTCGGCCCCCTCCAAGTCCATCGCGACGCTCTGGAGGTCGAGCTCCTGGCCGATGCCGGTGGAGGCGACCACGTTTTCAATATTGATGGTTTCCTTGGGGTCGGTCATCGTACGGTTTAAATCACGTATTTAAGGTTTATAAAGGTTGGTAGTCCGGGGAACAACGCCTCAAGTACCCCGCGATGCCGGCAGGCTGATTGCCCGCGGGCGTCCAGTTGCCCACGTGTTCGTCCTCGAACTCGGCGGTGCCGACGACGACTTCGCCGCCGCCGAAGCCCGCGCCGCCGCGACCGACGTCCGCGTCGTGGCCCCCGGTATCGGTCTCGCCAGCGACGTCGACCGCGAGCGCTTCCGCGGCCTCGCGTACACACACCGCGCTGGCGACCACGTCGCCACGACCGACGCCAGCGTCGACGCCGCCGTCAACGCGCTCCAGGAAGCCAACATCGCCCGCGAAGGCTCCGTCGCAGTCCGCGCGCGCAACGTCCGCAACACGACCGACGTGGACACCCAGCAGGCCGAGCGCGACCTCGGCGGCGTGCTCGTCGACGCCGGCTTCGACGTGGACTTGGACGACCCAGACCACGAGCTCCGGGCACTCTTCGCCGACGACTCCTGCTTCCTCGCGTGGCTCGCCGCCGAGTCCGTTCGCGACTTCGGCGAGCGCAAGCCCACCGACCGCCCGTTCTTCCAGCCGGGCAGCATGGACCCGCTGTTGGCGCGCGCGCTCTGCAACCTCGCACGCGTCCAGCCGGGCGACGTCGTCCTCGACCCGATGTGTGGCACCGGCGGTGTGCTCATCGAAGCCGGCCTGCTCGGCGCGCATCCGGTCGGCACCGACGCCCAGCAGAAGATGGTCGCGGGAGCCCGGCGGAACCTCGCCGCGTATGCCCCAGACTTCGACGTCGCGCGTGCCGACGCCACCCGGCTCCCGCTCCGCGACGACGCTGCCGATACGGTCATCTTCGACGCCCCGTACGGCCGCCAGTCGAAAGTCGAGACGCACGACCTCGCGGACCTCGTCGCCGGCGCGCTCGCGGAAGCCCGTCGTGTCACCGACCGCTGCGTGCTCGTCGCCGACCGCGACTGGCGCGAGGAGGCCACGGACGCCGGCTGGACGGTCGCCGAGCGCTTCGAGCGCCGCGTCCACCGCTCCCTGACACGCTACGTTCTCGTACTCGACTGACACGACAGACGTGACAACGAAAGGTAACAATCAGGACGAGTAGATAGCCCCCGTACCCCACTATTTCGGCAGATGCGCGCTCTGGTAGTGCCTAGCACGACAATGAGTATCGGATAACCTTTTTGGCCACGTATTGGAAAGCCTATGGTATCAACGCCGAAACTGCCGTGCGTCTCTGTGCCGTCGCTGGCGTCGTCTGCCTGCTCGTGGGTGCCGGCGTCCAATCTGTCGCCGCGGGCGGCGAATCGACAGTCACGACGGAAGACTCCGGACTCGTCACGTTCGCCGGCGGCTCCGACAGCGACCAGAACGACAACTCACCGCTCGCGCTCAGCATCAGCCCGCAACGCGCGCTCGTCTCGCTGGCGTTCCTCGGCGCCGTCGCTGCGCGAAAACGACGCAACCCCACGTAACGGCCGACTAGCGGTAACTGTCGGCGACGACGGCGACCGCGAACGACGCCGCGAGCACGACCAGCACGCTCGTCGTGTGCTCGTGGACGGGCACCAGTTCGAGCAGGCTAATCGTCGCGACCGAGAGCAGGTAGCCGACGAAGCAGACGAACCAGACACTCCCGTACGACACCGGGAGGTCGTCGGCGGCCGCCGCCCACCCGACGACGAATCCGGGGCCGAGCACGACGAGTAGCTGCCACCACGGCGTTTCCGAGCCGACGAGTGCGTCCACGGCGAGTGACAGCGGCAGCGCCACCAACAGGACGGCACCGACGACGATTCCAACGCGCTCGAACTGGTCGGCGAGAGACACACTGACTCTCGGTGGCCGCGCGTAGAAAAACTACTCCTTCGGAGTGCCCGCGGCCACGGCGCGCTCGCGCCTCCAGAACCGACACAGAGTACTTACCGGCTCGCTTCGAACAGTCGTTCGTGCAGGACGGTGACGACCTGGGTATCGGGCTGGGTTCGCCCCCCGAACGACCCCTCGACCGACGAGACGAGCCTGGCGGACGTGTTCTGGACGCTCCTCCCAGTCGTTCTCGTCTTCGGCCTCCTCGTCGCGCTGTTCGTGGTCTTCTGACGCCGGCAGCGAGCCGAACACACGCACCCGGCGGGCGGTGACTACGCTTCTCGACCCAGTTCCGCGAGCAGCCGTCCGACCTGAATCCGATCGCTGTTCCCCTTGTGCAGGTCGAACTCCACGTCACCCGCGAGCCGGTGGAGGGCTGCGAGTTCCTCGCCGTCGTAGCGCGAGCGCCCGACGCGCAGAATCTCTTCGAGCACTTCCTCGCCACTCAATCCGTCGTCGACGAGCAGGTCGTCGAGCGTCGAGCGCGCGTCCGTGAATTCGCCGGCCTCCGCGTCGTCCAGCATCGACGTAATCTGGTCGTCGGGACCGACGTCCTGGAGCGTCTCGTAGGCCGTGTTCATCGTAATCTCGCCCTCCTGCTCGGCGGTCGTCTGCGCGCCCAGGATGGCCTTCCGGAGGTCGCCGCCGGCGTACCCCGCGACGAACTCGATGCCGTCCTCGTCGTACTCGACGCCCTCGGCGTCCACGAGGTCGCGGAGCACGGCGGTGATTTCGTCGGGCGTCGGCGCGCGCACGGACACCGGGAAGCAGCGCGAGCGAATCGGCGGGATGAGCTTCGACGGCTGGCGGGTCGCGATGATGAATTGCGTCGCCTCGTGGTGGCGCTCCATCACGCGCCGCAACGCCTGCTGGAAGTCCTCCCGAATCGCCTCGGCGTTGTCCAGCAGAATCGTGTTGTACTCCCCGGAGACCGGCGGGTAGCTCGCGGACTCCTTGAGCACGTGGTTGATGAGGTCCGCCTTCGAGGAGTTCCGCCGGCGCTTCGAGGAGATGAACTGCGAGAACCGCGGGTCCTCGCTGACCTCCTTCTTCGTCATCCCGAAGAAGTCCTGCACGTTCAGCTCTACGAGGTCGTTCTCGGGGGCCTCGTGGGCGTGCTCGGCGAGTGCGCGCACCGCCGCCGTCTTCCCCGCGCCCTCGGGGCCGTAGACGACCAGGTTCACGGGCTCGTCGGTGGCGTCCCGCAGGCGGTCCCGCAGTTCCTCCTGTGGGAGGTCGGCCAGCGACGGCGCGTGCGCGTCTATCCACAGCGGCTCGTCCATTATCGGTCAGTAGCCGCCACGGGGCTAAGAAAGAGTCGGTCCGTTCGGCTACGCCGTCGTGGTCGTGGTTCCGCTACCGCTCGTGGTGCCACCGTCGTTCATCCCGCCGCCACCCATGCCACCGCTACCGTTGTGCTGGCCGCGCCGATGCTGCTGCCGGACGTGGTTGATTGGCTGATTCGGCCCGGATTCGCCGGCGTTCGGACGGAGGATGTACCGACCGCTGCCGGTCTCGTGGACGCGGATGTCGTAGACGAACGACACCGTCTCGTTCGCTTCGACGGTGAATTCGCTGTTCAGGTGGAGGCGCTCGGAGGGGAGTTTCACGTCCGCGGACTCCCCGGAGGTCAGCGTCGCGTCGATGCCGTCGATTCGTACGAACACCATCTCGTAGGTGTCCGCCGGCACGCTCAGGTTCCCCACGAGGCTCGCGTTCTCGCCGCGGAGGCGCGTGAGGTCGACGGTCCGGTTGTCCACGTCCCGGGTCACCCACGACTCGTTCTCCGTGGCGTTTGCAGGGTGGGCGGCGATTTCCGTGATGGTGACGTTGAGGTGCTGGAAGTCCTCGATCGCGCCGGGCTGGTCGCTGACGTACATCTCGACGGTGCCCTCGCCGCCGTCGCCGCCGAAGAAGCCCGTGCAGCCCGCCGTGACGAGCAGCGCCGCCACCGCGAGCGTCGCGACTGTGCGTGACATGTGCGGAGCCACGTCGCCAGTCCGGGAAAGCGCTCTGGCCGCTAGCCCGCCTGCGCCCGCATCGGTGGGGTTTTGCGCGCGGCGCGCCCACGTTCGGGCATGACTCTGCAGGCTACATTCCTCGGGACGAGTGGCGCCGTCCCCACGACCGAACGCAACCCCAGCTCGGTGTTCGTGCGCCGGGAGGGTGACGCGTTCCTCTTCGACGCCGGCGAGGCGACCCAGCGCCAGATGATGCGGTACGGCACCGGCTTCGACGTCTCCGACGTGTTCGTCACGCACGCCCACGGCGACCACGTCTTCGGGCTGCCGGGGCTCGTCCAGACGTGGGACTTCAACGACCGCGAGGACCCCCTGACGATTCACGTCCCCCGGGGCCTCCGCGACCAGATAGAGGCGCTCGTGTTCGCCGTCGGCGGGGACGTCGGCTTCCCGGTCCGAATCAGCGAAGTGAGCGCGGGCGAGACCGTCCTCGACCGCCCCGAGTACGAGGTCCGCGCGTTCGACACCGCCCACCGCACGACCTCCGTCGGGTACGCGCTCGTCGAGGACGACCGCAAGGGCCGCTTCGACCGCGAGAAGGCCGAGGAGCTCGGCGTCCCGGTCGGCCCGAAGTTCTCGAAACTCCACGAGGGCAACGCCGTCGAACTGGAGGACGGCACGGTCGTCCGCCCCGAGCAGGTCGTCGGCGACCCCCGACCCGGCCGCAAACTCGTCTACACGGGCGACACGCGCCCACACGACCCCGTCGTCGCCGCCGCGGACGACGCCGACCTCCTGATTCACGACGCGACGTTCACCGACGACGCCGCCGAGCGCGCCGCCGAGACCGGTCACTCGACCGCCGGCGAAGCCGCTGGCGTCGCCGCCCGCGCCGACGCCCGAACGCTGGCGCTCACGCACATCTCCTCGCGGTACGCCGGCGACGCCCGCGAAGTCCGCGAAGACGCCGAAGCCGCCGACTTCGACGGCGAGGTGTTCGTCGCACACGACGGCATGACCTACGACGTCCCGTTCCCGGACGCCGAGTAGCCGCCTTCGACGCCGACACCCCGGTCCCGCCGTGCACTTATTAGTCGTCGCGACCTAATTTTGGCAACGTGAGTACCCGCACGAGCGCCCTCGACGCCCGCGTGTTCGGCGTCGACGTGCAGAGCGGTGACGTGCGCGGGGACGCCCCATCCTACGCGCTCGTCGTCTTCGACGGAGAGACAGTCGAGCGCGACGTCGTCAGCCGACGGAAACTGCTGCGTCGCGTGGACAGCGAGGCGCCCGCGATTCTCGCGACCGACAACATGTACGAACTGGCCGCGGACAAGGACCAGCTCGTGCACTTCCTGCGCGGGCTCCCCGAGGAGACGAAGCTCGTGCAGGTCACCGGGGACGAGCGCCCCGAGCCGCTCTCCCGAGTGGCGAAACGCCACGGCGTCCCGTACGGGAAGCCAGCGATGGAGGAGGCCGAGGCAGCGGCCCGACTGGCCGCGCGCAACGTCGGCTACGAGGTGTCGGCGTTCACCGACGAGACCACCGTGAAGGTCGCTCGCGGGCGCTCGACCGGTGGCGGTGGCGGGTGGAGCGAGGACCGCTTCACACGACGCATCCACGGCTCCGTGAAGCGCGTCGCCCGCGACGTGGAGTCCGACCTCGACGACGCCGGTCTCGACTACGAGCGCGACGTCACCGAGAAGTACGGCGGGTTCTCGAACGCCGTGTTCACCGTGCAGGCTCGCCCCGAGGACATCCCGGTGAGCAGCCGGCGCTCCGGCGACACGCGCGTCGAGGTCGAGCCTGTGCGCCGGGACGGCATCGAATTCAAGCCACTCGCGCGGCGCCGCGACCGCGTGTTCGTCGGCATCGACCCCGGGACGACCACGGCAGTCGCGCTGGTCGCGCTCGACGGCCGTGTGCTCGACGTCACGAGCACGCGCACCGCCGACACCGCCGAAGTCATCGAGTGGATTATCGAGCGCGGCCGCCCCGTCGTGGTCGCCGCCGACGTGACCCCGATGCCGGCGACCGTCGAGAAGATTCGCGCAAGCTTCGACGCCGCTGGCTGGGCGCCCGACACGGACCTCCCCGTGGACGAGAAGCAACACCGCACCCGCGAGGAGGGCTACGACGACGACCACCAGCGCGACGCGATGGCGGCGGCGCTGTTCGCCCGCGACGCCCACGCCGACCAGATTCGGCGCGCCACCGAGGAGACGCCGCCCGAACTCGACCGCGGCGAGGTCGTCTCCCGCGTCGTCGGCGACGACGAACCGCTCGCGGCGGTCATCGACGACCTCACGGAGACCGACGAACCCGAGGAGGAGGAAGTCGAGCACGAGCCCCGCGAGCTCACCGACGAGGAACGGCGGATTCGGGACCTCGAAGCGCAGGTCGCCCGGCTCCAGGACCACGTCGCGGATCTCGAAGGCGAACTCGACGAGAAGGACGAGACAATCGCGGAGTACGAGGAGGAACTCTCGGAGGCGCGACGCGAGGAGCGCCAGGAGGCCCGCGAGCGCCGCGAGGTCACGCAGCTCCAGTGGAAGAACGACCGCCTCGAGACCGAACTCGAGGAAGAGCGCGAGCGCGCCGACGAACTCGCCGCGAAGCTCGAACGCCTCAAAGACCTCTGGAAGCTCGACCACTCGAACCTCGGTGACGTGAACCACAGCGGCGACCTCGTCGCCGTCAAACCCGTCGACCAATTCACCGTCGACGCCATCGAGACCGCCAACGGCGAGTACGGCATCGCGTCCGGCGACGTCGTCTACCTCCGGGACGCCTCCGGCGCGGGCCGCTCGACGGCGGAGCTGCTCGCGGAGTTCGACCCGCGCGTCGTGCTCCGGTCGGGCGGCCTCTCGGACGCCGCCGACGAGGTGCTGTTCGAGAACGAGATTCCGGTCGGCCCCGCCGACGACGTCACCATCCGCGAGGTGGACGAACTCGCCATCGCCAGCGAACCCGAGGTCGAGGCCGTGATTGCGGACTGGCGCGAGCGGAAGGCCGAACGCGAGCGCGAACGCAAGGAGAGCATGGTCGACTCCATCATCAGCGAGCACCGCGCCGACCGCGACTGACGGCTACGCGTCGGGCTGGTAGTCGCTGCCGACGACCTCGCGGATGCGCTCGGCGGTGACCTGACCGACGCCGTCCGCCTCCGTGAGGTCGTCCTCGCGGGCGGTCATCACGGCCTCCACGGTGCCGAACTCCTCGAGCAGCGAGCGCGCGGTCACCGGACCGATGTCCGCAATCGAGGAGACGACGTACTCCTGCTGTTCGCCCAGCGTCTTCGCGGCCTTCTCGCCGTGCGCGCTCACCTCGCGGTCGTTGTCGGTCTGCTCGCGCTCGGCGATGGTCTGAATCATCTCCGCGGTGTCGTCCTCGCCGCGCGTCTGCACGACGCTGATGCCCCAGTCCACCGCCAGCGACGACAGCGTCGCGCGAATCGCGTTCGGGTGGACGTTGCGCTCCGCGTAGAGGTCGCCGTCCCCCTCGAGCAGGAGGACGGGCCGCGTGTAGTGCCGGGTGAGGTCCTTGGCCTGCTCGAAGATGGAGCGGTCGCCGCCTAGCAACGTATCGAGAAAGTCCGCGTGGGATTTCCGCTCGACGGCGACGCGGTCCGAGAGCACGTAGTCGCCCACCGACAGCGTCTCCAATCTGGTCTCGACTTCGTCGCGCTTCGAGAGGTCCCGTGCGATGTTCGAGTCGAGTTCGCGCTGGTCGACGACCACCTCGACCGACTCCTCGTCGCCGCTGTCAGCGCGCGCCGCCACGCCCTCGTCCTCGCTCTCCGCCACGTCGTCGGGGTCGGGCGCGTCGAAGTCCGTGAGTCCTGCCTGCCCGTCACCGCCCCCGGCCGCGCTGCCGCCGTCCGCTTCCGCGGGCTGCGTGTCGTCAGACGTAGCTGCTGTCGCCGTCTCGCTCGCGTCTTCCGCCTCCTCGTCGCCGTAGTCGTCGAGCGCGCGCTGGCTCTCGCCGAGGTCGCCCTCTATGTCGTCGGCCACGCCTTTGAGTTCGCGGAGTTCGTCCTCCATCTCCTGCTCGCGGCGCTGGCTGATCCAGAAGTACGCCTCGTCACGGGTGTCCTCGGCCATCAACACAACGACCTTCCCCTCCGTCTGCCGGCCCGTCCGTCCCTTCCGCTGGACGGAGCGAATCGCCGTCGGCACCGGCTCGAAGAACAACACGAGGTCGACTTCCGGCACGTCCAGCCCCTCCTCGGCGACGCTCGTGGAGACCAGCACCTCGAACTCGCCGCTCCGGAACCGGTCGAGCGTCTCGCGTTGTTCTTTCTGCGTCATCCCGTCGCTGCCGTCCGCGTCGCCCTGCCCGACGAAGCGCTGCGTGTCGAAGTGCTCGCCCAGGAAGTCGGTGAGGGCTTCCGCGGTGTCCCGCGACTCCGTGAACACGATGACGCGCTCGCCCTCCTCGATGCCGAGCGTCTCCGCGAGTAGCATCCGCGCGCGCCGGAACTTCGGGTGGAGGCCGTCGAAGTCGTCGGCCTTCCGCATCGCCTCCTTGACTTTGGGCTCGGAGACGAGCCGCTGGCTCGCCTTCGACGCCCCCGACGAGCGCGCGGCGTTGCGCTGGCGCTCGAAGTACCGCCGCACTGATTCGACGCTCTGGGTCTCGACGAGTTCGACCGCGCGCCGGAGTTTCATCACCTCCGCGTGCACGCTCATCCCCTGGTAGCCCTCGCTCTGGTCGTTGTCGATGAGCTCCTGGAGTTTCGCGCGAATCTTGTTCAGGTCCTTCTGGGAGACGTCCGGGCTGGAGACGCGCGTGACGCCCAACTCCCGGAGTTTATCCAAACGGTCCTCGATGACCTCGTTGATGGCGTCCCGGACCTCGATAACCTGCTCGGGGAGTTCGATGCGCTCCCACTGCACGTCCGTGTCGTACGTGTGCTCGCCGACGTCCGCGTCGTCCTCGGTCATCACCTCGACGTTCCGCACGCCGAGGTTCTCGCAGACCGTCTGGATGTCCTCCTCGTTGCCGCCCGGAGAGGCGGACATCGCCGTCACGAGCGGGTTCAGCGCGTCGGCGTGGTAGCGCTCCGCGATGTACGTGTACGCGTAGTCGCCGGTCGCGCGGTGGCACTCGTCGAACGTGCAGTGCACGACCTCTTCGAGGCCGATGCGCCCGCCCACGAGGTCGTTCTCCACGACCTGGGGCGTCGCCACGACCACGCGCGCGTCGTTCCACATATCCGCGCGGTCGTCAGGCCGCGTCTCCCCCGTGAACACGACGATTTCCTCGTCTGGGATCCGGAGGGCTTCCCGGTAGAACGCCGCGTGCTGTTCGACCAGCGGCTTCGTCGGCGCGAGCAGGAGGGACTTCCCGCCCGCGTCGTCGGCCAGCCGGTAGGCTGTCACCAGCAGGCTCACCGTCGTCTTCCCGAGCCCGGTGGGGAGGCAGACGAGCGTGTGGTCCTCCCGGGCGGCCGCCGCGAGCTGCAGCTGGTACTGGCGCGCCTCGATGACGCCCTCGGCCAGCATCGGATGGTCGACGTACGCGGGCTCCGACATTCGGGCGGTCGTACGTCGTTCACGTGGTTAAGGGTTCGCGTACCGGGGTAAAAGTGGCCAGGTCGGCTCGTACGCTTCCCCATCTACGCGTGGGATTGTGGGGCCACCACCGTCTCCGACGCCTCGAGACCGTGCCCGAATCTCCGGTCGTGACTACGCCACCTAGCCCGGCAACGATATAGGCGGGGCGCCTCCACGTTCTCGTATGCGAGTCGAGTTCGACCGCGACGTCTGCATCGGGATGTTCCAGTGTGTCGCGGAGTGGGACGCCTTCGAGGAGGACACGGACGCAGGCAAAGCCGTCCTGCAGGACAGCGAAGAGGTCGAGGACGGCGTCTTCGCACGAGAGATCCCCGAAGACGAGGAGGTCGACGCGAAGTTCGCGGCGCGCTCGTGTCCCGTCGACGCCATCGAAATCTACGACGACGACGGCGAACAGGTCGTCTGAGGCCCGAGAGCACCCTCCGCCGCCCCGCCAAGTTTTATGCTAACGCGTACCATACTATCGACTGTAATGTGCCACCACTGGGAGGAAGTGCCGATACGGGAACTCGAACCGGACGCCGAACGCGAATCCACGGACGGCGACGAACCGGACGAGGTCACGAAAGAGGTCGCGCCGGCCTGACACGGCCGGCGAGCGCGGGCGCGACGATTACGCGATTTCGTCGTACTGCTCGGAGAGCTTCTCCGCGGCCTCGCCGAGCTGGTCGCGCTCGTACTCCGTGAGGTCCCACTCCACGACTTCCTCGACGCCGTTCGAGCCGAGTTTCACGGGGACACCGAGACCCACGTCGTCGAGGCCGTACTCGCCGTCGAGCACGACGGAACCGGGGAGCACTTCGCCCGTGTCGCGGAGGATGGCCTCGACCATGTGGGCGACGCCCGTCGCGGGCCCCCACTGGGTCGCGCCCTTGCGCTCGATGACGTCCATCGCGGACTGCTGGAGTTCCTCGAGGATGTCCTCGCGCTCGTCGTCCGAGAAGTCGGGGTCCGCGCCGTTCACGCGCACCTTCGAGAACACGGGCACCTGTGCGTCGCCGTGCTCGCCGAGGATGGTGGCTTCGACGTTCTGGACGGGCGCGTCGAAGCGCTGGCTGAGCACGTAGCGGAAGCGCGCGCTGTCGAGGCGGCCGCCGAACCCGACGACCTTGTGGCGGTCGCGGTCGCCGCTCTCGTAGAGGTGGCGGTTCAGGAGGTCGACGGGGTTCGACGTCGTGACGGTGACGAAGTCGTCGTTGTGCTCGGCCAGCGAGGAGCCGATGTCCTCCATGATGGGCGCGTTGTCGCCCGCGAGGTCGATGCGCGTCTGGCCGGGCTGGCGGGGAATCCCCGCGGTGATGACGACGACGTCGGAGCCAGCGGTGTCCTCGTACGTCCCCTGCGTGACCTCCGTGTTGGAGTCGTAGGCGACGCCGTGGTTCGCGTCCGCGGCCTGCCCGATGGTCTCGTCTTCCTTGTCCGGGATGTCCACGAACACGACTTCGTCGGCCACGTCGCGGAGCGCGAGGTTGTAGCCTGCGGCGGCGCCGACCGTGCCGGCGGCCCCCACGATGCTGACTTTCGTCATATCACGTATACCCACCGCCGGCGAATCCGTTAAGCGCTTCGGTGAGTTCGAGCACCCGGGAAAACCACCCGCACGGACGCCGACGACGGACGAACGCCACTTCGACTTTCGTCGAATATTCTCTCGGGGTCCGTGCTCCGCAGGCTTTTCGAGGCGTCGCGCCCTGTACACACCCATGAGCGACACGGACGACGGCTTCGACGAGGAGGCCGTACGCGAGGAACTCCGCGAGAAGTACGCCGACGACGACCGCGGGGAGACCGAGCGCATGAGCGAACTCCTCCTGCAGGGCGCGACGATGACCAACCAGCACTGCGACCGCTGCGGCAACCCCATCTTCCGCTACGAGGGCCAGTCCTTCTGCCCGAACTGCCAGCAGGCCGCCGAACAACAGCAGGCCGCGCAGGAGCAAGCCGCGCAGCAGCAGGCTGACACCGAAGGACAGGCAGCCCAGCAGCCCCAACAATCCGCGAGCGACGACGCGGACGCAGCCGAAGGTGCCCGCGCCAGCCAGCCGACCGGGAACGCCGCCGAACGACAGCAGCCCGCCGAAGACCGCCAGTCCGTCGAGCGCCAGCAACCTGCTGACCGACAACAATCCGCCGGCCGCCAGCAGCCCGCTCAGCCCACACGCGAGCAGCGCCGCGAACAGCCCGCGACGCCCGAGCAGCCGACAGTCGACGGCGATGCCGCGAACGCCACGCCGTCCGGCGAAGCCGCGGACGCGCTGGAGTCCTCGATTGCCGCGCTCGCGCGCCGCGCCGCCGGCGCCGACGACCCGCGGCGGGCTCGCGAATTCCTCGAAGCCGCCCGCGAGGCTGCCGAAGCGCTCGACGCGCTCCACCGCAACGCGTAACTCGGCGGCAGAGCACTACCGCACATGGACATTCTCGTCCCCGTCGACGGCTCGGATTGCAGTTTCCGCGCGCTCGGATTCGCCGCGGAGATGGCGCGCCGCTACGAGGGACGCCTCGACGCCGTCCACTTCGCGGAAGCCGAATCCGAGAGCACGGACGCCGTCCTCGACCGCGCGGAACGCGTCCTCGACGCCCAAGACGTCGACACCGAACCCGAGGTCAACACGGACGTCGACGTGGAGTTCCGCCCGAGCGACAGCGTCGGCGACGGCATCCTCGCGCTCGTCGAGGAGCGCGGCTACGACCACGTCGTGATGGGGCACCACGGTGCTGGCACGCTCGAACGCGCGCTTCTCGGGAGTGCCGCGGAGACGGTGCTTCACGCCGACCGCGTGCCCGTGACGGTCATCCCCTGAGTCTCCTGTGGACGCGTTCGCACGCATCCAAACCGCTTAACCCCGAGCGCTGACTCCGCAGTCGTATGGACACCTACGAACTCCTCACGCGGAACGCGGCGGAAGTCGTGACCGAGGAGGAAGTCGAAGCGCTCGCCGAGGACCCCGACGGGAAGCGAGCGTACGTCGGCTACGAGCCCTCGGGCGTGCTCCACCTCGGCCACCTGCTCACCGCGAACAAACTCATCGACCTGCAGGACGCCGGACTGGACGTCGTCGTGCTCCTGGCGGACATCCACGCGTACCTCAACGGGAAGGGCTCCTTCGAGGAGATTCGGGACACCGCCGACCAGATGAAAGAGCAGTTCCTCGCGTACGGCCTCGACGAGGAGTCCACGGACTTCGTGCTCGGCAGCGACTACCAGCTCGACGACGACTACGAACTGGACCTCCACGAACTGGAGCTGGCGACGTCGCTGAACCGCGCGCAGCGCGCGATGGCCGAGATTCAGGGCGGCGAGACCGCGAAGGTCAGCCACGTCGTCTACCCGCTGATGCAGGCACTCGACATCGAGTACCTCGACGTCGACGTCGCGGTCGGCGGCATGGACCAGCGGAAGGTCCACATGCTCGCCCGCGAGGAACTCCCGAGCCTCGGATACGAGAAGCGCCCCGCCGTCCACACGCCGATTCTCGGCGACCTCGAGACCGGCGAGGGGAAGATGTCCTCCAGCGAGGGCATCACCATCTCCATGGAAGACTCCACCGAGGACCTCCAGGAGAAGGTTAACTCGGCGTTCTGCCCGCGGACCCGCGACCCCGAAGGCGACCTCGTCAACCCCGTGCTCGAACTGTTCCAGTACCACGTCTTCCCGCGCTTCGAGGAAGTCGTCGTCGAACGCCCCGACGAGTACGGCGGCAACCTCGAGTACGACGACTACGAGGCCCTCGCCGCGGACCTCGAATCCGGCGAACTCCACCCCGCGGACGCGAAGGGCGCGCTCGCGGACTACCTCGACGAACTCATCGCGCCCGGCCGCGAGCGCCTCCGCGAGATTCGCGGCGAGTAACCCCACACCCCTACTTCTAAGCCGCAGGTCTCCGTAGGGCCGCCGTGACCGCCGATGCCCCCGATTCCCTGACGGACCTCGCGACGCTCCGCGACCGCGAAGCCGTCGCCGTTCGCGAAGAGATCCAAGTGGTCGATGCCGCCGAGTTCGCGGACGCGACCGAATTGGACAGCCACGTCGTCGTCGGTGTCGCGAGCGAGGCCGGCGTCCTCCTCCAGAACGACGGGCACCACGGCTGGACGCTCCCCGCGTTTCCCGTCGAAGCGGGCGACGACTGGCTGGCGGTCGCGCGCCGCGAGTTCGAGAGGCTGACCGGTGTATCGGTCACTATCGACGCCGTCGAACGCCTCCGCGCCCACGAGTACCGCGTCCCCGACACTGGCGACAGCACGACGGTCTACAACGTGGTCGTCCGCGCGACGCCGACCGCTCGAATTCCGGAGGACCCACAGAGTCGCGTGGACGGCACCGAAATCCAGTGGTTCGCGGACGTTCCCGAGGACGCTCCTGGACCCGTCGCAACGGACATAGAGCTATTCGTGGACTAACCGAGGAAAACGAGTATCCGCGAGCGCCGTCGGCGCTCGCGGTTCACTCGCGACGAAGCCGCGAGGCCGACGAGCGACCGTAGGGAGCGAGGAGTGCTTTTTCCGCAAGTTTTTGCCCGGGAGGGCGCCGCAGGCGCCCTCCCACAGCAAAAAGTGCGTTAACAGACCGGCTTCGGGTTGACGCCCATGGATTCGAGTTGTTCGGTGTACTCGTCGTAGGCGGCTTGGATGGCGGCGTCGGCGGCGTCTTTGGCGGTCTGCCAGTCCTCGTCGTCCTCGCAGACGTCGTCGAGGAGTTCGAGCGCGCGTTCGCGCTGGTCGTCGAGGTCGCCTTTGAGGTCGCGGAAGACGCTCGCGGTCTGGGGGTCGGCTTGGCCGACGAAGAAGCCCGTGAGTTGTTCCTTGGACTTCTCGGTGGCGAGGATGCGGCCGAGGAGCGCGCCGGCGCGTTCGACCGTGTCGTCGAGGCCGCGGAGGTACGCCTGCATGCCAGTGGCGTCGTCGTCGGGCTGGTAGTCGTCGAGTTTCGCGAGGACGGCGTCGGCGTGCTCGTCCTCCTCGGTGGCGGTAGTCTCGAAGACGACGGTGGCCTCGTCGTCGGTTTCGTCGGCGGCCCACGCGTGGAACGTCTGCGCGGCGACGTGTTCGGCGTCGGCGGCGGCTTCGAGGACCGGGTCGGCGTCCATCTCGCCGCCGGTGGCGGCGTACAGTGACTTCGAGGAGCCGAGTCGCGAGAGCGCGGTCTCGTTGTCGTCGCGGACCGCGTCGAGGAATTCGCTCGGTGTCATGGCGTGGCGTAGTGGCTACTGGGGCTTGTATGCTGTCGTCGCGGCGAACGGGAGAGGTGGACTGGTGGGGGAGCCGACAGTCCAACGAGGGGGAACATGGGGCGAGAACCTCGCCCGAGCGTCTCGTCGCCCGGTCGGATAAAATGGCTTGTGGCCGCAGAGCGGACAGCCGGCGCTATCGGGCCGTAGCGCGCGAAAAAACGGGTGTGTGCGTCGAGTTACTCGCCGGTCTCGATGGGGGCGTCGACGAGGTTGCCCCACTCGGTCCACGAGCCGTCGTAGTTGGTGACGTCGTCGTAGCCGAGCAGCTCGGAGAGCGCGAACCACGCGATGGAGGAGCGCTCGCCGATGCGGCAGTAGGCGACGACTTCCTGGTCGTTCGTGATGCCCTCGGACTCGTAGAGCTCCGCGAGCTCGTCCTCGGACTTGAACGTGCCGTCGTCGTTGACCGTCGCGGCCCACGAGATGTTCTCCGCGCCGGGGACGTGGCCGCCACGCTGGGCGGTCTCGTTGAGTCCCGGCGGTGCGAGGACCTCGCCGCTGAACTCCTCGGGGGAGCGAACGTCGACGAGCGGGATGCCGCGGTCGATGGCGGTCTCGACGTCGTCGCGGTACGCGCGGATGCCGTCGAAGGGGCCGCGGGCCTCGTAGTCGACTGCGGAGAAGTCCGGCTCCTCGTCGGTGGTCGGGTAGTCGTTCTCCACCCAGTAGTCGCGGCCGCCGTCGAGGAGCTTGACGTCCTCGTGGCCGTAGTACTTGAATTGCCAGTAGGTGTAGGCGGCGAACCAGTTGGAGTTGTCGCCGTAGAGGACGACCGTGGAGTCCTCGCTGATGCCGTGGCTACCGAGGAGGTCCGCGAAGTCCTCCTTGTCGAGGATGTCGCGCTGGGTCTGGTCCTGGAGCTGGGTCTCCCAGTTGAAGCCGATGGCACCGGGGGCGTGTTCGTCGTCGTACGCTTCGGTGTCGACGTCTACTTCGACGAGTCGATACTCGGGGTCGTCACTCTGGAACTGGTCGAGGTGGTCCTCGACCCAGTCCGCGGTGACGAGTACGTCTTTGGCGTATTCTGCCATACACGCCCGTACAACACCCACCCCCATAACTATCGGCTACGCCGGCAGGTTCCCCCGGGCATCGAGTTTACCGGCGAGGTTCGCCGCGATAGGTGGCGGTTCCCGACGGGCTCGCCGGATGTTAGCCAATTTATAGGCAACAAAATCCGCTATCTCGGAGTGACGGCGACAGCCGGGAGGCTAAGGCGCGCGAACCCCTCGCCTCGAGCATGAGCGAGGATTGGGTCGCGTCCGCGGACTGGCTCGCCGAACACCTCGACGATGTCGTCGTCGTGGACGTCCGCGACGCGTGGGAGTACGACGGCATCGGCCACATTCCGGGGGCGGTCAGCGTTCCGTTCGACGAATTCAGAGCCGAGGGCGGGCCGGAAGGAATGATGCCCGAGCGCGACCACTGGGCCGAGTTGCTCGGCGACGCGGGCATCGAGCGCGGGGACACCATCGTCGCGTACGACGACACGCACGGCGTGTTCGCGGCGCGCTTCCTCGTCACCGCGCTGTACTACGGCCACGACGACCTCCGGCTCCTCGACGGGGACTACAGCGCGTGGCTGCGCGACCACGAGACCAGCAGCGAAGCGCCCGACGTAACGCCGACCGACTACGAACCCGGCGAGCCCCACGAGAGCGTGTTCGTCGACGCCGACGACGTGCTCGCGGCGACGGACGACCCCGACGCGGTTGTCGTGGACACCCGCGAACCCGACGAGTACGCCGCGGGGCACATCCCGGGCGCGGTGAACCTCGACTGGAAGGAAGTCGTCGACGACGAGACGCGCGGCCTGAAGCCCCGCGAGGAAATCGAGGCGTTGCTCGCCGAGCGTGGCGTCACGCCCGACGAGCGAGTGGTCCTGTACTGCAACACCGCGCGCCGCATCAGCCACACGTTCGTCGTGCTGCGCTGGCTGGGCTTCCCGGACGTCGCGTTCTACGAGGGGAGCCTCACGGATTGGACCGAGCGCGGCCACCCCGTCGAGTAGTCACGGCCACTCTTCGGGCAGCAGCGACACCTGCGTCCCCCGGTGTTCGTCTGCCAGTAGGCTCGCGGCCTCGACGACGAGCGCGACGATGAGTGGCCCGGCGATGATGCCGATGGGGCCGACCGTGAGTAGGCCGCCGGTGAATCCGACGAAGTAGAGGCTCCCCGGGAGGTCTGCAGTCCGCCGGGAGAGTCGCGGACGAACGACGACGTCGGGGAGCCACGCCACCAGCACGCCCGCGACGACTATCACGAGGATGGCTCCGGTCACGTCGCCGATGCTCGCCCAGTAGAGCGCGACCGCGCCGACGACCAGCGACGGCCCGACGATGGGGATGAATTGGAGGAGTCCCGCGAGCGCGGCGAGCGTGACGGGGTAGGGAACGCCGAGCGCGAAGAACACCGGGAGCGCGATGACCGCTGTCGCAAGCGCTGTCACGGCCTGCAGGACGTAAATCGCGTACAGCGTCGCGCCCGCGCGGTCCGACAGCGAGCGCGCGATATCGTGGTACGTCGCGGGAATCGTCGCGAGGAGCGCGCGCTCGGCGTCCTCGTGGGCGAGCAACAGCCCGAAGACGAGCATTCCGAACAACGTGAGCTTCAACGCGAGTTCCGGGAGCGCGACCGCGACTTCGACGGCGAACGCCGTGAGATACGAGAGCGCGGCGTCCGTGACGATTCCGACCTCGATTGTGTACGTGTACTCGTAGAACGCCAGCGTCAGGCTCTCCGGAAGCCCTTCGAGCGCGTCGAGGAGTCGGTCGGCGCGCTCGGTGAGCACGTAGATACCGGTCGCGACCGGCACGAAGACGGCCAGCGACGCGAGCGCGGCCGTCGTCGCGCTCGACCACCACGGCGGCAGGCCGAGTCGCTGGACGCGACGGTGAATCGGCACGAGGAGGTACGCGACGGTGACGGCGAAGAACACCGTCCCGAACACGGCCCCGAGGAGCAACGCGGCGGCGACGAGGAGTACGGCGAGTACGACGGCCAGCGTGGTGGTTCGTGACGGGGGCACGACGGGAACTACCGCAGGAACTGTCAAAAGCGTTCGGCGCGGGGACCGACCGCGAGGCGCTGCCGTTTCCGGCCACTCTACCAACTCGTCTTTTAGTCTTATTGGCCGTTAGCGGCCGCGTTACCAGAAGTTTGGCAATAATCCCTTTCCGCGTCAATCGCCGTTTATCGAATATGTCTGACAGTGGGGCCAGCGGCACGCGGGGGCGGCAGCGAGCGTTCGTGCTCGCGGTGGTCGTCCTGTTGGGGGCGAGCGCGGTGGTAGCGGGTGTCGGTACGGTAGCGGCGGATAGCACGGCGGAGACGACAACGGACGCGTCCGAAGAGAATCCAATCAAGTTCGTTTATGTCGACGGCAGTACCGGGAATCTCACATTCGTACGTGCAGACGGAACGCGAGTCGGGACGAACGTGAGCGGTCCGAGCGTCATCGGGTCGATGGCCGATCTCGACAGCGACGGGCTACTCGAAGCGACGTACGTCACGAGTAATCAAGCAGTCAAAGCCGTTGACGTGAACAACGAGACGCAGCAGCTCGGGACCAACGCACAGACGTCAAGCACAAAAGTTGGTGTTGGCGACTGGACGGGAGACGGGGTATCAGAAGTCCTGTATGTGAACAGCGACGGAGGGAATATCCATTACTCGAACGTCTCCGGAGATCCGACACAGGTGACGGACGCGTCGGTGGGGGCCGTCCTCGGGGTGGCCAACTTCGACGGGTCGGGAGAACAGGAAATCGTGTACACGTACAGTAGTTCCATCAAGTACTACAACCAATCCGGCGGCGTCACACGGACGGGTTACGAGGACCTCAGCTCGGCTCATCTCGCGGGCGCGCCCGCTGACTTCTACGGGAACGACACGTACTGGGTCCCCGCGATAGACGGCAGTTCCAACATCGACATTGTGGACAGTGATGGGACCGAAAACACCTTCGAGAGTACGGGGAACAACATCAATACCTATCCCGTTGCGGGCGTCAACTGGACGAGCAACGAGACACTCGAAGTTGTCCACCTGTACAACGAGGACGTGGCGTACACGACCGAGGACGGGCAGCCGAAACGAATCAAGGACTCGAACGGGGACGACATTAATGCGGACAAGAGTGTGGGTATTGCGGGCGTCGTTAGCCGCCCCGGCCCGCTCTCCGTACAGGGGTTCGAGGCGAACGCGACCGGCGACCAGAACGTGACGGTGAACGTCACGACGAACCACGACCTCTCGGAACTCAACGTTACGCTCAGCGGGCCCGAGAACGAGACGCTCACGCTCGGCGACTTCGAGCAGACGGGGACGAACCCGTACTCGTACACCGCGACCTACGACGGCAGCACGGACGGCGAGTACACGGCTACGGTCGAACGCGCGGCGTCAGCCGGCGACAACGTCTCCTCGGCAGGCTCCGACACCGTGAGCATCGACCAGGTCGTGCCCGTTCTGAATTCGGTGAACCTCACCGACGCGACGAACGACGACGGGAGCGTCGCGCCCGGCGACACTATCGAGGTGACAGCGAACGCGACCGGCGATGTCGGCACGGTGACGGCGAACCTCTCGGCGTTCGACGCGGGCAGCAACGTCAGCCTCTCGCACGAGAGCGGTGACACGTACAACTGGACTGGCGTCGTCGGCGAGAACGCGACCGACGGCGACCAGGCAGCGAACGTGACCGTCAGCGACGGGCAGGGGAACACAGTCAATAACGTGACCGGAACCCTCAGCGTCGACACGGGCGAGCTGTCGGTCGAACTCCGCGACAATCGAACAGTCGCCGTCGACGAGCAGGTCGAATTCTCGCCGCAGTCGGTGGAGAACGCCAGCGGCGACGTCACGTACGAGTGGACGTTCGGCGACGGCACTAACACGTCCGGCAAGACGGTCAATCACACGTACGACGCCACGGGCGAGTACGTGGTGAACCTGACCGTCACAGACGGGACGGACGACACCGCGAACGCGTCGATGAACGTGACGGTGAAGGAGCCGCCCGCCATCGAATCCGTGAATCTCACCGACGAGATGGACGGAAACGGCATCGTCGTCCCCGGCGACACTATCGAGGTGGGCGCGAACGTGAGCGGCGACGTCGATACGGTGGTCGCCAATCTATCGGCGTTCGACGCGGGGACAGTCAATCTCACCGAGAGCGGCGGCGTGTACAATACGACTGTTCAGATTGGCGAAAACGCGACCGACGGAAATTGGTCGGCGAACGTGACGGCGACCGGCGAGGTGGGGGACAACGCCTCGGCGGACACGAACACGCTCAAGGTCGACACCGACGAACTCGCTGTATCCCTCAACGACAGTCGCACGGTCCAGGTCGGCGTGGAGTACGAGTACTCACCCCAGTCCGTGGACAACGAAGTGGGTAACGTCACGTACAACTGGACGTTCGCGGGGACCAACGAATCCGGGAAGTACGTCAACTACACGTTCGACTCGACGGGCACGTACACGGTCAATCTGACCGCGAGTGACGGGTCCCGCGACACCGCGAACGCCTCGATGACAGTCACCGTCGAGGACGACAGCCCGGTCGTGGAGGCAGCGAGTATCTCCGACGAGACGGACGGGAACGGCGTCGTCGTCCCCAACGACACGGTCTACGTGCGCGCGAACGTGACGGGTGCCGTCGACACGGTGACGGCGAACCTCTCGGCGTTCGGCGCGAACGAAAGCGTCGACCTCACACTCGCCAGCGGGAGTATCTACGACCAAACCATCGCGGTCAACGACAGCGCGACCGATGGCAACCACTCGGTGACCGTGACGGCGACGGGGGAGTGGGGAACTACGAACTCCAGCGAGACGGGAACGCTCACCGTGGATACCGAGGAACTGACAGTGACGCTGAGTGATAGTCGAACGGTGCAACTGGGGAAGACGTACGAGTACTCGCCGCAGGTCAGCAACACGACCGGCGACGTCGCGTACAACTGGACGTTCGGGAACGGCGACAACGCGACCGGCAGGACTGTCAGCCACGCGTACGAGTCGACAGGCACGTACACGGTCGAACTGAATGCCAGCGACGACTCCCGCGACACCGCGAACGCGTCGATGGTGGTCGACGTAGTCGACGCGCCGATAGTCGAGTCGGTGAACGTCTCCGACGAGACGAACGAGAACGGCATCGTCGCCCCCGGCGACACCGTAGAGGTGGTAGCGACCGTGAGCGGCGACGCCACCTCGGTGACGGCGAACCTCTCGGCGTTCGGCGCGAACGAAAGCGTCGAACTCACACTCGCCAGCGGCAACACGTACAACCGAACTGTCACCGTGGACTCGAACGCGACCGACGGCAAGCAGTCGGTAACGGTGACTGCCACGGGAAGCAACTCCACTGACTCGGCGGAGACCAGCGCACTCACCGTCGACACCGACACGCTCGACGTCTCCCTGAACGACAGCCGGACCGTGGACGTGGGCGAGGAGGTCGAGTACTCGCCGGCGGCCGTGAACGCCGCGGTCGGTGACGTCGACTACGAGTGGGAGTTCGCGTCGAGCACCGTGAAGAGCGGGAAGACCGTCACGTACGCCTTCGATTCGGCGGCCACGTACGAGGTGGTGCTGACCGCGAGTGACGGCTCGAACGACACCGCGAGCGCGTCGATGAAGGTGGACGTCGTGTCGGACAGCACTGTTGCGGACACTTCGACGACGAGCGATTCGACGGACGGTGGTTCGACTGGCGGCGGGAGTGGCGGGTCTGGAGGGTCGGGTGGGAGTGGCGACTCAACGACGGAGACGACGACTGCGCTCACGACCAACGAGAGTACACAGACGCCGACGAGTACGCAGACGGTCGCCGAGAACACGCAGACTGCGACCGAGGAGACGACTGCGACGAGCGAGACGACCGACCAGACGCTCGCGGGCAGCGAAACGCGGGACGACCCCGGAAATCCGGGTGATGGGCAGACGCCCGGTGAAGCACCAGGGTTCGGCGCTGTGGCGGCGCTGCTCGCGCTCGCTGCGGCGGCAGGGCTCGCACTCCGGGGGTGAGCGCCCGCACTACCCGAAGCGACGACCTTTTCTACCACAGCGCGAAACAACCCGGTAATGAGACGGCGTGACTACCTCAAGACGGCTGGCGTCGGCGTGGCGGGCCTGCTGACCGCCGGCTGCTTGCAGGTCGAGGAGGGGGAGCAGACGAGCACTACTGCAGAGACCACCACGACCGCCGAGGGGACGACGACTGGTACGACCAGCGAGTCGACCGAGCCGCTGAAAATCGCGACCTACGGCTCCTTCTTCGGCGACGAGGGGACCGCCGGCCGCTGGCTGAAAGACCAGTGGGAGGCCGACCACGACACCGAAATCGAGTACACCGCGCCGAGCAACGGCATCAACGAGTTCATCCAGCGCAAACAGCAGGGCGCGGGCATCGACGCCGACCTCTTCGTCGGCCTGAACACGCCCGACCTCGTGCGCGTCGACGAGTCGCTGCCCGACAGCGACCTCTTCGACGACCTGCGCGCGGACCTCGACAACGACGACGACGTCAAGGAGAGTCTGGAGGTCGACCCCGAGAACCGCGTCGTCGCCTACGACACGGGCTACATCACGCCCGTCTACGACAGCACCGAAATCGACAATCCGGAGACGTTCGACGCGCTCCTCGAACCCGAGTACGAGGGGACGCTGCTCGCGCAGAACGCCCAGTCCAGCGACCCCGGACTGGCGTTCCTCCTCTGGACGATTCACGAGAAGGGCGCGGATGGCTACCTCGACTACTGGGAGGAACTGCTCGCCAACGACGTGCGCGTGCTCGACGACTGGCAGCCCGCCTACAACGCGTTCCTCGAGGGCGAGCGCCCGATGGTCGTCTCCTACTCCACCGACCAGGTGTACTACAACAGCGAGGAGGAACTCCCGCACCACCAGGTGAGCTTCCTGAACGACCAGGGCTACGCCAACCCCGAGACCGTGGGACGGTTCGCCGGTACCGACCAGCCCGAGACCGCTGCCGACTTCGTTGACTTCGTGCTCACCGACGAGGCGCAGGCGAACGTCGCCGTGAACAACGTCCAGATTCCCGCGACGACCACCGCGTCGCTGCCCGAGGGGTACGCCGAGTACGCCAAGGAGCCGCCCGAGCCGGTCACGTTTACCTACGAGGAGCTCGCAGGGAACCTCGACGAATGGACCGAGTCCTGGGCCCAACTGGTCGCGAGCAACTGACGCGAGTGACCGACTGGCTGTCCGGCGTGGCGGGCCGCCTCGCCGACGACGCGGACCGGCTGGTCCTCCCAGTGGTCGGCGCCGGGACGCTGCTCGTGCTCGCCGTCGTCTTCTACTACCCGGTGTGGACGGTGTTCGTGGAGGCGTTCGGGGACGCCGCCGAACCGATTCGGGACGTGCTCGAGAGCGAGTTCTACGTGGGCGCCGCGCACGGCCTGTTCGCGCACCCCACGCAGGTGCCCGGCGACGTGCTCGCGTGGCTGTCGAGCGTGCGCGTGCACGCCGCGTGGACCGGATTTTTCCCAGACGTCTGGTTCTCGTTCCCGGCGGTTCGGAAGGGGTTGTTCGGATTCACGGCGTGGCAGGCGTTCCTGTCGACGCTGGCGAGCGTCGCGCTCGGGCTACCGGGCGCGTACGTGCTCGCGCGCTTCGAGTTCCCGGGCCGGCGCACGCTGAAGGCGCTGACCATTCTGCCGTTCGTGCTCCCCTCCATCATGGTGGTCGCGGGGTTCGTCGCGACGTTCGGGACGAACGGCACCCTCAACGGCGTGCTGACGGCGCTCGGTCTGGGGAAAGTCGAACTGCTGTACACCCTGAAAATCGTGGTGTTGGCGCACGCGTTCTACAACGCGCCGCTCGTCACCCGGATGGTGACGTCGGCGTGGGAGAACGTCGACGCCAGTGCCGTCGAGACCGCGCGTTCGCTGGGGGCGAGCCCGCTGCGGGCGTTCAAGGACGTCGTCGCGCCCCAGTTGCTGCCGGCGCTTGCGGCGAGCGCGGTGCTGACGTTCGTGTTCACGTTCATGACGTTCCCCATCGTGCTGGGGCTGGGCGGCCTCCAGTTGGCGACCGTCGAGGTGTGGCTGTACGCGCGCGTCCAGCAGCTCGACTACGAGACTGCGGCCGCGCTCGCCACGCTCGAGACCGTCGTCTCGCTCGGCTTGACGTACGTCTACCTGCGCTACGAGGCGCGGCGCGCGGGCGGCGGTGCCGGTAAGCCGCTCCCCCGCGACCGACTGTTCTCCCTCGACGACCTCCGGAGCGCGCTCGTGCGCGCCGGCATCGGCGTCTACGGCGTCGTCGTCGTGCTCGTCTTCCTCGCGCCGCTGGTGTCGATGGTGCTGGCGAGCGTCGGCGGCCTCGAGAATCCAACCTTGGAGTGGTGGCGCTTCCTCGTCGAACGGCAGGCCGGGAGCCGCACGCAACCCTCCGTCGCGGTGCGGAACTCGCTTTTGTTCGGCGTCGGCGCGCTCGCGCTCGCGCTCCCGATGGGCGTCGTCATCGCGGCGTTCTCCGCGCGCGGCGGCCGCGGCCGGAAGGTCGCCGACGCGGTGCTGATGGCCCCCATCGCCGTGTCGGGTATCGTCGTCGGCTTCGGGATGTTGCAGTCGCTGGTGTTCGGCGTGGAGCTGTTCGGCTACCGCGTCAGCGTCGTGGGCGCCGCGGTCGTCGTCGCCGCGCACGCCATCGCCGGCTACCCGTTCGTCGTGCGGAACGTCGCGCCGATGCTGGCGGCCGTCGACGACCGACTTGTGGAGTCCGCGCGGGCGCTCGGGGCGAGCCGCGCGCGGGCGCTCTACGACGTCGAACTGCCGCTCGTGTGGCCGGGCGTGCTCGCGGGCGCGGCGTTCGCGTTCGCGCTCAGCATCGGCGAGTTCGACGCTACTGTCCTCCTCGCCGGGGAGAACGCGTACACGATGCCGGTGGCGCTGAAGCGCTTCCTCGTGGACCGCGCCGCCGGCCCGAGCGTCGGCCCCGCGGCCGCGATGGGCACCGTCCTGCTGGTTATCACTGCCGCCAGCTTCGTTGTCATCGACCGCGTCGGCGGGAGGTACCGGCCATGACGAACCTCCAACTCGACGGCGTGACCCGCGCGTTCGGCGCGACGACCGCCGTCGACGACGTCTCTCTGGAAGTCGAGGACGGCGAGTTCTTCACGCTCGTCGGGCCCTCCGGCTGCGGGAAGACGACGACGCTGCGCCTGATTGCGGGGTTCGAGCAGCCCGACGCTGGCGACGTACACTTCGGCGGCGACTCCGTCTCCGGAGTGCCACCAGAGGACCGCGACGTCGGCATCGTCTTCCAGAGTTACGCGCTGTTCCCGCACATGACCGTCGCGGAGAACGTCGCGTACGGGCTGCGGTTCCGCGACCCACCGGAGGGACAGACCACGGACGAGCGCGTCGAGGACCTGCTGGACCTCGTCGACTTGGCGGGGTTCGGCGACCGCGACCCCGAGGAGCTGTCCGGGGGCCAGCAGCAGCGCGTGGCGCTGGCTCGCGCGCTCGCCCCCGAGCCCGACGTGCTCCTGCTGGACGAGCCGATGAGCGCGCTGGACGCCCGACTCCGGGAGCGCCTACGCGTGCAGGTCAAAGAGATTCAGTCCGAGTTGGACATCACGACGGTGTACGTCACGCACGACCAGAGCGAGGCGCTCGCGATTTCGGACCGCGTCGCCGTGCTGAACGCGGGTCGCGTCGAGCAGGTCGGCGAACCCGAGGAAGTCTACCGGGAGCCGGCGTCGCGGTTCGTCGCGGAGTTCGTCGGCGACAACAACGTCTTCGACGGCCAGGTTCCAGTCGAAACGAAGGGGTGTTCGGTTCGTGTCGGCGAGACTGAGTTCGACGTCGACGAGCGCATCGACGGCCGCAATACGGTCTGTGTGCGGCCCGAATCCCTGCGCTTCGACTGCGAACAGAACCAGTTTTCGGTGCGCGTGGAGAGCGTCGAGTTCCTCGGCGACGCCTACCGTGCGCACTGTGATTGGGACGGTCGGGAAGTGCTCGTGAAGACTCGCGACGAGCCGCCGACGGGAGAGGCGACGCTCGGATTCCGGCCCGAGGACGCGACGCTGCTGTGAGCGTCGGGGGTTGTTTTCGCTGCGTTAGGGTGCGACGCCGACGGTCAGCAGCGTCCCGTACGTGCGGTAGCGCTCGACCATGTCCTCGCGCGTCTCGAAGCCCTCGTAGGGGAACTCGTCGGCGGGGGGAATCTCGACGTCGCGGTCCGGGACGTTGTCCTGCTCGGCGACGTGGAGGCCCGCGTCCCGGAACGCCTCGCGGTACTGGGCCTTGTTCCAGCGGGTCATCTCCACGGTGATGTTCTGCTGCCAGTCGTGGCTGTGGACGTTCTCCTCGTAGTAGTTCACCGCGCAGTAGAACGTCCCGCCGGGCTTCAGGACGCGCCGCACCTCCTCGAGGGTCTCGTGGGGGTCGCTGGCGTAGTAGAACGCCTCCATACTGAACACGTGGTCGACGCTGTCGTCGGCGAACGGCAGGCTCCCGAAGTCCCCGACGACGTAGCCGATTTGCGGGTCTTCGGTGTACGACTGGGCGTTGCGCGCCATCTCGGGCGCGCCGTCGAGCCCGTAGCCGCGGGCGATGCCGCGCTCGCGAAGCGCGCGTAGCGCGTACCCGCTCCCAGTGCCGAGGTCGAGGACGTAGTCGTCGGCCTCGACGGGCATCCGCGCGAGCACGTGCTTGGCGGTGTGCCAGTGGCGCTCCTCCATCCCCTTGTCGCGGCCCGACTCCGCCCACTCGTCGAACTCCTCGCGAACGCTCATGGAAGACGGAACGGCCGCCGCGGGCAAAAACCCGCAGGAAACTGGTCGGCCGCCCGCACCCGCAGACGTTTTCCCGGCCGTCCACGACTGCCAGGTATGGTCGGCCGAAGCAGACACTACCGGGTCGCGGACACCGCCCAGCAGGTCGTCGGCGGGTTCCTGCTCGCGGGACCGTTCGTCGTCACCGAGGAGGTGTGGCTGCTCGCCAGCCGCATGGGGTTGGTCAACGTGCTCGCGACCGTCGTCATCGTCTTCGGCATCGGCTACGGCGCGCTCTACGAGGCCGACGACGACCGCGACCCCGACCGCGAGGCCGAAGTCGCCGGCGTCCCGATTCGGTTCGTCTCCCTGATGGGGGTCTCCTACGGGTCGGTGCTCGTGCTCGCGATAGCAGTCACGGCGCCCACGACGTTCGCGGGCCAACTGGAACTCGGGACCACGCTCCCAGAAGTCGCTGCGCTCACCGCGAAGTCCGTCTGCGTGGGCGCCATCTTCAGCGTCGTCGGCGCTGCGACTGCCGACAGCGTGTTCTGAGGGCGGTCGCGTACGCGGCGCTCCCCTCCCCGACCCCGAAGGTTAAGACCGCGTAGGCGCTTTCCTGCGGTATGGACTACGACCTCGCCATCGACGGAGCGCCCGACTCCGTCCCGGGCGGCACCGTCGTACTGCTGCTCCACCCGAGCACCGGCGAGACCGACCGCATGGACACCGACTTCCTGAAGACCGACACCGACCACTTCCTCGTCGTCTCCACGCGCACGACCGCCCGCGAGGTCACGCAGAAACTGGAGTACTACGACGTCGACGAGGACAGCGCCGAGATTCTGGACACGCTCTCCGTCGACCGCGGCTACTCCCGACGGGGCGCCAGCCACATCCACTACGTCTCCGCGCCCGACGACGTCGACGGCATCCTCGCGGCCGTCGAGCAGTTCCTCACCGACAACCCCGGCAAGCGCCGCATCAGCTTCGACTCGCTGACCGAGCTCGCGTACTACGCCGACGAGGACCGCGCGCTCGACGCGCTCGGCCGACTCGGTCACCTCCTCGACGAACACGACGCCGTCGCGCTCGTCCACGTCTCTCGGGAGGTCCACGACGACGACGTCCTCGACGCGTTCCGCGGGGAGAGCGACGTGGTCGTCGAACTCGACGAAGAAGGGAACGTCGCCACCGAGTACTGACTGCAGCAGCGAACAGCGCTACTCCGCGTCGTTCGCGTCCGCTTCCGTTTCTGCCGCGTCGAACACTTTCTGTGCCCACTTCACCGCGTAGCTCGCGCCGTGGCGGCGGTACGCGAGCGTGTCCAGTGCGGCGAACGGCGCGGGCAGGTCGACGTCGTGTTTGACGGCGCTGCACGCCAGTTCCGCGGCGTCCGAGAACGACGTCTCGCCGCGCGCGATTTCTCGCGGAAGGTCGTCGATGCGGCCGGTGACGCGCTCGCCGGCGTCCACCCACGCTTCGTGGAGGTCGGGGTAGTCCTCGTCCCACGATTCGAACTCCTCGCGCGTGTGGAGCCCGCGGTAGGCGTCACAGCACGCCGACGCGAGTTGGTAGACCGAGGCCGGGTCGGCGTCGACGGCGTCGTCGAACGCGCGGTACTCGTCCTCGAAGAAGCCGAGGAACTGCTCGGGGAGGTCGAGGCCCGCTTCGACGAGCGCTTCCGCGACGAGGAAGTCCGCGAACGCCTCGGGGGTCCCCTCGATGCGCGCCTTCACGAAGACGACCGGCGGCTCGGTCTGGGTCGTCCACGCGACCGCGCCGTCGCCGGGGGTGCCGACGACGAAGTCGCTGGACGCCAGGCGGTAGAGAATCTGTGGGGCGTCCTCGGGGAGCCAGTCGGCGTCGTACTCGCTGGGCGACAGCGAGTCCACGAGCAGCGCGAGGTCGTCGCGGTGCTCCGGGGGCAACGTCTGGAAGTCCCTGTCGCAGTCGAGGACGATGGCCTCCGGCGCGTACGCCTCCCGGACCGCCGCGAGGTCGCCCGCGAGGTCGCGCTGGGAGAACATCTACGCGACGTTGACGACGATTATCAGCGACAGAACGGCTGCGAGAGCGACTGTGCCGACGACGTACTTCGTTGCCGTGCTCATATACGATGGTTCGCCCGCGGCGACTTAAATTGCGGTCGTTCGCCGTCGCGGGCGGACGTGGCTGTTACTCGGCGGGCGTCTTCGCGCCGTACGCGCGCCACGCGCCGGACTTGAAGCGGACGAAGTTGACGGCCGCGCGCACGTACATGTCCCCGAGGATGGCCGCCAAGATGGCCGACAGGCCGAGGCCCAGGCCCGGCGAGACGGCGGGAATCGAGAGCGGGCCGAGCGAGAACGGACCGACGACGAACGTCGCGGGGAGTGCGACGAACGCCAGCGGGAGACGGACGAGGTACGTGCCCAAGATGCCGCCGTAGAACGGCCAGCGAGTGTCGCCGGCGCCGCGGAGGCCGCCGCGGAGCGTCCGCGAGACCGAGAAGCCGGCGACGCTCAGCCCGAAGACGCGGATGAACGTCACGGTGAGGCCGACGTTCGACGCGCCGAACACCTGCGCGATGGGCGCCGCCGCGAGGAAGATGCCCGCGCCGATGAGCAGCTGCGTGACGAGCGCGATGCGCAGCGTCTGCCAGCCGTAGTCGGCGGCCTCGTCGGGGTCGCCCGCGCCGAGGCGCTGACCGACGAGCGTGCTGGAGGCCGTCGCGTACCCCCACGCGGGCATCAGCGCCAACAGCATCACGCGGCGGCCGATGGCGTACGACGCGACGACGGGCGTCCCGAGCACGCCGAGCACGAACAGGAACGGGAACCGACCGAACGTCCGCGAGAGCCGCGTGCCCGCCAGCGGAAGCGCGACGCGGACGATTTCGCGGGCGACGCTCCAGTCCCACTGCTTGCCGCGGAGTCGGAGCGTGACACTCCAGCGTCCCGACAGCAGGACCGCGAAGAAGACGACGCCCGCCAGCGTGTTCGCGATGGCGGTCCCCCACGCCGCGCCGACGACGCTGAGTTCGGGGAAGCCGAACAGCCCGAAGATGAGCAGCGCGTTCAGCGCGACGTTCGTCGGCAGCGTCACGAGGCGCACGTACATCGGCGTCCGGGTGTCGCCAGCGCCCGCCAGCGCCCGCGCCGCGGTCATGCTCCAGAACCGGAACACCACCGACAGCATCACCACGCGGAGGTAGTCCGCGCCCAGCGCCGCCGTCTCCGCGTCGCTCGCGAGCAAACCGACGAGCGGATCGGCGTACAGCCACGCGCCCGCGGTGAGCGGGACCGAGAGCAGCAGCGAGAGCCACAGCGACTGCTTGATGGCGAAGTCGGCCTCCGCGTCCTCCTCCGCGCCCTTCAGCCGGGAGACGACACTGATGGTGCCGCTGGTCAGCGCGAGCGCGAGCCCGAACGGGATGAAGTAGTACTGGAAGCCGAACTCGAGGGCAGCGACCGCGACGTCCCCCGCGGCGATGCTCACCATCAGGAAGTCAGTCGTCCGCAGCACGGTGCGCAGGCCGCCGGTCACCATCGCGGGGAGCGCGAGGTCGAACGCCTCCTCGCCCTTCTTCCGGTCGACGAGCCCGAGCCACGCCAGCAGCGCGGGGAACGCGGCGACGAGGGCCTCCACGCGGCGACGAACGGTCATCTACTGGAGGCGTCGTGTCGGCGCGGAAAACAACTTCGGCAGCCGGCAACCTACCGCGGGTTCGCGTATCGACTGCGGTCGGCGTGCTGCCGCAGAGGTGTCGCGTACTGCTACTGATTTACGTGCGGTCACGCCCGTGGGTCGGAAAACGAGGGATGGGGTTGTAACGGGACTGTTCGCGCTACTCGTCGTCGGTCTCCCAGGCGTCCGGCACCTCGATGACGTACTGGCCATCCTCCTGGAGCGCGATGATGTACTCCTGGCGGTCGTACAGCTCCATGAGGTTGAGCTCGTACTGGCCGGGCGCGACGATGCGGATGGACTCGAACTGGTCGTTGAGTTCCTGCCGGAGGTCGTCCAGGTCGGGCCGGTCCTCTGGGTCGTCGGGTTCCTTGACGACGCGGCCGTCCGACGGCGCGTCCGGGAGCGAGTCCTTGTCGACGACGGAACTCCGGGCGTCCGCCTGCGCGGCGTCCTCGTCGCCGGTCTCCGTGCTGGCGTCGATGCCCTCTGCGGGTTCGTCCCCGGACGGGGCGCCCCCTGTTTCGGGTGCGTCGGGACTGCTCGGGTCCGACTCGTCGACTGCCTCCGACGCCTCCGTTTCGGGTGCGCTGGGGTCGGCTTCGACGTCGGGACTGCTGGATGCGTCGGCAGTACCGGATGTGTCCGTAGCGCTCGGGGAGTCCGCAGCACTGGTGTTGGCAGCGCCTGCAGTGCTGGCGGTGTCGGTCGTGTCTGCGTCGTCGCCAGTCGTACGCGCTGCGGGGTCGGGGTCGCTGGTCACGGCGTCCCGGACCTTGTTCGCGGCGCGGCCGACCGCGCCCGCGACGGACCCGCCCTCGCGTTCGGGCGGCTCGGGCGAGTCGGCGTCCGCGTCTGCTGGCGGGTCCGCGGGCTCGGACTCGGCGACGTCACCGGGGTGGTACTGGAATTTGTTGCCGCCGCAGTCCGGGCACCCCGACAGCATTTCCTTGGAGCCGTCCGCGAAGACGTGCCCGCAGTTCGTACACTGGTGAGGCATTACTTGCGGGAAACGAGCGCGCTGATGAGCGTCTCGTCCTTGTGGAGTGACTGAATCTGGTTCGCCGGTCCGACGACCGTGAGCTTCGACGTCGACTGCTTGCCCATCAAGCGGCCGAGCAAGCCCGTGTCGTTGGTCTCGGACTGCGGGAAGCTCTCGATTTCGATGCCGGAGAAGCCGTCCGGGTTGATCTCGCTCATCGTCACTTCGATGAGTTTCGACTCCTCGTCGGGCGTGAGGCCGGCCTCCAGGACGACGATTTTGCCGTCGCGGACGCCGTCCAGAATCATCCGGATCTTCTCCATGGACGTCTTGCCGGACATCCGCTCGGCGCTGATGAGGTCGATCTGGACGCCGTCACCGGGTCCGTCTTCGCTCGTGGTTTCAGGCATCGTGGGTCACCCGAAGTACTCCGCTATCTTCTCGTAGACCTCGTCCATGTTCTCGCCCTCCAGCGCGGAGAGCGGAATCGTCTCGTGCTGGGGGAACGCGTTCGACACGCGCTGGATGTTCGAGCCCTCGAGGTCGGTCTTGTTCGCGAGGATGAGCACCGGCAGGTCCCGGCTCTCGATGATGCCGATGAGCATCGTGTTCACCTGCGTGAACGGGTCCTCGGTGGAGTCCAGCACGTAGATGACGCCGTCGACGTCCTCGCGCAGCCAGTGCATCGCCTCCGCGACGCCCTCGGTGGCTTCGCGGGAGCGACGCACGGCCTCGTCTTTCTCCATGTCGTGCTCGAGGAACTCCGAGTAGTCGACTTTCGTCGTCACGCCGGGCGTGTCGACGATGTCGATGTTGACGGTCTTCCCGTCGCGTTTGATTTCGACGTTCTCCTTGCGACGCGCGCGGCGCGTCTCGTGCGGGATGTGGCTCTCCGGGCCGACCGCGTCGCCGGTCCAGTCGCGAGCGATGCGGTTCGCGAGCGTGGTCTTGCCGGCGTTCGGCGGGCCGTAAATCCCGATTCGTTTCGGTTCCGAGTCGTCGGCAAACAGGCTCGCCGACACCCGTGAGATGCTGTCTCTGAGTTCTGCGAACAGTCCCATCCTTGAACTCCATACGCACCCCGCGCCTTGTATGCTTGACGCAGGATGCGGACGGTTGATAGGGGAGAGCCAGCGAGAGGACTTAAACTTACGTCAGACAGCGGGTTTGGACGGGTGGGCGAGCGGTGGAGCGGAAGTCGGTGAGTTGGACGAGGAGCGAGGGTCGAGAGGACAGAGTGGCTGGATTCCGAGAGGCAGAGAGCAAGAGGACGGGAAGGAGAGACGTGAGTGAGACAGGAGTCAGCAGAATGTGGAGTGGTAGCGTGGACCGACGTGAGGCCCCCACCCCTTCGTTTCGAGTGGAAACGGGAGAAGCCGGAGACCGGGAGCGGCAGAACGGGAGATTCAGGCGGGAAAGCCACTAGTCCTAGACCAGACCACGCTAACAAAATTCGGTTCGGGCTGTATTGCGGTTACTGTTTCTGAGTATATGACTTAGTCTTTTCCCTCCTCTAGAGCCAATCCTGTTCTGTGACCCCCTCCCCCGGTCTGTTTCGCCGTTCCACCCGAAACGAAGGGGTGGGGGGCGGACCCCTGTCCCCCACTCCAACCCCCCTGTTTCCGATGGAACTCCCGAAGTCACTCGTCGAGAACCCCAGCCGCCGGTTCGTTCCAGAGAGAACGAACCTCGCGAGAGCCAGAATCTGTCTCACGCGCGCACTCGAAACACTCCCCCTCGGACCACCTCGAATTCGCTATCCGCCGACTGCCCCCGTCACATCTCGACCTCTCAGTCAATCTCGACGTCGACCGACACTCTGAACGTTCATCTCTCTCGGCGCTTCCGTCCCTCTCGAACTCTCTCGTCGTGTTCCAGCAGACGAACGATTTGAGCACCGAACCGAAATCAGAATCCAACGTTTCGTCGCTCGTCTGACCTCATCGAAACTTATTAGTCCCTCACGTTTCCATTAGTTCATCTGCATCAACTGGAGCGCCCGGTCACTGAACCGCCTCGAACGCCCCGTTCGCGCCGGTCTGTGGCTTCCTCTCTCCGCGCGGCGCTCTCCACACGAAACGAAGGGGCACCGCAAATCATGTCAGACGAACCGACGACGGACGGCCGACGTACTGCCGACCGGGACTTCGAGGTGGACCTCGACGACGTCCTCGAGGACGACGAGGACGGCGACGAAGGGCTGTTCGACGACTTGCTCAGCGGCGAACCCATCTTCGAGAACAAGGAGGTGCTGCGGCCGTCGTACACGCCGCACGAACTCCCCCACCGGAAAGACCAAATCAACAACATGGCGACGATTCTCGTCGCGGCGCTGCGCGGCGAGACGCCGTCGAACATCCTCATCTACGGGAAGACCGGGACGGGGAAGACCGCCAGCGCGAAGTTCGTCAGCCAGGAACTGGAGCGGACCTCCCAGAAGTACGACGTCCCCTGCGAGGTCGAGTACATCAACTGCGAGGTCACAGACACCCAGTACCGCGTGCTCGCACAGCTCGCGAACACGTTCATCGAGCAGAACCGCACGTTCATCGACGAGCGCGTCGAGGAACTCGAGGACCTCCGGGAGGCCGCCGAGGACGACCCGAGCGTGCTCGAATCCGACGACGACAACGACGACCACCTCGACTTCGACTCCGTCGCGGCCGTCGACGAGCGCATCGAGGCGCTCCTCGAAGAGAAGTCCGAGATGGACGACGTCCCGATGACGGGGTGGCCGACCGACCGCGTGTACGCGCGCTTCTTCGAGGCCGTCGACTACGTCGAGCGCGTCGCGGTCATCATGCTCGACGAAATCGACAAACTCGTCGAGAAGTCCGGCGACGACACGCTCTACAACCTCTCGCGGATGAACTCCGAATTGGAGAACTCCCGGGTCTCCATCATCGGCATCAGCAACGACCTGAAATTCACCGACTTCCTCGACCCGCGCGTCAAATCTTCGCTGGGCGAGGAGGAAATCGTCTTCCCGCCGTACGACGCCAACCAGCTCCGGGACATCCTCCAGCACCGCTCGGACGTCGCGTTCAAAGACAACGCACTCTCCGAGGACGTCATCCCGCTGTGCGCGGCGTTCGCCGCCCAGGAGCACGGCGACGCGCGGCGCGCGCTCGACCTCCTCCGGACCGCCGGCGAACTCGCGGAGCGCGACCAGTCCGACTCGGTCACCGAGGAGAACGTGCGGCGCGCGCAGGACAAGATCGAACTCGACCGCGTGGTCGAGGTCGTGCGCACGCTCCCCACTCAATCCAAACTCGTCCTGTACGCCATCCTCCTGCTGGAGGACAACGGCGTCCACAACGTGAACACGGGCGAGGTGTACAACATCTACAAGACGCTCTGCGACGAGCTCGACGCGGACGTGCTCACGCAGCGCCGCGTCACGGACCTCATCAGCGAACTGGACATGCTCGGCATCGTGAACGCGGTCGTCGTCTCGAAGGGCCGCTACGGCCGCACGAAGGAAATCTCGCTGTCGGTCCCCGTCGAGGAGACCGAGGCCGTCCTCGAAGCCGACTCCCGACTCAGCGACATCGAGAACGTCACGCCGTTCGTGCAGGCGCGCTTCGACAACTGAACGCCGTCCGGCGCTCCGCGCGCCACCGACACCCACGCCGACCCCCTTCGTTTCCCGTCCACACACCACGACAGCGTAGCCACGACTGTCCACTCGAAACACTCCCGAACCGAGAACCAGAAGCGACGTCTCAGTCCCGCTTCCCGCGAAAGGGAAGTCGAAAGTCCGTCTCCCGCTGTCGGCACTCAGTCGCTCGGGTACGACTCAGTGGCCGGCTCGCCGGATTTCGTGGTGCCGACGTGCGGGACGGCGACCCGGTAGAGCGCGTACACGAGCAACACGAGCAGCGCCGCGACGACCAGCGCCGTCCTGATGTTCGGGTCGATGGTCGGCTGTGCTATCACTTCGCCGGCGTCGTTGGTCACGGGTGCCGCGCCGCGGGGCGCGCCGTCGAGCGTTTCTATCAGGCCGGCGACGACCACGCCGAGCAACAGCAACCCGCCGCTCAGCGCTATCGCGAGCCTGTCCGCGAGGTCGACGTCGTTGGATTGCATTTGTGGTCACCTCCTAACCGAGTAGGTACTTCAGCCGCGGGCGGTTCCGGACGAATTCGGTGCGCTCGACGAGTGCGTCGAGGCCGTAGTAGCGGCCGGCCGCGAACACGATTATCGTCACGAACAACAGCATTCCCATCAGGTCGCTGTTGACGAGCCCGTGCCCGAAGCTGGCGTTCCCGACGAAGAACAGGCTCATGAACAGCACGCCGAAGAACGACGCGAGCCTGACTAATACGCCGAGCATGAGCCCGAGCCCGATGGCCGTCTCCCCGAGCGGCACGAGCGCGCCGAGGAGGTCCGGGAACCCCGCGAGGAACGTCGCGAGCGGCCCCAGAGTGGTGCCGCTCATGCCCTGCAGGTAGCCGGCGGCACCGAAATTCAGCCCGCTGTCGAGGAGCTTCCCGACCCCGGAGTGGAAGAACCACCAGCCGGTGAGCACGCGAAGCATCGCGACCCAGTACGCCGCCCACGGCCCCGAGAGTTCGAAGTCGACCTCGTTCCTCAAGGGGGTTGCCGCGTCGTATGACATTCCCATCACCTCACGTGTGGAGGTAGCCGCTGGACCCCTATAACCCGAGCCGCGATTCCAACGCGGTAAGACGCGTTCCCAGATACTGAGAACGACGTTCCCGGACTCTGAAAATCGGACGACCAGTTAACTCTCCGTACCCCCGAGAGTCGTGTGATGCGTGCTCCGCTCGGGACGGACGAGACGCCCGAACTCCAGGCCGTCCTCGACGCCCTGGACGACGAGGGATGCAGACGCATCATCGAGGCGCTCGACGAGCCGATGGCGGCCAAGGAGCTCTCGGAGGCGTGTGACATCCCGCTGTCGACGACCTACCGGAAGCTCGAACTCCTCACGGACGCCGCGCTCCTGGAGGAGCGGGCGGTGCTCCAGCTGGACGGCCACCACACGACGGAGTACGACCTCGTCTTCGAGGAAGTCGTCATCCAGCTCGACGAGGACCGGACGCTCGACGTCGGCGTCACGCGGCCGTCGCAGTCCACGGACGAGCGCCTCGAAACGCTCTGGGCGGAGGTGAGCAAAGAGACATGACACACTACTTGCCAGTCGTCGCGTTGAAGACAATCACGCTCGTGCTCGGCGGCGCGGTCACGTACTTCGCGCTGAAGGCGTGGAACCGCACCGGGTCGCCGGCGCTGCGGTCGCTCGCCATCGGCTTCGGGTGCGTGACCCTCGGGTCGCTGCTCGCGGGCATCGCCGACCAGGTGCTGGCCGTCGAGCGAACGCTCGCGGTGTTGACCGAGAGCGCGCTCACGGCCGTCGGCTTCGCGGTCATCGTCTACTCGCTGTACGTCGACTGACTGCGGGCCGACCGTCGCCCGCGATACGCGACGCGCGAGCGAAGAATATCACAACTAATCGGGAACACGAGTCGTCCGACGGGTTCGACGATTTCTACTCGCGTACCGCAGAAACTCACGTAACAGGCGCGAGCGCGACGCTCGACGAGTTCCCCGGCGACGAATCGACTAGCTCGGGAGCTAGCCCTCCAGTTCCCTCGACACCTGCCGGCCCAGCGTCGGTCGCGAGCGTCGTCGGGCCCGGCGTGACGGTACCGGCGAACGTCAGGCGCACCCAGCCGAGGTACGGGAGGCGGTACTCGGCAGTTCCCTTCACCCACGCGGGCTTGACGGGACTGGAGATGCCGCGCGCCTGGTCGTAGTAGTCGTTCGTGACCGAGTTGTCGCCCTTCGTGACGAAGCCAGCGTGGGGCGCGGGGCAGTTCCGGAGTTCGTCGCAACTGTTGGCGTCGACGTAGTCGGGGTTGGCCTTCGAGTACCAGTTCTCGCCGTCGTCCACCCAGAAGTGCGCGCGGTGTATCACCGGCGTCTCGCGGGCGTTCCCGTACGGCTTGTAGACGATGACGTCGCCCAGCCCGCCGAACTGCTGGTAGTCGTGGCCGACGGCGTCCTGATGGGTGACGACGCCGGTGTCGCCGGTGGCGTACTCGGGGGCGAACCGCTGTTCTTCCATCACGAACACGAGGTCACCTTTCTCCATGTTCGGCTGCATGCTCCCGCTCTCGACGGCGACCAGCGGCGGCCAGACGCCGCTGACCGCGAACAACAGCAGGCCGACCATGGCGACCGTGAGCGCGCTGCTGGCGGCCTCGCGAACGAACATCACGGCACCGTGGTCGGTACGGAGGAACCAGACGAGCGCGGCCCGCGGACCGCCGCGGGGGTCGGGCACGTCGTCGCCGTTGGTCATCTATTCGCCTTTCGCCGCTCCCGCGTTTCAACTTTCCCCTCGCGGACCGCCATCCTTTTGCTCGCGCTTCCCGTGCTGACGTGGTGTGCCACGAGAACCCCCGGTCCGGGTCGTCCGCGAAGTCACCAGCCGGGGGTACAACGCGGAACGCGAGGCCGTGACGCTGCTCGCGGGTGCGAGCGACCCCGCGGCCGCCGTCGAGCGCGCGGTCGACGCCGCGCCGAACGACGCGCTGACGCTCACCACCGACCACGTTCGCGAGGTGCTCGACGACGCGACGCCGAGCACTTCCGCGACGGACGCCGACGCGCCCAGCGAGGACGCGGCAGCCGGCGAGGCGACCACTACTGAGACCGCCGCAGCCGAGACAACTGCAACCGAGACGACCACAGCCGACACGTCCACAGCCGCTGCCGCGACGCAGTCCGCCGAGTCCGAGCCCGAGGCGTCCACCGACCAGACGACAACACCCACTGCTTCGAGTGGAGTCGGAGACGACGACATTCGGACGCGAGAACGAACCTCTCCAGTTGAAACGAAGGGGGTGTCCGAGGAGCAGAACGCGGCAGGGCGGCGGGACGGCCGCGACGCCCGCGACGACAGCCAGCGCAGTGTCGAAATCGACGGGGACATCACGGGCGAATCGACGGGGACTGGCGAGTACGCGGACTTCGTCGCGACGTTCCGCGACCGCTACGACCGCCTCTCGAAGAAGCTCCGCGGCCGGGTCAACCACCGGCCGACGGACGCCCTCGACTCGATGCCCGGCGGCAGCGAGGCCGCGGTCGTCGGGATGGTCAACGACATCCGCTCGACCGCCAGCGGCCACTGGCTCGTCGAAGTCGAGGACACGAACGGCGTCTTCCCGACGCTCGTGATGAAAGACCGCGACATCGCCGACCACGTCGACGAACTCCTCACGGACGAGGTCATCGCCGTCGAGGGGACCATCTCCGACGACGGCGGCATCCTGTTCGCGGACGACCTCCACTTCCCGGACATCCCGCGCACTCACCGGCCGTCCACCGCGGACCGCCACGTGCAGGCCGCGCTCGTCTCCGACGTCCACGTCGGCAGCCAGGAGTTCGCCGCGGACGCCTGGCAGGCGTTCGCCGACTGGCTCCACACCGAGGAAGCCGACGCCGTCGAGTACCTCCTCATCGCGGGCGACATGGTTGAGGGCGTCGGCGTTTACCCGAACCAGGACGAAGAACTGGACATCGTCGACATCTACGACCAGTACGAGACGTTCGCGGAACACCTCAAAGACGTCCCCGGGGACATGGAAATCGTGATGATTCCCGGCAACCACGACGCCGTCCGCCTCGCCGAACCCCAGCCCGCCTTCGACGAGGAACTCCGCTCGATTATGAGCGCCCACGACGCTCGCTTCACCGGGAACCCCTCCACCGTCACCGTCGAAGGCGTCGACATCCTCATGTACCACGGCGTCTCCATCGACGAAATCATCGCCGAGTACCCCGGCGACGACATCTCCTACGACAACCCCCACCGCGCGATGGAGCAACTCCTCAAGAAGCGCCACGTCGCCCCCCAATTCGGCGGTCGCACCCGCGTCGCCCCCGAGAAAGAGGACTACCTCGTCATCGACGAGGCGCCGGACGTCTTCCACACCGGCCACGTCCACAAACTCGGCGTCGGCGGCTACCACAACGTCCGCCTCGTCAATTCGGGCTGCTGGCAACACCAGACCGAATTCCAGAAGTCCGTCAACATCGACCCCGACGTCGCCACCGCCCCCATCCTCGACCTGAACACGCTGGACGTGACCGTCCGGAAGTTCGCCTAGCCACTTTTTGCTGCGCTCGGTCGCTACCGCTCCCTCGCTTGCAAAAACTTGGGGAAAAAGCACTCCTCCCTCCAGCCGCTCCCTTCGGGCGCGTTAGTCGGTCGTCGGCCTCGCGACTGCGCCGCGAGTGAACCGCTTCGCTCGGGTCCGTTGGACCGCTCGCTCGCGGATGCTTGTTCGGGTAGAGCCGAGTCAGCAACTGTTGGCATCCGCGGCCTGAGCGGTTCGTAGAACCCGAAGGCCGCGGTTCACCGAGCGCGAAGCGCTCGGGCGCCGAGGACCCCCGTAGTGGGGTCCGACGGCGCTTTTGCCGCAAGTTTTTGCCAGGGAGGGCGGCTTCGCCGCCCTCCCACAGCAAAAAGTGCGTTCTAGACGACGTGCTCGACGTCGTAGGAGCCGAGGCGACGCACCCACCCTTTCTCGGCGATGACTTCGATGTCGTCGAGGGCAGCCTGAGTGCGTTCTTCGTAGAGGCCGGCGTCGACGTCGATGTGGAAGAGGTAGTCGCCGAGGCGTTCGCCGGAGGGCCGCGATTCGACGCGGGAGAGGTTGATGTCGCGGTCCGCGAACGGCTCCAGGAGTTCGAGCAGGAGGCCGGGGTAGTTCGCGTTGGGGTAGACGACGAACGAGGACTTGCCGCCGGCGTCGGAGCGCTCGCTGGGGGGCGCGACGACGAAGAAGCGCGTGGAGTTGCTGGTCTGGTCCTGGATGTCCGAGGCGACGACTTGGAGATCGCCGTCGGCGTTGTCGGGGTGCGCGATGCCGGCGACCGTGGGGTCGTCGCGCGCGATTTCGACGCTGCGCGCGGTGGAAGCGACGGGTTCGCGGTCGACGTCCGGGTAGTTCTCGTCGAGGTAGGTGCGGACTTGCGCGAGCGCCTGCGAGTGGCTGGCGACGGTGTCGAAATTCTCGCTCTGCGCGATGAGCGCGTGCCGGACGGGGGTGACGATTTCGCGGACGACCGCGAGGTCGACCTCCGAGAGCGCGTCCAGGGTCTCCGTGACCGAGCCCTCGATGCTGTTCTCGATGGGGACGACGCCGCGGTCGGCGTCGCCGTTCGCGACCGCGTCGGCGATGCCGCGGACGGACTCCACGAAGGAGATGCCGTCGTCGGTGACGGCGCTCGCTGCGCGGTGGGAGTACGTGCCGGTCGGGCCGAGCGTGACCGTTTCCATGCGCTCCCGTACGCGGCGGAGGTGGGAAAAGGGCGTCGGGGCGACAGAATTTGCGCTGGCTACCGGTTCAGCGTGTGGATGGCGTGGCCGAGCGCGTGCTCCGCGGCCTCCATCGTCGACTCCGCGAGCGTTGGGTGCGTGTGAATCGTCGAGGCGACGTCTTCGAGCGTGGCGCCCATCTCGATAGCGAGGCCGAGTTCGGCAATCAGTTCGCTGGCTTCCGGTCCCACAATCTGCGCACCGAGCAGGAAGCCCGACTCCTCGTCGGCGACGACGCGGACGAATCCGTCGCTGTCGCCGGTGGTAAGCGCGCGACCGCTCGCGCGGAACGGGAACGTGCCGACCGCTGGCTCGAAGCCCTCGGCGCTGGCCTCGTCCTCGGTGAGGCCGACGGTCGCGATTTCGGGGTCCGTGAACACTGCCGCGGGGATGGCCTGGTAGTCCAGCGCCGCGGGCTCGCCCGCCGCGACTTCGGCCGCGACCTGCCCCTCCTTGCTGGCCTTGTGCGCGAGCATCGGCCCCGGCGCGACGTCACCGATGGCGAAGACGTTCTCCACGGCCGTGCGCGCCTGGTCGTCGGTCTCGAGGCGACCGTCCTCGTTCGGCTCGAGGTCGATTGCGTCCAGGTTCAGCGTGTCCGTCACGGGCTCGCGGCCGACCGCCACGAGCACGTTGTCGGTCTCGAATTCGGTTATCTCACCGTCCTCGTCCTCCGCGGTGACGACGATGCCGTCGTCTTGCCCCTCCCAGGAGTCGGCGGCGAGCCCGAACTCGAAGTCGATACCGAGGGCCTCGGCGCGCTGCTTGACGGGCTGCGTGAGGTCGTCGGGATAGCCCGCCAGCGCCTCGTCGAGCATCTCCACGACGGTGACGTCGACGCCGAGCTTCGCGAGCACCGTCGAAATCTCCATCCCGATGTAGCCCGCGCCTACGACCACGATGGAGTCCGGGAGTTCGTCCATCGCGAGCGCCTGCCGCGAATCGAGCACGGGGTCGGCGTCGAAGCCGAAGCCCGGCACCTCGATGGGTCGCGAGCCGGTCGCGACGATGCAGTGCTCGTACTCGATGGTCTCAGAGCCCTGGCCCTCGCCCCCGTGGACGACGCGGAGTTTGTCGTTGCCCGCGAACTCCGCGCGCCCCTCCATGAGGTTGACGCCGTTGGCCTTGCAGAGCTTCTCGACGCCGCCGGTGAGCTGGTCGACGACGCCGTCCTTCCAGGCGACCATCTCTCCGAAGTCCACGTCGGGGTCGGCGTAGATTCCCATCTCCTCGGAATTGCCCGCGTTGTGGGCGACGTCAGTCGCCGTAATCAGGGCCTTCGAGGGGATGCAGCCGTAGTTCAGGCACGTCCCGCCGTAGGCGTCCATCTCTACGAGCGTCGCGTCGAGGCCGAGCTGTGCGGCGCGAATCGCCGCGACGTAGCCGCCCGGCCCGCCGCCGACGACCGCCACGTCCGTTCCAGTAGATACGTCTCCAACAACCATTATTCGAGTAGTAGTAGTTCGGGGTCGGTCAGTCGCTCCATCACGTGATTCGTGAACCGCGCGGCCTCCGCGCCGTCGATGACGCGGTGGTCGATGGACAGCGACAGCGGCAGCGTCTGTGCCGCCCGCACCTCGCCGTCCTCGGCGACCGGTCGCTCGTCGATGCCGCCCAGCCCGAGAATCGCGGTCTCGGGGTAGTTGATGATGGGCGTCGCGTACTCGCCGCCGACCGCGCCGAAATTCGTGATGGTGAACGTCCCGCCCTGCATCTCCGACCGGGAAATCGAGCGGTCCCGGGCCTTCGCCGCGAGTTCGTTCACCTCCGCGGCGATGTCGAGGATGGACTTCTGGTCGACGTGCTTCACGACCGGCACCATCAGTCCGTGGTCGGTCGCCACCGCGACGCCGACGTTGTACTCGTGCTTGAGCGCGATTTCCTCCTCGTCCTCGCGGAGTTCGGAGTTCAGAATCGGGTACTCCTGTAGTCCCGAGACGACTGCCTTCATCACGAACGGCAGGTACGTGAGTTTCACGTCCTGCTCGGCCGCGCGCTCCTTGAGCTTCGTCCGCGTCTCCACGAGGTCGTCGATGACCGCCGTGTCGTGGTGCGTGACGTGGGGCGCGGTGTACTTCGATTCGGCCATCTGCTCGCCGATGCTGCGGCGGACGCCGCGGTACGGCTGCGTCGTCTCGCCGCCCTCGACGAACTCGCGTTCGCTCTCGGGCGCGGCCGCCGTCGCCTCACCCTGCGCGGCAGTACCGCCTTCGGCGTACTCCTGGACCGCTTCGGCAGTGACGAACGCCTCGCCGTCGCGCTCCTCGACGGCCGGCACGTCGTGGATGTTCACGCCGAGTTCCTTCGCCAGCCCGCGGGTCGCGGGCGCGGCGAGCGTCGTCTCGCGGCCCGCCGGTTCGGTCGCCGACTCCACCGCGGGTGTCTCGGCTTCCGTGTGTTCGGCGGCCTGCTCGCCGACCGGCTCCACCGCGGAGCGCACCTCGTCCGGTGGCTCCTCCTGTGGCTCGGTCGCGTGGCCTTCCGCCGCGGCGCGCACGTCGCCCTCGGTCACGCGACCCGACGGTCCCGTGCCCTCCACGGAATCGAGGTCGACGTCGAGCTCGCGCGCGAGTCGGCGCACGCTCGGTGGCGCGAACGTCCGCGTCGACGCCTGCTCCGTGGCGGATTCGGCCGCGGCCTCGGGCTCCTCGGTGGCTTCCTCGCCCGCCGATTCGTCCGTCGCTTCGGCTGCCTCGCCCTCCACGTCGAAGGTGACGATGACGTCGCCGACCGGCACCACGTCGCCCGCGTCGTAGTGCAGGGTTCGGACCGTGCCGTTCACCGGGGACGGGACCTCGACGACTGCCTTGTCGGTCTCCACCTCGGCGACCGGCTGGTCCTCGGAGACGGTGTCGCCCTCCGAGACCAGCCAACTGACGATTTCGCCCTCCGCTACGCCCTCGCCGACGTCGGGTAGTTTGAACTCTCGTGCCATCTCAGAACTCCACGGTCTCCCGGATGCCCGACTCGATGCGCTCGGGTTCGGGCAGGTAGTAGTCTTCCAGCGCGGCCAGCGGGAACGGCACGTCGAACCCCGTGACGCGCTTTATCGGTGCCTCCTGGTGGAGGAGCGCCTCCTCCTGGAGCGTCGCGGTGAGTTCCGCGCCGACGCCCGCCGTCTTCGGCGCCTCGTGGACGATGGCTGCTCGCCCCGTCTTCTCGAAGGACTCCACGACGGTCTCCTCGTCGAGCGGGCTCAGTGTTCGGAGGTCCACGACTTCCACGTCCACGTCGTCGGCCATGTTCTCTGCGGCTTCCAGCGTCGGGCGGGTCATCGCACCCCAGGTGAACACGGAGACGTCGCTACCCTCGCGGCGCACCGCGGCCTCCCCGAGTTCGACCTCGTAGGGGCCGTCCGGCACTTCCTCGCGGAACGCGCGGTAGATTTTCTTCGGCTCGAGGAAGATGACCGGGTCCGGGTCCCGAATCGCCGCGATGAGCATCCCCTTCGCGTCGTGGGGCGTACTCGGAATCGCGACCTTCAGCCCGGCCTCGTGGACGTAGAACGCTTCCTTCGATTCGGAGTGGTGTTCGGGCGCGCGGATGCCGCCGCCGAACGGCGCGCGCAACACCATCGGACACGTGAAACGGCCGCGGGAGCGCGTCCGCAGCCGCGCCATGTGGCTCACGATCTGGTCGAAACCCGGGTACATGAACCCGGAGAACTGGATTTCCGGCACCGGCTTCAGGCCGTACGCGGCCATCCCGATGGCGGAGCCGATGATGCCGGACTCCGCCAGCGGCGTGTCGACGACGCGCTCCTCGCCGAACTCATCGTAGAGCCCCTCGGTCGCGCGGAACACGCCGCCGTTCTTCCCGACGTCCTCGCCCATCACGAGCACGTCGTCGTCCTCGGCCATCTCGTCGCGGAGGCCGTCCCGTACCGCCTGCACTAGCGTCAAGTTCTCTCCCATGTTAGTCCTCCAGTAGCGCTTCGTCGCCGTGTTCGGCGCGGATGGACTGGAACCACTCCAGTTGTTTCTCGAGCCGTCCCGGCATCTCCGCGTAGACGTTCTGGAACATCTCCACGGGGTCGGGCCGCGGCGTCTCCTCGGCGGCCGCGATGGCGTCCGCCACGCGGTCCTCGACGTCCTCCTCGATGTCCGTAATCGCCTCGTCGTCCAGCCGGTCGGTCCGCTGCAGATACTTCTCGAGGCGCGGAATCGGGTCCTTCGCTTTCCACTTCTCGACCTCCTCTTCCTCGCGGTAGACGGAGGGGTCGTCGGCGGTCGTGTGCGCGCCGAACCGGTACTGGACCGCCTCTATCATCGTCGGCCGCAGTTCGCCCTCAGTGGGTTCTTTGGCCTTCTCGACGGCCGCCTTCGTCACCGCGTACACCGCCAGCGGGTCCATCCCGTCGACCTGCACGCCCTCGAAGCCGTAGGCTTCGGCCTTTTGCGCGAGCGTCTTCGACGCCGTCTGGCGCTCGCGGGGCACGCTGATGGCCCACTGGTTGTTGTTGCAGAAGAACACGTTCGGCGTGTCGAAGACGCCCGCGAAGTTCAGGCCCTCGTGGAAGTCGCCCTCGCTGGTCGCGCCGTCCCCGAAGTAACAGAGGAACGCTTTGTTCTCTTCGTCCTTGAGCTTCGACGCCCACGCCAGCCCGGTCGCGTGCGGAATCTGGGACGCGATGGGCACCGCGACGGTGAACAGGTTCACGTCCTCGGGGACGCGCGCGCCGTTCTCGTCGCCCATCCAGAGCCGCAGCGTCTGCTTCAGCGGGAGGCCCTGCACGAGCGAGGCGGCGTGCTCGCGGTAACTCGGCACCATCCAGTCGCCGTCGCCGAGCGCCATCGCGGAGCCGACCTGCGCGCCCTCCTGGCCGGACAGCGGCGGGTACGTGCCGATGCGACCCTGCCGCTGGAGGCTCACCGCCCGCTCGTCGAAGCGCCGAGCGAGCTTCATCGTCCGGTACATCTCGACGAGCTCGTCGTCGTCGAGGTCCGGGACCTCGGCGCCGTCGACGACCTCGCCGTCCTCGTCGAGCACCCGTACCATGTCGTCGGGTTCTCGGTGCACGGTCGCAGTCACGGGTACCCCCGTCCTGACATGTGTGGAGAATCACCCCCTGCGACCATATGATTTTCGTAACGGTCTTTCTAGCGGGTTACCGACACGCCATTTTTCACAACTCTCGTTCACAACTTCCCGCCGTTACTCGCTGAACGTTCGATACTAGGTTAGTAAATTGGGCGTACAGACACCCTACTCGAAGTATTGCCGGAGTTCGACGTCGTTCAGATACGGGGTCGCGTGGTGGCTCGCTCACGGCTCGCGCGTCTCGTGGTTCGCAGTTCCGTGCTCTCCCTTCGGTCGAGCACGCACTCAGTCGGAGGCCGCTCTGCGAGCGTCCTCCCGCGCCTCCTCGATGCTCTTCCCCTCCCGAAGCACCGCGTCGACGAACAACTCCCCGGCCTTGTACGACGACCGGACCATCGGGCCGGAGGCGCAGTAGAGGAAGTCGAGTTCCTCCTCGGCGACGCGGCGCCACGTCTCGAATTTCTGTGGGTGGACGTAGTCGGCGACGTCGAGGTGCGAGCGCGACGGCTGGAGGTACTGGCCGAGCGTCACTACGTCCACGCCGACCTCGCGGAGGTCGCCCAGCGCCTGGTAGACCTCGTGGTCGTACTCGCCGACGCCCAGCATCAGGCTCGTCTTCGTGTAGATGTCGGACTCGCGGTTCACCTGGTCGAGCACCGCGAGGGACTGCTCGTAGCCCGCGCGGCGGTCCCGCACCGGGAACTGGCGGCGCTCGACGGTCTCGACGTTGTGCGCGATGACGTCCGGGCTCGCGTCGATGATTTTCCGGACGAGGCGCTCCTCGCCCTGGAAGTCCGGAATCAGCACCTCCACCAGAATCGAGGGGTCGCGCTCTTTGATTTCCCGAATCGTCTGCGCGAAGTGGCCCGCGCCCTGGTCGTCGAGGTCGTCGCGGTCGACGGAGGTGAGGACGACGTAGTCCAGCCCGATTTTCGCAACGGACTCCGCGACGTTGGCGGGCTCGTCGGGGTCCAGCGACTCCATCCCGCCGGTCTCGACGTCGCAGAAGTTGCAGCCCCGCGAGCACCGGTCGCCCATCAGCATGAACGTCGCGGTGCCCGGGCCGTTGCGGCCGCTCCAGCACTCCCCCATGTTGGGGCAGGAGGCCTCCTCGCAGACCGTGTGGAGGTCGTGCTCCCGGAGCGTCTCCTTGATGTCCGTGAATCGCTCGCCGGACGGCGGCCGCATCTTCAGCCAGTCCGGCTTCCGCCGACTGCTCATGGACCTCCCTTCGCGGGGCACCGCAAAAACTGTGGGGTTCGGGGCGCTGGCAACGTGCCGTGAGAGCGCACCCCGCATGTTAAAGAGGGGGCGCCCGGACGTTCAAACTACCCGAAAGAAACAAAATGTTTGACGTGTCTCGCGAGGAGATAACCGACGGTCCGCTCTCCCGGGCGCTGTTTTACGTCGCCGCCCCGCTGGTCGTCCAGCAGTACGTCGTCGTCCTCCAGCAGGTCGTCGACGCGTTCTGGCTCGGCCGCGTCAGCGAGGAAGCGGTTGCCGCCGTCGGCCTCGTCGCGCCCGTCGTCGCGTTGCTCTGTCTCGGCGCGAACGTCGCGTTCACCGGCGCGCAGGTGTTGGTCGCCCAGCACGCCGGCGCGGAGAAGGACGGGGCCGCGCGCCGCGCCGCCTTCCACGCCGTTCTCGTCGCGCTCGCGTTCAACCTCGCGGCGCTCGCGTTCGCCGCCGTCTTCGCTACTGACATTCTCGCCCTGTTCGACCCCGGCGCAGTCGTCGTCGAACTCGGCGCGCTCTACCTCGTCGTCGTCCTCGGCGGGATGGTGTTCGGCGGGATGAGCGACGCCATCGAGGGCGCGTTCGTCGGCTGGGGGGACTCCCGCGCGGCGCTCGTCGTCAACGTCGTCGTCGTCGCCGTCAACGTCGTCCTCGACCCGTTCCTCGTCGTCGGCTGGGGCATCGCCGGCTTCGCCGGTTACGGCATCCTCGGTGCCGCGCTCGGCACCGCCGGCGGCTACGTCGCCGGGTTCGGTGTCGCTGTCGCGCTCGCCACCACCGAATTCACCGGCTTCGCGTACACGCGCGAGACGATGCGCCTCCGCCTCGACTCGCTGCGTGACGTCCTCGAAGTCGGCGTGCCGAAGGCCGGCCAGGAGGGCGGCCGCCAGACCGCGCGCCTCCTCATGGTCGCCATCGTCTCCGGCGTCGGCGGGAGCGCGGGCCTGGCGGCGTACACCGTCGGGATGCGCATCTCGACGCTCGCGTTCGTCCCCGCCATCGCGGTCGGGAGCGCGGTCGCCAGCGTCGTCGGGCAGAACCTCGGCGCGGAGCGCCCCGCCCGGGCGACCCGCGCGACCTGGCTCGCCGCGGGCGTCGCGACCGTCGCCCTCGCGCTCGTCGGCGTCCTCCAGTTCGCGATTCCCGGCCTCCTCGCGGACGTGTTCGCGCCCAGCCTCGACGGCGACGCGCTCACGTACACGGTCGCGTACCTCCAGATTCTCGCAGTCGGCTACTGGACGTTCGGCGTCATCTACCCCGTGCAGGGCGGGTTCAACGGTGCCGGAAAGACCCAGGTGTCGATGGTCGCGACGATGCTCCAGTACTGGGTCGTCCGGCTCCCCATCGCGGTCGTCGGCGCGTACGTGGTCGTGCTCTCGGTCCCGGTGTACGCCGCGTTCTGGGCGATTACGCTGTCGAACGTCGCCGCCGCCGTCGGCGTCACCGCCTACTTCTACTACTCGACTGACCGCGGCCTGCTCGAACGCGTCGCGTCCTCGATGGCCGCGGACGCGGCCGACTGAGTGTCCCGGAGGGAACGGGTGGTTCTCGTTCACTTCGTTTGCTTCGACTCACGCCGCTCGCGGGTCGTTTCTCCCCGCTCGCATCGACGTGGTTCTCAGTCGCTCACTTCGTTCGCTCCTTCCGAACCACGCCACTAAGGAAACGCCTATCCGCCCACCCGCCTTCCCCAATTGGTGATGGAAGTCGCCGAGGTCGTCCCCGAATTCGCCGACGCCTTCCCCTTCGACGAGTTCAACGAGATGCAGCGCGAGGCGGTGCCAGCGCTCGTGAACTCCGAGGCCAACGTCGTCGCGTCCGCCCCGACGGGCAGCGGGAAGACCGCGCTCGCGGAACTGGCCATCTGCCAGACCCTCGACGCCGGCGGCACCGCGGTGTTCGTCGCGCCGCTGCGCGCGCTCACCAACGAGAAGGAGTCCGAGTGGGAGCGCTTCGAGGAGCTCGGCTACTCGGTGTACGTCGTCACTGGCGAGCGCGACCTCAACCCCCGGCGCGCGGAGCGCGCGGATGTGCTCGTGATGACGCCCGAGAAGGCTGACTCCGCCACCCGGAAACACGACTCGCCGCGCTACTCGTTCGTCACGGACGTCGACTGCGTGGTCATCGACGAGGTCCACCTGCTCGACTCCGAGAAGCGCGGCAGCGTGCTGGAAGTGGTGGTGTCGCGCTGGCGGCGGCTCTGCGACCCGCGTGTGGTCGCGCTCTCCGCCACGATGCCGAACATCGACGACGTCGCGGCGTGGCTCGACGCGGAGCCCGAAACGACGTTCGAATTCGGCGACGACTACCGGCCCGTGGACCTCCACGCGGGCGTGCGGACGTACACGCACGGCGACAACCCGTTCGCGGACAAGTACCGCCGGCTGTTCACGACGCTGGACCTCGTCGAACCCCACCTCCGCGAGGACGGGCAGGCGCTCGTGTTCGTCTCCAGCCGGCAGGACACCGTGCAGGCCGCGAAGAAGACCAGAGACGAAATCGGCGAGCGCGACATTCCCGTGGGTTCGCGGGGCGACTACGAGTTCCACACGGCGGCCGAGGAGCTGGACAACGCGACGCTCCGCAAGTCCGTGCTGGACGGCGTCGCGTTCCACCACGCCGGGCTCTCCACGCACGACAAGAACCTCGTCGAGGAGTGGTTCCGGGAGGGCAAGATTCGGATTTTGTTCTCGACGTCGACGCTCGCGTGGGGTGTCAACCTCCCCGCGCGCTGCGTCGTCATCCGGGACACGAAACTCCACGACCCCCTCGAGGGCGAGGTCGACATGAGCCCGCTGGACGTCCTCCAGATGCTCGGGCGCGCGGGCCGCCCCGGCTACGACGACGTCGGCTACGGCTGGGTGGTCTGCGACGAGTCGGACGCCGACATGTACCGCGACCTCCTCCGCGAGGGCAAGGAAATCGAGTCGCGGCTCGCCGGCAACCTCGCCGAGCACCTGAACGCGGAAATCGCGATGGGCACGATTCGCGGGCTCGGGGACGTGATGGACTGGCTGGAGACGACGTTCTACTACCAGCGCGCCCAGTCCGAGCCCGACGACTACGACTTCCCGGGGCTCCGGGACCGCGTCCGGGACACCCTCGACGACCTCGTCGAGGAGGGGTTCGTGGAGACCGACGACGACCTCGGGCTCTCCGCGACCCGGCTGGGCGTGCTCGCGTCGACGTACTACCTCCGCCTGGACACCGCCCGCGAGTTCCGCGACGTGGCGGACGGCGACGGGGACGCCGACAGCGTGCTCCGCGCGGTCGCCAGCGCCGGCGAGTTCGACAGCGTGAGCGCGCGCAAGTCCGAGCGCGACGCCGTCGATAGAATCGTCGGCAGCGAGGCCGACGACCTCGACTCCGGCCCGCGGAAGGTTCTGGCAATCCTGCGCGGGAGCATGGACGGCTCCATTCCGCCGGAACTGCGCTCGGACGCGTGGGTCATCAAGCAGAACGCGCTCCGCCTGCTCGCCGCGCTCGGCGCATTCTTCGAGCGCTACGACGACCCCGCGGGCGCGAACGTCGCCGCCCGCCTCGAAGCCCGCATCGACACCGGCGTCCCCGAGGACGCAGTCGGCCTCACAGCCCTCGACGGCGTCGCTGCGGGCCGCGCGCACAAGCTCGCCGACGAGGACATCGAGACGCCCGCGGACGTCCGCGAGGCTGGCAAGGACGGCCTCGAAGAAGCCGGGCTCGGCCCGGGCGTCGCCGAGAGCGTCTACGAGCAGGCCGCCGACATGCCCGACGTCACCGTCGACTGGAGCGACCTCCCCGACAGCATCGCGGTTGGCGACAACCAGATGTGTGAGGTCGTCGTCCGGAACAGCGCTGGCGGCGCGAGCGCGGGCGTCGCCGTCACCGTCAACGGCGTCGAGATGACCGAAACCACGGGATATCTGGACGACGAACTCTCCGTGCCCGTGGGCGTGTTCGGCGCGGACGCCGACGTTCTCGAATTCGAGGTCACCGTCTCTTTCTCCGGCCTCCCGCTGCTCCCGGTCACCGAGACGCGGACGGTTCGCGTGGAGTAGCGCGTAGGTTCAAGTACGAAACCGGGACCAATCTGGGCCATGCAGGACGCGATTCGCGTGCTCGCCGGCGAGTGTGCCGTCCGCTACGAGAGCGATGGGCGAACCGAACGCGACCTCCGCGGGGACGTCGTCGTCATCGTGAAGCCCGACGACACCGTGCTCGTCCACGACGCGGACGGCTACCAGCCCGCGGCGTGGCTCACGCGCCCGGGCGTCGTCCGGTACACGCGGGACGCCCGCGGGTTCCGCATCGACGCGGCGGACGGCGACGAACGGCTCGTCGTGGAGAGCGCGACCGAGCACGGCGACGCCCACTACCCCGCGTCGCCCGCCGGGCCGCCGGTCGGCACGTGCGAGTGCGACGGCACGCTCGTGCGGGACGGCGGCCGCGTCGTCTGTATCGACTGCCGGACGAGTTACGCGATTCCGCGGGACGCCGCTGTCGTGGACGAGCCCTGTCCGGACTGCGGGCTCCCCCAGTTGCGGGTAGAACGCGGCGGCGCGGTGACGGCGTGTCTGGACCGCGACTGCACGCCCATCGCCGACGTCGTCGCCGAGCGCTTCGACGGCGAGTGGTCGTGTCGGTGTGGCGCCGCACTCGAAATCGAGGCCGACCGCGGCCTCCACGCGACCTGTCCGGAGTGCGACGCCAGCTATCGGCTGCCTCGCGGCACCGTCGACGGGACCTGTGAGTGCGGGCTGCCGGTCTTCGAGACGCCGAGCGGACGACGGTGTCTCGACGGCGACTGCGAGCAGACGCCGAAGACGGAGCCCTGACACGGCGAGGTGGGAAATTGAATACGGGGCGGGAGGTGTCAGCGTTCGCCCGAGGCGGCTCCAACGGGGAGGCGGTCAGCCGCCGTCCAGACGACGAAACCGACCGCGGCGGCAGCGAGTGCGAACCCCGTCTTCGCTGTCCCGGACGTGGCGAACGCGAGGCCGGCGAGGACCGCTGAAATCGCCAGGGTCCGCGCGGGACGTTGGCCGGTCAGGCGAATCGCCGCGGCGAGAAAGACGACGCCGACGAGGGCCCCGGCGACCACGTCCACCGTGTAGTGGACGCCGAGAAAGATTCTCGACGCCGCGACCAGCACAGCCAGTAGTCCAGCGACGGCCAGTCGGCGGGGGCGGTCCCAGACGTCCAGTGCGAACGCCGCACCGCCGTACACGACGGCCGTCTTCAACGCGTGCCCGCTCGGGAAGCCGAATCCGTCGCCCGTCACCATAGACTCGTACGCGGCGTGTCCGAGCGCGGGAATCCACGACGGCGCGGTCGCCGTCGCCGCCCCTGGCGGTCGCGGGAGTCCGAACGCGTGCTTGAGGGCGACTGTCAGCGAGTACGCGCCGACAGCGAGGGCTAGCAGGTAGACGCTGTCGCTCGCCGGTGAATCCGTGAACCACTGGTATCTCGTCCCGAGTACGTAGAGGAGCGTGATTCCGGCCACTACGAACCACATATCCCCGAGTTGCGTCACGAGTCCGGCAACGGCAGCTACTACGTCCGGGAGATGAGAAGCGAATTCCGCTCCGCCGAGTCCCCTCGTCATGTGTGAGACGAACACACCAATCACTTATTTATTATTACTGTAATCATTCCAAGATGGAACGGCGTCGATTTTTGGCGTTATCCGGCTCAGGTATCGCCACGCTGAGTGGCTGTCTGGACCGCGAGAGCGCGACGAAAGGAGCCGACGGCACCGGGAGCGACGGAGGAACGAAAACCACGGCGGAAGGCCCGACAGCCACCGTGGCTAACTTCGACTTTCCCGAGGGGACTGGCGAGGGCGGCGTCTCGGACGTCGAACGACTGAGTGAACAGGTACTCGACAACGTCGAGACCACCAGCTTCAGCCTCGACTACGCGGCCGAAACGACGGACGACGACAGCTACGAGGTGAACGAGACTGCCCGCTACGACCCCGAGTCGGCGGAAGGACTGACGCGAGTACAGGGTGCTTCCGGCGAGCAGTCGGTCAACTACGCCATCTACCAGTCTGGGAGCATGGTGTACATGGCCGAGCAGGTCGACGGGAATCCGGAATACAGTACCTACGACTTGAGCACGTCCGAGAATCGGTTCAAAAGGAGAACCGCACTCGACAGCGCACGGGAGGACGTCGAATTCATCGACAGCTTCACCTACGCCGTGGACGGTGTGACCGTCCGTGACGGCAGCGCAACCGCGGTCCTGACGATTACGGGGTCTGTCGAAGGCGGGGATGCGTGGTTGAGCGACCCGAACGGAACGGTGTACCTCAACGAGGCCGCGTGGCCGGTCGAGTTCCACTGGAACGGAACCAGCAGCACGGGGTCCCTCGAGGGGAACGGGGAGTTTAGCGATATCGGGAGCACGACTATCGAGAAACCGGACTGGGTAGCGGACGCCAAGGGCTCGTAGGTCCCACGGACCCCGTGCAACTGCGGAAATACACCGGAAGCCGTTTGACGCCGCGAACCGGAACTCCTCGCATGGACGGCGAGCTACACGGCGACGAGGTCCGAGTCGGCGGCGACGCCCGCCAGCGGTTCCACGACGCCCGCGGCTACGGCCACCCGCTCGACGGCAACACCATCGCGCTGTCGCTCGTGGAGGCCGCCCACCTCCTCTTCCGCGGCGACCTCGACGCCGTCGACGGCGCGGGGTTCCGGGACTTTTTTGCCGGTCGGGAAGCCGGCTTCGCCGCGCGCTTCCTCGTCTACGCTGACCTCCGCGACCGCGGCTTCTACCTCGCGCCCGACCGCCAGCCGTGGTGGGACGACCCCGGCGACGGCGACTTCGTGGTGTTCCCGCGTGGGAAGGGGCCCGGCGACGGCGTCGTGAAACACCGGATTCGCGTCGTCGACGAGCGCGCGACGATACCCGCGGGGGACCTCGGCGACGTCGTGCTCGCGGTCGTCGACGAGGAGAGCGAAATCACGTACCTCGACGTGGCCGCCACCGAGCCCGACGGCGACACCGACTTCACCCCGCCGACCGGCGTCCGCGGCACGCTGCTCGAGGACCGCGTGCTCGTCTGGGACGCGCCCAGCGAACTCCACGAACAGGGGTTCTACGGGCAGCCACTCGGCGGCCGCGCGGCCGAATACGACGCGCTCCAGCTCTCGCTGCTGGAAGCCGCGTACCTCGCCGCGCAGGGCATCCTCGACCTCGGGGACGACGACGTCGAGGCGGTGGTCGAGCGTGGGCGTGCTGGCGAAGCCGACCGCTTCGACCGCCGGCTGCGCGTCTACCGGGCGCTGCGCGACCGCGGCATGGTCCCAAAGACCGGGTTCAAATTCGGCGCGGACTTCCGCGTGTACAGCGAGGTCGAGTCCGTCGACGAACTCGGCCACTCCGAACTGCTCGTGCGCGTGCTCCCCGCGGGCTACGTGTTCGCGCCGCGGGACCTCTCGCTGGACGTGCGGCTCGCCCACGGGGTCCGGAAGCGAATGGTTTTTGCGCTCGACAATCCCAGTGCGGACACGATTCGCTGGCTCTCCGTGAGCAGGCTCACCCCCTAACTATGACCGACACAGACAACGAGACGGACGGCGAGGACGCGCCGGGCGCGGACAGCGTCGCCCTCGACCCGTGGGGCTCCTCGACGGTCTCGGACTACCGCAAACTCTTCGAGGAGTTCGGCATCGAGTCCTTCGACGACGTCATCGACGAGGTGCCCGACCCGCACTTCCTGATGCGCCGCGCCATCATCTTCGGGCACCGCGACTACCGTCGCGTCGCCGACGCGATGCGAAACGACGAGCCGTTCGCCGCGCTGTCGGGGTTCATGCCGACCGGCGACCCCCATATCGGCCACAAGATGGTGTTCGACGAAATCGTCTGGCACCAACAGCAGGGCGCGGACGCGTACGCGCTCATCGCGGACCTCGAAGCCCACGCCGCCCGCGGGCTCTCGTGGGACGAAATCGACGAGCACGCCAAGGACTACCTCCTCAGCCTGCTCGCGCTCGGCTTCGACGCTGAGGAGGGCACGCTCTACCGCCAGTCCGCGAACCGCGAACTCCAGGACCTCGCGTTCGAGCTCGGCGCGGAGGCGAACTTCTCGGAGTTCGAAGCCATCTACGGGTTCGACGGCGAGACCGACGTCTCCCACATGCAGAGCGTCGTCACCCAGATGGCGGACATCCTCTACCCGCAGTTGGAGGAGTCCAAGCCCACCGTGATTCCGGTCGGCCCCGACCAGGACCCGCACATGCGGCTCGCGCGTGACCTCGCCGAGCGCACGCGCTACTTCAAGGTCACCGAGGCGTACGCCAGCGTCGCGTTCGACGACGACGAGCGTCCGCTGGTCGCCGCGGCCTACGATGCCCGCGAGCAGTACGCCGAGGACCACGGCTCCCCGCGCTGCGCGGAAGCCGCCGACTGGCTGCGCGAGGATGCCGACCTCGCGGCCGCCTACGACGACGAAGTGGTCGAGTCGGTCGTCCAGAAGCTCGACAACGCCGGAATGGAGCCGCTCCGTCCCCGGATTCGGTTCTTCGACCGGCAGGCGACTGACGAGGCCTTCGAGGCGCTCATCGACGAGGTCGCCGGCGAGAAGCGCGTCTTCGAGGGCCACGTCGACGCCTTCGAAATCGACCGCGAGACCGCCGAGGACCTCGCGCTCGCCGTCGAAGTCGACCACGGCGGCTACGGTTTCGTGCCGCCCTCCTCGATCTACCACCGCTTCATGACCGGGCTCACTGGTGGGAAGATGTCCTCGTCGATTCCTGCCAGCCACATCAGCCTCCTCGACGACCCCGAGGACGGCTACGACAAGGTCAAGGCCGCGACCACCGGCGGCCGCGAGACCGCCGAGAAGCAGCGCGAACTCGGCGGCGAACCCGACAAGTGCCCGGTCTACGAGTTGTACGCCTACCTCCTCGCTGGCGACGACGACGAGTTCGCCGAGCGTGTCTACGAGGAGTGTGCGGGCGGTGAACGGCTCTGCGGTGGCTGCAAGGAGGAGGCAGCCGAACTCATGGAAGAGTTCCTCGAAGACCACCAGGAGAAACGCGAGGAAGCCGAGGAACTGCTGGAGGGCCTCGACGTCGAACTGAATTCGGCGCGTGGCGGCCTGTAGGGCGGCCGCGGACTGAGCGAACCCGGGCCGAGCGGGCCGCTGACGGAATTCTTTTCACTGGTCGTGCCATGCTCCCGCACATGGCGTCCGAACCTCACGCCGGTCGCAGCGCACGTCGAGCAGCCGCGGCTCCGGGGTTCGGTTTCTTCTTCGCCTGAGCGAGCCGGTGGACGCCCACTGGCGGCGAGAGTCGTCGCGGGCCGAACCCGCTCGTTCGGGCTGGGAGCGGAACGGATAACTGACTGCCACACACCCCTACGCACAATGAAACTGCCACCACAGCAGGTCGCGGTGCTCGAAGCGGCGAGCGCCGACGAACCGAGACGCATCGCCGACCTCGCGGCTGCCATCGAGCGGCCGCCGGAGACGGTCACGGGCGCGGCGTTCGAACTGGAGGACGCCGGTCTCGTGGACGTTATCGAAGAGACCGAGGAAGAGGTCGAACTGACCGAGGAGGGCCGCGAGTACGCCGAAGCCGGACTGCCGGAGGTCCGGCTCTACGAGGCCGCCCTCGACGCCGGCGCCGACGACGAACCCGTCTCGATGGGCGAGGTCATCGGTACGTCCGGTCTGGAGGGCCCGCAGGTCGACATCGCGCTCTCGAACTACGCCCGGAAGGGCTACGGGAGCATCGACAGCGGCGACCTCTCCGCGGACCCCGACGCCGACCCCAGCGAGGACGCGGAGGTCGTCGCACTCGAGACGCTGGCCGCGGGCGGGACCGTCGAGGACGACGACGCGCTCGACCAGTTGGCGCGCCGCGACCTCGTCGCCGTCCGCGAGCGCACCGTCCGGTCGGTGCTGCTGACGGAGGCCGGCGTCACCGAACTCATGGCGGGCGTCGAAGCCGCCGAGGAAGTCGGCCAACTCACCCCCGACATGCTCGCGTCCGGCGAGTGGCGCGACGCCGAATTCGCCGACTACAACGTCGAAGCCGACGCCGGCGAGTACACGCCCGGGAAGACGCACGTGCTCCGGCAGGCATCCGAGCGCGTCAAGGAAGTGCTCGTCGGGATGGGCTTCCAGGAGATGGAGGGCCCGCACGTCGACGCGGACTTCTACATCAACGACTGTCTGTTCATGCCCCAGGATCACCCTGCGCGCAATCACTGGGATCGCTTCGCGCTGGAGCAGCCCGAGAAAATCGACGAGTTACCCGAGGACCTCGTCGAGCGCGTCGAACGCGCCCATCGCGAGGGCGTCGGGCCGGACGGCGACGGCTACCACTCGCCGTGGGACGAGGACTTCGCGCGTGCGCTCGCGCTCCGCGGGCACACGACGAGTCTCACCGCCCGCTACCTCTCCGGCGTCGCCGGTGAGGACGTGGAAGCGCCCGCGCGGTACTTCAGCGTCGAGAAGGCCTACCGCAACGACACCCTCGACGCCACGCACCTCTTGGAGTTCTTCCAGATCGAGGGGTGGGTGATGGCCGAGGACCTCTCCGTCCGGGACCTCATGGGGACGTTCCAGGAGTTCTACAGCCAGTTCGGCATCACGGACATCGAATTCAAGCCAACCTATAATCCCTACACGGAGCCGTCGTTCGAACTGTTCGGCCGCCACCCCGAGACCGGCGAACTCATCGAAATCGGGAACTCCGGGATTTTCCGCCCGGAGATGCTCGAACCGCTCGGCGTCGAAGCCGACGTGATGGCGTGGGGGCTCGCCCTCGAACGCCTGCTGATGTTGGTCACTGGCTTCGAGGACATCCGCGACGTCCACGGGACGCTGTGTGACCTTGAGTTCCTGCGGGACGCGGAGGTGGTGTACTGATGCCCGTCGTCGACATCGACCCCGACGAACTCCGCACGCTCACCGGCCACACCGGGAAGAGCGACGACGAACTCAAAGACGACCTCTTCGGCCTCGGCATCGAGTACGAAGGCGAGACCGACGAGGGCGAGTTCAAACTCGAATTCGAGGCCGACCGCCTCGACCGCCTCTCCGTGGAGGGCATCGCGCGCTCGCTGCGCTACCACTACGGCGACACCCGGGGCGTCTACGTCCCCGACACGAACAGCGCCGAGTGGACCATCAACGTCGAGGACGTCCCCGACGAGCGGCCCTGCGTCACGGGCGCCGTGGTTCGCGGCGTGGACCTCGACGAGGACGCCCTCGACTCGCTCATCCAACTCCAGGAGAAACTCCACGCGACGATGGGGCGAAAGCGCGCGAAGGGCGCCATCGGCATCCACGACCTCGCGATGCTCAAGGGTGAATCTGTCAGCGGCGAGGACGGCCCCGCTGGGCGCTCTATCACGTACACCGGCATCGAGCCCGACGGCGACACGTTCGTGCCGCTCGACGACGACGCCGAACGCACGCCCGCGGAAGTGCTCACCGAGCACCCGACCGGCGAGCAGTACGCCGACCTGCTCGAGAACTACGACCGCTACCCCGCCATCTACGACGACATCGGGATGTTCAGCTTCCCGCCAGTCATCAACGGCCGCCGGACGGAGGTCTCGACGGACTCCCGGGAACTGTTCGTCGAACTCACCGGCACCGACCAGTGGACCATCGACCGGATGTGCGCCATCATCTGTTACGCGCTCGACGCCCGCGGCGCTACCGTCGAGGACGTCAACGTCGAGTACGCCGACACCGAACTCGTGCGCCCGGACTTCGAGGTCCAGACCAAACAGGTCCCCCACGAGCGCGTCGAGACGTTGCTCGGCATCGACCTCGAACCCGACGAGGTCGTCGACCTCGCCGAACGTGCGGGTCTCGATGCCGAACCGGAGGGCGGGAACGAACTCACCTACGAGGTGGAGATTCCGCCGTACCGCGTCGACGTCCTCCACCCCGTGGATGTCGTCGACGACATCGGGCGCGCGTACGGGTTCAACAACCTCGTGCCGCGCTACCCCGACGTCGGCACCATCGGCGGGCGCACGGAGACGTCGCGGCTGGAGGCCGCCGCCCGGGAGACGCTCGTCGGCCTCGGCTTCGAGGACCTACTGAACTTCAACATGACCAACGAGGCCGACAACTTCGACCGCATGCGCATCGCGCCGGAGGACGACGTGGTGGGTGCCGCGGAACCCGCGACCATCGACGAGCCGTACAGCGAGGACTTCACTATCCTCCGCACGTGGGCGCTGCCGTCGCTGGTTTCGGTGCTGGAGAACAACACGCACCGGTCGTACCCCCAGGACCTCGCGGAAATCGGGTTCGCCGCGCACGTCGACGACGCCACGGAGACGGGAGTCGCCGAACGGCGGACGGTCGCCGCCGTGCTCGCGCGCCACGACGCCTCCTACGAGGACGCCAAGGCGAGACTCGCGGCGCTCTGCGAGGAGTTCCACGTCGACCTCGAAACGCCCGCCACCGAGCACCCCTCGTTCATCGACGGCCGCGCTGCGAGCGTGGTCATCGACGACGAGGACGTCGGCGTCATCGGCGAAGTCCATCCCGCGGTCGTCGTCGACCACGACGTCGAAGTGCCGGTCGCCGGCTTCGAATTCGCACTCGACGCGCTCCGGTAGAACTAGAGGTCCGCGCCGACCGCGTCCTCCACAGACGCGAAGCCGTCGCGGTCCAGCAGTTTGAGCAGCCCTTCGTTGATGTCTCGCGCGATGCCGGGGCCGCGGTAGACGAGGCCCGTGTACAGTTGGACGACGGACGCGCCCGCCCGAATCTTCTCGTAGGCGTCCTCCGCCGTGAACACGCCACCCACGCCGACCACCGGGAGGTCCGTGCGCTCGGCGACGAACCGCACTTGGTCGGTCGCGCGCTCCCGAATCGGCCGCCCGGAGAGTCCGCCCGTCTCCGCGGCGTTCGGGCTCCGGAGGTCGTCCGGCCGGTCGGTCGTCGTGTTCGTCGCGACGACGCCGTCCAGCCCGAGTTCGTTCGCGAGTTCGACGGCATCTATCACGGCATCACGGTGGAGGTCCGGGGAGAGTTTCACGAGTAGGGGTGCTGCGCCCGCGTCCTGGAGCGTCTCCAGAATCGCCGCCAGCTGCTCGCGGTTCTGGAGCTCGCGCAGCCCCGGCGTGTTCGGACTGGAGACGTTCACCACGAAGTAGTCGCCGTCTTCGGCCACCTGCTCGTACGTGTAGCGGTAGTCGTCGGGGGCGTCTTCTAGTGGCGTGGACTTCGACTTCCCGATGTTCACGCCCACGGGCACGTCCGGGAGGCGCTGTCCGGCGAGCCGCTCGCCCACGACGTCCGCGCCCGCGTTGTTGAACCCCATCCGGTTGACGAGCGCGTCGTCCTCCCGGAGCCGGAACATCCGCGGCTTCGGGTTGCCGGGCTGGCCCTCCGCGGTGACTGCGCCGACCTCGACGTGACCGAACCCGAGCGCAGCCAGCGCTCGTGGAATCTCGGCGTTCTTGTCGAAGCCCGCGGCCACCCCGACGGCGTTCGGGAACGACTGGTCGAACGCCTCGACGGACAGCCGGTCGTCGTCGACCGTGTAGTGGCCCGCGTACGCGCGCTCGAGATGTGTGCGCTGTGCGACTCGGAGCAGCCCCGTAATCGCCTCGTGGGCGGTCTCCGGGGGCAGCCGGAACAACAGCGGTTTGGCCAGCCGGTACATCTCGGTTAGAAGTCGTGCTCGACGTCGTCCTGGTCGGCTCTCTGGATGATGATTTTGTCCTCGCGAACCCTGACGAAGACTTCGTCGCCGATGTCGAGGCCGGCGACCGACAGTTCGTCCTCGTGGAGGTTGACGTGGGCGTTGTGGTACTCCCCGTCGTCGCCTTTGGCGCCACTCGGGCTGAGCGTCTTCTTGCGAACCATCGCGAAGTGTCTACGTTGCCTTTCGCCGCACACCGTACTTAAGTTCTTCCGACCGTCTGAGTTGACGCGTGCTGGCGGCGATTGGCAGCGAGTACGGCTGGCGGACTGTCGGCCCGGGAGGTCGGCGCTTTCCCCGAACCAGCCAACTCAGTACATAAATCTACCGGCAAAATCGGCGGTATATTTATCACCCGCCCTTGTGTTCGCATAGCATGGAGCAAAACCATGGTACGTGAGGACGGCAAGCGCAACTTCGCGCTCCGAGAATCTGACGACGAGACGAGCGTCTTCAGCGGGAACACCCCACGGCAGGCCGCGCTCAAAGCGGCTCGCCGCATCGAGGACGTCGCCGACAGTGAACAGGACGCCGACCGCAAGGAGCTCCGGCTCCGCGAGAAGGGCACCGACAAAGTCCACATCTACGAAGCGTGGGCGTGGGAGGAGGAGGCCCCCGGCGACAAACCAGACTGGATGCCCGGCGAGATTACGAAAGCGAACGTCTCCAAGGAAGGCATCAAGCACATCGAAGACTGACGCCGCTCGCCGTATCTTTTGTCCGCGTGTGCGACGCGTAACGGCTTAGTCACTCCCACGACTAGTGACGGCTGCGTGGGCACCACTCGGCCCGACCGCACGCACTCGCGCGGGACGACCGGTCGACCTCCACCCACGCGGTACTTTCACGCGTAACCCTCGGTACGCCGTCACGTGGTTTTCTGGTATGCGGTGGCGTGTCTATGCGTCCCTGGTTCGATGGGGTTTTACGTAACCCGGCACTCGGATGAGATGCGAACGACGTGAGGTGGCTCGGTGTACCCGACGCCACTGATTGACGCCTCGACGCCCCGCGTCGAACCCCTCGCCTTCGGCGAGTCTGGTTCGACGCCCTTAAGTGATACCGGGCGCTTCGGAAGAATGCGAACGACGATGAGGTCACTCGGGTTTCCCGGGTGACTGACGTATGCTTCCGACGCCCGCTTCCGGGCTTCGACCTTCGCTCTTACGAGCGTGGTTCGATGCCCTTAAGTAATAACGGGCAATACGAGGTAATGCGCACGACAATGAGGTCGTCCGGGTCTCTCCGGACGACTGATGCATTACCTCGGTCCCGTTCTGGGGCTCGATTCCCGCTCTTACGAGCGTGGTTCGATGCCCTTAAGTAATAACGGGGCGTTGGAGGAAATGCGAACGTCGTCTCGGGCCGAACGAAGTCCGATGGGTTTATGACCCATCGCGGACTACGTTCAGGTCCGAAGGAATGAGGATTCCACCCCTGCGGTCCGCCGTACAGATGGAATCTGATGTTAGCCTTGATGGTTTGGTGACATCCAACTGGCCACGGCGCTTTGTCGTGGCTATGAGGAACACTTTTGTGTTCCCGCCAAACCAGGACTTTTAGTTCTGGTCGCTGGGGTTTAACCCCAGCAAACATTCCGGTTGATCCTGCCGGAGGCCATTGCTATCGGAGTCCGATTTAGCCATGCTAGTTGTGCGGGTTTAGACCCGCAGCGGAAAGCTCAGTAACACGTGGCCAAACTACCCTGTGGATGGGAACAATCTCGGGAAACTGAGGCTAATTCCCAATAACGCTCCACCCCTGGAACGGGCGGAGCTGGAAACGCTACGGCGCCACAGGATGTGGCTGCGGTCGATTAGGTAGACGGTGGGGTAACGGCCCACCGTGCCAATAATCGGTACGGGTTGTGAGAGCAAGAGCCCGGAGACGGAATCTGAGACAAGATTCCGGGCCCTACGGGGCGCAGCAGGCGCGAAACCTTTACACTGTACGCAAGTGCGATAAGGGGACTCCGAGTGTGAAGGCATAGAGCCTTCACTTTTGTACACCGTAAGGTGGTGTACGAATAAGGGCTGGGCAAGACCGGTGCCAGCCGCCGCGGTAATACCGGCAGCCCGAGTGATGGCCGATATTATTGGGCCTAAAGCGTCCGTAGCTGGCCGGACAAGTCCGTTGGGAAATCTGTTCGCTTAACGAGCAGGCGTCCAGCGGAAACTGTTCGGCTTGGGACCGGAAGACCTGAGGGGTACGTCCGGGGTAGGAGTGAAATCCTGTAATCCTGGACGGACCACCGGTGGCGAAAGCGCCTCAGGAGGACGGATCCGACAGTGAGGGACGAAAGCTAGGGTCTCGAACCGGATTAGATACCCGGGTAGTCCTAGCTGTAAACGATGCCCGCTAGGTGTGGCGCAGGCTACGAGCCTGCGCTGTGCCGTAGGGAAGCCGAGAAGCGGGCCGCCTGGGAAGTACGTCTGCAAGGATGAAACTTAAAGGAATTGGCGGGGGAGCACTACAACCGGAGGAGCCTGCGGTTTAATTGGACTCAACGCCGGACATCTCACCAGCTCCGACAGTAGTAATGACGGTCAGGTTGATGACCTTACCCGATGCTACTGAGAGGAGGTGCATGGCCGCCGTCAGCTCGTACCGTGAGGCGTCCTGTTAAGTCAGGCAACGAGCGAGACCCGCACTCCTAATTGCCAGCAGTACCCTTTGGGTAGCTGGGTACATTAGGTGGACTGCCGCTGCTAAAGCGGAGGAAGGAACGGGCAACGGTAGGTCAGTATGCCCCGAATGAGCTGGGCAACACGCGGGCTACAATGGTCGAGACAATGGGATGCAACTCCGAGAGGAGGCGCTAATCTCCTAAACTCGATCGTAGTTCGGATTGAGGGCTGAAACTCGCCCTCATGAAGCTGGATTCGGTAGTAATCGCGTGTCAGAAGCGCGCGGTGAATACGTCCCTGCTCCTTGCACACACCGCCCGTCAAAGCACCCGAGTGGGGTTCGGATGAGGCCGGCATGCGCCGGTCGAATCTGGGCTCCGCAAGGGGGCTTAAGTCGTAACAAGGTAGCCGTAGGGGAATCTGCGGCTGGATCACCTCCTAACGATCGGGACCAGGGCGTTGCCCTGGCCCACCTTTCGACGACGCCGTGACCAGTTGGACACCTACAAACCATCAAGGCTAACGTAACCTCCTCCCGATTCGGGAGGTGGGCCCATAGCTCAGTGGTAGAGTGCCTCCTTTGCAAGGAGGATGCCCTGGGTTCGAATCCCAGTGGGTCCATCCCGTCCGGGATTCATCTTGAACCGTGCCCCTTAAGTGGGAGACGGCGCAACGATGAATCGCGACGAAGACTGATGCACCACCCCGCGAAAGTGCGGGTGGGAAGGGTCTATGTACGCTCCTCGTTCACCACGAGGACGTACGATGACGACCGTGTGTAAGTGCAATCCAGGCGCTCACTGGACTCGACCACCGTGGTCGAGTACCGACTGTTGGTCACATCCGTGACTCAACAGCGCTCAACCATTATGTGTTGAGCATCGTCGACTGTTCTACAGTCGACATTCATCGTCGTTGGCTTCACCGCCAACAACCCTCGACCACTTCGTGTGGTTGAGTACCATCGTCAGCTGCTCTGCAGCTGACATCCAACGTGGCTACTGTGCCACCTGGTGGATAGCTCGGCTCGGATGCCGATGAAGGACGTGCCAAGCTGCGATAAGCCTGAGGGAGCCGCACGGAGGCGAAGAACTCAGGATCTCCTAATGGGAATCCCCACTGCAATTGCTTTGCGCAATAGGGAACGGCCGGAATTGAAACATCTCAGTACGGCCAGGAAGAGAAACCGAATGGGACGCCGTCAGTAATGGCGAATGAACGCGGCACAGTCCAAACCGAAGCCTTCTGGGCAATGTGGTGTTCGGACTGGCGTGCATCGACTGAACGTTCTCGCGAAGTCTCCTGAAACGGAGCGCGATACAGGGTGACAGCCCCGTATCGAGGACAAGTAAGTCGTGAGCCAGCTCCAGAGTAGCGGGGGTCGGAAATCCCTCGTGAAGATGGCAGGCATCGACTGCCAAGACTAAGTACTCTCCGAGACCGATAGTGAACAAGTAGTGTGAACGAACGCTGAAAAGCACCCCACAAAGGGGGGTGAAATAGGGCTTGAAATCAGGTGGCGATGGAGCGACGGGGCATAAAAGGCCTCACTGGGAACGAGTCAGGCGCGAGCCTGTAGTAGGACCTGTGAGGAGCCGATGTTCCGTCGTACGTTTTGAAAAACGAGCCAGGGAGTGTGTCTGTCTGACGAGTCTAACCGGAGTATCCGGGGAGGCGTAGGGAAACCGACATGGCCGCAGCGCTTTGCGCGAGGGCCGCCGTCTTCAAGGGCGGGGAGTCAAACGGACACGACCCGAAACCAGATGATCTACGCGTGGGCAAGATGAAGCATGGCGAAAGCCATGTGGAGGTCTGTTAGGGTTGGTGTCTTTCAATACCCTCCCGTGACCTACGTGTAGGGGTGAAAGGCCCATCGAATCTGGCAACAGCTGGTTCCAACCGAAACATGTCGAAGCATGACCTCTGCCGAGGTAGTTCGTGGGGTAGAGCTACCGATTGGAGGGTCCAACTCCGAGAGGAGTTGGCCCTCCTGTCGAACTCCGAACCTACGAACGCCGTTGACGCAGGGAATCCGGTATGCGGGGTAAGCCTGTGTACCGTGAGGGAGACAACCCAGAGTTAGGTTAAGGTCCCAAAGTGTGAGCTAAGTGCGATTGAAGGTGGTCCCGAGCCCTAGACAGCCGGGAGGTGAGCTTAGAAGCAGCTACCCTCCAAGAAAAGCGTAACAGCTTACCGGCCGAGGTTCGGGGCGCCTAAAATGATCGGGGCTCAAGTTCACCACCGAGACCTAACGGCACGTGTGACAGCGTGATCCAGTAGGTTGGCACTCTGTTCGGGCGGAAGCTCGGGTGAGAACTCGAGTGGACCGAATGGGGAAGAAAATCCTGGCCATAGTAGCAGCGTTAGTCGGGTTAGAACCCCGACGACCGAGAAGAGCAAGGGTTCCTCGGCAATGCTTATCAGCCGAGGGTTAGCCGGTCCTAAGTCCCGTCGTAATTCGAGCGGGTCAAAAGGGAAACGAGTTAATATTCTCGTGCCATCGTGCAGTGAAAGTCGACGCCTCGGAGTAGCTCGAGCCGGGCCATCGCCCGGTCGAACTGTCCAAGTCCGTGGAAGCCGTAATGGCAGGAAGCGGACGAACGGCAGGATAGGGAAACTCGAGTCAATCTGGGGCCCGTGAAAAGACGAGCACGATGTCCGTACCAAGATCCGACACAGGTGCTCTGGCAGCGAAAGCCTAGGTCTGTCGGGAACAACCGACGTTAGGGAATTCGGCAAGTTAGTCCCGTAAGTTCGCGATAAGGGATGCCTGCCCAGTGATTGGGCAGGTCGCAGTGTCTTGGAGGCTCCGACTGTCTAATAACAACATAGGTGACCGCAAATCCGCAAGGACGCGTACGGTCACTGAATCCTGCCCAGTGCGGGTATCTGAACACCCAGTACAATGGGGCGAAGGACCCGTTAACGGCGGGGGTAACTATGACCCTCTTAAGGTAGCGTAGTACCTTGCCGCTTCAGTAGCGGCTTGCATGAATGGATCAACGAGAGCCTCACTGTCCCAACGTTGGGCCCGGTGAACTGTACGTTCCAGTGCGGAGTCTGGAGACCCCCAAGGGGAAGCGAAGACCCTATAGAGCTTTACTGCAGGCTGTCGCTGGGACACGGTCGCTGATGTGCAGGGTAGGTAGGAGACGTTACACAGGTGCGTGCGCCAGCACGTCGCCGAGTCAGCCATGAAACACTACCCGTCAGTGACTGTGACCCTAACTCCGGGAGGAGGACACCGGTAGCCGGGCAGTTTGACTGGGGCGGTACGCGCTCGAAAAGATATCGAGCGCGCCCTAAGGCTACCTCATCCGGGTCGGAGACCCGGAGAAGAGCGCAAGAGCATAAGGTAGTCTGACAGTGTCCTACACAACGAGGGACGCTGAGGCGAAAGCCTGGTCTAGCGAACCAATGAGCCTGCTTGATGCGGGCCATTGCTGACAGAAAAGCTACCTTAGGGATAACAGAGTCGTCACTCGCAAGAGCACATATCGACCGAGTGGCTTGCTACCTCGATGTCGGTTCCCTCCATCCTGCCCGTGCAGAAGCGGGCAAGGGTGAGGTTGTTCGCCTATTAAAGGAGGTCGTGAGCTGGGTTTAGACCGTCGTGAGACAGGTCGGCTGCTATCTATTGGGGGTGTTATTGGTGATTGACAGGAACGTTCATATAGTACGAGAGGAACTATGAACGGGTGCCACTGGTGTATCGGTTGTCCGAGAGGGCAAGTGCCGAGCAGCTACGCACCACGGGGTAAGAGCTGAATGCATCTAAGCTCGAAACCCACCTGGAAAAGAATCACCGTTGAGGTCTCTCGTAGAAGACGAGTTCGATAGACTCGGGGTGTACGCGTCAAGGCAACGAGACGTTCAGCCCGCGAGCACTAAACGACCGAATGCCACACACTCATGCACTCACCACATTACGTGGTCGAGTCCAGGCGTTAACTGGATTGCACTTACACACGGACGTTCGCCGATACTGGCGTCCCGGACTTCTGTCCGGGAACAACGGTTCGATTCCGTTGGTCGGTATTAAGGCGGCCATAGCGGCGGGGCAACTCCCGTACCCATCCCGAACACGGAAGATAAGCCCGCCTGCGTTCCGGTCAGTACTGGAGTGCGCGAGCCTCTGGGAAATCCGGTTTGCCGCCTGCTATTCATACTTCATCAAGCCTCGAACAGCACTGCTGCTGTTCGGGGCTTTTTGTATTTGTAGCGCGGAGTGGCGACGCTCCGTACCGCTACGTTTAAGCGAGCGAGCGCAGTACGACGAGACAGTGCCAAGGTGGCAGAGTCCGGCCTAACGCGGCGGCCTGCAGAGCCGCTCATCGCCGGTTCAAATCCGGCCCTTGGCTTTTTCGCGTGCTGTCGATCGCCGAGTCAGTAGTCTCGGGGCGTCGCCGTCGTGGGTAACGCGGCGGGAAAGTAACGATTATACGACGCCCTCTCTACGCTTCGAGTATGCAACGACGTGCTGCGGCGGTGTCCGTCGTGGTCTTCCTTCTGCTGGCGGCCGGCGCGTACACGTTCATCGGCGCCGCTCAGCAGCCCGACGTGACACTTGAGGACCCGGATTACACGGTCTCCGCTGACAAGACGTTGACGGTGGCGGGGACGTCGTACAGCTTCACGGAGGTCTCGGACGGCTCCGCGACCGCGGAGTGGACTAACGAGTCCGCGCGGTACACGGAGTCGTGGTCGGCCAACGACACGGTGGTCTACCAGGGTGACGACTACTCGGTCGTCATCCCGAACCAGACCGAGCCGACGGAGTTCGAGCTCCGCGAGGTCCAGACGGTCGACCGGCCGACCGTCGAACAGAACGGCACGACGTACGTCATCGTCGAGGAGGACGGTGAGCGGCGGCTCGTCGAGCGCGACGAGTACCTCGACGATCCGGTCGTCCACAACTTCGCGGAGGGCGACGCGATCGAGCGCCCGAACAACGACAACGAGACGCGCGTCGCGTCGGTCACGAATTCGTCGGTGACAATCGAGTGGTTCGCGCCGCGGACCAACGAGGTCAGTTTCAGCCAGGGCGAGAACACCACACTCGGTGACACGGCGTACCTCGCGCACTTCGAGCAGCAGGACGGTTCGACAGTCCTCCAGTTGACGACCGACTACGAGGACTACCACTCTGACGTGGACGCCCAGCAGGAGTTCCACGAGCGCACGAACGGGCTCTGGGGCATCGTCATCCTGAGCACGCTCGCGGCCGCGCTGCTCTCGATGCTGGCGTTCATGCCGTCGCGGTACTGACGCCGCTACGGCGTTCCGTCACCGTTAACGTGTTCCGCGGCGAGGCGTCGTGCATGCAACAGCTATTCGCTGATACGCTCGACGTCTACGGCGTCCTCGTGGGCGTGTTCGTCGCGCTCGTCGGCCTCGGGACGCTCGTCGGGATGCCGTGGCAGTACACCAACAGCGGCGTCGTCACCGTCCTCCAGGCGCTCGGCGCGCTCGGTGCCGTCGGCCTCGGCGTCGGTCTCACCTGGCTTGCACACACGCAGTCGTAGTCGCTCATTCTCGTTCGGCCGTCGATACCGATAGTGGCAACGCCAACCACGTTCAGTCGAGCCCCGGTTCTACCCGTTCTACGGTCGGAAGTCCCGGGTTCGACGCCGCTCATCAGGGTTCGCCGATACACGGTGTCTTCGAGCTGAACTTCCGGCACGCATCGCTGCTCACGTGCGCTCGCAGTAGAAACGGGCCGAGAGGGATTTGAACCCTCGACCGTCTGGTTAAAAGCCAGACGCTCTGCCGGACTGAGCTATCGGCCCTCGATTTCACGTCGGGCGGCGCGACGTTAAACGTTTACCATCCAGCGAAACCCTTAGGCGGCCGTCGGCGAACCGATTCGTATGAATGGAGTGCGCGACTTCGCGTCCGACCTCGTCTCGTTCGCGTCGACGGACGGCGGGGAGGCACCCGTGTCGGCGTGGTTCGCGGCGCGCCTGGAGGAACTCGGGTTCGAGACCTACGAGTGGGAGGTGGACGCGGCGTTACTGGCCGAGCACCGGTCGTTCCCGGACGACCCGGACGCGATTCGAGCAGCCGACCGGCGCAGCGTCGGCGGCGTCCTCGAATTCGGCGACCCGGACGCGGGACCGACGCTCGTGTTGAACGGGCACCTCGACGTCGTGCCCGCCGACGAGGCGGTGTGGTCGTCGCAGCCGTTCGAGGCGCGGTGGCGGGGGGACGAACTGACGGCGCGCGGCGCGGCGGATATGAAGTCCGGGCTCGCGGCGTGCGTGTTCGCGGCACTCGCACTCGCGGAGCGCGACCTGAACGGACGAGTCGTCGTCGAGGGCGTGGTCGGCGAGGAGGCCGGCGGCGTCGGTGCGGCGACCGCAGCGCTGGACAACCCCTATCCCTTCGACCGGGACGCCGCGATTATCGCGGAGCCGACCGCGCTCACTCCCGTGGTCGCCTCGGAGGGGAGCCTGATGAAGTGCCTGCGATTGACCGGGCGGTCCTCGCACGCGGCGACGCCGTGGCGCGGCGAGTCCGTCCTCCCGCACTTCGACAGCATCCGGGAGGCGTTCGCGGACCTCGCCGAAGAGCGCGAGCAGACCGTCACCCACCCACTGTACGAGGAGTTCCCGACGAAGTGGCCGGTCGTCTGTGGCACGGTCGAAGCGGGCGAGTGGGCGTCGACGGTCCCCGCGTCACTCACCGCGGAGTGGCGCATCGGCGTCGCGCCGGGCGAGACCGTCGCCGAGGTCGAGGAAGCGTTCGACGAACGACTCGCGGCCGTCGTCGACGATAACGAATGGCTAGCCGAGCACCCGCCCGCCTTCGAGCGCTTCACCGTCCAGTTCGAGGCGTCGGAAATCTCGCCCGACGAACCCGTGGTGCGAGCCGTCCAGTCGGGGATGCGCGCGAACGACCTCGCGGAGACCGCGCCGCGGGGCGTGACCTACGGTGCGGACGCGCGCCACTACATCGAGGCCGGGATTCCGACCGTGATGTTCGGCCCGGGGAGCATCGAGCAGGCGCACTTCCCGGACGAGACTATCGACTTCCGGGAGGTCGAGACGGCGGTGGACGTACTCGCTGACGCGGGTGAGGCGTTCCTCGCGGAGAACTAGAGGTAGTCGCGGAGCGCGTCGGCGACGACGTCGTCGGCGTCGCGGTCCGACACGGTCGCGTGCCGGCGGAGGTCGCGGTACACCGGCGACGGGAGCGTGACCGTGAGTTCGCCGGGGGTGACGCCGAGTTCTTCGAGCACTTCGTCGAGGGAGTCGCCGTCGTTGACCGCGCTGGCGGCCTGCCGGACGTTCCGGACGGTGAGGTCGTTGTCGACGACGGCCCACGCGAGGAGGTAGCGGTCGTCGCCGCCGACGCGCGCGATGTGTTTCGCGGCGGTCGGCGGGATGTGGCCGGCGGCGACGTGCTCGCGGACCGCCCGCGGGAGGTCGTGGACGCGCGCCCACTTCCGGATGAACGAGACGCCGACGTCGCCGTCCGCGCGCTCGGCGGCGGCCTTGTAGGATTCCTCCGCGCGGACGAGCGCGGCGCAGGCGGCGGCCCCGCGGAGCATGTAGAGGTGGCTGTCGCCGAGTTCGTTGCGCGCGAACGCGCCGACGGTCTCCGCGGCTTCGGCGACGCTGTCTGGGTCGTCGGGGTCGAACGAGACGGCTTCGCGGGCGTGCTCGCCGGTGAGGCGTTCGTCGCCGCGGACGACCGGCTCGCCGACGGGTGATTCGCGGTCCGTCGGCGGGAGCCGCTCCTCGTCAGTCATGGCGTCCAGTAACGGCGTTGCGCGTAAAACACCTACTCCTCGTCGTCGTGGCTCTCCCGGCGCTCCGAGAGGTGCTCCCAAATCTCCGTGCAGCCGGCTCCGGGTTCGACGTCGGCGAGGTGGTCGTCGTCGCGGTCCGGTGTCTCCTCGCGGTCGGCGTCGCGTTCGGCGTGTTGGTTCACTCGCCGTCCACCTCCGCTGTGAACAGCTCGGGTGCGGCGTCGGCGGACGCGTGTTGGCGGTGGCCACGGGTGCGGGTATGCATACTCCACGGTACGGCACACACACGGATAACTGTCGCTTAGCGCGCAACGCCCGCCAGCGCTGGCTGGTACCAGAGAGTCTTGACGGTAGTGAGGACGGCAGGCAGGCGTTGCCAGCGCCGACGGGGGGACACGGCTGGACCCCCTAGCGAGAGTATGGCGACGCGACTGCGGCTGCTCGACGACGCCGCGTGGGTGAGCGTGAACGACGAGCGTGCGGTGGGGACCAGCGAGGTGTGGCCGGTCGCGGAGAGCTTCTGTTCGTGCTCGCTCGCGTGGCTCGTCGTCGAAGCGTTCGTCGACGTGGGCGCGGACGGGCGGCGCGTGGAGGCGCGGCCGCACGGGCACTGCCTGAACTGCGGGGAGTCCGGAACGGCACCGTGGCTGCCGGTCGGGAAGGTGACCGACGACGGCTTCGAGCTGGTCGAAGGTGTTCGGCGATAGCGGTAAAAGTATCCGCTACCGGACGGTCGCGGGGAACCTTGACACCAAGCACGCTTTGGTAAGGGCGGAAACCGAGTATGCTTCTATATGCCAACGGACGTGGAGCGATGGAAAGACGAGGTCTACGGTAACGAAATCCGGGAGCACCTCTTCCGGTTCGCCGAGGAGGGGTGGGACGCCATCCCCGAGGAGGAGGAGGACGCCTGGTTCGAGCGCTTCAAGTGGTGGGGACTGTACCACCAGCGGAAGGGCCAGGAGAGCTACTTCATGATGCGCATCGGGACGCCCAACGGCGTCCTTGAGCCCGGCCAGCTCCGCACGGTCGCGGAGGTCGCCGACGAGTACGCCCGCGGCCCGGTCGACAATCCGGAGTTCGGCGCGGCGTACTGTGACTGGACGACCCGCCAGTCCATCCAGCTGCACTGGATCAAACTCGAAGACGTGCCGGACATCTTCGAGAAGCTCGAGGAGAACGACCTCACGACCCAGCAGGCGTGTGGTGACTCGTGGCGCAACATCGTCGGCTGCCCGGTCGCCGGGAAGGACACCCACGAGCACATCGACGCGTGGCCGGTCGCCGAGGAGCTCCACGAGACGTTCAAGGGCAACGACGCCTACTCGAACCTCCCGCGCAAGTGGAAGGTCTCCGTCACGGGCTGCGACCAGGGCTGCGGCCAGGGCGACATCAACGACCTCGCCTTCGAGCCCGCCGAGAAGCACGGCGAACTCGGTTTCAACGTCCGCGTCGGCGGTGGGCTCTCCCGCAAAGAGCCGCGCCTCGCTCGCGACGTCGACATCTGGGTGCCCGAGGAGAAGGCCACGGACATCGCGGCGGCCGTGACCGAACTGTTCAACGATCACGGCGACCGCGACAACCGCTACAACGCACGCATCAAATTCCTCGTCGACGAGTGGGGCGCCGACAAGGTTCGGCGCGTCCTCCAGGAGGACTACACCGACTGGGACCTCGAATCCGCGGGCGACGACCTCCGCGACCAGTACACGTACAACGCGGGCGGCCACGAGCACGGCGACCACGTCGGCGTCCACGAGCAGCCCGACGGCAACTACTACGTCGGCCTGAACGTGCTGGTCGGCCGGCAGGGCGTCGAGGACGTCTACGAACTCGCCGACCTCGCCGACGAGTACGGCAGCGGCGAGGTCCGGCTCACGCAGCGCCAGAACGTCATCGTGACGGACATCCCCGAGGAGGATCTCGACGACTTCCTCGCGGCGGACCTCTTAGAAGATTACTCGCCGGACCCCCACCCGTTCATGCGGGGCTCCATCGCGTGTACGGGAACCGAGTTCTGCTCGCTGTCCATCGTGGAGACGAAGAACCGCCAGGTGCGGTACGCGCGCTGGCTCAAGGAGAACGTCGACGTCCCCGACGGCGTGACGGACTTCCACATCCACCTCTCGGGCTGCACGGCGTCCTGTGCGCAGCCCCAGATTGCGGACATCAGCCTCCGCGGGATGAAGACCCGCAAGGACGGCGAACCCGTCGAAGCGCTCGACGTCGGCCTGGGCGGCGGGCTCGGCGAGAACCCCCACTTCGCGGAGTGGGTGGAGATGCGCGTGCCCGCCGACGAGGTGCCGGGGTACATCCAGAACCTGCTGGCGACCTACGAGGACGAGCGCCAGAACGACGAGACGTTCCGTGACTTCATCCAGCGCCAGGAGGAGGACGCGCTCCAGGAGCTCGCGGACCCCGAGGAGACGGACTACGACGACCCGTACATGCACAACACGAAGATGACGTGGTACCCGTACGCGGACGACGACGACATGGACGCCAGCCCCGCGCCGACGAACGGCGAGGGCGAACCCATCTCCGCGGACGACTGACGCGACCGCGCTTCTCGTTCTCCTCTCACGCTCCGCTTTCTACTGCCGCTGTCGAAACACCCACCCACGCGGAGCGCGTGCTCTCCCCATGGCCGACCGCATCATCAAGGTCAACGCGTACACGACGTTCACCCTCCTCGACGGCGAGGCGGAGGGCCACGGCTGGACCGAGGACGCGCTCGCCGTGCTCAACGTCACGACCGACGACGGCGACGTCCGCCTCGAAATCGAACTGGACAACACGGACACCGAGCACGTGCCGGCCCACGCCGAGCGCGCGACCCTCTCCCCCGAGGAGGCCCGCGAACTCGCGGGCGAACTCGAGTCCTACGCCGACCGCGCGGAGAGCGACGAGTAACTACACCGTAATCGTCGGGCCGCGGTCGGGCGCGCTCGCGTCGAAGCCGTCCGCACGCAACTGGTCGGCGAACCACTCGCAGCGGTCGCCGTGGTTGACGAGCACCTCGCTGCCGCGGTAGTCGTCGAGGAACTCGCGCAGGCCCTCGCGGTCGGCGTGCGCGGAGAAGTCGTAACTGTTGACGCGCGCGGCGACCCGGAGATGGCGGCCGTCGATTTCTGCGCTGCCCGTGTCGAGGAGTTCGCGGCCGGGCGTCCCCTCGACCTGGTACCCCGTGAGCGCGACTTCGTGCTGGGGGTTGCCCGAAATTTCCGGGACGTACGTCATCGCGGGGCCGCCCGAGAGCATCCCCGCCGTCGTCACGATGGCCGTCGGTTTGTCGGCGATGCGCTTTCGCTGGCCGTTCCGCGTGGATTTGTCGAGGAGGCGCGCGTGGCCACGCGCTTCTTGGAACGCGTCGGCGTCCCGGAGGAACTCGCTGGTCTGTTTGAACCGCTCCGTGACGGCGACGCCCATCCCGTCGACGTAACAGGGGATGTCGTGGGCGGCACACACCATGAACAGTTCCTGCGTGCGCCCGACCGCGAACGCGGGGACGACGGCGGTGCCGCCGCCGCGAATCGTCTCCGCTACGGAGGTGGCGAACGCGTCCTCGATGCTCGCGCGGTCATCGCGGGTCACGTCCGCGTACGTGGCTTCGGTAATCACGACGTCGGCGTCGGGCCGGGCGGTCGTGCCGGCGAGCAAGCGCTGGTCCTCCGTGTTGAAGTCCGCCGTGTACAGCAAGCGGGTGTCGCCGTCGTCCACCAAGACGTGTGCGCTCCCGGGGATGTGGCCGGCGTCGTAGAGCGTGATTTCGTAGCCGGCGGCCTCGAACGTCTCCCGGTAGCCGTGCGTCTCCGAGACCTCGCCGAGCGCGGCGACTTCCGCGCGCGTGAACGGACAGTCGTAGCGGCCGCCGCGCTCGCCGCCTCCCTGTAGTTTGAGCGTGTCCTGCGCGAGCAACCGCGTGAGATCGCGTGTGGGCGGTGTCCAGTGAATCGGTGGGCGGCGCGTGCCGGCGACGAGTGCGGGGACGGCGCCGGCGTGGTCGAGGTGGCCGTGGCTGACGACGACCGCGTCCGGGTCGACGTCCTCGGGGTAGCCCGGGGGCGTCCCGGGCTTCATCCCGTAGTCGAGCAGCAGCGAGTCGTCGACGAGAATCGCGCTGCGCCCGACTTCGCGCGCGCCGCCGAGAAACCGCAAGTCCATATGCGTGGTAGGGGCGCGCGCTGTTTGGCTCCGTCGGTCCAGTCAGTCTCAGCGACCCCAGAATCCGGCCGCCACAGCCGTTGTGTGGGTTGTTACCAACCATATCAGAGCCGCCGCCCGTAACCCCGTTCCCGAACGTGTTCGGTTGCGTTCCCGGGACCTTGTACTGTGGTTTCCGGTTTACGTGTGTGTGCCCCTGACCGACGACGTGAGGCAAACATGGACGAGCACTACTCGCGCAGACGGTTCCTCGCAAGCACTGGCGTCGTCGGTGTCGCAGCGCTCGCCGGCTGTTCCGGCGGTGGCGACAGCGGCGGTGGTGGCGGCGGTGGCGGGACGACGGCCGAGCCGACCGAGACCGAGAGCGGCGGCTCCGGCGAGGAGTGGGTACAGACGAGCACCGTCGACATGACCGACGAACTGGTCTACGAGCCCGAACGCATCGAGGTCGAGGCCGGCACCACGGTGACGTGGGAGACGACCGGCGCGGTCGGCCACACGGTGACGGCCTACGAGGACAACATCCCGGACGGCGCGGAGTACTTCGCGTCCGGCGACTTCGACTCCGAGCAGGCCGCCATCGACGGCTACAACAGCGGCCAGGAGGGCAACGTGCCGCAGGGCGAGACCTACGAACACACGTTCGAGACGACCGGCACCTACGAGTACTACTGCATCCCGCACGAGATGAGCGGGATGGTCGGCTACGTCCGGGTTGTCTAAGATGTCCCAACACACTCCCGACGACGCAGACGAGACGCTCAACCCCGAGGCGGTCGTCGAGCGCCACGAGAACCAACTCGACGACCTGCTCGCGGAGGTCGACGAACCGACCCCCGAAGAGGACTCGACGACGCTGGAACTGGCCGGCCTCGAACTCTCCCGGCGTGACTTCGTGAAGGCCGGCGTCGCGACCGGCGCGATGGCGGGGCTGGCGGGCTGTTCGGGCAACATCGGCGGCGGCAGTTCGAACACCACGACCAGCTCGGACGGGTCGACACCCGACCACAAGGTCGCGCCCGGCGAGCACGACGAGTACTACGGCTTCTGGTCGGGCGGCCAGTCCGGCGAAATCCGCATCATCGGCATCCCGTCGATGCGCGAATTGATGCGCATTCCCGTGTTCAACACGGAGGCCGGCCGCGGCTACGGCTACGACGACCAGACCGCGGAGATGCTGGAGGGCGCCGGCGACTACACGTGGGGTGACAACCACCACCCCGTGCTGTCGGAGACGGACGGCGACTACGACGGCGAGTACCTCTGGGTGAACGACAAGGCCAACGGCCGCATCGCCCGGGTGAATCTGAAGTACTTCGAGACGGACGCCATCACGGACGTCCCGAACATGCAGGCCATCCACGGGTGTTCCGTGCAGAGCCCGGACACGGAGTACATATTCGGGAACGGCGAGTTCCGCACACCGCTGCCCAACGACGGCCGCGACCTCGACAACCCCGACGAGTACGTGTCGCTGTTCTCCGCCATTGACCCCGAGTCGATGGAGACCCAGTGGCAGGTGAAAGTCGACGGCAACCTCGACATCGTCGACACCGACAAGGACGGCCGCTGGGCCATCTCGTCGGCGTACAACGACGAGGGCGGCGTCACGGTCACGGAGATGACCCGCGACGACCGCGACTACGTGAAGGCATTCGACGTGCCCGCCATCGAGGAGGCCGTGCAGGCGGGCGAGTACGAGGAAGTCAACGGCGTGCCCGTCGTCGACGGCACGCAGGACAGCTCGCTGAACCAGGGGGACAGCCCCATCGTGCGGTACATCCCGACGCCGAAGAGCCCGCACTGCGTGGAAATCGGGCCGAACGGCGACTACGCGTTCATCGCGGGAAAACTCTCCCCGACGGTCACCATCCTCGACATCGACGCGCTGGACTCCTCCAGCGACCCCGAGGACGTCGTCGCCGGCCGACCGAACGTCGGCCTCGGCCCGCTGCACACGACCTTCGACGGGAACGGCCACGCGTACACGTCGCTGTTCATCGACTCCCAGGCCGTCAAGTGGGACATCCAGGCGGCGGTGGAGGCCGAGGAGGGCTCCTCGGACCCCGTCATCGAGAAGCAGGACGTCCACTACAACCCCGGCCACATTCAGGCCGTCGAGGCGATGACGACTGACCCCGACGGCGAGTGGCTGGTGAGCCTGAACAAGCTCTCGAAGGACCGCTTCCTGCCGGTCGGCCCCATCCACCCCGACAACGACCAGCTCATCCACATCGGCCAGGGCGAGAAGGAGATGGAACTGGTCGCCGACCACCCCGCCTACCCCGAGCCCCACGACTGCGTGTTCGCGCACAAGGACAAACTCGACCCCGCGACGACGTGGGACAAAGCCGACTACGAGGGCGACAAGGAGTTCGTCACGAAGGAGAACTCCCGGGTCGAGCGCACGGGCGAGCGCTCCGTCGACGTGAAGACGTCCTCGATGCGCTCGGAGTACGGCCTCAAGGACTTCACCGTCAAGGAGGGCGACGAGGTGACGCTCACGGTGACGAACATCGAGGGCGTGCGCGATGTTATCCACGGGGTCGCCATCCCCGAGCACGACGTCCACCTCGCCATCGCGCCCCAGGACACCCGCGAGGCGACGTTCACGGCCGACGAACCCGGCGTCTACTGGATCTACTGCACGTACTTCTGCAGCGCGCTCCACCTGGAGATGCGCTCGCGGATGCTCGTCGAACCGCGCGACGACTGACCGACCCTGTCTGTCATCCACTCGACGGCCATCGGCGGCCTCCCCGGGGCGCCGGCACGCTCGCCGTGTCGGCGCGGCCCGCGGGGGTCGCAACCGGTGGTTCGTCGCGCGAACCCCGGGCAGGTGACACCATGGACTACGAGATTCCCGACCCCTCGGCTTTCCGCGAAGTCCGGCGCGCGCTCCCGCTCGCAGCGGCGGTGCTGTTCGTCGCGGCGCTGTTCTTCCCGATGTGGCGCATCGCCGTGGACGCCGTGCAGTACCCGTCGACGACGCTGCACCTCGAACTGTACGCCTACCCCCGCATCGCGGGCGACTACGCGGAGATGGCGAACCTCAACAAGTACATCGGCTTCTACTACCCCGACCCGGTGTACTGGCAGCCGAACTACGAGCCACACCCGTACGCCGTGGACGTGCCGGAGTGGTCGTTCGGCCCGCTGGCGTTCGTCGCGGTGTCGGCGGCCACGCTGTTCGTCTCGCTGGCGCCCGACGCCCGCCGGCTGAAGCGCGGGCTGACCGCCCAACTAGTCGGCACCGTCGTCGTGTTCGGCGTGATGCTCGCGGACATCCAGTACCGGCTCTACCAGGCCGGCCACACGCTCGACCCGGACGCGCCCGTGATGGGCGTCGAGGGGTTCACGCCGCCGCTGTGGGGCCAGTACCACGTCGCAAACATCACCAGTTACAGCCGCTTCGGGCTGGGCGCGTACATGGCCATCGTCGCCGTCGCGTTGCTCGTCGTGGCGTTCTACTTCCGGGACAGCGACGCGACGTTCGGCGACCTCGCCGCGCGCATCACGAACCGAGACACCACAGCAGACGCGGAGGCTGCGAGGTGACCGCCCGTGACTGACCGCCGCATCGAGCGCGGGTTCGCCGTCGCGGTCGTCGCCGTCCTCGTGGTGAGCGTCGGCGCCGTCGTCGCCGCCCCCAGCGACGACGCGGCCGGCAGCCCCGAGGTCGCGTTCGACGCGCCGGTCCCCGCGGAGTACGACTTCGCGCTCTCGTCGGTGGACGAGCGCGGCGACGGCTACGCGGCCATCGGCGACGAACGCTATGACTCCCTCGCCGCGGCCGTCGACGCCGCGGAACCCGGTGATACGGTCAGCGTCCACGGCCACGTCGCTGGCCCCGTCAGCGTCGACACGCCGAACGTCACCATCGCCGGGAAGTCGCCCTCCGAGTCCGTCGTCTCCGGGAAAGCCGAGGGCGACGTCGTCACCGTCAACGCCAGCGGCCTGACGATTCGGGACGTCTGGGTGCGCAACGCCGGCTACAGCACCGAGGACAACGACGCCGCCGTCTGGGTGGACGCACCCGGCGCGACCGTCGCGGACACGCGCATCACGAACACCACGTTCGGCGTCTGGGTGAACGGCGTGCCGGACGCTCGCATCGCGAACACCACCATCGTCGGCCGCACGAGCGTCGAGCGTCGCTCCGACCGCGGGAACGGCATCCAACTCTGGCGCGCCAACGACGCCGAAATCGCGGACAACCGCATCACGGACGTCCGCGACGGCGTCTACTTCTCGTGGAGCTCGGGCGTGGTCGCGTCGAACAACACGCTGTGGGACCTCCGCTACGGCGTCCACTACATGTACTCCGACAGGAACCGGCTCGCGAACAACACCGCCTTCGACAACGACGCCGGCTACGCGCTGATGGTTTCGGACGACCTCGAAATCGTCGACAACGTCGCCGTCAACAACACCGGCACGAGCGGCCACGGCGTCCTCGTGAAAGAGGTCGACCACTCCACCATCGCCGGCAACGACCTCGTCGGTAACGACAACGGGATTTTCGTCTACAACTCTCTGGACAACGCGTTCCGGGACAACCTCGTGCTCGCCAACGACGTCGGCGTCCACCTCACCGCTGGCAGCGTCGACGTCCGCGCGGCCGGGAACTCGTTCGTCGACAACGCGGACGCGATGTACGCCGTGGTCGGCGAGCAGGTCGCGTGGAACGCCAGCGACCGCGGCAACTACTGGAGCGACGCCAGCCCCGTCGACGTCGACCACGACGGCGTCAGCGAGGTCCGGTTCCAGCCCGACGGCACCGTCGAGAACCTCGCGCGCCAACATCCCGGGACCCGCGTGTTCGCGTCCAGCCCGGCGTTCGACGCGGTCCGGCTGGCGGGTCGGTCGGTGCCGCTCGTGGACGCGCCCGGCGTCGTCGACCACCACCCGCTCGCGACTCCCGCTCACGACGACTGGAGGCGATACTATGCCTGACCCAACCATCGACATCCGCGACGTGCAGAAGTCCTACGGCACAGTCACCGCGCTCGACGGCGCCAGCCTCGCCGTCGACCGCGGGGAGACGCTCGGGCTCGTCGGCCGCAACGGCGCCGGCAAGACCACGCTGTTCAAACTCCTCGTCGGCCACGAGACGCCGGACGCGGGCAGCGTCACGGTCGCGGGCCTCGCGCCGTCGGCGGGCACCGCGCTCCGCGAGCGCGTCGGCTACCTCCCCGAACACGCCGGCTTCCCGCCGTCGCTGACGGGCCGCGAAGTCCTCTCGTTCCACGCTCGTGTCCGAAGTGTCCCTGCCGACGCGCGTGACGGCCGCGTCGAGCGCGTGCTCCGCACTGTCGGCCTCGCGGACGCCGCGGACCGCCGCGTCGGCGGCTACTCGAACGGCATGAACCGCCGGCTCGGGCTCGCCACCGCGCTCGTCGGCGACCCGGACGTCCTCCTCCTCGACGAGCCGACCGCCGGCCTCGACCCGGCGGGCGTCGCGGACTTCCACGCTATCGTGGACGCGCTCGCCACCGAGACGGACGTGACGGTCCTCGTCACCTCCCACGTCCTCACGGAAATCGAGCGCCTCTGCGACCGCGTCGCCGTCCTCGAAGATGGCGACGTCTCGGTCTCGGGGAGCGTCGAGGACCTCCGACGCGCGGCCGCAGACACCGTCTCGGTGGACGCGACCGTCGTGAGCGACCCCGACGCGGCCGCCGCCGACCTGCTCGACCACGCCGCAGTGACGACTGTAGAAACCGACGGCGCCCGCGTCCACTTGACCTGCGAGCGCGACGGCGTCTTCGACGTGCTCGACGCGCTTCGCGAGGCCGCCGACGTCGAATCTGTCGAGGTCACCGAGCCCGGTCTCGACGCGGTGTTTCGTGAGGAGGTCGCCGCGGGCGGCGACGTTGCAGTCGAAACCGGGGGTGAGCGGGCGTGACGGCAGACCGCACCGACGCCGTGGACGAGCAGCCTGCGACCGACGGCGGCGCAACTGCGGTCGTCGACGAACCCCCAGAGTTCGCAGCCGACGGCGCAACGGCGACAGACCTCGTGGAGCGCGACAGCATCCGCAGCACCGTCCGCGGCACTGTCGAGGTCGCCGCCTGCGAGTACCGCCTCGCGGTCCGGCGCCGCTGGGCGGTCGGCGCGGCGGTCGTGTTCGCGCTGTTCTCGCTGGCACTGGTCGTTCTCGGCGGCTCCGAGGTCGGGCCGACGCGCGTCGGCGCCGTGCTCGCGAGCTTCGCGCAGGTCGGCGTCTACGTCGTCCCGCTGGTCGCGCTCGCCGCGGGCTACGACGCCATCGTCGGCGCCGACGAGTCCGGCAGCCTCGAGATGCTGCTTGCGCTCCCGCTGTCGAATCTCTCGGTGGTCGTCGGGAAGTACGCGGGCCGCGCAGCCGCGGTCGGCGGCGGCATGCTGCTCGGGTTCGCGGTCGGCGGCGCACTCCTCGTCCGATACGCTGGCGTGGGCGTCGCCGGCGCGTACGCGTGGGTGGCGCTGATCGCGGTCGCCGCGGCGCTGGCGTTCCTCGGCGTCGGCGTCCTCTCGTCCGCGCTCGCCAGTGAGAAGACGCGGGCGCTGGGCGGCGCGCTCGCGGCGTGGGTGTGGTTCGTGCTCGTCCACGACCTCGTCGCGCTCGGCGCTATCGCCACTTTCGACCTCCCGCAGTGGGCGGTCTCCGTGGCGGTGCTCGCGAACCCCGCGGACCTCTTCCGCGTGCTCGTGCTCCGCACCGTCTCCACGACCGCGGGCGGCATCGCCGGCGTCCTCACCGGCGCGGGGCTGAGTCAGGGCGTGCTGCTGGCGGCGCTCGCGGCGTGGATACTCGTGCCCGTGACTGCCGCAGTCGCCGCGCTCGGCCGGCGCTCCATCTAGGAGTCCTGCTGCCACGCCGTCACGCGGAACCGCCGGTAGCCGCCGTGGGCGGCGTCCAGCGCGCCAATCCACCAGTTCCAGCGCTCCGCGGGCGACCCGCCCGGCGCGTCCCCGAGGTGGTCGACGACGGCCTCCGGCGTCACCTCGAAGTCGAGGTCGCCGTCTCCCGCCTCCGCGTCGGCGAGGTCGCCGGCCATCCGCGCGACCACGCGGCGCTCCGCGGGCGTCCCGCCGAAGGCGGCTTCGAGGCGGTCCATGAGAACTTCGCGGTCCATGTCCGTCACCGCGTGATTGTGTGGGCCGCGCCTTCAACGCTCGGGTGCCGGCCACGCCCCAGCACCCACAATTCCCCCGCGAGGAGCGTCCTGCCGGCGGGAGCGGCTTCGACGGGTTTTTGAACTGCGCCCGATTGGTTTCACGCATGGCTACGTTCCAAGTTGTCGTCGCCGACCCCGAGTCGGGGCGAAGCTACCAGCAGGAGGTAGACGGACAGGACGCGAATCGGTTCCTCGGCCTCGCAATCGGCGACGAAGTCGACGGCGAAGCCGTCGGTCTCGACGGCTACACGGTCGAAATCACGGGCGGCAGCGACGCCGCCGGCCGACCGATGCGCAGCGACGTCGAGGGTTCCGCGCTCAAGGACGTGCTGCTCACGGGCGGCCCCGGCTTCAACCCCGAGGACGACGGCGAGCGCAAGCGCGTCACCGTCCGCGGGAAGGAAGTCTCCGAGGCCGTCGCCCAGCTCAACGTCTCCATCGCCGAGCGCGGCGAGGAGTCCGTCGAATCCCTCTACGGCGAGGGCGAGGAGGAAGCCGAGGAAGCGGACGCCGAAGAAGCCGAAGCCTAACGGAACGCCACGCTTTTTCGCGTTCGTCGCGTATTCGTCGTCGTGAGCGACTACGACGCGTATCTCGCCGGCGACAGGACCGACGACGTCGCACTCTACCTCTCCGAGTCGTACGTCTCCGACGTGGACAAGCTAGCCGACCGCGACGACGCCGAACGGGTCGACGACGGCGTCGTGCTCGTCGTCGAGGGCGAGCGCGGCCGCAGCGTCTTCAAGAAAATTACGGGGATGGGCGCGATGGACTTCGGGTCCGCCGCGATGGACAACCCCGGGCACGTGGACAGCGACCTCGCGGGCGGCGACTGCCCGCACGCCAGCGACGGCCCCCAGGAGCACAGCCCCCAGTTCGCGTTCTCGTTCGCGGAACCCCAGAACGAGGAGGTCGGCGGCCTCTACGCGGAGGGCGACGTCATCCACGCCTACGTCTACTGTTCCTGCGGCGAGTCGTACTCCGACAAGTGGCTCGCGGGCGAGCGCTAGTCAGGACTCGTCCGGTTCTTCTTCGGGGTCGAGGTTGCGGAACCCGTCGAGGATGACCTGTTTCGCGGTCGCGCCCTGCGACGTCCAGTGGTTCGCGTAGTCCATCATGTCCTCGTAGATGTCGGGCTTGCAGCCCGCCGCCTTCGGGTGGCCGCCGCCGTTCACTTGGCGGGCGACCTCGTGGGCTCGCTGGAAGTCCTCGGTGCCCCGGATGCTCGCGCTCCCGGAAGGCTTGACGACGACTGCGGCGTCGGCTCCCTGTTCGCGCAGCGCCTCGGCGACCTCGTTCTGCGAGCAGCGGCCGTAGGTGACGCCGACGGTCCAGCCGTTGACCTCGCGCAGCGACGCCCGCGACACCGCGCGGTCGATGAGGTCGTTCTTCTCGACGCGGCGCTCCTCGAGGAACTCCATGACGTCCTCGGGGAGGTCCGCGCCGTGCTCCTGGATCGTCTCCATGTACTCGTCGGTGTCCACCCAGTAGGAGTAGTCCGCGAGGTCGTCGCTGCGCGGGTCCTCCTTCAGCCAGAGGTCGTGGTCGCGGGTGACAGCCGCGAGTTCCTTGAGGTAGCGCGGGAGGTCCGCGTCGATGGAGCGCACCGCGACGTCGGCCGTGCACTCCTCTTCGGAGTCGCCGATGACGAGGTCGACGCCCGCCTCGCGCACGGCGGCCTCGGTGTCGTCGGTCCACTGGTGGTGGTCGTACCAGTGCACGTCGCTGGCGTGCTCGACGAGGTACGCGAGCTCGTCCTCGACGTACGCGTACTTGTCCGGGCAGAGGTCACAGACGTACACCGTGCAGTCGAGTTCGCCGAACTCCGCGGCGCGCCGCAGGCCGTCTTCGAGTTCGTGCGGGCCCGCGGGCACGAGCGCCGCGTCGCCGTACACTTCGCGGACGATGGCCGCGCAGGCCATCCCGTCGGCGTCCGGGTCCGCGACGACGAGCACGTCCGCGCCCTCCGCTTCCTCGCGAATCTCTCGGTCCTTGCGCTCCTCGTGGATGCTGTCCGGGATGAAGAAGCCCTTGCCGGGGAGCAGCGACTTCCGCTCCAGCGGCATGTCCTCGTCCTCGATGACCCAATCTTCCATACTGGACGGACGCCCGGACGCGCAAAGAACCCAGTGGTTCGGTGGGTTGGCGGTCAGTCGTCGAGGTGCCACTCGCCGCGCCCCGTCGCGCTCGCGTAGTGACGGTCGCTCCCGAGCAGCCGGTCGCGTTTCCACTGGAAACTGCTGCGGTGGTCGTAGCCGACCGCACCCTCGGTCCGGAAGCCGCCACAGCCGGTGAGCGCGCTCCGGGCGCGGTCGGACGCGGGCGTCAGTTCGACGGCGAACTGGCTCCGAATCGTGTCCGAGACGTTCGCGACCTGCACGCCGTTGCGCGTGTGCGGGTTCGGGAAGACGCTGTCGAGGCGCTGGTCGTCGGGGAGGTCGGCGCTGCGGACGGCCTCCTCGACGGCGTACCCGTCGCCGGCCGCCGCGTGGAGGGTCGTTCGTAGACGGACGTACTGGCCGGTGTCTTGCCGGCTGACCGACGCGACCGTCCGCGACGCGTACGCCTCCCCGGTTTCGAGGCAGCCGACGACGTGCGCGGCACCCGCGTAGTCGTACATCGAGTCCGCCGAGGATTCCGGAACGAACGTGTCACACTCGGGGACGCGGCCGACGAGCGCCCACCCGAGCGGGTCGAGCGCGGGGTCGTCCCACCCGCCGTCGTCGACGAACGTGTACGTCTCGACGGTTCCATTCGCGTTCGGTATCGCCACGACCGTCTCGACGGGCCTCGCGCGGACGGCCTCGACGCCGAACGTGTACTCGCCTCGCACGGCTTCGAGCAGGCTGCGGAGCGCGGCTTGTACGTCACCGGCCGCGAACGCCACTGGTTTGCCCGCTCGCAGCGCTCGGACGAGGTCCCCGCGGTCCGCGCTCGCGGTCGCGAGCACGATGTCCGCCCCCGCGACTGCATCGTTGGTGTTCGGCGGGTCGGGGAGGTCGTCGGTGTCGCCGGCGAGGTACACGGCTTCGTCGTCGAGCGCGCGACTCGTGTCCGCGTGCAGGCCGCTCCCCGTGTTCACGTCCGGACGGCCGCCGTCGAACGCGCTACACCCGGCGAGGGCCGCGATACCAGTCGTACCGACTGCCGCGAGGAACCGGCGGCGCGTGGAGGGCATCGACTACACGCCCGGCCGCCCGGAGGAAAAAGCCCGCGTTGGGTCAGACGCTCGCTGTACTCCCGCTACTCGTTCTCGTCGAGCTGGCGCACCGTCAACACGGGCACCGGACACGTCCGGACGACGCGCTCGGCGACGCTCCCGATGAGGAAGCGGTTCTCACCGTGGCGGCCCCGCGTCCCGGTCGCGACCACGTCGGCGTCCACGTCGCGGGCGTACTGGCTGATTTCCGCGGCCGGCCGCCCCTCCCGCACTGCCGTCGTCACCCGCTGGTCGGCATCCTCGGCGATGCGCTCGACGGCCTCCTCGCCGCGTTCCTCGAGGGCGTCGTGCATCTCCTCGCGGACCTCCGCGGGCGCGCTCTCGACCTCACTCTCCTCTAAGACGTACAGCGCGTGGACGTCCGCGTCGAAGCGCTCCGCGAAGTCGAGCGCGACCGCGACGGCGCGCCCCACGCTCTCGGAGCCGTCGGTCGCGATGACCACCGTCTCTATCATACTCGACGCTGCGCGCCCGCGCCCCTTAAAGCCACGCGGCAGTGGAGCCCGCACACGCGGAGCGCTTTAGTAGCCCGCCCGCGCAGACGCAGCCATGAGCCTCGAAGTGGACACCGTGCTCGTGCCCGTGGACGGGACCGACGCCTCGGTCACGGCCGCCGAGTACGCGTTCGCGGTCGCGGACCGGTACGACGCCGACGCCCACGCGCTGTACGTCCTCGGCGAGACGGTCAGCCGCGGCATCCACGCCGGCGAAGTCGACGAACCGGAACTCGCCGACGAGACCCGGACGTTCCTCAACGACGTCGAGGAACTCGCGCCCGAGGACGTCCGCGTCGACTCGACCATCGCGTACGGGTTCTCCACGAGGCGCAAACTCCAGCACCCCGGCAGCGTCATCCTCGACTGCGCCGCGGACGTCGACGCCGACTTCCTCACCATCCCCCGCGAGGGCATGCGCGACGAAACCGGCGACGTCCTCGAAAAAGCCGCCGAGTACGTGCTGCTGTACGCCAGCCAGCCGGTCCTCTCAGTCTGACTCTTCCGCCGCGTCGCCCTCTGCCTCCGCGTCCGGTTCGTTTACGTCTGCATAATCTTCTGCCTCCGCGATTCTCGTCTTCACGAGCCCGTCCACCTGCGTGAACAGCGAGTGCACGAGCAGCCACGTCGCGCCGAGCGCGAACACACCCGTCAGCAACATGCCGATGGAGCCGGTCGGGAGCAGCATCGCCTGCAACACGACGAGCGCCACCCACACGAGCACCACGTGGAGCGTGAACCGGTTCGCCCGCGAGACGTGTTCGTCGGACCAATCAGGGGTTGTCATCGTCGGCACGTCCCCCGCCACCCAATTAGTTCAGTCGAATCGCCATCTCCATCTCGAAGCTCTCGGCGGCCGCCGTGTCGAAGCCGACCTTCTCGTAGAGCGCGACTGCGGGCCGGTTCCAGCGTTCGACGGTCAGCCAGACGTACTCCGCGCCGTGCTCCTGGCCGTGGCCGAGCAGCGCCTCGATGAGTTTCGTGCCGATGCCCGCGCCCTGGTAGTCCTGGTGGACGAAGATGGCGAGCTCGTACGTCGACTCGTTGTCCGGCACGAGCGTCGCGTGCCCCGCCACCTCGTCGTCGTCCCACGCCAGCACGTCGTAGCCGTCCTGCTCGAAGAGGTTCTCCAGCCACTCCCGGATGCGCTCCTCGCCGACCGGTGGCACGCCCTGCGCGCGGTCGGCCGGGTCGAACTCCACGTACATCTCCACGACGGCCTCGAAGGCGTCGTCGCCCGGGCCGTGCTCGCCCTCCCACGCTCGCACTTCGATGGTTCGGCCCTCGCCGTCCTCGAACTCCCGCGGCGGCCGCGGGAACTCGTCCGCGACCTCGTCGGGGTACGCTCGTTCGTCGGACATGCTATCGCACCAACTTCACGGACACGCGCGCGTTCAACAGCACGAACTCCGCGATGTTGCCGAGGCGAATCTTCCCCATCGGGCTTCGCTGGCCGCCCCCGAGCACGATTTGGTCGAACTCCTCGGTCTCGGCCAACTGCACGATACTACTCCCCGGGTCGCCGGACAACTGCCGCACGTCCGCCTCCAGGCCGGCCTCGGTCAGCGTCTCCCGAGCGACCTCCACGATGTCCTCGGGCGACCGGTCGCTGTCGGGATTCTCCACGACAGCCACCGTCACCTCGTCGCCGGTCTCGACCGCCCGTTCGACCGTCTCGTGGAGCGCGTCGAGGGAGTCGTCTGCGCCGCCGATGCCGAGCAGCACTTTCATAGTCGGACTGTCAGCGCCGCCGAGTAAAAGGATTCGGCTGGGAGGCGACGAGCAACGCGAGTCGCCTCCGAATATGTGAGCGGGGAGCGAAGCGACCCGCGAACTGCGGGATTCCGAGCACAGAGTGACCGAACGCCCCACTCAGCGTACCGCGCTGCTCGCGGCTCGCTACGCTCACGGCTCGCTCTTCCGTGCTCTCTCTCTCCGGTCGAGCACGTCCCCGCTCGTCCGTTCGGGAATTTCTCGCTGGGCTGATCGCCCCGCGCTGCTCACGGCTCCCTCTGGTCGCCGCTCGCAATAACGAGACTCCTCCCTCTGGTCGGAGTCTCGCCGGCGACACGCTTTTGCGCTCAACACGGCAACCCTACTCCATGCCCGAACGCGCTTCTCCCGCAGACTGGGACCTCACGCCGGCCGTCGAGCCGACGGAGGCCCCGACCGACGACACCGACGACGTGCCCGAGGACGTCCGCGAGTACGCGCGGTTCTCGAAGATGGACGGCGCGCAGTACGACCGCGTCAACGAGTTCCTCCGGGACCGAACCTACGTCACGGCCCGCGAGTGGGCGATAGCGCGGCTCTGCGCGGACTTCCGCACGGAGACTGGCGTGGAGATGACGAAAATCGGGGAGAACCTCCCGGAACTCGTGCCGTTCATGACCGACACGTACAGCCCGCAGGCGGTCAACCAGGCTCGGTCGGCGTTCGAGGACAAAGTCCGGATGGCGGGCGCGACGTTCCTCTACGGCGCGATGTCCGGGTTCTTCACGGCCGACGAGCTCGACGACCTGATGTACGAGGTGACGGAGGTCGCGAAGTTCCTGCTCGAAGTGGAGGGCGTCGACCTCGCCGTCGAGGAGGAGTTAGAGGCGGAGGAACGCATCTCGTCGGTGATGCGGGACGTGCGCTCGGCGAGCGACGAACTGCGCCACGACGGCACGGAGTGCCCGAACTGCGGGCACACCATCGACGCGGACGCGAGCGCCGACGACTAGGCGTCGGGCTGCTCCGGGAGGAACGGGTCGACGTTCTCGTGGACGAACTCCACGTAGTCGTCGTTGAGTCGCCGGCAGAACAGCCGGACTTCGCCGTTCGCGCGAATCGTGTCGAGTTTCTCCGCAGAGGTTGCGCTGTCGTAGTACGCGGGCACGAACACCGCGGTCTCGCTGTCTGGGTCTTTCTCCACGACGAGCAGGTACGTCGTACTGTTCGCGGCCGCCTGGAACACGTCCACGTCCGTGAACGCCGTGTCCTCGGCGAGTGCTTCGAGGTCCTCGTACTCGTCACCGGGCAGCAACACGTCGAGGCCGGTGCGGAACTCCGAGTCCACGAGTACAGAGTCGCCGGGGTGGAGTTCCAGCGTCGTCCAGCCGCGGTCGCGGTACGCCTCGGCGGTCGCCGCCATGTCGTCGACGACGGCCTGCCAGCCCTGCTCTGTCGGCTGGTTCGTTGGGCCGTCGCTGGCGGGGTTGTCGTTCATGTCTGTGTCGCGGGCAGCGCCGGGGATAAGCGTTGCCCAAGTCCCGCAAGGTATTTCTTGGGTGGACTGCGAATTTTGCCCAGTGACTGACCTCCTGTCGCTCTCCGGCCTGCGGACGCAGTTCGAGACCGAACGCGGCGCGGTGAAGGCCGTGGACGGCATCGACCTCACAATCGAGGAGGGCGAGACCGTCGGGCTCGTCGGCGAATCCGGCTCCGGGAAGAGCGTCACGGCGCTGTCGGCGATGGACCTCGTCGACGACCCCGGCGAGGTCGTGGACGGCCGCGTGACGTTCCGTGCTGCCGACCTCGCCGCCGACCTCGCGGGGGACTTTGAGGGCAGCGTCGTCCCGTACCCGTTCGAGCTCGTGGACGCCGTCTGGGAAGTCGTCGGCGACCTCCGCGTCGGCGAAGGCGTTGAGTCGGCGTCCGCGGAACTCCGCGGGATGTCCGCCGACCTCACGGGTGCCGACGACCCCGCCGACCTCGCGGACGACCTCCGCGAGGCCGCCGACCGACTCGACGAAGGCACGACCGAGTCCGTCGTCGCGGACGCCCTCGAAACCGCTGTCGACGATGCCGACGACGGCTTCGTCTACGTCGACGACGACGCGCGCGCCGAACTGCTGCGCGGGGCGGACGTGGCCGACGTGGACGTGACCGACGGCGTCCTCGACCTCACGGACGCCCCCGAGGAAGCGATGCGGAAGGTGCGCGGCGGCGAGATGGGGATGATCTTCCAGGACCCGATGACGTCGCTGAACCCCGCGGTGACCGTCGGCGAGCAGGTCGCCGAGTCGCTGCGCCTCCACCGCTACGGCGACCGCAAGCCCGACACGTGGCTGAACGCGATTCGCGAGATTCTCCCCAAGATTGGCGGCCGCGAGCACGACGAGGAAGTGTTCGAGGACGTCATCGACATCCTCACCGAGGTCGGAATTCCCGAGGCGACGACCCGGCTGGAGGAGTACCCCCACGAGTTCTCCGGAGGGATGCGCCAGCGCGTGCTCATCGCCATCGCGTTGGCGTGCCAGCCGCGGCTGCTGGTCGCCGACGAGCCGACGACGGCGCTGGACGTGACCATCCAGGCCCAGATTCTGGACCTCATCGACGACCTCCAGGACGAATTCGGGATGTCCGTGCTGATGATTACCCACGACCTCGGCGTGGTCGCCGAGACCTGCGACCGCGTCGCGGTGATGTACGCGGGCGAAATCGTCGAGGAGGGGCCCGTGGAAGAAATCTTCCACAACCCCAGCCACCCGTACACGTACACGCTGCTGGAGTCGATTCCGACCGAGGAAAAAGAGCGCCTGACGCCCATCGAGGGCAACGTCCCGGACCTCATCGACATGCCCGAGGGCTGCCACTTCGCGGACCGCTGCCCGTGGGCGCAACCCGAGTGCCGCGAGGGCGAGATTCCGTTCCTCCAGCACGGCGCCGAGGACGTCGACCACCGCTCGAAGTGCATCCTCCCAGACTTCGACGAGAGCGAGTACGGGTCCGAAGGCGTCTCCTCGAAGGCCGAACACGAAATCGGCGAACCGCTCGTGGAACTCCAGGAGATGCGCAAGTACTACGAGCAGGAGTCGGGCTGGCTCGACCGGTTCTTCCCGGGCGAGGAGCCCAGCGTGAAGGCCGTTGACGGCATCAGCCTCGACGTCCACGAGGGCGAGACGCTCGGGCTGGTCGGCGAGTCCGGCTGCGGGAAGTCGACGGCCGGGCGCGCGCTCCTCCACCTCGACCCGCCGACCGACGGCACGGTCGTGTTCGCGGGCGACGACCTCGGGACCCTCTCGAAGACCGAACTCCGGGAGAAGCGCAAGGACATGCAGATGGTGTTCCAGGACCCAATGTCGAGTCTCGACCCGCGGATGACGGTCGGTCAGACGGTCATGGAGCCGCTGAAGATTCACGACCTCGCGGAGGGCCACCGCCGCCAGCGCGTCGTCGAACTCCTCGAAGAGGTCGGGCTCGACCCGAGTCAGTACGACCGCTATCCACACGAACTCTCGGGCGGGCAGCGCCAGCGCGTTGGCATCGCGCGGGCACTCGCGGTCGACCCCGACTTCATCGTCGCGGACGAGCCGGTGAGCGCGCTCGACGTCTCTGTGCAGGCCCAGATTATCAACCTCATGGAGGACCTCCAGGAGGAGTATGGCCTGACGTACCTGTTCATCGCCCACGACCTCTCCGTGGTGCGCCACATCTCCGACCGCGTCGCGGTGATGTACCTCGGGGAAATCGTGGAGGTCGCGGGGACGGACGAGCTGTTCGGCGACCCCAAACACCCCTACACGAACGCGTTGCTGTCGGCGATTCCCGAGCCCGACCCGCTGGCCGAGACCAGCGACCGCACCATCCTGAAGGGGGACGTGCCGTCGCCTATCGACCCGCCGTCGGGCTGTCACTTCCGCACGCGGTGTCCGTCCGTGATTCCGCCCGAGGACCTTGACATCGAGCAGGAGCGCTACCGCGAAGTGATGTTCTACCGGCAGCGCGTGGAGTCCCGCGACATCGACCTTGACGCCGCACGTGAGCAGGCGGCCGGCGAGGCCCACGCGGACCGAGCGGTCGCGGACGGCGGCAGCGACCTCCACGCCGTCCTCCACGACCAGTTCTTCGATGAGCCACTCTCCGGGAAGGCTCGGGACGCCGTCGACGAGTCCTTCGACTACCTCGCCGAGGGCGACTGGGAGGGCGCGGAAGCGGTCCTTAGCGAAACCTTCGAAAGCGTCTGCGAGCGGAAGGACCCCCATCTCGGCGACGAGGCCCATCCCGCAGCGTGTCACCTGTTCTCCGACGCTGAGTGAATCGGGGCTGGGACTGCCCCGTCGCCGCCCCGGAGTTAGCGGCAATTTTGCCCCCGGACGAAGTCCGTCTGCGGGCGACCCCAGCGGCGTGTGCCGATTACACCACGACTATCCGATACTATTATTTGGGTAGCTCTCGGGTGTCCTCTTATGGCAGGTAATGACAGCCAGGTCTCACGGCGCAGTTTCCTGAAGGCCGCCGGTACCGCGACCGTCGCCGCGACCGCGACGAGTTCCGTTGCCGGCTGTCTCGGTGGCGGCGGCGGTGGCGGCGGCACGCTCCGGTACGGCCGGGGTTCGCACTCCTCGACGCTCGACCCGCAGAATACCACCAGCGGCGAGGTCGCGAAGGTGACCAACCAGGCCTACGAGGGGCTCATCGGCTTCCAGCCCGGGGAAGCCGCGCTCACCGAAGCGCTCGCGACCGACTGGACGATGGACGGCTCGAACGTCACCCTCCAGCTCCGCGAGGACGTGACGTTCCACGACGGCTCCGACTTCACGGCCGACGACTTCATCGCGACGTACCGCCGGTTCGTCGACGACGACTACGAGTACCACTTCGAGGACGCGTCCGCGTACGGGCCGTTCACGCTCGGTAACTGGATCGACAGCGTCTCCAAGGACGGCGACTACACGCTGAACATCACGCTCACGCAGACGTACGCGCCGTTCCTCCGGAACCTCGCAATGTTCTGCGCGGTCGTCATCTCCCAGGACGCCATCGAGGGCGACGTCAACCTCGACGAGGAGATGGTCGGCACCGGGCCGTTCGAGCTCTCCGAGCTCGACGACGCCAACAACCGCATCCAACTCACCGCCTACGACGACTACTGGGGCGACGCCCCGAACGTCAACGAAGTGCTGTTCCTCACGCGCGGCCAAAACTCCACGCGCGCACAGGCTCTCGTCGAGGAGGAGATGGAGATTATCGACGGCCTCGACCCCGACACCATCGAGACCGTCGAGGGGTCCGACACCGCCTCCGTGGAGACGGAGCAGGGCATCAACATCGGCTACATGGGCTTCAACATGTCCCGCGTGGAGGCGTTCCGCGACCGGCGCGTCCGCCGCGCAATCAGCTACGCCATCGACACGCAGTCCATCGTCGAGAACATCTACTCGGGCATCGCGACGCAGGCTGACCAGCCGATTCCGCCCGCGCTGTTCGGCCACAGCGACGACCTCAGCCCGTACCCCCACGACCCCGAGCAGGCGCAGTCGCTGCTCGAGGAAGCCGGCTACGGCGACGGCTTCTCCTTCGAGCTGACGACGTTCCAGAACCCGCGCGGCTACAACCCCGCGCCGCTCCCGACCGCCGAGACCATCCGGTCGAACCTCGACGAGGTCGGCATCGACGTCACCATCGACGACCGCCAGTTCTCGGACTACCTCACGTACACCGCCGAGGGCCGCCACGACGCGGCGCTCGCCGGCTGGTACACGGACAACGCTGACCCCGACAACTTCTGTTACGTCCTCCTCCACCCCCAGTGCGAGGTCCCCCAGGGCCAGGACTGGGTGTCGTGGGACACCGAGGGCTACAACACGTCCAACATCACGGCGTGGGCGAACCAGGATTACATGAACCACGTCGAGGAAGCACAGACGACGACGACCCAGAGCGAACGCGCGGACCTGTACAACGAGGCGGTCCAGATTGCCCACGACGAAGCGCCGTGGGTGTACATCGACTACGCCGAGGAGGTGCGCGGCGTCGGCAACGGCGTGAGCAACTACACCATCTCGGCCATCGGTGGCCCGCACCTCGACCTCGTCGAACTAGAATAACGGCCCCACGACGGGACCTTTTTAATTCTCGCACTCCCCCCTTCGCGTAATGGTCTCAAAGCGGTTCGTCGCAAAACGGTTGCTGCTCCTCGTCCCCGTGCTGTTCGGGGTGGCGACCGTCGTGTTCGTGATCCTCCACCTCTCGCCGGGCGACCCGGCGGTCGCAATCGCCGGCCAGCGCGCGAGTCAGGCGTTCGTCGAGCAGGTCCGCACGGACCTCGGGCTGAACGACCCGCTCTGGCAGCAGTACCTCCGGTTCCTCGGCGACGTCGCCACCTTCGACTTCGGCCAGTCCTACCAGATTCAGCGCGGCACGCCGGTCAGCCAGATTCTCGCCGACCGCCTCCCCATCACCATCGAGCTCGCGGTGCTCGGCCAGCTCGCGGGCCTGCTGTTCGGGCTGCCGCTGGGCATCCTGAGCGCGGTCAAACAGGACACGCTCACCGACCACCTCACGCGCATCGGCGCACTCAGCGGCATCAGCATCCCCATCTATTGGAGCGGCCCGCTGCTCATCCTGCTGTTCGCGCAGTTCCTCGGCATCCTACCGACGAGCGGCCGCATCGGCTCCGCGCACTTCATCGACGCCGTCACCGGCTTCATCCTCGTGGACACCCTCCTCGCGGGCGACCTCCCCGCGTTCCGGTCGGCGTTCCGCCACCTCCTGTTGCCCATCGTCGTGCTGGGCATCTACCAGATGGCCCTCATCTCGCGGATGATGCGCTCGTCGATGATCGAGGTCATCCGCCAGGACTACATGCGGACTGCCCGCGCGAAGGGCCAGGGCGAGAAGATTACGACGATGAAACACGGCCTCCGGAACGCCTTCATCCCCGTCATCACCATCATCGGCATCCAGTTCGGGGCGCTGCTCGGCGGTGCCGTGCTTACCGAGACCGTCTTCGAAATCAACGGCATCGGCACGCTGCTGGTCAGCGCCATCAACCAGAGTGACTACCCGGTCGTGCAAGCCACCGTGCTCGTGTTCGCGGTGATGTACACGCTGGTGAACCTCCTCGTCGACGTGACGTACTCCGTCCTCGACCCCCGCATCGAACAATGAGCACCGAAACCCAAACTCCCGACGTCGAGCGTGGCATCGTCGAGCGGCTCCGCGCGAGCCCGTTCCTCTCCGAACTGCTGTCGAACCGACTGGCCGTCCTCGGCCTCACGCTCATCGGCGGCGTGTTCGCGGTCGCCATCTACGCCCGGTTCGCCTACGACCTCGGCGCGATTACGTCGACGCAGTTCGGCACGAACCCGACCGAGGCCGCGCCGAGCGCGCAGTACTGGTTTGGCACCGACGGCCAGGCCCGCGACATCTTCCCGCGCGTGCTGTACGGCGCGTGGTACGCGATGCTGTACGGCACCGTTACGGTCGCCGCCTCCACCGTGCTCGGCGTCGGCCTCGGCATCATCGCGGCGTACTACGGCGACCTCACGGACAACGTCATCATGCGCACGATGGACGTGCTGTTGTCGTTCCCGTCGCTGTTGCTCGCGCTCGCGCTCGTCACCATCTTCCCGGACGACCTCGGGCTGTGGCGCGCGGTCGCGGCGCTGACGCTCGTGTACACGCCGCGGTTCGCCCGCGTCGTCCGCGGCGCCGCGCTGAAAGTTCTGGAGGACGAGTACATCGAGGCGACGCGCGCACTCGGTGCGACCGACCCCCGGCTGCTGGTTCGCCACGTGCTCCCGAACTGCCTGGCCCCCATCACCGTCCAGTCGACGCTGAACTTCGGGCTCGCAATCATCGACATCGCCGCGCTGTCCTTCCTCGGGTTCGGTGCCAGCCCCGGCGAACCGACGTGGGGGATGATGCTCTCGAACGGCGTCGAGTACGGCCTCTTCTCGGGGGCGTGGTGGTGGTCGTTCTTCCCCGGCCTGCTGCTCGCGCTGACCGTTCTCGGGTTCAACCTCCTCGGGGACGGCATGCGCGACGCGCTCGACCCGCGGATGCGGGAAGCGATTGACTGATTCTCCCCCCAGCCTGCGCGACCTCGTCGTTCGCGCGGGCCGCTGGACCCTCCGCGGCGCCGCAGTCGGCGTCGCCCTCTCGCTGGCGCTACTCGTCGTCACGTCCCCGAAGGGCGCGACCGACACGGCGTTCGCGCTCGGCGCGCTCGTCCTCGGATTCGGCGTGTTCGCGTGGGCGACCGCCGTCGGCCTCGGCGAGACGCTCCGCGGCGTCCGGGAGTACGTCGACGTCGGCTCCGCGTGGACCGAGGCTGGCGCGCGCGAGGCCTTCTTCGTGCTCACGTGGACGGGCGCGGGTTGGGCGTTCGCCGCCGCAGTCACGGCCGTCGCGCTCGGCGTCTAGTCCGGACGAATCTGCGTGCCGGCGTCGCCCGCGACCGCCGCAGCAATATCCCCCGTTCCCGCGACGACCGCGCGCTCGCCGCCCGCGTCGAGAAACCGCAGACACGCCCGCACTTTCGGCTGCATGCTCCCCTCGCCGAACTCGCCGCTGGCGAGGTGTTCACGCATCTCCGCGGCGGTCGCATCCTCGATGGAGGTCTGCTCGGCCGTCCCGAAGTCCGTGTAGACGCAGGGGACGTCCGTCGCCATCACCAGCACCTCCGAGTCGACGCGCTCGGCGACGAGGCGCGTCGTGTGGTCCTTGTCGACGACCGCCGCCACTCCCTCGATTCCTTCCTCCCCGACGGTGACCGGGACGCCGCCACCGCCGCCGCAGACGACGGGCGCGCCGTCCGCGACCAGACTCTCGACGCGCTCGCCCTCCAAAATCCGCGTGGGTTCGGGTGAGGGGACGACCCGCCGGTACGCCGTCTCGCCCTCGGGCGTCGTCACTTCCGTCGTCTCGAAGTCGCGCTCGCGGGCCTGCTCGGCGCTCAGGTACGGGCCGACCGGCTTCGACGGTTCGTCGAACGCCGAATCCTCGGGGTCGACCGCTACTTGGGTGACGACCGACGCGACGCTGGCGTTAATGCGCTCGTCGATGGCCTGCTGGAGGAGGTAGCCGATTTGTGCCTGCGTCTCCGCGACGAGCACGTCGAGGGGGCGCTCGGGCACGTTCGACTCCTCCTGCTGGCGGAGCAGCGCGCCGACCTGCGGGCCGTTCCCGTGCGTCGACACGAGGTCGTGGCCCTCCTCGTGGAGTGCCTGAAGTTCGTCGGCGGTCTCCTCGATTCGCTCGCGCTGGGCGGCTATCGTGGCTTCGCCGCTCGGCGCGAGCGCGTTCCCGCCGAGCGCGACGACCGCTCGCATACATGAGCGGTCGCCGTCGCCGCACTAAGCCCTGCCGGCAATCTCTCAGGCGCGGACGTTCTCGCCGTCGTGCTCGTCGAACTCCTCGCCGTCCCAGACGACCGTCCCGCGCACCATCGTCAACTCAGGGAACACGCCCGCCATCCCCTCGAACGGCGTCCACCCGCACTTCGAGTGGAGGTCGTCGCCGCGAATTTCGCGGGACGCGTCGGGGTCGACGAGCACGAGGTCGGCGTCCCGGCCGGCTTCGATGCGTCCCTTGTCGGACAGGTCGAAGATATCCGCGGGATTCGCGGCGGTGACGTCCCGCACGCGCTCGTAGCTCAGCCTCCCCTCGCTGGCAGCCTGGAGCAGCAGCGGCAGCGCGGTCTCGACACCCGGCACGCCGGAGGGCGCGTCCCAGATGCTCGCGTCCTTCTCCTCGCGCGTGTGGGGCGCGTGGTCGGTCGCGACGATATCGACTTCGCCGTCCTCGAGTCGCTCGAACAGCGCCTCGCGGCGCTCCTCGCTGCGCAGCGGCGGGTTCATCCGCCCGAACGTCCCCAACTCGTCGAGGTCCTCGCGCGAGAGGAACAGGTGGTGGGGCGTCACCTCGCAGGTCGCGCCGCCCACCCGCGCCGCGTCCACGCCCTCGGGTGTCGACGTGTGCGCGACGTGAATCGTCGCGCCGACGTTCCCACCGACGCCGACGGCGCGCTCCACGGCCGCCTCCTCGGCTTCGGCCGTCCGGTACGCGCTCCACGCGTCCGCGTCGTCACGCTCCTTCGCCTCCTCGGAGAATAGGTCGGCGTCCTCGGCGTGCACGGTAACGACCACGTCCTCCTCGGCCGCGCGCCGGCACGCGTCCGCGAACAGGTCCGCGTCGATGCCCATGTCCCCGGTCGAATCAGCGAGGAACACCTCCCCGAGCGCGAACAGCGGCCGGTCGAACAGCGTTTCGGGGTCCCAGTCTTCGGTGACGCCGCCGTTGATACCCCAGTCCACGAGCGAGTCGACCGCGTACTCGGCCTTCTCGTCGAACGCCGCGCCCGTCACCGTCGGCGGCTCCGTGTTCGGCTGGTCGACGACGGTAGTGACCCCGCCCGCCGCCGCGCTCCGCGACCCCGTCGCCCACGTCTCCTTGTGCCCGTACCCGGGCTGGCGGAAGTGCACGTGCGCGTCTATCATCCCCGGCAGCAGGCGCTTCCCCGTCGCGTCGACGAGCGTCTCCCCGTCGAGGTCCTCGCCCACCGCGTCGATGCGCCCATCCGCGATTCGGACGTCGCGCTCCCGCCCGTCCGCCAGCGTTGCGTTCCGGATTACTCGCATACGTGGTCGTCTTCAGGCACCGGCCTAAGTACTGCGGAGACGTACTCACCGCTCGTTACTCGGTGCCGCCTCCTAGAAAGCCCTCGTCGCGCTCGCGGACCGCACACGGCCTCCGGCCGCGAGCGCGCCTCGCCCTTTCAATCCGCCAGGGGCCGGCTGTGTAATCGCTGGTACTGTGGTTGGAAAGCCCCTAGAGCCGTTCCACGTCGACCTCTTCATCGCCGACGAGCGCACGCTCCAGTTCGTCCCTGACGCGTTCGGTGTCGCCGCCAGCAGTCGCGACGCTCCCCACCGATTTCGGGTCGAACGGGACCCCGAGTTTCGGGTAGACGTCTGCGAGTACGTCGGCAATCTCGTCGCGGTCGTCGACGACGAGCACGCCCGACGTGAGCGCGGCGTCCTTCGTCACGCGCTGGGCGATGCCCGCGAGTTTACCGTCCGCGGAGACGGAGTGGTCGCCCGGGCAGAACGAGTCTGGAGGTTCGCCCTCGTTGGCGGCCACGCCGACTGCAGCGAGCGCGTCGACGACGTCCGCGACCATCGCGTCGTAGCGCTCCTGGAGGCCCGTGCGGACGCCCTCGACCGGCGTGACTCTGGCGAACGCGAGCGTCGTCTCCGTGTACGCGACCGCGCGCCCGCCGACGCTGCGCTCGACTGGCGGGAAGCCGTGCTCTCGAGCAGCCTCGCGGGCGGCCTCGTAGCCGTCGCTGTTGGCGTCTCGGCGGCCGAACGCGAGTTGGCGACCCGGAGCCCACACGCGGACCGCCGGCTCGCCGGTCTCCCCGACGGAATCGAGGAGCCGCCGGGTCGCCGCGCGGTCGGCGTCCGGGCTGTCGGTTTGCTCGCGGAGCACGCGCATACCGGTCCCTTCGACCGACGGCGGTAAATCCTCACGGTCCGATTCGCGGGTATGGTCACGCTGGACGGCGACGTGCTCGCGCGCTACCCGCGAGCGTCCCTCTACAACTCGCCGTACCCCGCCCACGACGCCGGCTGTGCGGTCGACTTGTACCCCCGGACCGCTCGCGCCCCCAGTCCGGTCGCGGGCGAAGTCGTGGAGGCCCGCACCGTCCGCTGTCCGTCGAAGCCGTACGCCGCCGACCACGATCACCTCATCGTCGTCGATACGGGCGACTACCTCGCGCGCATCCTCCACGTCGCGCCCGCCGTCGAAGCCAGCGATACCGTCGCGCTCGGCGACGACCTCGGGCGGATGGTGCGCTCGGGCTTCTTCGCGCCGTGGGTCGACAACCACGTCCACCTCGGGTTCCGCGAGCGCGACGGCGACGCCGTGCGAGCGTCCGGGTCGCTCCCGCTCGACCTCGACGCGCACGTCGAGCCAGTCCCCTGGGACGGCACTGGCGAGGTCGTAGAAACCGGGGAGACGTACGCGCTCCTCGACGCGCCCGAACACCCTGAACCGGGCAAGCGGTTCGCGGGTATCGCCACCGACGACGGCCGTGTGCTCGACGGCGGCTTCCCGCACTACGAGGGCGGCGGCGTTTTCGGACGCGGCAGCGCGGACGACGACCCGGTTTCGTTCCTCGGGACGCACGTCGGCGACGTCGCGGACGGCCGCACCGTCGCGTGGCGGGACGTCACCGTGACGGCGAACGGCGAGCCGATTCGCGGGCTTTCGCTGTGGCTCGGCACCGATCGGCTCGGCGTCAAACTCGTCGCACCCGGCCACGACCTCGCGGTCGGAGATAGCGTCTCGGTCGACATTACGTAGCGGTCACCTGGGACCGCGTCCCGCCCACGCTCTTAATAGCGCCCCGTCTGTACTCCGGTGCATGGACGTCGACGACCACGTACGAATCACCGAGCGACTCATCCAGGCGGTCGAAATCGTCGCCGCGTACGTGCTCGTCTTGCTGTTCGCTGTCGGCGTCTTCGACCTCGGATTGAACATCTTCCAGTTGGTCCGCACGGGCGCCATCACGCAGACCAGCGAGGTCATCGCGCTCATCGACACCGTCCTCCTCCTCTTCATCATCGTGGAAATCTACCAGACGGTCGTCGCGTACACCCGCGAGGAGAGCGTCGTCCGCATCGTCATCATCACCGGCATCATCGCAGTCACGCGTCGCGTCATCAGTTTCCACCCCGATGACCACGCCGCGATGGAAGCGCTGCTGACGTCCGCCGGATTCGCCGTCCTGCTCGCCGTGCTCGTCGGCGCGCTCTACATCGTTCGGAAGACGCCCACCGAGTCCGGCAGTCTCCACTGACGGCTCCGACTACTGGAACGCGACCTCGTCGCGGTCGAGGACTTCGCCGAACAGCCAGTCGGCGTGGTCGAGCGCGTACTCGCGGTGCTCTTCTTCGATGTAGCCGATGGCGTCCTCGACGAGCACCGGCCGGTAGTCCCGCAGGCCCGCGCTCCCCGCGGTGTGGAGCACGCAGACGTTCGCCAGCGTCCCGCAGACCAGCACGTCGTCGATACCGTAGGTGTCGAGGTGCCCTTCGAGGCCGGTCTGGTAGAACGCGTCGTAGGTGTGTTTCTCCACGACGTAGTCCTCGTTGCGCACGTCGAGGCGGTCGTGGAGCTGGGCGTCCCACGTCCCCTCGACGACGTGCTCGCCCCAGCGCTCGAACTCGTCGTAGTAGTGGTTGCCCTCGAACTGCTCGGGCGGGTGGACGTCCCGCGTGTAGACGATGCTCGCGCCCGCCTCGCGCGCCCGAGAGACGAGCGAGGTGACGGGGTCGACGACTTCATCGCTGGCGGGCGCGTACAGGCTCCCCTCGGGGTGGCAGAAGCCGTTCTGGACGTCCACGACGACGACCGCGGTGCTGTCGGGGTCGAACTCCATGCGCGAGTGCTCGCCGGCGAGCCACTAAGCCGTTGGGCCGGCCCTCGGGCGGTGTGGCTGTGCGTAGCGTTTTACCCCGTCGAGACCGAACCGCGTGTAATGACACGCCGTATTCTGGCCGTGGCGTTCGTCGCGCTGGTCGTCCTCGCCGGCTGTCAGTCCCCCGCCGGGACCGGCGGTGGGGCCGTCGAGACCACGACCGCGCCCGCGACGAGCGACTTCGACTACGCCGACCCCGCCGGCGACGCGCTCGGCTGGGAGGGCGGCTACTGGCACAACGAGTCCCTCCCCGTGACCGTCGACGACGGCCTCAACGAGACCGAACGCGACCAAGTCGTCAACCGGTCGATGGCGCGGGTCGAACAGCTCCGCGGCATCGAATTCCAGAAGCCGGTGCCCGTCGACGTCATCTCGCGGTCGACGTACCGCGACGAGTACACCGGCACCGGAAACTCCAGCGACGCGATGGCGACGTTCGACAACGTAAAATTCGAGGCGCTGTTCCTCGTCGGCGAGCGAAACGACTCGCTGTCCGTCCAGAACGAAAACCGCGGGTCGAACGTGCTCGGGTTCTACACGCCCCGCGACGACCGAATCGTCGTCATCTCCGAGTCCGAGACGCCGACCATCGACGAGAACACACTCGGCCACGAGCTGATGCACGCCCTCCAATTCCGGAACTTCCAGGCGAACTTCTCCTCGCCCACCCGGGACAAGGCCAACGCCCACAACGGCCTCATCGAGGGCGAAGCGAGCTTCCTCGACAGCCAGTACAGCGAGCGCTGCGGTGCCGAGTGGGAGTGCGCCACGCCCGAAGCCGCGGGCGGTGGTGGCGGGGGCGGCGGGAGCATCCACCTCGGCGTCTACATGATGAAGTACTTCCCGTACAGCGCGGGGTCGGCGTTCGTCGAGCACGTCCACAGTGACGGCGGCTGGGACGCGGTCGCGGGCGTCTACGACCAGCCGCCGGCGTCCTCCGAGCAGGTCGCCCAGCCCGAGAAGTACGGCAGCGACCAGCCCCGGGACGTCTCGCTCCCCGACCGCTCTACTGACTCCTGGGAGCGCGTCACGCCCGGCGGCCGCGCGCCCTACGGCGAAGTCGGCGTCGGCGGGCTCACCGCGATGTTCGGCTACCCCGCCTACGAGCAGGACCGCCACCCGCAGGACGCCGTGTTGAACCCGCTGAACTATGGCGCGAACGGCGACATCGACCAGGACTCGCCGTTCGACTACGCCACCCAGCCCGTCGCTGGCTGGGACGGCGAAAAACTCTGGGTGTACGAGAACGGCAACGAGACCGCCTACACGTGGCGGCTCGCGTTCGACTCCAACGGCGACGCCCGCGAGTTCGCGCGGACGTACCGCCACCTCCTCCAGTACTGGGGGGCCGAACAGCGCTCGAACGGCGTCTGGCGCATCCCCGAGAACGAGAGCGAGTTCGCCGACGCGTTCCGCGTCACTCGCTCCGGGAACGAGGTCACCATCGTGAACGCGCCCACTCCCGGCGACCTCGGCGACGTCCACTCGCAGTAGGGAGGCGAGGCTTTTTCGCTCGGGCGGGTCTACCCCGAGGCATGCAGGCTACTCGCCGGGTGGTCGCGTGACCTTCGACGTCGTGCCGCCGGAGGCCATCGAGAGCGGCCGCGCGACCGACGCGTACTTCGAGCGCACCGAGACGACGCTGGACTTCGCCGGGAAGAACCCTCGCGTGGTCGCGGAGGTGACTGCCGACCAGTTCCCGACCGGGGAGTTCGAACTGCTCGCGGGCGTCAAGGACGCCGCCCACCTCCTCGAAGGCCTCCCCGTCGACGTGGACGCGATCTCCGAGGGAACGCTGTTCGACGGCGGCCCCGTCCTCCGCATCGAGGGCAACTACCGCGACTTCGCGCGCTACGAGACGTCGCTTTTGGGCTTCCTCTCGCACGCCTCGGGCGTCGCGACCGCCGCCCTCGAAGCGCGGCGCGCCGCGCCCGACTCCCAAGTCCTGAGCTTCGGCGCGCGCCACGTCCACCCCTCGATTGCGGCGATGGTCGAACGCTCCGCGCTCGTCGGCGGCCTCGACGGCTTCTCTCACCTCGCCGCCGGCGACGTCATCGGGCGCGAAGCCGGCGGGACGATGCCCCACGCGCTCCTCATCTGCTTCGGGCGCGGCAACCAGGAGGCGGCGTGGCGCGCGTTCGACGACGCCGTCGACGAGTCGGTCCCGCGGGTCGCGCTCTGTGACACGTACAGCGACGAGAAAGACGAAGTCCTGCGCGCCATCGACGAACTCGGCGACGACCTCGACAGCGTCCGCCTCGACACCACCGGCTCGCGCCGCGGCGACTTCCGGCACATCGTCCGCGAGATTCGCTGGGAACTGGACGCCCGCGACCGCCGCGACGTCGACATCTTCCTCAGCGGCGGCCTCGGCCCCACACAACTCCGGGATCTCCGGGACGTCGCGGACGGCTTCGGCGTCGGCAGCCACGTCTCGAACGCCGACCCCGTGGACTTCGCGCTCGACATCGTTGAGGTGGACGGCGAACCCGCCGCCAAGCGCGGGAAACTCTCCGGGAAGAAAGACGTCTATCGCACGCGCGACGGCGGCCACCACGTCGGCCTCGCTGCCCGGCCCGGCCCGACGGACGGTACGTCGCTGCTGGACCCGCTGATTCGGGACGGCGACGTCGTCCGGTCGTTCAGCATCGAGAACGCCGCCGACCGCGCGCTCGACGACGCCGAGCGTGTCGGGTTCGGGAACGGAGGGGAGTAACAGTAGCGCGCGCTTCTACGCGGTGAGCTCTTCGACGGGCTCCTCGGCGTCCTCGCCGGTCTCCCGGAACACCTGCCCCTCGAAGAGAGTGACCATCACGTCGTCGTCCTCCCACGCGCCGTTCGGGAGGCCCGCCTTCCGGCACGTCCGGTCGAGGTACTCGAAGACGCTCCAGTCGTTCTCGACGGGCAGCGTCGGGTACATCCAGCCGTGCTTGCCGTCGCCGTCGATGGCGACGCCGTGCACGCCGAGCTCGATGTCCTCGACGGGGTCGTCCGTGAGAACGAGGTTCGAGACGGTGCAGACGGAGACGCGGAGGTTCGGCAGCTCCGCGGCCTCAACTTCGGAGCCACACGACGCCTCCGAGGCGGCCTTGATGGACGCCTCGACGATGGCGTGCCCGAGCTGCTGGTCGCGGCTCCCGAGGTCGCGGGCGGACTCCTGCGCGCCCGCACAGCCCCGGAGCCGGCCGCGGCCGTGGGTCGACTCCAATCGCACGAACGCGCTCGTTCGGTTGTAGAAGGCGTCCCGCATGCTACCGGGCTGCTCGCGCTGGCCGTTCCGGACGAACGCCTCGACGGATTCGCGTGCTAGTTCAACCGTCCGAGCGCCGTCCTCGAAGGAAAGTACTACTGACTGGGCCTCGGCCATACGAGTCTATTTATGGCAAGGATTAACTTGAACTCTTCCCCTCACGGGCGAGAACCGTGAAGGATTTTTCCTCGGCTGCGTAGGACGGCCGAACCGCGGAACGTGAGTCGGATTCGCGCGCACTAATTGGTTCGTTGACAACGATTCTGTATAATTCCGCCGGCCACAAGGTTGAATACTGAACGTGGTTCGTCGACACGCGCTTCGACGACCTATTCAACCGAACCCCTTAACGCCGCGGCACTCCTAGAACCGGCGAGCAGAGGGAGCCTGGCTCCCGTGCCGAGAGGCATGAGGAAAGTCCCCCCACCCGTTCGGGCAGGCGGCCGGATGCAAATCCGGGACGGGAGACCGTCGGCACTGGAACAGAGACGACACGTCCCTCCCCCACCGATGAGGCGTGCGACCCGACCCGCGAGGGAAGGAAGCTAACCCGCCGAGGGAAGCGTGGCCGACCAACGGGAGGCCACGTTACAGGTGAGCGGCGTCAGCCGCGAACCGCGCGGTTCTACCGCGTCAAACGCGAACGGTATCCCCGTTCGCTGAAGGGAGGGGACCGATGGAACGGCTAATCCCCGCCGGTGCAAGTCCACGCGCGCAAGGTAGCCCGACACGCCCGCAAGGGGCCGTGTGGACGCTCAGCCGAATGCCAGGCCGAACAGAAGGGGGCTTACTCCCCTCGAGCTCGTACCTTTTTGCGGGGTCGCGCAGCGACCCCGCAAAAATCTACGCTAAAAAAGACAGCAACCGCTACCAGGTGTGAAATATCGACCCAGAGCGTCGCTGTCCGACAGCCGGTGTATCTTCCGAACGGTTTTCGGCGCTGAAAACACGGAACGCGGCTACGGGAGCGTTACGCGCTCTCGGTGCCGGCAATCGCCGTCAGCGGCGACGCGCCGCCGACGATGGCGCCGGCCGTCAGCACCGCTGCCGCGAGCGTCACGAAGTCGTCGCCCGGGTTGAGCCCCGCGAGGCTCGCGCCCGCGTCGACGATGAAGATGGTCACGAAGAAGCTGATTACCGCGAGGACGAGCAGCAGCGCCACCGCGACGACGCTGCCGACGAGTTCGCCGACGGAGTTGAGAAAGGACATTGTGTCTCTCTAAACGTTGACACGCCGGCGGCGGATAAGCACGGTGGCCTACTCCTCGAATCCCTCTTCCCACCGGAACGTCCCGTCGCGCTGCACCACTTCACCGTCGACTTCGAGGAACGAGTCCTCGCTCACGTCCGTAATCATGTCCACGTGGACCGCGGAGTCGTTGGCTTCGTCCTCGTGGCCCTCGGGGAAGTTCGACTCGTACGCGCGGCCGACCGCGAGGTGGACGGTGTCGCCCATTTTCTCGTCGAAGAGGATGGAGTCGGTGAATTGGTCGATGCCGCGATTCATCCCGATGCCCAATTCGCCGAGGCGTCGGGACCCCTCGTCGGTGTCCAGAATCTCGCCGACGACGTCCTCGTTCTGGGCGGCGCTGTAGTCGATGACCTCGCCGTCCTGGAACGTGAGGTGGACGTCCTGCACGCGCTCGCCGCGAATCGTCATCGGGACGTCGAAGAACACCTCACCCTCGGTGGCGTGGGGCGCAGTGAACACCTCGCCGGAGGGGAGGTTGTGGGAGTCGTATTCGACGGATGCCGCGGAGTTCACCGCAGTCCGGTTCTCGATGCTCATGGTGAGGTCGGTGTCCTCCTTGACGAGCCGCACCTCGCTGCCCGCGTCCAGAATCTCCTTCATGTTCGCCATCTGGTCGGCGAGGCTCTCCCAGTCGCGGAGGATGGCGTCGTACGCAAAGTCCTGGTACTCCGCGAAGGACATGTTCGCCTGCTGAGCGAGCGACCGCGTCGGGTGGACCGTCGACACCCAGTCCGTGTTCATCCGGGCCTCCCGAATGCCCTGCCGGGCTTTCGACTGCGCGCGCCGTATCTCCGCGGGGATGTCCGAGCCCTCGCTGGTGTTGCGGCCGCCGCCGATGGAGAGTACCACGTCGGCGTTCTCGTAGAGCACGAGTTCGTACTCGGGGTCCTCGTCGAAGTCGTCACCGTGGGCGAGCGCGTACGCCCGGCCGAGTTCGTTCGACGAGTACGCCGTGACGAGGTTCGCGCCGCGCTCGCCGACCTTCTCGGCGACCGCGACCGCGAGCTCGTGGGCGTCCGGGCCGACGCTCAACACGACGTCGTCGCCCTCCTCGACGCGCGCGCTCCAGTCCACCAGCACTTCGGCGTGGTCCTCGATGCGGGGGTCCATACCCCTCTCTCGCGGACGGCGGCGAAAAAGCAGCCGGGTTCCGGACGACGCCGGGGGTTACACCTGTGCTTCGACGAGTTCCGCGACGTCGGCCATCTCCTCGCCGAGCAATACGAGCGCGTCGTCGAGGCTCACCAGCCGGACGACGTCGCCCGCGTCGTCCACGAGCGGAAGTCGGCGGACACCCTCGTCGCGCATTGTCTCCACGACTTCGAATATCTCCGCGCCCTTCTCGGCCGTGACGGGGTCGGCCGTCATCACCTCGTCCACGGTCGTCTGCTCGGGGTCGATGCCGTCCCGGAGTGCGAGTGCGAGGTCCCGGTCGGTGACGATACCTGCGAGGTCGGTCGTGTCGCCGGTGACGACGACGCTGCCGACGTCTTCTGCGTGCATCGTCTCCGCGACCTGGTCGAGAAACGCGTCCTCCGGGAGGCGTACGACGTCCTCGATTCGTGGCGCTGTTGGGTCGACCATGCTCGCGAGGTCGCTCGCGCGCCAGTAGAAGGTGGTGGCCGCCCTACTCGTAGACGAGGACGGTGCCGAACGATGTCTCGATGACGGCGACTTCCTCGCCGGACTGGGCGTGGTACTCCGTCTCGACGGTCAGCCAGTCGGCGTCGAGTTCGTACGTCTCGCCCGCGGCGTCGACGGTGACGGTGTCGCCGGAGTGCATCTGCGCCTGAATCTCGGCGGGGTCGGCGGCGTCGACGGCCTGCATCACCGCGCCCGCGTCGCTGCGGAACTCGGGGCCGATTTCGGACTCGTCGGCGTCGACCTCGACCGGGACCAATTCGATGTCCGGGCGGCCCTCCACGAGCTTGATGGGGGCGTTGACGGTCTCGCTGAGGTCGTACGTGTCGAGGCTCGCCTCCTGGCCGGGCTCGAAGTAGAGCTCGACGCGGTCGAGAGGTTCGTTCAGCGGGATGTGGTTCTCGGACTTCCACGCGCGGACTTCGCTGGCGGTCTCGGCGATGTACTCGCCGGCGACTTCCGCGTCCTCGTCGAGCATGTCGACCTCGGGCCACGCGGCGTTGTGGACGCTGCCCTCGGTGCCCGGGAGGTGGTTCCAGATTTCCTCTGTGACGTGCGGGCTGAACGGCGACAGCATCCGGACGACTGCGGTGACCGCGGTGTAGAGCGTCTTCTCGGCGGCGGCGCGCTCGCCCGGCCGGCCGTTGTACAGTCGGCCTTTGACGAGTTCGACGTAGTCGTCGGCGAGGTCCTCCCACGCGAACTCGCGGAGCGTACGAAGCGCGGTGTCGAACCGGTACGCCTCCATCTCGGCTTCGACCTCGTCGGCGACCCTCGTGAGTTCCGAGAGCAGCCAGCGGTCGGCGTCCCGGTAGGCGGGGTCGCTGATGTCGGGCGTGTCCTCGTCGAAGTGCCCGCCGGAGAACTTCACGATGTTCCAGAGCTTCGTGAGGAAGCGGGAGGCGGACTTGACCTCCTTCCACTGGAACTGGACGTCGCTGCCGGGCTGGCCGCCGAGCGCGAGCGCCTGCCGGACGGCGTCCGCGGAGTACTCCTCGATGGCCTCGTCGGGTGCGACCACGTTCCCGCGGGACTTGGACATCTTGTTGCCGTCCGGGCCGAACACCATGCCGTTGACGAGGATGTCTTCCCACGGCGCTTCGTCGGTGAGCGCGCCCGTCCGCAGGAGCGTGTAGAACGCCCACGTGCGGATGATGTCGTGGCCCTGCGGCCGCAGGCCGACGGGTTCGAACTCGTCGAGGTCGATGTCCTCGGGCCACCCGGAGATGTGTAGCGGCGTAATCGAGGAGTCCATCCACGTGTCCATGACGTCGGTCTCGCCGCGCCAGTCGTGGCTGCCACACTCGGGGCACGCGCCGACGGCGGGGTCTTCCTCGTCGGGGTCGACCGGCGTCTCGGCGCGCTCCGCGATGTGCCAGTGGCCACAGCCCGTGCACTCCCAGGCGGGAATCGGCGTCGCGAAGACGCGCTGGCGGGAGATGACCCAGTCCCACTCCATGCCCTCCGCCCAGTCGACGAGGCGGTCGTGCATGTGCTCGGGAATCCACTCGACCTCCTCGGCCTTCTCGAGGACCAGGTCCTGGTCGACCTCCACGAACCACTGCTCCTTGGAGAGAATCTCGATGGGCGTGTCACACCGCCAGCACGCGCCGACGCTCTGCTCGGTGGGCTCGGTGTCGTTCAGGTAGCCCTCGTCGTCGAGCGCGTCCGCGATTTCGCCCTTCGCGTCGTCGATGGACAGCCCCGCGAAGTCGCCGGCTTCCTCGGTGAGGTGGCCGTCCTCGGTGAACACCGACCGGAGGTCGAGATCGTACTCGGCCCACCAGTCGACGTCCTGCTTGTCCCCGAACGTACAAATCATGACGGCGCCGGTCCCGAAGTCGGGGTCGACGTCGTCGTCCGCGAGCAGTTCGACCTCCTGGCCGAACAGCGGGACCTCGAACGTGTCGCCGACGCGGCCCTCGAAGCGCTCGTCGTCGGGGTCGACGGCCATCCCGACGCAGGCCGCCAGCAGTTCCGGGCGCGTGGTCGCGATTTCGATGTCGTCGTTGCCGACGCCCTCGAACGTGACGTAGTACAGCGTGCCCTCGCGGTCGACGTTCTCGACCTCGGCGTCCGCGATAGCGGTCTCGCAGCGCGGACACCAGTTGACGGGGTGCTCGTCGCGGTAGACCATGTCGTCGTCGGCCATCTCGACGAACGACGACTGCGTCTGCCCCCAGTACTCGGGGTCCATCGTGCGGAACTCCGCCGACCAGTCCTGGGAGAAGCCCAATTCGGTCATCGTCTGTTTCATCTCCGAGATGCGGGCCTCGGTGTGCTCGACGCACATCTCCCGGAACTCCTCGCGGGAGACGTCCGTGCGGTGGATGTCGTGGTTCTCCTCGACTTTGACCTCGGTCGGGAGGCCGTGGCAGTCCCAGCCCTGCGGGAAGAGAACGGCGTCGCCCTGCAGGCGGTGGAAGCGCGCGACGAAGTCGATGTACGACCACTGCAGGCCGTGGCCGAGGTGGAGGTTCCCGGTGGGGTACGGCGGCGGCGTGTCGACGACGTACTGGGTGTCCGACTCGGATGGGTCGAACTCGTAGACGTCGGAGTCCTGCCAGTCGTCTTGCCACTCGGTCTCGATGCGGTCGGGGTCGTAGCTGTCCGGAATGTTCGTCATAGCTGGGTGGGTCGTCGGCCGCGGTCGCGTGTCTGTGTGTCCGGTTCGTGACGAGAAGAGGGCTTACACACGTACTACCGCGAGCTCGACGCGCATACGTCAGCGGAGCGGTGGCGCGGCCATAAAGGTTCCCGTCCCGGGTGGGTGCGTGGCACGACGCCCGCTCCGGCCGGGGCCGCGACGCGCCGACACCGTTCGTTTAGGCCCGCCGAAAAACCGACGCCCTTTTATTCTTTAGGCGAACCTAAACGAGTATGCGACGACGCACGTTCATCAAGTCCGGGACCGCAGCCACGCTCGCCGGCCTGCTCGCCGGCTGCGCGAGCCCGAACGAAGGAAGCACGAACGACACGACCGACGCGCCCGCGACCGAGGACGACGCCACGACGTCGGGCGCCGAAGAGACGACCGAAGCCCAGTCCCAGTCGTACAGCGTCACGATGACGCCGGTCGGCGAAGTCGAGTTCGACAGCGTCCCCGAGACCATCGCCGTCTACACGTCCGGCTACGCGGACATGCTCGTCGCGCTCGGCCACGGCGACGCCGTCGCGTCCATCGGACAGAAAGCCCGCTACCACACCGGCGGCTACGAGGAACTCGACGGCGTCAGCGTCGACAAGTCCCAGATGGTCGACCTCGTCGACCAGGGCGTCTCCCGCGAGACGCTGCTCTCCATCGACGCCGACCTCCACCTCATCGACCCCAACTGGCTGACGAACGTCTTCGAGATGAACGACGAGGACATCCAGTTCCTCGAAGAGCGCGCGGGCCCGTTCCTCGGCAACACCATCTTCCGGCGCACGGACGCGTGGCACGACTACGACTACTACACGATGTACGGCGCCTTCGAGAAGGTCGCCGAAGCCGTTCAGGAGACCGAGCGCTACGAGGCGTTCTCGACGTTCCACGACGACTTCGTCGCGCGCATCGGCGAGGACGTGCCCAGTGAGGGGCCGCGCGCCGCGCTCGTCTGGGGCGGCAGCAACGAGCCCACGTCGTTCTCCCCGTACCACCTCAGCGGCGAGGGCGCGAACAAGAAGTCCTTCCACGACCTGAACGTCCAGGACGCCATCGCCGACTCCGACGTCGAAGCGCTCTCGACGGGGAGCCGCTCGGAAATCGACTACGAGACGCTGCTCGACCTCGACCCCGAGGCGCTGTTCGTGCGCGGCCACGAGGACAAGACCCGCGAGGAGTTCGAGAACACCGTCGTGTCGTTCATGCAGAACCACGAGACGGCGAGCCGCATCACCGCCGTCGAGGAGGGCGCCGTCTACCGCGGCGGCCCCATCTACCTCGGCCCGATTCAGCACCTCTTCCTCACCGAGCGCTTCGCCACGGAGCTCTACCCCGAGCGCTTCGAGGACGAACTGTTCGACCGCGACGAACTGGCGACGATTATCACGTCGTAGACGGAACGCTTTTGAAGTCTTAGGGCGACCTAAAGGTAAGCGCAGTTCCGGCGGGTGACTCCGCCGGCACCGCCGCGGCCTCCAAACCGCCGCACGGACCAACAGATGACACGACAACGCCGCGTCCGAGACGCACTCCTCCCCGAGGTCGACGCCCAACTCGCCACCATCATCGGCGCGAGCGTCGTCCTGATGGTCGTCGCCGGCCTCGTCCAGATACGCTACGGCGCCTACGAGATGCCCTTCGAAATCGCCGTCCGGGCGCTGTTCGACCGCGCCGTCTGGACCAACCCAGAGGTGCTCGCGACGCTCGTCCTCGGCGAGAACGCCGCGCGCTTCCTCGGCGTCTACGCCGACCTCTCGGTGCTCTCGAACGCCACCATCGTCGTCTGGACGGTGCGGCTCCCGCGCGTGCTCGTCGCCGCGTTCGTGGGACTCAACCTCGCCGTCTCCGGCGCCATCTTCCAGGCGATTACGCGCAACGAGCTCGCGAGCCCGTACATCCTCGGCGTCTCCTCCGGGGCCGGCGTCGCGGTCGTCTTCACGCTCGTATTCTCGCTGGGCGCGTACCTCCTGCCGCTGGCCGCCGTCGCCGGCGGCACCGGCGCGTTCCTACTCGTGTACGCCGTCGCGTGGCGCGGCGGCACCACCCCCGTCCGACTGGTGCTGGCGGGCGTCGTCGTCGGCACCATCTTCAACAGCCTCCAGACGGGGATGTTCTACTTCATCGAGAGCAACGGCGTGATGCGCACCGCCGTCGCGTGGCTCGCCGGCTCGCTCGTCGGCGTCGACTGGACCGACGCCCGCACCGTCGCCATCCCGACGCTCGTCGTCGTGCCCGCGGCGCTCGCGAGCGCCCGCCAACTCGACGTCCTCCTGCTCGGCGAGCGCGCGGCGCGCTCGCTCGGCATGAGCGTCGAACGCATCCGCTTCCTGCTGTCCACGCTCGCCATCGTCGCCGCGTCCGCCGCAGTCGCGGTCGCGGGACTCGTCGGCTTCGTCGGGCTCGTCGTCCCCCACGCGGTCCGCACGTTCGTCGGCAGCGACTACCGCCGGCTGATGACCGGCTGCCTGTTCGCCGGCCCCGCGCTCGTCGTCACCGCGGACGTGTTCGCGCGGCTCGCGCTCGGCGGGACGCAGGTCCCGGTCGGCGTCGTCACCGGCCTGCTCGGCGGGCCTTACTTCCTGTTGCTGTTGCGCCGAACGGAGTCGTTCACGGAGTTCTAACCATGCCAGACATCCCACTCGTCTCGACCGGCACCGACTCGACGACCGACCACGTCACCGACGAGGACCCGGTCGACGACGCCGCGCTGCTCGCGTCCGGCATCGAACTCGGCTACGGCGAGGGCATCGTCGTCGACTGCGACGACCTCGTCATCCCCGAGGGCGAAGTGACGGCGCTCGTCGGCCCCAACGGCTCCGGGAAGTCCACGCTGCTGAAGGGGCTGTCCGCGGAGCTGTCCCCCGAGTCCGGCACAGTCCTCCTGAACGGCAGCGACGTCCAAGAGCGCCCCGCGAAGGAACTCGCCTGCGAACTCGGCCTCCTCGACCAGGAGAACGCGGCGCCCGGCGGCCTCACAGTCGAAGACCTCGCGTCCCACGGCAGGTACCCCCACCGTGGCTTCCTCGACCCACTCACCGACGAGGACCGCGACGCCGTCGAGCGCGCCATCGACCTCGCGGGCGTCGACCACCTCCGCGACACCCAGCTCTCGGAGCTCTCCGGCGGCCAGAAGCAGCTCGCGTTCGTCGCGATGACGCTCGCTCAGGACACCGACGTGCTCCTGCTGGACGAACCGACGACGTACCTCGACCTCCACCACCAGCTCCGCGTGATGGAAGTCGTCCGCACGCTCAACGAGGAACGCGACGTCACGGTCTGCGTCGTCCTCCACGACCTCCAGCAGGCCGCGCGCTTCGCGGACTATCTGGTCGCGCTCGACGACGGCGAAGTGTACGACTGGGGCCCGCCCGAGGACGTCGTCACCGAACAGCTGCTCGCGGACGTCTTCGACGTCGACGCCGCCGTCTCCTACGACGACGAACCCCGCATCGTTCCGCGCCGCGCGCTCGACTAGGACTCGACCCGCTCGCGCAACTGCTCGACGTCTCGCTGTAACTCTGCCCGCGAGGGCGCTTCGTTCTCTACGGTCGCGCCGACGGCGACCAGTATCGGCACCGTCAGCGCGAGCGCGGCGCCGAGCACGACCAGCCACGTCGGCACCGACACGTCCAGCGCCAGCAGGAGGACGGCGTCGTTCACGAGCACGACCGCGAGGACCACCGGGAGCGTACGCATGTCAGCGAGTCGCCGCGCGGCCGACTGAAACCTTGTGGTTGCCGGACTGTGGCGACCGTAACCGACTTCGGGCGCGGTGGTATTTCGAACCGTAATGCCAGCGACGGAGGATAGCGCCTTCGACGAGTACCGCGACCGCGTCGAGCAGCCGCTCGGCCGGCTGTTCCGGGAGTACGGCGCCAGCGAATGGCCGTACTTCGCAGCCGGCATGGTGGCGAACGTCGTCGCGCGCGTCGCGAGCCTCCTGCCGCCGGTCGTGCTCGGTGCCGCCATCGACAGTGTGTTCACCGGCGACTCGCCCTACGACCTGCCGCTCGTGCCCGCGGCCTGGTTCCCCACGAGCGAGGTCGCCCTGTTCGAGCTCTCGGCGGTGCTCATCGCCGGGTCGTTCCTCGTCACCGCGGTGTTCACGTACGCGTACGGCGTCACCGCGAACCTGTTCGCGCACCGCGTGATGCACGACGTCCGCACGGACTCGTTCGCGAAGATGCAGGGCCTAGACATGACGTTCTTCGACGACAAACAGACCGGCGAAGTGATGTCCGTGCTGAACAACGACGCCTCGAACCTCGAAGTGTTCCTCGACGACGCGCTCCAGAACTCCGCCCGACTCGTGGTGATGGTCGCGGGCATCACCGCTATCCTCGTCGCCGAGAACTGGCAGCTGGCGGTCGTCACGCTGTCCGCGATTCCACTGATGGTCGTGCTCACGTCGTGGTTCATGACGCGCGCAGAACCCCGCTACGAGCGCCAGCGCGCCGCCATCGGCAACCTCAACACGAAACTGGAGAACAGCCTCGCGGGCGTCGAACTCGTGAAGACTAACGCCGCCGAGGACCCCACGAGACCGACCGCGTCACGGACGCCTCCTACCGATTCTTCCGGGACACGATGGACGTCCTCCGCCTGAGCTACGTCTACCGCCCCGGCATGGAACTGCTCGCCGGACTCTCCTTCGCGGTGACGTTCGCGGTCGGCGGCTACTGGCTGCTGTACGGCGCGCCGCTGTTCCTCTCGGGGACGCTGTCGCCGGGCGCGTTCGTCACGTTCATCTTCCTCACGCAGCGCTTCGTCACGCCGCTCGCGGAGGTGTCGAACATCGTCGACCAGTACGAGAACGCGAAAGCCTCCTCTGCGCGCGTGTTCGGCCTCATGGACGTCCCCTCGGAGGTCACGGACGCCGACGACGCCGTCGAACTCGAGAACGTCGACGGGCGCGTCGAGTACGACGATGTGATGTTCAGCTACGACACCGAGGAGACCGTCATCGACGACGTCTCCTTCGACGCTGACTCGGGCGACACCGTCGCGCTCGTCGGGCCGACGGGCGCCGGGAAGTCCACGCTCTGCAAACTCCTGCTGCGCCTGTACGACGTTGACGACGGTGCGGTTCGTGTGGACGGCCACGACGTCCGCGACCTAACGCTGGCGAGCCTCCGCGAGCACATCGGCTACGTCAGCCAGGACACCTTCCTCTTCGACGGCACCATCGCGGAGAACATCGCGTACGGCCAGTTCGACGCCGACCGCGAGGCGGTCGTCGAGGCTTCGAAAGCCGCCGACGCCCACGAATTTGTCGCCGAGCTCCCGGAGGGATACGACACGGAGGTCGGGGAGCGTGGCGTGAAGATCTCGGGCGGCCAACGCCAGCGCATCGACATCGCGCGCGCCATCCTCAAAGACCCCGAGATTCTGATTCTCGACGTCGCTGGTGGCCTCGTCGAGAATCAGAATCTCGGGGTCTTTGAGG